>NZ_JBFRCF010000003.1:0-609802 GCF_040965655.1 Paraburkholderia sp. EG286B | reverse complement strand
CGCCTGCGCCGCGGAGTAGCTTGCCACAGGCGACGTCACAACGTGTTTCTTCGGTGCGATCTGCGGCGGGCGCGCCGATTACTGCGCTAATGTCGTGTTCTGGCTATTTACAGATGTCGTGTTTTTGGGCGCTGGCAAGCTGGCAGACTGCTGCAACCGCTGCGGGGCCTGCCATGAAGCCGGACACGACGCTGGTGAGTTTGAGCATGCGCGAACTGGACAGACTGAAGGTTATACAGGCCGTCGTTGAGACGGGCCTCAAACCCGGCCGTGCCGCCGAACGGCTGGGTCTGACAGTACGTCAGGTCGAACGGCTGGTGATCCGGTACCGGGAGCACGGGCCGTCTGGCGTGGCCTCGGGCCGGCGCGGTCAGCCAGGTAAGCGCAAGCTCGACGAAGGCCTGGCGTTGCGCGCCCTGACGATCATCCGCGAGCGCTACGCCGATTTCGGGCCGACGCTGGCCTGCGAGAAGCTGGACGAATGCCACGGCATCCGGTTGTGCAAGGAAACGGTGCGCCAACTGATGACCCAGGCCGGCCTGTGGGTGCCGCGCAAACAGCGTCCACCGAAGGTCTACCAGCCGCGCGCACGGCGTGCATGTTTCGGCGAGCTTGGACCGTCGACGACAGAACCTGCGCGGACTTAGGGCTTTCGAAGCCGCGGATATATGAAGGAGTCGTCGGGCGAAATCCATTGGGGCCACGCACAACCGTGCCATCAACAGGCCGAATGTATATATGCAATCCAGCACCTGCTCGCTGTAGACCAGATCATTTGGCAAACGGGACGAGGCCATGTATAAGTCCGCAACCACCCTCCTCGCCACACACAATCACCTTGCAAATGGGAGGCGACCATATAAGAAATGTCGCGGAGCGCAGCACTTCGATGGCGTGGCTCATCGTGATGAGTCGATGGACCTTTTCGCCTGTGAATATGTACATTGCGTGTCCTGGAAGAGTTCAAAAGCGATAAAACGCTGCCTGCAATGCGCGGCGCTCGTGCGGGTTGCCCAGCATCGCCAGCATCAAAAGAATGCGGGCTTTTTGAGGTGGCTGATCGTCGACGACGATCCAGTCATAGTCGTCGTCAGGCTGCGCGCCGTTGCGGATGACCACGCCGCTGCCTGTTCGTGAAGCCCTCACCACGTGCAGCCCCCGACGCGTCGCCTGCCGCAGTGGCTCGACCATATGTTCTGCGATGTTGCCGTTGCCGGTACCAGCGAAGACAAGCCCGCTCGCTTCACCCGCAATGGCGCAGACCCGTTCGCTCTCAAGCGCACCATAGGCATAGACGACGTCGACCTTCGGCAGCGCCTCGATGTCGTCGATTGACCACGGGGTGCATACCGTGTGATCCCGCGATGGCGTACGGTAGTAGCGAGGCTCGCCTTGGGTCACGTAACCGAGTGCACCATAGGGCGAGCGGAACGCCTCGAGCTTGAAGCTGTTTGTCTTCATAACGTCTCGAGCGGTGTGGATTTCCTCGTTTGCGACGACAAGCGTTCCTTTTCCATGCGAAGACGGATGAATCGCTACCGCAATCGCGTCGTAGAGATTCAGAGACGCATCGGAACTCATCGCCGATGGTGGCCGCATGGAGCCGACTACGACGACGGGTTTCACGCTCTTCAACGTCAGATGAAGAAAGTACGCGGTTTCCTCGATCGTGTCGGTGCCGTGCGTGAGAATGACGCCATTTACCGTGTCGTCCTTGAGCACCTCGGATACCCGCTTGCCAATCATGAGCAGGTGCTGTTCGTTGAAGTTCTCCGAGCCCGTCTGCAGAAGTTGTTCCGCGCTCAGGTTCGCGAGCGACGACGCTTCCGGAATGGCTGACAGGATTTCGTCTATCCCCAGCACTGAGCACGTGTAGGCTGAAGTGTCGACGGCGTTTGCGCCACGGCCGGCAATCGTACCGCCCGTGCCGATGACCACAATATTGGGCTTGTCGTTCATTCGGTATCGATTCAAGGATTTTTTATGATGGCCAGCCGTGCGTCAAACGTTGCACGGGTCATTGAGCGAGCGAGAAAAGGCTGGCCAGCGACGAGTCGGGTTTTCCGTCGATCCAGCCCGTGAGCAACGCGGCCGACCCGCAGGCCAACGTGAAGCCGAGGGCACCATGCCCAATGTTGAGCCAGAGATTTGGATAGCGCGTGGGCCCGATAATCGGCGTGCCGCGTGGCGTGGCGGGACGCAGCCCAGTCCACTCAGTGGCGTCGGCCCGGTTGGCTGCAACCTGAGGGAACAACGCAGCGGCCTCCACACGCAGCGCGGCAATGCGCGATGAATCTGGCTTCAGGGAGTAGCCGTCGAGGTCGGCCATGCCCGCCACGCGCAACCGGTCACCAAGACGTGCATAGACCACTTTGCGTGTGAAATCGGTGACACTCAACGTCGGTGCGATTGACTGCGGTCCCAGCGGGTAGGTCAAGCTGTAGCCCTTGAGCGGATAAACAGGAACGTGAAGGCCCAAAGGCTGAAGCAGATGCGCTGCGCTGGCCCCGGCAGCCACGACGACATGGTCCGCTTCGAGTGCCCCGCCACCGCTGCGCGCCACGATGTGTCCGCCTTTGGCGACCTCCAGTGCGTCGATGCGCGTATTCATCGCAAACCGCACGCCGCGCGCCCTCAGAATGGCTTCGAGACCTTTGCTGAAGCGATGGCAGTCGGCTGTATCTTCGCTGCGCGTATAGATGCCGCCGACGATCCGTTCGCGCACACTAGCCAGCGCGGGTTCTAGCGCGACGCATTCGTCGGCAGACAGTGCCTCCTGCTCGCAGCCGAGTGAGCGCTGAAAATCGAGCAGATTGATGGCGCCTTGCATCGCAGCGGCGTCGCGGTGCAGGACGAGCTTTCCAGAGTGCTGAAAGTCGAAGTCGAGCGTGGGTTCGTCGCGCAGGAGCTGGTACATGAGCGCACGGCTCGCGAACGAGAGCGAGAGCAAGTCGCTCGTGGTGAGATTGCTACGCCGTTGCGTGCAAGCGAACACGAATTTCAGGCACCAGAGCCACTGCTCCGCGCTTACGGCCGGTCGAAAGCGCACCGGCGAGTCCCGCCGAGTGAGCCACGCGGGCAGCTTCGACAATACGCCCGGCCCGGCGAGCGGCGCGACGTAGCTATACGATAGCTGGCCGCCGTTGCCGAAGCTGGTTTCGGTGGCCACCTCACCATGCCGGTCGATGACGATGACCTGATGTCCGGCCCGGTTCAAATAATAGGCGCTCGCCAGACCGATGACGCCCGCACCCAATACGGCAATCTGCATGTCGCTTGTTTCCCTGTTTCATGGCGCACTCGCACGAGACAGGATGTTGAGCCAGGCGACTCCGGCGGGATTGCACCGATGAGTAAAAAAATAGAAGAATCGCGACAACGAATCGCCGCAACGCAGGCGCTCAGTGATGGCGTCGCCCCCGGTCGTACAGCTTCAGTCCTCAGTTGGGGCTGTGCGCGAGCCGCGCAGTTTGCCCGGTGTCACGCCGTAGGTCTCGCGGAACACCCTGATGAAATGTGCGGAATCAGCGAAACCGCACTCGTATGCAATGTCCGTGACCTTGCGCCCGGTGTTCAGCAGCATCCAGCGCGCGTAGCGTAGTCGCATACGGCGATAGAACTCATTCGGCGACACCTTCATCTCGGCCATGAACGCACGCTCGAGCTGACGCACGCTCGTGCCAATCATCTTCGCGATCACCGCGATGTTGAGCGGCGCTTCGAGGTTTTCCTCCATGAGCAGCGCGGCATGGCGTACGTTTGCATCGTCCACCGACAGGTAGCCCAGTGCGCGGCGGCGCTCAATGAACGATGCGCCGGCCTGCCGGCTGACGGTCATCTGGTGAATGACCTTTGATGCCCGGTCAGGTCCGCAATGCAGATTGACGAGCCGCGCGGCGAGCTCGATGACCGAGATGCCGCCCGCACAAGTGATGCGATCGCCGTCAATGAGATAGTCGGCATGGGTGACGACGCGTAACCCGGGGAACATGTTGCGATAGTCGTCGAAGTGGAAGCTGTGCACGCACGCGACATGATCCTGCATGAGCCCGGCATGGGCGAGGACAAAGCTACCAGTGCAGATACCCGCCAGCGGAACGCCCGCTTGCGCAGCCCCGCTCAGATAGTCCCAGTAGCGCCTGTCCACCTTCTCGAGATGCGGCAGCAGGCCACCGATGACGACGATGTAGTCGAACTGCCCGACTTCCGGGAAGGCCGCCTGCACCGGTACGGAGATACCGCAGCTCGATTCAACGGTGGTGTCATGAACGCCGATCGTGGTCCAAAGGCAGCGCAACTGACGACTCTGATCGCTGCGATCGGCTGCGTGACGCAACGCGTCACAGAGGCCGCCAAGCGACAAGAGCGGAAAGCGCGGCCATAGCAGGATTCCGACATTAAGCTCCGCGCCGGAGCGTCCCTGAGGCGTCTCGGGTGTCGTAGAGAGCGAGTCAAGCCGCTCCACCAGTTCGTGGGCCTGCGGGGCTTTGGCCGGGGGATCGTCGGAAGAAAGCATGGGCGGCGCGAATAATCGGTGTGACGCCATTATAGGACTGCACGACCCACATCGCCGCTGTCGCATTTCTTCTGTTTTCTGGCAAATCGGTGCAATGCCGCTGGTTTGTGTCCGCATAAATTTGTCTCGCCAGCGCAGACCACATGCCGCGCGGTACAAGGACGGAGGCGACGGGGACAATCCAGCGGATCGCCCTCGATGCAGATAACTATCGATGAGGTAATGCAATGACCAAGAGCAAAATATTGGGTCGCCGTGTGACGACCTTTGGCATTCTGGGGGCGCTGGCCGCCGTTTCTGCCGGGTTTGCGCATGCCGACGAAACCGTGAAGGTCGGTGAAGTTGCGCCTCTGACCGGTCCGGCTTCCTATCTGGGCAAGGACACTGAGAACGGCGCCAGGCTCGCGGTCGAGGAAATCAACGAAACGGGGCTTGTCGTCGGCGGAAAGAAAGTCACGCTGGTTCTCGACACCCAAGACGATGCTGGCGACCCGCGCCAGGCCACGCAGGTCGCACAAAAGCTTGTCGACGACAAAGTAGTGGCAATAGTCGGGCACATGAATTCAGGCACGACGATTCCGGCCTCCAGGATCTACAGTGACGCCGGTATCGTGCAGGTCTCGCCGTCGGCTACGAATCCGGCGTACACGCTCCAGGGCTTCAAGACCGCATACCGCGTGGTGGCAACCGATGCCCAGCAAGGGCCGGCCCTCGCCGATTACGCGACGCGGACGTTAAAAGTCAGGACCGTCGCTAT
This sequence comes from Paraburkholderia sp. EG286B, assembly GCF_040965655.1. Lineage (NCBI taxonomy): Bacteria > Pseudomonadati > Pseudomonadota > Betaproteobacteria > Burkholderiales > Burkholderiaceae > Paraburkholderia > Paraburkholderia sp. EG286B. Next base: position 604,529 of record NZ_JBFRCF010000003.1, on the reverse strand, counting down.
CGTCGACGATGCCACCGCATACGGGCAAGGTCTGGCGAATGAATTCGAGAAACGTGCGAAGGCAGACGGTCTCTCGGTGGTTTCGCACGACGCGACCAACGACAAGGCTACCGACTTCCGCGCTATCCTGACAAAAATCAAGGGCGCGCATCCGGACGTAATCATGTATGGGGGCCTCGATGCAACGGGTGGCCCGTTTGCGAAGCAGGCCAGGCAGCTCGGCATGACGCAGAAGATTCTCGCAGGCGACGGCCTGTGCGCCGACGACCTTTCAAAACTCGCTGGCGACGCGGCCGATGACGTGATCTGCTCCATCGCCGGCTCGCCGCTCGAGAAGATGCCGAAGGGTCCGGCCTTCGTGCAGCGCTACCAAAAACGCTTCGGTACACATCCTGTCCTGAACTCGCCCTTCGCTTATGACGCTGTGTACGTCATTGCCGAAGCGATGGAGCGTGCGGGCTCGACGGCCCCAGACAAGATTCTTGCCGCAATGCCAGCGACGAACTATGAGGGCGTTCTCGGCCAGACACAGTTCGACTCGAAGGGCGACCTGGTCCACGGGACGATTTCTCTCTACAAGTACGTCGGTGGAAAGCAAACCCTTCTCGACTACGTGAAGAACTAACCCGCCAGGGTCTGCTGGTCAAACCGGCACAGCTGCAGCGCTGCGGTCGTGTCGGTCGTACTTCTTTTTTTTTCACTCCTGCCGCATTGCCAGCGAAACGCCACGTCGGTCTACACGATAGACCGCTTAGACAATGGTCGACGCACTGTCGCCCGCGAGCAGCAGTTGCGGCTGCTGTACAAACGACCATCCGGGCGCAGTCCGGTCGAACACCCAGATCACGTCGAACCGATCGTCGGGCCATGCGCAAGGCACGTTGGGTGCACCCGGCAAATGCGCTACGAGCGACGGTAGTACTTTGTGTTCCCAGGCAATCAAGACCACGCCGGTCTGCATAAGTACGTCCGCCATCAGCGCAGCGCCGTCGTCTTTGCCGTAGGTCGTCTCGTACCTGACTTGAGCGCACGCGCGCAACACGGCCACAAGCGGCGCGACAGTCTGCATCGAACGCTTGCTCCCGTTGCCCTTGCCCGCGCCCGCCGCGTACACCGTAGAAGGCCGCAGCCGCCCTTCGTGTTCATCTTCGGGCGCCGAGAAGCGCTGCGCAAGCGCTCCCGCGCGCTGCCAGCCTCGCACTGCAAGGCTCGCTTCGTCGGTGTGGCCGTCGGCATCCACGCCGCTTCCAAACACGGCGGACGGCTTCTCCGCGTGCCGGATAAGAAGAATGCGATGCGGTCCCATTCTGGTCCTCCCGAAACCGCGGGGCGAGCGTGGATTGTTTCACGAGTCTCTGCGCGTTGACTGCCGTCTTGTCTGCGCACTGGCTGTGCCTGGTAGCCGCTCCATACCAGTGGCGGCGGCCGGCAGCGGCGTCCCAGCCGTCGTGCCCAGCTTCCCCAAGGCATCCGCCTTGCTTCTCAACGTATTTCCTGAACACGAGGGCGAGGCATGGACGCCACCACCCGGCCCAATGTGAAGGCCCGAAGCCGCCTCGGCAACTGGATGCCGCAAAAGGAACAGGTCGCGGCGGACTTTCGCCGCCAGATCGCCGCCGCCGCGCTCGAGCGTGCGCGCAGCACGCCATTGGCGAATGTCGTGCGCGAACTCGCCGACCTCGTGCAAGGGGACACGGTGCTGCGTATGAATCTCTCTCGTGCGATCGACGAAGCGTCGCGCGCGGGCTTCGAACTCGGATACGGCAATATCGACGAGTTGATGACGATCGTCGATTACCTCACGACCTACGCGCCGCCCTTCAATGCCTCCGTGCCGATCGCCACGCCGCTCAATCTCATGCTCGACTGGCCCATGTGCATGCCGTCGGGCTATGCCGTGTTCCGCGACCCGGCCTTCAATGCGCAATTGCGCAACGTGCTCTCGTACTGGTGCGGTTTCCTGAGCGGTCCGCATTCGCGCACCCATCTCACCACGCAGGCGCCGCACGGCTGGTTCAGCGAGCAAGCACAGGAGACGATGCATCTGGACGATTACCTGTGCGAACGCTCGCAGCCTTATTGGGGCTTCGCATCCTGGAACGACTTCTTCACGCGGCGCCTGCGCGAAGGCACGCGCCCCGTCGACGAACCGTCGAATGCGGCCGTGATCGTCAGCGCCTGCGAAGCGTCGCCCTACGACGTGAGCGAGCGTTGCCAACTTCACGACCGCTTCTGGATCAAGGCGCAGCCGTATTCGCTGCGCGAAATTCTGGCCGGCACCGAGCGAAGCGTGGCTGAACGCTTCGTGGGCGGCAGCGTGTATCAGGGTTATCTGAGCGCGTTCAACTACCACCGCTGGCACGCGCCCATCGCAGGGACGGTACGCGAGGCATACAACGTGGACGGCACCTATTACTCGGAAATCGAGGCCGAGGGCACCGACGCGCGCGGCCTGAACGATTCCCAAGGCTACACAACGGCCGTCGCGGCGCGTGCGGTCATGCTGATCGAAGCCGACGAAGCGGCGCTTGGGCTCGTGGCCTGCGTATTCGTCGGCATGGCCGAGGTTTCTTCGTGCCGCATCGTCGCGCTGCCGGGCCAGCACGTGGACAAGGGCGAAGAGCTAGGATTCTTCCAGTATGGCGGCAGCACGTATTGCCTCATCTTCCAGCCCAGCGTGATTCGCAGGTTCGAACCGCGGCCGCCATACCGCGACGACGCTTCCGCTCTCAAGGTCAATTCGCGGCTCGCGCTCGCCGCTGTTTGACCGGCGCGAGCGCGCAGTGCAGCGCGGCGGCGTGACATCCCTTGCCGCCGGCTCACGGGAACGGTCAATGCGCTGGCAACGGGCGTGCACGCATTCGCGATGAGGCGAGACACCGCGTGCGCCAGGCCAACCGCGCGCGCTTCGTGCGGTACACAGAAAACACGCAACGTCATTCGAAGAGGTAAGGACCATGAACGAACATCGCCCCGCCCCACCCATGCCCGAACAGCAGCAGGACCGCACGCCTGGGCGCACCGCGCCCATGGACCCGCAGCCCGATCACGGCGAAAAGAGTTATCGCGGATCGGGGCGGCTTGCCGGCAAGGTCGCCCTCGTCACGGGCGGCGACAGCGGCATTGGCCGCGCGGTATGCATTGCGTTCGCGCGCGAAGGCGCCGACGTCGCCATCGCGTACTTCGACGAGCGCGACGACGCGAAGGAAACCGCGCGCTGGGTGGAAGACGCCGGACGCCGCGTGCTCCTTCTGCCCGGTGACATCCGCGACCGCGCGTGGTGCCGCGAGATCGTGAGCCAGACCGTGCGCGAACTGGGCAAGCTCGACATACTCGTGAACAACGCGGCGTATCAGATGACGCACGAGTCGATCGAATCGATCAGCGACGAGGAATGGGACCGCACCTTCGATACGAATATCGGCGCCATGTTCCGTATTTCACGCGAGGCCGTCGCTCTCATGCAGCCAGGCGCGGCCATCGTCAACACCGCGTCGATCAACGCGGACAAGCCCAAGCCCACCCTGCTCGCCTATGCCGCCACGAAGGGCGCGATCCAGAACTTCACCGGCGGCCTCGCCCAACTCGTGGCCGGGCGTGGCATACGCGTGAACTGCGTCGCGCCGGGGCCGATCTGGACACCGCTCATTCCGTCGACCATGCCGGCCGAATACGTGCGCGCCTTCGGCAAGGCGACGCCAATGGGGCGGCCAGGGCAACCTGCGGAGCTAGCCGGTGCTTATGTACTGCTCGCGTCGCACGAGGGCAGCTACATCTCCGGCGCCACGGTTGCCGTGACGGGCGGCACGCCGCTCATCTAGACGGCGGACCGAAAGCGATCCAGATGCGGATGCCACATGCACTCGCAGCAACGTTCCACTTGCCACCGCACGGCATAGTGACAACACATCCATGCAAAGGAGACGACAATAATTCAGGTTCGCGAAGCGATGTCACGCGAGGTCGTACATATCGCTCCTGACACGACCATCCGGCGCGCCGCCGAACTCATGCGCGACCATGACGTTGGGGCGCTGCCGATCTGCAACGGCGCGTGCGATGAGAATCAGCGGCTGGCGCCTGTGCTTTCCTTACCGGCGCTGGTTGCCGCGACGATTGCGTCAACCAGCGCCGGTAACGCAACGGGCTTGGTGAGCCGCGCGGCGAACAGCCGGCGTTCGCCGCCGCTGGAATCATCAGCGCGCGCAGCCTGCCCCGTCATGGCGATAGCTGGAAGCGTTTTGCCCGCATAGTCGCCGCGCGCTTCCATGTCACGTAGCGCCGCGACGATTTGCGCTCCGTCTTCGCCGTCGAGCTGCAAGTCGCACAGCAGCACATCGGCCCACCTGGCGCGCGACGTCACGCGCAACCCAGCGAGCCATCGCGCACCGCTGCTTTCCTGCTCTACGATCGCCCCATGCAATGTGAGCGCGGCTTCCAGAGCATCGCGCGTTTCCTCTTCGTCGTCGAGCACGGCGACGCGCAGACCCGCGAGTTCGCCGCCGCGCGCCGGGGTGTGCTCGGGCAGCAGCGCATGGAGCGGCAGCACCACGGCGTAGCGCACGCGGCGGTCCTGCGGATCGAGCGTGAGACTCACGCCTGCCTTGCGCAGCAGCGCTTCGATACGCGCGAGCGCGCTGTCGTCGAGCGGTGCGGGCCGCGCGCCGCCCGCCACGCCGAGCAAAACCGTGTTGGCGCTGCGCCGCGCGCCCAGCTCCACCCCGCGCTTTTCTCGCGTGGCCCCCGCCGACGTAACCGAAGCCGCGATCGACGCGGCGTTCTGCACTTCGTTCACGACGAGCAGCGTGAGGGCCTCCAGTAACGCGTCGCCGTTCGCGACAGTGGCATAGAGCCCATCGTCGGGTTGCGTGACGAGCCGCGCGGCCGCTTCGCCCAGCGATTCACGAACGCGCACGGCCACGCGTGCAAGCAACTTCGCCACGTTCACCGGCGTCGTCACGAGCCGCCGCTCAGCGTGCTCGAGATCGTCCTGCTGCCATTGCATCGCCCACATTTTCGCGTACACGCCCTCGCGGGCGAGCAGCGCCTCGTGCCGCCCCTGCTCGACGATTCGACCGTGCTCCATCACGAGTATCCAGTCTGCATCGACAATCGTAGAGAGACGGTGCGCGATCACGATCGTCGTGCGCCCGTGCGCGAGGCGCCGAAGCTCGTTCTGGATCGCGCGCTCCGAGCGCGTGTCGAGCGCAGAGGTCGCTTCGTCGAACACCATGATGCGCGGGTTCTTGAGAAGCGCACGTGCGATTGCGATGCGCTGCCGCTCACCGCCCGACAGGCGCACGCCGCGCTCGCCCACACGCGTTTCGTAGTGGTCGGGCAGACGCTCGATCAACTCGTCGAGCTGGGCCGCGCGCGCGGCGCGCACCACATCGGCCCGGGTGGCGTCGGGTTGGCCGTAGGCGATGTTGTATGCAATAGTCTCGTTGAACAGCACCGTGTCCTGCGGCACGATGCCGATCGCTTCGCGCAGGCTGGACTGCGTGGCGTGCGCAATATCGTGGCCGTCGATGGCGATGGTCCCGCGCTGCGGCTGGTAGAAGCGGAACAGCAGCCGGATCAGCGTGGATTTGCCCGAGCCGCTACCGCCCACCACGGCGACGGTGCGCCCTGGCTCGGCCAGGAACCCCACATCGTGCAGGATAGGCCGCCCGGCGTCATAGCCAAAATCGACATGCCGGAACGCCACCTCGCCTTCGCGCACGACTAGCGCGCGTGCTCCGGGCGGGTCTTCATCCTCGCCCGGCGTGCCGCGCACGCAGAGGATGGCGAAGAGCCGCTCGACGTCGACGAACGCATCGTTGGCCTCGCGAAACACGAAGCCGAGTGTATTGAGCGGTGCGCACACCTGAATGATGTACGCGTTGATGAGGATGAGGTCGCCCACCGTCATCGCGCGAGTCAGCACGTTCTGCACGGCGATCACCATCACCGCCGCAATACCTGCCGCCACCACTCCGCTCTGGCCCACGTGCAGCACGGTCAGCGCGCGCTGGTTCGCCGTGCGCGCGAGGACCCAGTCGTCGAGCACGCTGCGCAGCCGCGTGACTTCGTGCTGCTCCGTCGAAAAGTACTTGACCGTGTCGTGATTGAGCAGGCTGTCGACGAGCCGACCGTCCGCCTGCGCCTCCAGCGTGTTCACCGCGCGCTGGAACGCGAGCCGGCGGCGCGTGTAAATCGCGGTCCAGGTCCCATAGCACGCAAAGGTCCCGGCGATGGCGAGCACAAAGGCGCTGTCGTAGTGCGACGCGACGATCGCCACGACCACGGCGATTTCGAACACCGTGGGCAGCACCGAAAAGAGCGCGGTGCCGAGCAGGAAGCCCAGACCGTCCGCGCCCTTTTGGACGTCGCGCACGATCGCACCCGTTTCGCGCTGCGCATGAAAGCGCGCGCCCAGCCGGTGCAGCTGAGCGAACGTGCGTTCGCGCAGCGTGGCCACCGCGCGCTGCACGACGATGCTGAACGCCACATCGCGTGCCTCGCCGAGCGCGTCCGACAGGAAGCGCAGCAGCGCATAGACGATGGCGAGCAGCGCCGGCAGCGCGGCCAGCGAGTGAAGGTGGCCGAGATCGTCGATCAGATGCTTGAGTGCGATCGGCACCGAAACGGCGCCGAGGCGCGCCAGGATCATCAGCGACGCCGCCGCTGCGGTGGCGCTGCGATGCCGCCACAGCGCCTCGCCGAGCGTGCGCAGAATGCGCGAGCGCACGGCGCGCCGGCTGGGCGTGGCTCCATTCATCGGGCAGCTGCCTCCGAAGTGATCGTTGATCGGACCGGTGCGCAATCGACGCTCCCGCAACGCGCAGCCAGCCGACCTTGCCCGCGGCGTTATCGAAACGTCTTGCCGCCTGGTGTAAAAGCGCGTCGTCGTTTGGTGCATGCGTACCGGTTTTTGTCACTGGTTCGTCACCGGTTGACGGCGCCGATGCAGACGGTCCGCCGATGCCCGCTTCGCGCGTTACCGGCCAGACCCGCGCACCCCGCCTGCCTCATTCCCTGCGCACTCCAAACCAACGGCACAGCAAATGCGCTTACGCCGTTGCACCGGGTGCAACATTCGAGCAGCTCTTCCGCGCCCTCTTTTGCACGCGGCACATCGCTCGCCACCCACTTCTCGCGAGGACACGTCATGAAAATCGCACTCGTCAGTGAACACGCGTCGCCGCTCGCCGTGGCGGGCGGCGTCGATACCGGCGGACAGAACATCTACGTCGCGCATGTCGCGCGTCAGCTCCAGCGCGCCGGACATCAGGTCGACGTCTTCACGCGGCGCGACCGCGCGTTGTTGCCACGCATTTCGCACATGGATGGCGTGCGTGTGATCCATGTGCCGGCAGGGCCGGCCATGCAACTGCCCAAAGAACTGCTCCTACCCCACATGCCACAGTTCGCCGAATTTCTCGTGAACTTCTGTCGAAGTGAAAAGCGGCCTTATGACGTGATTCACGCCAACTTCTTCATGTCGGGCCTGGCGGCGCTCGCGGTCAAGGACGCGCTTCGTGTGCCGCTCGTCATGACGTTCCATGCACTCGGACGCGTGCGGCGCCTCCACCAGGGCGCGAATGACGGTTTTCCCGATGAGCGCTTCGCGATCGAAGACGAGCTCGTGCGGCGCGCGGACTGTATCGTCGCCGAGTGTCCGGCCGACCAGGCCGATCTCGTCGAGCACTATCGCGCCGACCCCGCGCGGATTGCCGTCATCGCCTGCGGCTTCGATCCCGACGAGTTCTCGCCAGTGGAGCGCCGGCAGGCGCGCCGTCGTCTGGGCTGGTCCGCCAGCGAATTCTGCGTGTTGCAACTCGGCCGCCTCGTGGAGCGCAAGGGCATCGACAACGTCGTGCGCGGTGTGGCCGCGCTCGAGGCGCGCCACGGCGTGAAAGCCCGGCTCTACGTCGTGGGCGGCGACGCAGACACGCCCAACGAAATCGCCACACCCGAGATCGCCCGACTGCGCGGCATTGCGCACCGCTGCGGGATCGAGCCACGCGTGACGTTCGTGGGGCGCCGTGCGCGCTCGCAGTTGCGCGACTTCTATAGCGCCGCCGACGTGTTCGTGACCACGCCGTGGTACGAGCCGTTCGGCATCACGCCCGTGGAGGCAATGGCGTGCGCCACGCCTGTCATCGGGGCGGATGTGGGCGGTATTCGTCATTCGGTGCGTCACGGCGAAACGGGCTGGCTCGTGCCGCCGCGCGACCCCCAGGCGCTCGCCGAGCGCCTGCTCGCCATTCATGGCGACCCCGCGCACGCCCGCGCGATGGGCGAAGCGGGACGCAAGCGCGCCCAGGCGTACTTCACGTGGCGGCAGATCGGTCTCGAACTCGAAGACGTCTATGCGCAGCTCGCCGGAGTACGCCTCGACGCGCGCGAGCATGCGAGAGAAGCCATCCAGGGCCGCGTGCTGCGCGCCGTGGGTTGAGGAGCAAACCCTATGCTGAACCGAACCACAGGGCCCCGCGGATTGCTCGCTACCCGCCCAGCGGTGTTCCTGGACAAGGATGGCACGCTGCTCGAAGACGTGCCATACAACGTCGAGCCCTCGCGCATGCGTTTCGCCCCGGGCGCCGCGCAGGCGCTCGCGCTGTTCGCGCGAACGCCGTTGGCGCTTTTCGTGGTGAGCAACCAGCGCGGCGTTGCGCTGGGGCGCTTTGCGCACGCGGCGCTCGGCGGCGTAGAAGCGCAGTTGCGCCGCATGTTCGCCGGCTGCGGCGCCACGCTGCATGCTGCGTACTGGTGCCCGCACGACCCGCTCGGCCATGTGGCGCCCTATGCGTGCAACTGCACCTGTCGCAAGCCTGCGCCCGGCATGCTGCTGCGCGCGAGCCGCGAGCATGGCATCGACCTCGCGCGCAGCTGGATGGTCGGCGACATCCTCGACGACGTGGAAGCGGGCAACCGCGCGGGTTGCCGCGCGATCCTCGCCGATTGCGGCAATGAGACCGAGTGGCAAAGCGCGCCAGCGCGCCTGCCCTACGCGATCGTTGCGGATCTGCACGAGGCGGCGCAGGTGATCGTCGAGCGTTACGAGCACGAACGGCGCGTGCGGGCGGCAACGCACCACGGCGCACAGGAGGAGGCGTTGCGATGAACGGAACCGCCTTTGCCATCACGCCGCGCGATGCGCACGCGCGCTCGCCCCGCCGCCCGCCTGCAAGCGAGCCCTGGGGGGCCGACGTCGAGCGCATTCTCTGCGTACGCCTCGATCAACTAGGCGACGTGCTGATGACCACGCCCGCGATGCACGCGCTGCGCGAAAGCGCGCCGCGCCGCCATATCACGTTGCTGGCTTCCGCCGCGGGCGCGGCCATGGCGCGCTATCTGCCCGACGTGGACGACGTGATCGAATACGACGCGCCATGGGCCAACGGCACTCATGCGCCCGCCAGGCGACACGGCGGCGGCGCCGGCAACGAAGACGCCGTGCTCGCGCGCGTGCGCGCCGGACGCTTCGACGCCGCGGCAATCTTCACGGTCTACAGCCAGAATCCGCTGCCGGCCGCAACGCTGTGCTATCTCGCGGGCATCGAGCGGCGTCTCGCACATTGCCGCGAGAATCCTTACGGATTGTTGACCCACTGGCAACCAGAGCGCGAACCGCACCTGGATGTGCGTCACGAAGTCGAGCGGCAACTCGCGCTCGTGCGCAGCGTGGGCGCAAATCTCGCCGATCCCGCGCTGGCGCGCATGCGCGTGCGCGTGGACCGCGCCGCGCGCGCCACGCTCGCGGACAAGCTGCGCATGCACGGCGTCGATCCGGCCGAGCCTTGCGTCGTCGTGCATGTGGGCGCGAGCGCGCCTTCGCGGCGGTATCCCCCGGCGCTCTTTGCCGAAGCGCTCGAGTTGCTCGCGCCCACGGTGCGTTGCCCGTTCCTGCTCACGGGGAGCCTCGCGGAAGGCGGGTTGACGCGCGAGGTGATGCGCTTTTCGCGCTCGCCCGCGCGCACGCGGCTGGTCGACCTGGCGGGCTCGCTCACGCTAGGCGAACTGATCGCGTTGCTCGACCAGGCTTCACTGCTCATCGCCAACAACAGCGGACCGGCGCATCTCGCCGCCGCGCTCGGCAAACCCGTCGTCGATCTCTACGCGCTCACGAATCCGCAACACACGCCGTGGATGACGCCGCATCGCCTGCTCTATCGCGACGTGGCGTGCCGCTGGTGCTATCGCGGCGAGTGCCCCGAAGGCCACCACGCGTGCCTGCGCGGCGTGCCGCCCGACGACGTCGCGCGAGCGGCGCGCGAACTGCTGGAGGAGGCCGGCGCGCTCGTGGCGCCGCCCGTCTGAGCCTTGCAACCCGAGGCCGTCTGCATGCATCGAACGTGCAGAAGACCCAATGCGACGGGAGACCGTTCATGTACACACTCGGAATCAATGCCGTTTATCACGACAGCGCCGCCGCGCTGGTCCACGACGGCGTGGTGATCGCCGCCGCCGAAGACGAGCGCTTCACGCACGTCAAGCACGCCAAGCGGCCCGTGCCGTTCTCGACATGGCAACTGCCCTTCGACGCCATCGACGCCTGCCTCAAGGAAGCCGGCATCACGCTAGGCGACTTCGATCACGTTGCCTACTCCTACGACCCCGCTCTCTTTCCGGATATGCCGATCCGGCCCGGCGCGACCATCGCGTTGCCACTGGAGCCCTCTCGCGCGCGCATGGAAGCCAACGCGTCGCCATGGGACCCGCTCTTTCTCAGCTATATCGTGAACGCGAAGGCGCAGTTGCTGGACGGCGCGCCGCATCATCTGCGCAAGCGCTTTGCGGGCGTGGACCGCGAAAACGGCTTCATCTGGCATAACGTCGAGCACCACCTCGCTCACGAAGCAAGCGCGTTTCTCGCGAGCCCGTTCGATGCATGCGCCGTTCTCACCATGGACGGCCGCGGCGAAGGCGTCACCACGAGCCTTGGTGAATTTCGCGACGGCAAGTACCGGCGCATCACCCAGGTAGAGTTGCCGCATTCGCTCGGCCTCCTCTACGAAGCCGTGACAGGCTGGCTCGGCTTCCTGCATTCCTCCGACGAGTACAAGGTCATGGCACTCGCCTCGTTTGGCGAACCGGCCTATGCCGACCAGTTCCGTGAAATCGTGCAGTACAACGGCAATGGCCACTACACGGTCGCCGACCCGCACCTCGTGGACCGCTTCGGCGTGCCGCGCGAACGCGGCGGCCCGCTGGAGCAGCGGCATTTCGATATCGCCGCCTCTCTGCAACTCGTGCTGCAAGAAACGGTGCTGGAGATGGCGCGCTGGCTCCATACGCGCACGGGCCTGCCGAAGCTGTGCATGGCGGGCGGCGTAGCGCTGAATTGCGTGATGAACTCGTACGTGCGAGATAACGGGCCGTTCGACGACATCTGGGTGCAGCCCGCCGCGGGCGACGCAGGCACCGCGCTCGGCGCGGCGCTCTGGACCGACTACCGCTTGCGCGGCGAAGCAGCGCAAGCCGCAGGCGAACGCGCGGAACGCCGCTGGCAGATGGACCATGCCTACCTCGGGCCGGCGTTCGACGACGAGACCATCGAGCAATTCCTGCGCTGGTCGAAAACGCCCTACCGGCGGCTCGACAACATCGCCGAGGAAGCCGCGCAGCTGCTCGCCGACGGCCAGGTGATCGGCTGGTATCAGGGCCGCACGGAGTTCGGCCCGCGTGCGCTCGGCGCCCGTTCGATACTCGCTTCACCCGTCGATCCCGGCATGCAGGCGAAGCTCAACGAGATCAAGGACCGCGAGGACTTTCGGCCGGTCGCGCCGGTCGTGCTGGAAGAGCGCGCCGCGCAATGGTTCGTGGGCGCGCGGCGCGCGCCGTTCATGCTGTTCATCTTCGACGTGCAGCCCGGGAAGGCCGCGCGCATTCCCGCCGTGCGCCACGTGGACGGCACCGCGCGCATCCAGACCGTGAACCGCGACCAGCATCCGCTCTACTACGACCTGATCGCGGCGTTCGAGCGGCGCACCGGCGTGCCGGTGCTCGTCAACACGTCGTTCAATACCCGCGGCGAGCCGATGGTCAACTCGCCGCGCGACGCGCTCGAATCGTTCTGGACTTCGCCGCTCGATGCGCTCGTGATCGGCCCCTTCCTCGTGCGCAAGAGCGAGGCGCGCGCATGAAGCCCGCCGACGTCGAGTTGCGCGAGTCGCGGCCCATCGGAGCAGGGGAGCCCCAGTTCGACGGCTACGCGGGCGCGCTGCTCGAACACTTGCGCATTGCCGTGGTCGTGCCGACGTACCATCGCGCGACGCTGCTCGAACAGTGCCTCATCGCGCTGTGCGCACAGGATCTCTCGCCTGACGACTATGAAATCGTCGTGTGCGACGACGGGCCCGACGACGCGACGCGCGCAACGGTGGAATGCATGGCGGCGAGGCAAGCCCCGCGCGGACTCGCGATCCGCTACGTGCCGGTGCGCGCCACGCAGGGCCCGGCCGCTGCGCGCAACGCGGGCTGGCGCGCGGCGCACGCGCCGCTCATCGCGTTCACCGACGACGACACGATTCCGGAGCCCGGCTGGCTGCTCGCGGGGCTCGCCGCACTCGCTCACGCGCACGCCGCGGCGGGCCGCATCGTCGTACCGCTGGGCGAGGCGCCGAGCGATTATGAGCACGACGCAAGCGGCCTCGCGCACGCCGAATTCGCTACGGCCAACGCGTTCGTGCAGCGCGCGACGCTAGCCCAGTTCGGCGGCTTCGACGAGCGCTTCACAGCGGCGTGGCGCGAGGACTCGGACCTGCAGTTCGCGTTGCTGCAGGCGGGCGCCACGGTGATACGCGCCGACGATGCCGTGGTCGTGCACCCTGTGCGTCCCGCGCGCTGGGGTGTGAGTCTCGCGCAGCAGCGCAAGAGCCGCTTCGAGGCGCTGTTGTTCCGCAAGCATCCGGCGCTGTATCGCGAGCGCATTGGGGCGGGGCCGCCGCTCCTTTACTACGCGGTGCTGATCAGCGTATTCGTGCTGCTCGCCGCTCTCGCCTGGGGTCAGCCCAGGGTCGCCCTGGCTGCGTTCGCCGCATGGATCGCCTGCACCGCTGCGTTCTGCGCACGCCGCTTGCGCGGCACACGGCGCGACGCGCGCCATGTAGCGGAAATGATCTGGACGTCGCTGTGGATTCCGTTTCTCTCGATCTTCTGGCGGCTCCAGGGAGCCGTCAGTTACCGCGTGTGGTTCCTCTAACGGATGCGCCGCCCATGCCGACTCTGCTCGAAGCCCTCGCCCCCCGCCGCATCGTGATCTTCCGCGCGCTGCAGCTCGGCGACATGCTCTGCAGCGTGCCCGCGCTGCGCGCGCTGCGCGCAGCCTGCCCCCACGCGCGCATCGCCCTCGTCGGTCTGCCGTGGTCAGCCGATTTCGTGGCGCACTACCCCATGCTGGTCGATGAGCACATCGTCTTTCCCGGCGCGCGCGGCTTTCCCGAACAGGCCGAGGACGAGCGCGGCCTGCCTGCGTTTCTCGACGCGATGCGTACGCGCCGCTTCGACCTCGCGATCCAGCTCCATGGCAGCGGCGGTGTGGCGAACGTGCTGGTCGACGCGTTCGGCGCGCACGCGCTCGGAGGCTTTAGCCAGCCCGGCGAAGCGCCGCCGCCAGGCTGTTACGTACCGTGGCCCGATGCGCTGCCCGAGCCGCAGCGCTACCTCGCGCTCATGCACGCGCTGGGTGCGCGGGGCCATGCGCTGCGCGACGACACCCTCTGGTTTCCGCTCTACGACGCGGACTACGCTGCGTGCGACGACCTCCTGGAGCGCTTTGGACTCGAGCCCGGGCGGCTCGTGCTCGTGCATCCCGGTGCGCAGTTGCCCTCGCGGCGCTGGGCGGCGCAGCGCTTTGCCGCCGTTGCCGATGCGCTCGCCTGCGACGGCTGGCAGATCGCCGTGACCGGCACCGCAGGCGAGCGCGAGTTGACCGCGAGCGTGCTGGGCTGCATGACGCGCACGGCTCATCATCTCGCGGGCGAAACCACGCTCGGTGCGTTGGCGGCGCTCGTGCGCAAGGCCCGGCTCGTGCTCTGCAACGATACGGGCATCTCGCATGTAGCGGCCGCCATGCGCACGCCGAGTGTGGTCGTCGCTTCAGGCAGCGATACGCGGCGCTGGGCGCCGCTCGACCGCACGCGGCACCGCGTGCTCGCCGATTGGCCCACTTGCCGGCCCTGCTCGTTCCACACCTGCCCGTACGGACACCCTTGCGCGCTCAACGTGAGCGCGGAGCAGGTAGCGGCCGTTGCACAAGCGCACTTGCTCGACACCCACGGCATGCCCGGCTTCGCGGGGCGCAGCTACGCTGCCGCCATGCCGATGAGGAGGACCCCGCCATGCTGATGCGAAACACGCGGCCCTTGCGTGTGCTCACCTGGCACGTACACGGCAACTATCTTTACTACCTCACGCAGGCGCCGCACGACTTCCATGTCGTGACCAGACCGGGGCGCCCGGCGGGCTACGCGGGCCGCGCGGGCGTGCTTCCCTGGGGCGCGAACGTCCATGAGGTCGCTGCCGAAGACGTCGCCTCGAATGCGTTCGACGTCGTCGTGTACCAGCAGCGCAGCCATTGGGAGCATGACCGGTTCGAGCTGCTGAGCGACGCGCAGCGCCGCTTGCCGCGCGTGTATATCGAACACGACCCGCCGCAGGAGGCGCCGTTTGCGCAGCGGCACTGGGTAGACGACCGCGGCGCGTTGCTCGTGCACGTCACACCGTTCAACGCGCTGATGTGGGACAGCGGCGCGACGCCCACGCGCGTGGTCGAGCATGGCGTGCTCGTGCCTGAAGGCGTGCGCTACACGGGCACAACGCCGCGCGGCGTCGTCGTCGTCAATCATCTACGCGAGCGCGGGCGGCGGCTGGGTGCGGACGTGTTCGAGCAGGTGCGCCGCGAGGTGCCGCTCGATCTCGTGGGCATGGACGCGCAAAGCCTCGGCGGCATCGGCGAGATCTCGAACGTCGAGCTCGCGCGGTTCGTTGCGAGCTACCGCTTCTTCTTCAATCCGATCCGCTGGACCAGCCTCGGTCTCGCCATTGTCGAGGCGATGATGGTCGGCCTGCCCATTGTCGGTCTCGCCACGACGGAGCTCCCGAGCGTGATACGCGATGGCAAGAACGGTTTCATCGATACGCGCATCGATCGCCTGGTCGACTGCATGCGCACGCTCATCCGGGATCCCGCGCTCGCGCGCCGCCTCGGCGAAGGCGCTCGGCGCGACGCGCTCGAACGCTTTTCCATCGATCGCTTCGCCCAGGACTGGGATCTCGCGTTGCGAGAAGTGACCGCATGAACGTGGGGGTTGCAGCGCTTTTCAAAGGACGGCAAACGTGAAAGAACTGATCCGCAAACGCATTCTCGTCACCGGCGGCGCGGGCTTTCTCGGCTCGCATTTGTGCGAGCGGCTCGTGGCGCTTGGCCACGACGTGCTGTGCGTGGATAACTTCTATACCGGCTCGAAGCGCAACGTGGCGCATCTGCTCGACAACGCCAATTTTGAACTGATGCGCCACGACGTCACCTTTCCGCTGTACGTGGAGGTGGACGAGATCTACAACCTCGCCTGTCCCGCCTCGCCGGTGCACTATCAGCACGACCCGGTGCAAACGACCAAGACGAGCGTGCACGGCGCGATCAACATGCTCGGGCTCGCCAAGCGCGTGCGAGCGAAAATGTTGCAGGCTTCCACGAGCGAAGTCTACGGCGACGCGCGACGCCACCCGCAAACCGAGGACTACTGGGGCCACGTGAATCCCATTGGCCCGCGCTCGTGCTACGACGAAGGCAAGCGTTGCGCCGAAACACTGTGCATGGACTATGTGCGCCAGCACGGCCTCGATATTCGCATTGCGCGGATCTTCAATACGTACGGACCGCGCATGCATCCCCGCGACGGCCGCGTCATCTCGAACTTCGTCATGCAGGCGCTGGCTGGCGAGCCGCTCACCGTCTATGGCGACGGGTCACAAACACGCTGCTTCTGCTACGTGGACGATCTGATCGACGCTCTCGTGCTGCTCATGAGTCGCGCAACGCCCCTGGACGGTCCCGTGAATCTCGGCAATCCACAGGAAATCTCGATGCTCGACGCGGCCCGCTGCGTGATTGCCGCCGCGCAGTCGACCTCGGAAATCGCTTTCGCGCCGCTGCCTGTGGACGATCCGTGCCGCCGTTGCCCTTCTATCGAACGCGCACGCGCGCTGCTTGGCTGGTCGCCGCACACGACGTTCGATGCCGGCTTGAGCGCAACCATTGCGTATTTCCGGCGCGAGATGAAAAGCGCCGATCCAGGAGGCTTGCTGACGAGCACCGCCGCGGCACCGGCAAATACAATCCGTGCGGAGACGCCGGCATGCAAGGTCGCTTCTTCCTGAACCGCCGCATCAGCGTGGTCGTGCTCACATACAACCGGCGCGCCGAAGTCATGCGCACGGTCGCCTCGCTGCTTCGTCTGACGGAGCGTCCCGAGGTCATCGTGGTGGATAACGGCTCGACCGACGGCACGCCAAACCTGCTCGCCCAGACCTATCCGGGCTTGCGCGTGCTGCGCTGCGAAGCCAACCTCGGCGCAGCCGCGCGCAATGCGGGCGCCGCGCGCGTGACGACGGACTACGTGGCGTTCAGCGACGACGACACCGACTGGCAGCCGGGGGCGCTTGCGCGCGCTGTCGAGCTGATGGACCGTCATGCACGCATTGGCGTGCTCTCTGCGTCCGTGCGCGTGGGTGAGGAAGACACCCTCGATCCCGCCTGCGCGTTGATGGCGGCGAGCCCATTGGCGCATGCGGCTCATCCACTGCCGAATCTGGTCGGCTTCATGGCTGGCGCATGCGTGTTCCGCACCGCCCTCTTCAACGCGTTGGGCGGTTATGAGCCGCGCCTTTTCATCGGCGGCGAGGAAGCATTGCTTTCGCTCGATGTCCTGCAGGGCGGCCTCGACATCGCTTATGCGAGCGAGCTCGAAGTGCATCATCGGCCTTCGCTCGCGCGTGACAGCGCACTGCGCCGCCGGATGCTGGCGCGCAATGCGGCGCTCGTTGCCTGGCTGCGTCTGCCGCTTGGCGAAGCGCTGACGGCGACGTGGCGGGCGCTCGGCAGCGCGTGCCTTGCGGGGCATCCAGGCGAGGATCTTCGTGAGCTTTGGCGCGGGATTGGCTGGGCCCTGCGCCGCCGACGGCCCGTTGCCGCGCGTGTGCTGCGCATGCGCGCAGCCGTTCGGGAGGCAGAAAAAAGACGGGGCGATCGCGCGCTGCGTGGAGCCCTTGAGCAAGCGGACACGTCGGCTTCGGATTTGTAGTGGAGGTGCGCTGCCTGCACGTCGCTTTGTCGACTGCACATTGCTACGCAATGCTGAGATGCTTCGGATAACGCCAGCCCGCCAGTTCAAGCGCCTTCGCTTCGTCCGGATGCTTGCCGTGAGTCGCACATCATGCTCGATGTCGAGCACGGACGGATCGCCGACGCGGTCATGTCGGGCCTGAACGAGACGGGCGGGCGGCTTTCGCGGGCGTCGAGCGCCGCGAGCGGTCGAACCGCGGCCTGGTACGGATCATGCGCAAACGGAGATACGACAACCACCCGGTCCGCGACGATGCCGAGCCGAATGCCCGTACACGGCCTGCGGTGCTCGAGTCATGAAGCCTCCTTGCACGGTTCAATGGGAAGCATGAGACGGCGCCGTGGAAGGATGCGCCGGAGATCTCTGAATGCGTGGACGCGCGTCGCTCAGGTTACGTTATAGAAAGGCTCTGCATGTGCTTTTCGATGTGACCCTGTGGGTCAAAGCGGTCATGGCCCTGGTGGAGGGCATCGCGGGTATCGCCATCTGCTTTGCTCCGACGCACGTTTTTTATGCCATCGTGCTCTGGGTGGTTCAGGACGAATTCGCTGAAAACCCGACTGATCGGGTCGCCAGCTTCCTTTTGCACAGCGTGTCGCATTTTGCTGGCGATACCCAGCGCTTTACCGCCCTCTATCTTTTCGCCCATGGCGTGGTCAAGTTGTGGCTCGTCGCCGGTTTGCTTCGCACGAAGCTATGGTATTTCCCGGTGTCTCTCGTCATTTTCGGGCTCTTCATTTCCTATCAGCTTTACCGCTATACGGTCACGCGTTCTGGCTGGCTTTTGTTCATGACTGGGTTGGACATCGTCGTCATCCTGCTCACGTGGCACGAATATCGGTATCTCCGGTACAACCACTAGACTTGCCGCTACGGCATCGTTATTGCGCTAGACGCTGGGCGCCCGTTCGACAATCAACTACTGGAGAAACCGTGAACACGACCAGCTATCCCGCGGCCATCGCCGTGGTATGCGCTTCACTTGCATGTTCCCTCGCGCACGCGCAAGGCACCGGCTCGGCGCCCTATGGCACGAACCTCGGACAGCAACCTGCCGCTTCCGGCACGCCGGGCAGCGGGCAATCCGGCCCAAGGGCCCGCGACACACCTTCGCAGCCGCGAGCAGCGCGGGCAAACAGGGCGTCCGCACCGCGTGCCGATGCAGCCAAAGACACGGGTGCAAAATAAGAGCAGCGCCGAGCGCCCGCAGCGGCATGGGCAGCCCTGTGAACCCACTCATAGGCTCCTGGATCGTCGCGACGGACGAGCCCAACGACATGAATCCCTCCTCCGATTTGATCATTGCCCTTCCGGAGGGACTGTACTGCCCGCCAGGGGCGTTTTACATCGATCCGTGGCAGCCGGTCGAACGGGCGATCATTACTCATGCGCACGCTGACCATGCACGCGCAGGTCATCGCCACTACCTGACGGCACAGGCGGGGCTCGGCGTACTGCAGACCCGACTGCCAGGTATCGAAGTGCAGGGTTTGCCGTACGGCGAACAGATCGAAATCAATGGCGTGCGCGTGTCATTACATCCGGCAGGACACGTGCTCGGGTCGGCCCAGGTGCGGCTCGAGCATGCCGGGCGTGTATGGGTCGCATCGGGCGACTACAAGATCGAACCGGACCCGACATGCACGCCGTTCGAACCGGTCCGGTGCGACACGTTCATCACGGAATCGACTTTCGGCTTGCCCGTCTACCGGTGGGAACCGTCGCATGCCGTATTCGACGGCATCAACGCGTGGTGGCGGCATAACGCTGCCGAAGGACTGACGTCGGTGCTGTTTTGCTATTCCTTCGGCAAAGGGCAGCGTGTGCTCGCCGGCGTGGACCCTGGCATTGGCCCGATCTTCTGCCACGGCGCCGTGGAAACGTTGAATCGAATCTATCGTGATGCGTCAGTCGACTTGCCCGGTACGCGACTCGTCGGCGAAATCCCGCTGCACGACAAGGCCGCGTTCAGAGAGGCGCTGATCATTGCGCCGCCTTCCGCGCAAGGCAGCGCATGGACACGGCGTTTCGGTGAGCATCGCGACGCATTGGCATCCGGCTGGATGCGTTTGCGCGGTGCGAGACGCAGGCGCGGAGTCGACCGCGGATTCGTTTTGTCGGATCATGCGGACTGGCCCGGTCTCCACAATGCGATCGAAGCAACGGGCGCAGAACGCGTGATCGTCACGCACGGCTACATCGAGCCGATGGTGCGGTGGCTTCTCGAGCATGGATTCGATGCCGGCACCTTCGCAACCGCATATGGCGGCGACGCGATCGAGGCGGACGTCGACGCCGCCCCGATGGAGGACGCGGCGAAATGAAACGGTTTGCGGCACTCTACGCAGCGCTCGACGTGACGACGTCCACCAACGAGAAACTCGAAGCATTGGTTGCCTATTTCTCCGGCGCCGAACCTGAAGACGCGGCGTGGGCGTCGTATTTCCTCGCAGGCGGCAAGCCTCGCCAGTCGGTGCCTACGCGCGTGCTGATCGAATGCGCACGCCATTGCGCCGGCCTGCCGCAATGGCTGTTCGACGAGTCATATCAGGCAGTCGGGGACCTGGCAGAGACGATCGCGCACGTGCTGCCGCCAGCGTCGCGTGAATCGGAGCTGGGTCTGGCGCAATGGGTCGAGCAGCGTCTGCTGACGTTGCGAGGCAGCGAACCGGACGCCGTACGCGAGCGTTTGACCGCCTACTGGGACGAACTGAACTGGAGCGAGCGGTTTTTGCTCACCAAGCTCATCGGCGGTGGCTTTCGCGTCGGCGTGTCACGGCAGCTCGTCGTGCGCGCGCTCGCGCAGGTCGCGGGCATCGACCACCAACGCATCGCGCAGCGCTTCGTCGGGTGGACGCATTCGCACAGGACGCCGACAGCGGCCGGGTATCTCCGGCTTGTCACCGCTTCGGCCGATGGCGACGATCACGACACGTCGCAGGAAACCGACATCGGCTTGCCCTATCCGTTCTTTCTCGCACATCCGTTGCAGGCCGACCCTGCAACCCTCGGCCCGACCGCGGACTGGATCTTCGAATGGAAATGGGACGGCATTCGCGCACAGCTCGTTAAACGCGCAGGACGCGTCTGGATCTGGTCGCGGGGCGAAGACCTCATGACCGATCGTTTTCCGGAGCTGGAGGCGATGGCTGCCGCCTTGCCGGACGGCTCGGTCATAGACGGGGAAATTCTCGCGTGGGAACCGGGGGCGAGCGCGCCATTGCCATTCGCGCGTCTGCAGCCGCGTATCACGCGCAAGTCGCTGACCAGAAAGGTGCTCAGTGAGTCGCCCGCCGCGATGGTCGCATACGACCTGCTCGAAGCCGACGAACGCGATCTGCGCACCCAACCGCTCGTAGCACGACGCACGCGACTGGATGCGCTTGTTCAGTCGCTGTCGCAATCGCCCGCGATCGAAATGCTGCGCGTGTCGCCAGCCGTCATCGCCGAAGACTGGAACGCGATTGGGCAATTGCGCGAGGAAAGCCGCGCGCGCGGCGTCGAAGGGCTGATGCTGAAACAGCGGACATCGATGTACGGCGTCGGGCGTACCAAGGCATCGGGTACGTGGTGGAAATGGAAGATCGATCCGTTTTCGATCGACGCCGTGCTGCTATCCCAACGTGGTCACGGCCGGAGGGCGAGTCTCTTCACAGACTACACGTTCGCGGTCTGGGACGAAGCAGACGGCGTGCGGACGCTGGTGCCGTTCGCCAAGGCGTACTCAGGACTCACCGACGAAGAAATCCGCAAAGTCGATGCAATCGTGCGCAAAACGACGATCGAGAAGTTCGGACCGGTGCACAGCGTCACACCAACGCTGGTGTTCGAAATCGGCTTCGAAGGAATTCAGGCAAGCTCGCGGCACAAGTCGGGCATCGCAGTGCGCTTTCCCCGGATGCTGCGATGGCGCACCGACAAGTCAGTCGAGGACGCGGATACGCTCGGCACGCTCAAGGGCTTCTTGCACGAGGCTCAGACCTGAGCGGGTTCGCACCTGGCGTCTGACTGTTGCGCGCGTAGCGTGCCCAAAGCGCTCGCGCTAACGCTCCAGCGCATAGCGTCTGCAATGTTCGAGGTATTCCGCTTCATGGGCCAGCGTCAGTTCGACCAAGCAGCGCCATAGCCACGGCGGAGCATTGACCGATTTCGCATGTCTTGCCCGCAATTCAACCAGCCAGCTTTTGCGGACAAGTGCATCCATCTGCTCGATCGGCCCGCAGAGAGACCCGCGAAATTCGCGCGCCCGCACGCGGTGCGCGGGAACAAGCTTTGCTGAGCGTCAGCAAACATCCGACTGGGACCAACAGCAGCAGTGCTCCCGTTCGCGCAGGCCGGGCACATGCGATTCAAGGGAAGACATCATGGGCAAAGTGCGGATCGGCATTTCCGGCTGGCGCTATGAGGGTTGGCGCGGCACGTTCTATCCGCAGGGTTGGCCGCAAAAGCGCGAGCTCGACTTCGCGTCGCGCGCCGTGCAGACCATCGAAATTAACGGCACGCACTACAGTCTGCAATCGCCGGCATCGTTCGAACAGTGGCGAGACGAAACACCGGAAGGTTTCGTCTTCAGCATCAAGGGCGCGCGCTACCTCACACACATGCTGCGCTTCCGCGACGAAACGGCAACAGTTGCGTGCGCGAACTTTTTTGCGCAAGGCTTGCTCGCACTGAACGATAAGTTGGGGCCTTTACTCTGGCAGTTCCCCCCAAATTACACCTTCCAGGTCGATCGCCTCGAACGCTTCCTCGCACTGCTGCCGCCCGACACGGAAGCAGCGCTGCGTCTGGCCAGGCGCCACGACGCGCGGGTGAAGGCTCCGTGGCTCACCATCGACTGGAACCGGCCCATGCGCCACGCCATCGAAATCCGTCATGCGAGTTTCGTTGTTCCCGCATTCGTGAATCTGCTACGACGTTATCGCGTGGCGCTCGTGGTGTCCGACTCCACCGAGCCGTGGCCGTATGCCGAAGATGCCACCGCCGACTTCACCTACGCGCGGCTGCATGGTTCAACAGGAAGATATGCTGGCGCCTACAGCGACGCGGCGCTGAACAAATGGGAAGCCCGCTTCCGGGCATGGAGCGAGGGAAAATCCGCCGCGTACGCGCGATTCATCGCTCCGGAACTCGAGGCAGCCGAGCGCAAGCCGCGCGACGTGTACTGCTATTTCGACAACGATCAGAAGACCGAAGCGCCTTTCGACGCGCGCCGCCTGATGACCCGGTTTGGTTACGCGCAAGAACCTCTCGCGCGTGGCACATGACGTCGCGCGCCTTCAACAACGCCATTCGAGCCACCGTGACGGCAGGCAACGCGCAGGCGAGCGCTCGCGTGGCCCGCCTTTGCGCGCAACGCGCGTGCCCTGGCTGCGCGCCCGCGCGGTACGCCGGTTGCGCATCCTCCTGGACCGCAATAGCGATTCGCGCGTGTCGCGCGCATCGCCCACCGTTTGGGGAGCAACGATGAAACTGGCCAGTCGCGTTTCATGCCAGGCAGCGCTCGCGCCGTGGGCGAGGTGACGCAGTGGTATCGCGCACACCGCACCGCCGGCAGGATCGCGACGAATCGCAGGCCCCGCGCCGCACCGTTGGCCCGCAGGCCGATCCGCATCAGGAACCCGAGTCGCTTGAAGCATGCCGGCGCTGCACGTTGTGGAAAGACGCCACCCATGCGGTGCCGGGCGCGGGTAACGCGCGCGCCACGCTGATGCTCGTCGGCGAGCAGCCCGGCGAGAGCGAGGACCGCGCAGGTCTGCCGTTCGTCGGCCCGGCAGGCGCGCTGCTCGACACCGCGCTCGAAGAGGCGGGCATCGAACGTCAGGCCGTCTATGTGACCAATGCGGTTAAGCACTTCAAATGGGAACTGCGCGGCAAGCGCCGCCTGCACAAGACGCCTGCTCAGCGCGAGGTGGAAGCCTGTGCATACTGGCTCGAACGGGAACTTGCGCAAATCAAGCCGAAGGTCGTGGTCGCGCTCGGCGCAACCGCCTTGCGCGCGGTTCTGCGCGACCCGAACGCGCGGCTGAAGGCCTATATGGAACACGCTGCGCGCATCGGCGATCGCGTCATCGTGGCGACCTGGCACCCTTCGTACGCGCTGCGGGCGCCGAACGTCGAGACCCGCGACGAAGCGCGCGCCCAGATCGTCGAGGCACTGCGTCTCGCATCCACGCTTGCTCGCAGACGTTGAAGAGCCGCATCACGCACCGGGCTCGGCATGCGCGAATCGAGTCGCAGCAGACGAGCGCACGTGCCGCGAAGCGGTCTTGCTCATTGCCGGTTTCCGCATCGTTGCCGCGCCGCCTTGAGTGCCGTCCTTCGCCCCATTCGCGCGTGCTTTACGGTTCGATTGCGCGAGCAGGGGGACGAGGCTCGCATCGCTTGACGCGCCAGCACGACCGCGGCGCGACGCCTCGCGCGCTCGCCGCTTCGCGTCGTTTTTCAGAAAGACAACCAGCGCTGCCTCGTCTGCCTTCAGTCCGCGGCGGCGCACGGCGGGTTGCGCCTGCGCGAGGGCGCCCGCCTCGAACGCTTCGATTACGGCCGGATGGACATAGCACTTGCGGCAAACCGCCGGCGTATTGCGCAGCACCTGCGAGATCTGCCTGATGGTGTCGGCGACGTGTTTGCGCGCCTGCGTCGGCGTTTGCCATTCCAGCTTGCGCAGCGCCGCAAGCGCGAACACGCTGCCCGCCCACGTGCGGTAGTCTTTCGCGGTGAAATCGGCGCCCATGACCTCATGCAAATAGTCGTTGATGTCCGAGGAGCTGACAGAATACCTCGCGCCATCGGCGTCGAGATACTGGAAGAGGTCCTGGCCCGGCAGTTCCATACAGCGCCTGACGATGCGCGCGACGCGTGCATCGCTGACCGCGACGTCGTGCTCAATGCCGCTCTTGCCGCGAAACCGGAAGCGCAGCCGGTCAGAGGACACTTCCAGATGCCGCTTGCGCATCGTCGTCAGACCGTACGAGCGGTTCTCCCGCGCGTACTCCTCGCTGCCCACGCGAATCAGTGTGCTATCGAGCAGGCGCACGACGGTCGCCAGCACTTTGTCTCGCGGCATGCCGTCGAGCGCGAGATCGCGCGCCAGCCGGGCGCGCAGTTTCGGCAGCGCGGTGCCGAACCCCAGCAAGTGCTCGTACTTGGTCGCGTCCCGTGTTTCACGCCAACGCGGGTGATAGCGGTACTGCTTGCGGCCCCGCGCGTCACGGCCCGTCGCCTGCAGGTGGCCGCGCCCATCCGGGCAGATCCACACCTGGGTATACGCGGGCGGAACCGCCAAGGCGTTGATACGGCGAATCTCGGCGTCGTCCTTGATGCGCTTGCCTTGGGTATCGAAGTAGACGAACACGCCATCGATCCGCTCGCGCGTGTACCCGCGACGCGAGTCATCGACATAGCGCAGGCCGGAAAGCCCGACTTCCGTTGGGGATACGCTGCTCGCGCGCGCGGTGCTTTTGCGGCCCGGCTTTCTTGTAGGTGCCTGTTTTTTTGCCACGGCTTGCCTCGGTCGGATGGTCTTGTTTGGGCAACGAGGCGCAATAGCCGTGCCGCCAATGCGGGTGCGAGATCTTGCGCCGAGCCAGTGCCCGGCAGTGCGTGCCGCCCTTCGGTGAACCGCCGGGCCGAACCGGGAATACGCAATGCGGCAATGCAGCACGACCGGAACCCCCATCTACCCGGTCGAACCTCAAATCGGAGCCGATGATGACTGAACCAACGATCGCACTACCCGACGCACGCCCAGGCAAGGCGTCTGAAGGAGTTACGCCCCTGGGCACCGAAATGAACGAATTCGCACGCCTGTGCGTAGAGACCGCTGGGCGCATCGCAGAACTCAATAGCCATGCGTTCAGTACCACCCTCAATGAGCAGCGCGCAATCGCACTCGAATCAGCCAGCGAACGTTCACCATTTGACGCATGGCGCCTGAATGCAAGCTACGCTCTAGCCGGCACCGCAAAGACTGCAGCCTACTGGCGGCACATCAACGAGATCATGCTTGGCGCGATCGTCGATTGCGTGAGGGGTACCGAAAGCCGCCTGAACCGGGACTTCATGGCGTGGAGTGCGGCGTTCGAGGGCACCGCCTCGTAAGGCATGCGGCGGGTGCCGCGCGAGGAGACACGCGCCCCGTGCCCAAACGGTGCTGCGCGGGGATCAGCCAGAAGGCCTCGCGCAGCGCCCCCGCAACGTTTCCTGCTGCAACGGCTGTTCCCTTGAGGAAGCCGTGCGCTCAGGAACGAGTGCCGACTTTCTGGGCCAGTGCCTGGGCCATCCGGTAATGCTCTTCGATGGTTGGCAACGCCTTGCGCGCCGCCGCCTTGAGGCTGGCGTTCTTGCCGTCGCTGATCTCCTTCTGGAACGCGGCCACCGCTTCCTTGTGGCCTTCTACCCCCAACTTCTGCGCGTACGCACTGTCAAATTGCGCATCCTTGAGCGGCCGTAGCGAATCGAGAATCGATGTATCGGAGTTGTCCTTCGGCACCGTTACGCCGTGCGGCGCCGCGAGCTTCAATTGCGCCGCAAGCTTCGTGTGGTCGACGATCATGTGCTCTGCAAATTTGTGCACGTCCTTGTTCTTCGTGTTATGCATCGCGAGCTTCGCGGCGTCGATTTCGGTCGATCCAGACATCGATGCGGCCTGAACGAAATCTCGATCCACATCCGGCAGCGGATTTGCCGCGGTGGTAGAAGCCGCTTGCGATTCCTGTGCGGCCGCCGCGAGCGGGAGACTGCACGCCATGGCCAAGCCGAGAATAGCGAGAACGAGTTTCATGGTTGGCATCCTTGGGTCGTTGAACGGTAGCGGGGCCCACAGGGACCGCGCATTGGCTCTCGCGCATGCTGCGTGCCGGGACGCGTGCGGCCCTGCCAGCCTCCATCGAGACCCGGGGCCGGCCAGGCCACGGAGGATGCGCGCTTCACGATCTGCAGCATCGAGAGTAGCCCTGTCATTACGTTGCGCTGGCAATTGAGCTAGACGCCCTAACAGTTAGAACGCCCGCTCGCCAAACCTGGGTTTCATTCCGGGCACAAAGCCCGCGGGGCCGGGAAGCCGCGTCTGTTCCGGGCATGACAACTGCGTGAAAACGGTCTGGACCGTCTGTTTCCTGACACCCGGACGAGAAATTCACACGCCACCATCGAGAGGCTAGCCATGCAAAATTCCAGGCCAGCAAGTGAACCGAACGAAGGTCCATTGAATCCAGGCGACGAAGGCCCCCCGGACGCGCCGGGCGTAGGCGAGGACCTGTGCGGAGCCTGCCACGGCACAGGCCTCGTAGAGGGCAAGCGCTGTGCTGTTTGTGCAGGCACGGGAAAGGTCATGCGGGGAATCGGCGGCGGTTGAACCACCGGCGCTGGGCGTCATGGGCGCCCCGGCCGCATTACCCGAATGCGGTCAGCGCAGAGCGTTCAGCTACGCGCGTTGGCCGGCTCGGCCGATCACCGCCGTGCGGCCACGCGTTCGGTCGGTCGTTCGACCATTCCGTTCGCTCATCCTGCACTGGCCGACTCAATGAGATCGCACAATTGCTCTGCCGAGAATGGTTTGCGCACGGAGGCGAACCCAAAGCCCACATCGCAGGCGGGCGGCGCCTCTGCGCCCGACGCAAAGATGACTTTCAGCGCCGGCACCCGCTGAAGTGCAAGCCGGGCGAGTTCGACGCCCGACCCGTCGGGTAGCGCGATATCGGTGACAAGGATCTGCACGCGTTCCGTCACCTCGCGCAGGGCGGATTCCCGACTACCCGCCTGCCGGACGGTGTAGCCCATCTGCGAGAGCAGTTCGCTCACTGCTTCGCGAGAAGGCGTGTCATCGTCGACTACCAGTATGGAAACTCGCCGCGCGCCCGCATTGGGTGCACTGCGCGGTGCGGGAGGAATTGAAGCTGGGCGATTTCCCAGCATGCGTCGTATTTTCCTTGCCAGCTGTTCGCGGCTGTACGGCTTGCTGAGCAAATGCACCCCTGGGTCAAGCCGTCCTCCATGGACGATGGCGTTCTGTGTGTAACCCGAAGTAAAGAGCACCTTCAGGCCCGGCAAGACACGCACCGCCATTTTTGCCATTTCGGTGCTACGCATCGACCCCGGCATCACCACGTCGGAAAACAACAGGTCGATCCTGGCGCCGCTGCGGATGATCACCATGGCGCCTTGTGCGTCATCCGCCTTCAGTACAACGTAACCAAGCTCGGTGAGCATCTCGATCACGGTGGACTGAACACGCTTGTCGTCTTCGACCACGAGAATGGTTTCTGAGCCACCCGGAACCAGGGGTGTCTGTGGAGGCTCCAGCTCGACAACCTCTTCCGTCGATCGCGGCAGGTAGATCTTGATCGTGGTCCCGTGTCCGACCTCGCTGTAGATCCGCATGTGGCCTCTACTCTGCTTGACGAAGCCGTAGGCCATGCTCAGTCCCAGTCCCGTACCTTCCCCTTCGGCCTTGGTGCTGAAATACGGTTCGAACGCATGCTCCATCACTTCTGGCGGCATGCCCGTGCCTGTGTCCGTAATCGCAAGCAGCACATACTGCCCCTCGGCGACATCGTCAGGAAGCACGTGATACTGGCTGTCGAGCGTTGTGTTCGACAACTCAAGTGTCAGCTGACCGCCCCGGGGCATCGCGTCGCGGCTGTTTATGGCGAGGTTGAGTACGACATTCTCCAGGTGGTTGGGGTCGACGAGCGTGTTCCAGAGACCACCCGAGACCACTGTTTCCACCTGAATCATTTCGCCGAGCGCCCGCCGCAGCATGTCGTCCATATTCCTGAGCATGACAGCCAGGTTGACCACTGCGGGCTGCAACGCTTGCCGCCGACCAAACGCAAGCAGTTGTGAGGCGAGGGTTGCGCCTTGTTCGGTCGCCTCGATTGCCTTTTCGAGGCGCTCGCGAGACCAGGTATCGCGGTGGCGGCGCTCCAGCAACTCGAGATTGCCACGCAGCACCTGAAGGACGTTGTTGAAGTCGTGCGCGACTCCGCCGGTCAGCTTGCCAATGGCTTCCATTTTCTGCGACTGCAGCAATGCTGCCCGCGCCTTATCCAGCTGTTCCTGGGCAACCTTGCGCTCGGTCACATCGCGTGTGATCTTGGCGAAGCCAACGAGTTTGCCGTCCTCATCCCGAATCGCATCGATGATGGCGTTGGCCCAGAAACGACTTCCGTCTTTCCTGACGCGCCATCCTTCCGCTTCGAAGCGGCCCTCACGCGCGGCGATCTCGAGACCGCGTTCGGGTAGCCCCTTCGCAGCGTCTTCGGGCGTATAGAACTGCCGCAAGTGCGTCCCGATGATTTCGTCCGCCTCGTAGCCCTTGATTCTGGCAGCGCCGAGATTCCAGTTCGTAACAATGCCCTCTGGCGAGAGCATGAAGAGGGCGTAGTCGGTAACGCCCTGGACGAGGAGCCTGAACTTGCGCTCGCTTTCGAGCACGGCTTCGTGGGCCAGCCGCTTGTCCGTGACATCCCGGACGATCTTTGCGAAGCCTTTCAAACTGCCGTCCGGTGCCGAAAGCGGTGTAACCAGGACATTTGCCCAAAAACGTGAGCCGTCCTTGCGCAAACGCCAGCCCTCGGTCTCGCAGTGACCGTGCTCACGAGCAGATTGCAGCATCGCCTCAGGTACGCCGGCTTCCCTGTCCTCGGTGGCGTAGAAAACCGAGAAGTGCTTGCCGATTATCTCCGTGGCATCGTAACCGTTGATGCGCGCCGCGCCTGGATTCCAGGTGGCGACGATTCCACCATCGGTCAGACGGAAGATCCCGTACTCCGGGACGCGGGCAACCAGCGCCGATTCCCAGGCAACGGCTGCGTCGCCGGACAGGGGCTGGGAGATGTGATCCTCCACTATCGCGACTCCCCGTGCGACTCCCGGCACCTCCCACAAAACGCAGCATTCAACCCCGCGTCAAAAGTGACTTTCAGCATGGTCCCCTCACGATGGACTTCCGGCAGCCTGCCCCAGGAGCAGACGAACACAGCAATTTCCGAACCTTGATTGCCGGCATCAGTACAGGAGGCAGAAAGGCGCAGAAGAGACGACGCGCGGCGCTAGGTGCCGGATTGCGTTTGCGTGACCAACGGCAGTGCCTTGCTGAAACATCGGGCATCACCCATCCTGACATATTCTCCGTATGGCTCAATGCTTCGATATCCATGGCGTCCATAGAATGCGATGGAGCGCCGGTTTGCCGCCCTCGTCTGCAAAACGACGCAACGAAATCCCAATGTGACGGCAATGCGCTCCAGATAATGCAGAATTGCGGAGCCCGCGCCCGGCCATTCAGGACGTCGGTAGATTCGCTTCAGTTCGGCCACTTCGAATGAAAAGCGCCGGACAGCTCCACAACCCATTGCTTCTCCCTTTGCGGTGCGAGCCACGACGAACGCACCGCGGGGCGATGTCGCCTCTTCCACACGAAATCGCGTCTGCGCGCCGTCTCCGCTGTAGAGTGCGACCATGGCACTGACCTCGTCGAGAAGAAGGCTCGCGTCGAGTGAACGCGGGTCTTCCCGGCGCACGATGGCAAGGACTGACGACTCCTTCATTCTGGCCCCCTCCTTACAGCCGGATTGGCACGTTCAACGCGAAAAATTCGCTCGTGCTTAACTATTACTTGTGGTTTTCGCACCTGTCGTGCCTGCGGGCCTCACGGGAGCGAACGGAGGCCAGACAGGTGACCCGCTCGACAGGCTCGTGCGCGCCGCAAGCGTCACGGCTCCAGCTTGACCTTGATCCAGCCCGGCTCCGGCGCATCGAAAGCGCGATAGGCGTCGAGGGCCTGGGTAAGGGGTTCCCGCTGGGTAAGCACGCCAAGCGGATCAAATCCGCGTTCGCGCACGAGCTGGACGAGTTTCGGCACGATCATCCGGTGGTTGCAATTCCCCAGCTTGAGCGTGAGGTTGCGGTTCATCGCCTCACCGATCGGGAAGAAGCGGTCATTTGGCGGATACACCCCGATGACCCCTATCGTGCCTGCCTTCGCCACCGTTTTCATGGCCCATTGCAGGGCTTGGGAAGGGCCGTTACCTGGCTGCCACGCGCTGCCTTGCGAATGGCCGCGTCCCCTTGTGATTTCGTGCACTTCCTCGTCGAACTGGGCGGCTGTCGCGTCGTCCTTGCCATCGCTGGCGCCGCTCGCCCGGATCGCGTCGACGCCCACTGCGTCGATCACACGATCGGCGCCGATACCCGCGGTGAGTTCCGTGAGCGCCTCAACGGGGTCCTCGTCCTCGAAGTTCACCGCCTCCGCACCCAGGGCACGAGCCATGTCCAGACGCGAGGCGACGCGGTCCACGGCGAAAATTCGGCCGGCACCCATGAGGCGCGCGCTAGCGATGGCGAAGAGTATAGTCCGCGCGGCAATAAGAGCATGCGCCACAGGAAATGGTGGATGGAATGAGCACACGCGAGCCACGGCGCAGATTGCGTACGCCCGACCCCACTTCTTCGACAATACCCACGCCCTCGTGACCAAGCACAGTGCCCGGCTTCATGCCGCCTAACGTGCCGCGTACCATGTGCAGATCGGTTCCGCAGATTGCGCTCGACGTGATGCGCACGATGGCGTCCGTGGGTTGTTGAATAGCCGGGTCCGGGACAGTGTCGAGCCGGATGTCACCGATGTCATGAAAAACCACCGCTTTCATAGCATGCTCCTGTTCGTTTCAGTGCCCGACGCAAATATGCGCAACAGTGCACTCATGAAATGTGCCCACACTGGACGGGTAGAAAAGAGCCAGCAGTCGGCTCGTCATTGTGTAGAGCGCCGCACTTCGATCATGCGTGCACGTTGCGCACCGTGCAGCGGCATTTCAGCGAACCCCGGAGTCGTGAAGCGCACCGCCCGTTCCCGTGTTAACGACACGCTGGATTGGCCGCCGCGTTCTCCCGACGCCTTTCGGCATGACGCGTGGGCGTGGAGGCTGAATGCCGGCTGGAATCCGGTCGATGATGCTGCCGGGCGTTGGAGGGTTGGATAGGGGGAAGGATGAATGGATCGCCCTTAGGCGTGGTTTGAGCGCTGCGACCACTTCGTGGACGTTACCGCGAGAGAAAAACATCTCCGCCAAAGATTGGCTGGCATGCAACCGGCTCCATCAGCGTCGCGACGGCTTGTTGTGGTTCGCTATCCTTAACGCTGACCGTGAGTCGAGAAGCCGGTTGAGTTGGCGAGAGTTCGGCGAAAATTCTGTCCGTGGATACTCCGGCTCCGCCAATGGCGCGGGTTCATGAATGAACGGGGGCAGGAACAGAATATGCGGCAGCCGGCTCACCTGAGGTTAGGGTGAACGGTATGACTCGCGTACTACTGGTCGACGACGACACATCCAAACGGGACGCCCTGGGCGCAGTCCTTGACGTTGCAGGCTACGAGATCGTTGCCGCACGAAACGGGCGTGACGCCTTGGGCATTCTTCCCGGCGCCCGTCCCCGGGGCATCGTTTCTGACGTAACGATGCCGTTCATCGATGGCGTCGAAATGGTTCGCAGAATCAGAGCCATACCGGAATTCGAGCAGATGCCGGTCATTCCTATGTCCGCGCATGCGACTGTTCCGGTTCAGTGTTGTGGCGCTCATGCAGTTGCAGCGCGCACATCATTCCGGAACGTCGATACACGGATCCCGTCAGCATGAGTAGCGTGCGAACCACCTTGTCGCGCGACGTCCCAAGGCGCGTTCAAGCCAGCAGGGAGCTTCGCCGTGCAACGTCTTCGCGTTGCACACATGCTCGATGGACACGGTCGGTGCGTTGCTGTGAAGTGAAGGAATCGAACATGTCGCCGATGGACGCCTGCACGCTTCTCGAACTGCTCGGAAATGAAGCCCGTACGCTCGCCCTGAAGTATTTCAGGACGAAGTTCGAAGTCTCCGCGAAGTCCGACGACACGCCCGTCACGGTAGCGGACCGCGAGATTGAACGACGTCTCCGGGAACACATCCTTTCACGGTATCCATCGCACAGCATTGTGGGGGAAGAGGAAGGTGGAGAGTCTGGGGATGGCACAACCTGGGTGATCGACCCCATCGACGGCACAAAAAGCTTCGTAGCGGGCCTGCCGCTGTTCGGCACACTCGTAGCGGTGCTTGAAGAACGACTTTCCCGCTACGGCATGATTGAAGTCCCCGTACTACGCGAGCGCTGGATAGGCGACGGTAATCGCACCGTTCTGAACGGCATACCGTGCAGTGTCAGTGCGTGTACCCAATTGCGGGATGCGCGGCTCTGCGCAACGGACCCGCAGATCTTCGCCGGCAGAGCTTCAGCAGCCTTTTCGACCTTGTCGCGCTCTGTTTCGGTCACACGGTTTGGCACCGACTGTTACGGCTATGCCTTGCTTGCCTCCGGATACATTGACCTTGTTGTGGAAGCTGAACTGGAAATGTTCGATGTCATGGCGCTGATACCCGTCGTCGAGGGCGCGGGCGGCGTCGTGACGACATGGTCAGGTCATCCTGTCGATAGACGTTTTGATGGCACGGTCATCGCGGCGGCGACTCCATTGCTCCACGCCGAAGCGCTTCGACTCCTCGGCCAATGATTGCCTCGAGCAGGTGCACCGTCTCCAACAACAGCGAAACCGCAGCGGCAGCGTGTTCCAGGCGCCCCGGCCGCCGCCGGGTACGGCGGCCGGATAACAGCGCAACTGTCGTGATAGCTCGGCACAACGGAGTACCGCTTGCAGAACAGCGTGCGTTGCTCGCATGCATCTGCGCTGAATATCGCATGCCCCGGTGTACCTCATTTAACGATGCTCGTTCTTGATGCCTGGGAAGCAAGAATTTCGCGGCATATGGAAGTGCTGGTGTGGTTCATCGACGTCACGGCGGAACTGCAGAGCGTCTTGTGCTGAGGCAATCGGACCTTTCGGCCTGCTCGCCTCCCAGCGGCAGGCTGACGCCTGGTGCGGCCGGGCTGGCCGATGATATTGCGGGGTGGGCATTCATCGCTGGCGCCGCTCGATGAGGTGCTCAGCCGAACCGTGGCTCGCAGAGACGACGGTGCCTGGCCAGTCTGTCCTGGACCTCAGACCAGAAGTGTCTCCCCCGCTCCGGGCCAGCCGCCCCGCATCGCCTGCACGGCAGGTGGGAACCTCCATTGCTCAATCAAGAAGCAAAACCTGCCAGGAGTCGTATATGCGTTGGCGTCATCTAGCACGTGGTCTGCTCATAGCGGCGGCATTGTCATTCTCAGTTGCGTGGAGTGCGGGCGACAACGATCAGACGAATCGGCCATATGACCTACATACCGCCACCCCGATCAGGCATCTGGTTGTGATCTATAGCGAGAACGTTTCGTTCGATCATTACTTCGCGACCTATCCATATGCGGCGAATCCTTCTGATGAACCGCCGTTCAACGCGCGACCCGGCACGCCCAAAGTGAATGGCCTTTCGCACACCCTGCTCTACAGAAATCCGAATGCCGCGAATCCAGCCAATGGTGCGGGCGCGTCGAACCCGTTTCGTATTGATCGTACGCAGCCGGTCACCGCTGACCAGAGGCACGCGTACGCAGCGGAACAACAAGCCTACGACAACGGTGCGGTCGACCTCTTTCCGCGCTACACGGGTAACGGTACGAACGACGGGATAGCCGAAAAGCCTGGCGAGGTGATGGGCTACTACGACGGCAATACGGTCACTGCGCTATGGAATTACGCGCAGCGCTTCGCGATGAGCGACAACGCATGGACATCGACCTATGGCCCCTCGACGCCGGGTGCCCTGGAGGTGGTCTCCGGTCAAACCAACGGCGTGAAGCCCGTGCGCACGACGAAACAGCCGTCGGCCCCGGGCTCCTACTACGTGAACGACGGACAGGGCGGCTTCACGCTGATCGACGACGTCGACCCTGCCTTCGACCAATGCTCGAGCCAGCGCGACACCGTCCTCATGACGGGCCGAAATATCGGCGACCTCCTGAATGCCCGCAATATCTCGTGGGGCGGCTTCATGGGCGGCTTCAATCTCGAGACCGTGAACAGCAACGGCACGACCGGGTGCAGGCGCAGCACGCTATCGGCAGTCGTCGGTGCGGCCACGGCGGACTACATCCCACACCATAACTGGTTCCAGTATTACGCGTCGACGTCGAACCCGAAGCATCTGCGCCCGAGTTCGATCGAGGCGATCGGGCATACGCTGGAAAGAGATGGCCGAACTCCGGACCCCGCCAATCATCAGTACGATTGCGACGACTTCTTTGCCGCGGTGAGCGCCGGGAACTTTCCGGCCGTGAGCTTTCTCAAGGCCCCCGCATACCAGGACGGTCATGCGGGCTATTCAGATCCGCTCGACGAACAGGTATTCATCACCCAGGTCGTCAACTTCCTGGAGCGCCAGCCGGACTGGACCAGCACCGCCATCGTCGTAACGTGGGATGACTCGGATGGCTGGTACGACCATGCGTACGCGTCGCCGACGAGCGCGTCATACGATTCGGTCGCCGACCGCCTGAACGGCCAGGGAAAGTGCGGTACCGGCCCGGCGCAGGATGGCTTGAACGGTAAGCCCGTGAACGGTCGCTGCGGCCCGGGCGCACGCATTCCGTTTCTCGTCATTTCACCCTGGGCAAAGGAGAATTACGTCGACCATACGTTAATCGACCAGTCGTCGATCGTTCGCTTCATCGAGGACAACTGGCTCGACGGAGAACGCATCGGCGGCGGATCGTTCGACAGCAAGGCAGGCAGCATCATGGGCATGTTCGATTTCAGCCGCGACGGCGAAGCCCTCTCTCAACGCAGGCTGTTCCTGGATCCGCAGACGGGACTTCAGGTCAACAAGCCTCAGAAGACCTAACGTCAGAATGCGGCGGATCTCCACACGACGGTAGGCATGCGCATGCTTTCGCCCAAAGTTCCGGTGTCCGTAGCGACGCATCTTCGTTACCTGCGGGCATCGCCGGCCCTGAACAGCGCGTCATCGCCCGGCAAGGGCGACTAGCGCCGCCAGAACGCGGGTCAATGCTGGCAAGAAAAGAACTCGAAGGGCCGGCATCTGCCAGGCGCGTCTGGACTGACGTGCGAGTCAGCGCGCACTCAAACCAGCCAAGCTTTGTGAGAGCTGCTTCGTGATACATGCGCGGGATCAAATGTCTCCGGCGTCAGGTACGCGTTCCACACCTTTCCTTGCAGTGAGAGTCGCGGCTGGCAGGATCAGATGATGCGCGCCTCCTTGAATTGCGGCGAGAAGCGAAAATCAGGCCCTTGCAGCCTGCTCCGCGCGCCGCAGGTGCCGGAACGAGGCACGCGTGGCGATCATTGATCAACGCTAGCTGACACGCACCTCGTGGGGGCGCCGCTCAATCGGAGTTCACGATGACTGACATTCTGAATCGAACAGACCTGCCGCCCGATGTGGCCGCAGAGGTCGAACGCATCTATCGGCAATGGGACCGCGCATGGTCGACCGACGATCTCGACGCGATGATCGCGCTCTATGCACCGGAGGCAATCCTCGAAAGCCCACTCGTTCCTCACCTGCTCGGCGGCAGCGACGGTGTCCTTGAAGGGCGCGAGCGAATCCGTTCACTGCTTGACAGCGCGGCGCCACGCAAACCTGATGCCCGCTCGTTCCATCGCGACGGTTATTTTACGAATGGACGCCGGCTGATATGGGAATATCCGCGTGCGACGCCCCACGGCGAGCAAATGGACTTTGTTGAAGCGATGGACATTGAGAACGGCCGGATCAGTCGCCATCGCGTGTATTGGGGCTGGCGCGGCGTCGAAGTGATCAAGGCTGACGCGTATTACAAGGGGCGCCGCTAGCGGGCCCGAATCACTTTCCCTGAGAGCGACCTTGAACGTCCTCCATTAAAGCTTTTTCTTGCTGACCAGGGCATGCGCACCCGCATCGTCGATGCCGCACCGCAGGCTGCCACCGAATCGCGCGCACAGGTCGTCAATCCCCGCGCGCTCGAACTGCTGGAGTCCACGGGCGTCGCGCAGGCGATGGTCGCGCAAGGGCGCGCCATCCACCGCACGCGCTTTTACGAGGACTGGAAACTGATTGCGGAACTCGAGTTCGCTGGCGCGCATCCGCGCTACGGAATGACGATCCTGTCGCAGGCTCGCAGCGAGGCACTGCTCGCGCAAGCCTTGCGCGAGCGCGGCGTCGTTCCCGAACGCGGCGTGCAATTCGATGCGCTGCGCCAGGAGGCCGACCTCGTCGGCCTCCTGCGTGACAACCTGATACCGGGCCTCACGAAGTTTGGCCCGTCGGCGCACGCCATGGTGGCGTTGCTCACCGGGCTCGATTCGGACGTGCGCCTGCACTGAGCAACCGGGAAATCGGGAGTCCCGGGCTGCAGGCATTTGGCGGCCGATCGCGTGATTAGCGAAATGCTTGACGGAGCCGCGAACATCACGCCTGCAGGGTGAAATCATTCAAACCAGTAGTCCAGCGTTGCCTCGGACTGCTTTCCGAATGCGCCCTCAAAGCCGCCCCTGCCGCGCAATCGGGCAAGCGCGCCGGTCCCCGAGCCGGGCACAACGAACCATGTCGCCGTGATCCTGCCGTTTGCGATATTTTCGGAGCCCTGCAGCACGAAGGTGCCCTTGCGCTCCCCCAGTTTTGCGCGGACTCTCTGCACGCTGACCATACTTGCAGATTGATCGTCGTGTCGAACCTGCAAGGCGCGAGCGTGCGAGTCGCCTTCGATATCTCCGGTAAACGTTTCGTCGATGTTGACCTCTACCAACGCCGGGATCACGGATTCGTCGTAGGGCTTTGCCTCGGATTCCCGTACAGTGACTGTTACCGCCGCGTGGGTGTACGCCGCCGCGCTTGATCCAGTGAAGCCTGCGCCGGTTTCTTTCGCAGTCGCCAGCAATGTATGAGTTCCGCGACGCATCATAGCCCCTTTCCAATGCGGCCGAGTAGCAAAGCGTCGCCCCATTGCCGCACGGTACGAACTCTTTCCGGCTAGCCGTAGTGAGATCGCCATTAGTTGTGCCCTATGCGGGCCTGGAACCGGTCTTGCAACGTCCGTGTGCATTCGTTGAGGGCCATTTCAATAGCGTCACCGTGTCTGGAGACGCGCTCGCGAGCCCACCGGATAGCGGCGCGTTCGGCGTCCCGCTTCGTAGGATGATCAAACGACAGTGCGAATACTGCTTTCGGCGTTTCGATTAACTTCCGCCAGTCTTCCTTGCGGGAGATGCGAGCTGTTGCTGTCCATCCGTCACCGGGTACGTGGTTCGCAACGCATTCCACGAAGTATTCACCCACTGAATACATGGTTAGCTCCTGCATAGCTACCATCTCGCGACACGGGCATGGTCATTGTCCGTTCGAGTTGCTGCCCGCGTTCGTTGCCCTGCTTTCTGTCGTCATCGGCCTCTTCGCGTGCGTATGGTGCTTCCCCAGTGTTTCCTCACGCGATGTGGTCGACCTGGCCGGCACATTCGTGGTTGCCGTTGGCCCAACGACAGCGTTCCCTGGGACGCCTGACGCGTTGCCGTTTCCGGTCCCGCCGCTTGCCGCGTCCGGATTCCGCTGCGCAAGCACGACACCGCTTGAGCCCGTTGCCAACAGAACAGCCGAAATGAAGACCGCCCTACCTGCTTTCATAGGATGTCCTCCCTGACAAAAATATGGCCGAAAAGCAACGCACGCCAGGCCGTTCGAGCGGATGGATTCCGGGACATGGGCCACACGCAACATGCAGGTTAATGTGTCATTCGTCCGGAAGCATGTACTGTCCGGCCTCTGGATCCCTTAGTTCGACCTGGTCGCCAGCCACGAGCAACTCCGCACCCGCCTCGACCGTTTCCTGCAGTTCTTCGTCGCCATCCACAATCAGCGAGATGGGCGCATCTCCTTCGTTGGCGATCCTGACTTTCATCTTCGCGCTCCGTAAAAGGCAACATTTGCCCTTCATCGCTTCGGGGTCTCACGCCGACTGGCGAGGAGCCAGGGACGGAAACGTTCCGATAAATTGAAAACCGCCTATTCCGGCATTGCAGGAAGCGCAGGAATTCAGGCGGGCTGATGACCTCGTCAGCCTTTGTCTAGCATCGCGCATGCCGGCTACGCCGCGATGTCGGCTTCGCGTCGATACGTATTTGTTATCGACCCTGACCATGGTTGCAGAAGCGATGACGCGCGATCCCGCGTCCATTGGACCCAAGCTGAGCCTGCACGCGTGAGGATGGGGCGATACAGGCAATACGCGCTGCGGGGCGAATATTCGCCGGGAGAATTCCGGCTTACCTGTGGCGCACATAGCGAGCGGATACGACGTGACGCTGGTCGATCCATGCAATCGCGAGTTCTGTCGCCTGGACGAGACCGTCATCGGCCTGCGCAAAGTCGCCGTCGACGCCAAGCGTCCTGGCTTCACCCGCATGGTCCGTCACGATGGCAGCCGCCTTACAGCGACCGCTTTCAGCGGGCGTTACAACGGACCGGATCAGCCAACCGCGGTATTCGGTAACGTGTTCGGTTTTCATAGGGTCCCTCGATGGGGAAGCACTTCGGAACAGAATGGCTTCAATGCCGGCCAGTCTCGGGCATCCGTCATGCGCGAGCGCACCAATCGTTGAACTCCGCCGCCCATATTCAGCGTTTGTGGCATTCGCGCCGGCAGTGGCACCGGCCAGAACGCCCCGGCCAGCACCGCTACGCCCTTGTAAGACCTGCAGCCCCGTTGCAACTTGTACCAGCCAGATTCACCGGCCGCACACGGCCGAAGCGACGTGGCATCGTCCGGAGGCTGACGTCGCTCGACTCACCGCTGAAAATACATCCCAAAGGGGTGCGCCTTTCCTCACTGACTGGCACCGCCAGCGCTGCTTGCCGCAGCAGGCGAACTACTCATGCCCGTGCCGCTCTGGGCACTGGTATTGTCGGCGCGTTTGCATCCAGCTGCGGACAGTAGTGCCACCAGCGCCGCAAGCGCAATCCCTGTCATGCTGTGTCTCATCTCATACTCCAATAGCGGTTCCGTAAAAAAAACAGCAACGTTCATGCCGCAGGCGGAGCCATTCAAAGGTACGGCAATTGCTGACAACGCTATCGTCCTTCCAGGCCAAAGCGGCACCAGGGAAGACGTCAGCATCAACAGCGGGAGGTTCGGCACCCACGTGGGAACGTCGGCTGACGCACCCTACCTGGACTGCGTCTACAAGCTCCAGGAATACGCAGGACGGGCGCGTCGCCTTGCGCAGCGCGTCGTGGTCGAAAAGGACGGCGTGGTGCCGCCGATGTGAGGGTGGACCTCACCTCGCAATTTTACGCTCCCCCTTGAGACGCTTCGGGACTGAGTCCTGGCGCAACCGCGCTTTCGGGCGCTGGATTCATCCCGCGAGCGACGGCGACGGTCCGACGCGCGCACGCCGACTCATTGCCCCTGCTGCTGAGCCGCCTGCTCGATCAACGCGGCGACTTCCTTCGGATGCGACTCATAAACCGAATGGCTCGCGCCATCGATTTCCACCGTCTGCGCGTGAGCACGCTTCGCGTACATGCGTTCGAGGTCCGGGTTGATGATCTTGTCCGCCTTCGCGACCAGATAAAACGTCGGCTTGATCTTCCACGCCGGATCCGGGATCTCCGACGCGAATACACCT
The DNA here is from genome assembly GCF_040965655.1 of Paraburkholderia sp. EG286B. Classification (NCBI taxonomy): domain Bacteria; kingdom Pseudomonadati; phylum Pseudomonadota; class Betaproteobacteria; order Burkholderiales; family Burkholderiaceae; genus Paraburkholderia; species Paraburkholderia sp. EG286B. The sequence goes on along the minus strand of NZ_JBFRCF010000003.1, from coordinate 564,609 downwards.
GCCGCGGTCGGCATTTGTTCATGGGCCTCGAATTCGGCCTGCGCGATCGGAAGGTCGGCGGCGAAATCGCGCGGATAATCGGCGGGTTTCAGGTACAGATAGTCGTCGGCTGTCTTCACGATGTCCTCGTGGGGCGTCGCATTCGGATAACGCTTGCCATTCGAGACTTCGGTCTCGCCGACATCGAGTGCATGCGCGGCAATGTAGACGAGCGACTTCACGTGTGCGTCGTTGCCCGCCTCCGTGATGATGGCGCCGCCGTAGCTATGGCCGACGAGCACGCACGGGCCGTCCAGACTATCGATGACGCGCTTCGTCGCCGTCACGTCGTCCTTGAATGACGTCAGCGGTTCCTGCACGAGCGTCACGTTATAGCCATCCTTTGTGAGAATGTCGTAGACCGGACGCCATCCGGCGCCGCCCACAAACGCGCCATGCACGAGGACGACGTTCTTGACGGGCGCGGCCTGCGCTGTCGTAGCGGCGCCGGCAACCAGGCAAAGCGCCGCTGCTGCATGGGCAACGGCAGATCGGAAAGAAGGGAAAGACATGGCAGCTCCTCGGAATGACGCGATGTGAGTACGAATCGATTGACAACACGGCCAGTCTAGAAAGCCGCCTCGAACGGGAGGGTTACCCGGTCATTACGAAAAAATGACGTGCCGGCGCCGGGGCATCGAATCAAAGGGACGGAAGATTCGTTATTTTCTTGTAATGACTGGGTAACCTTGGCGACCGGATCGCTTACCTACACTGCAACCACGCAGTAACGCCTTGCCTCGCTTAGCCATGTTTCAAGTCGCCCGTTCCTAAGCCTGTCTTCGCGTCCATGCACAGTCGATGCTGCGGCTTTCCTTCCCGACTCATCCGCTCTGCGGGTATATAGGAGTATTGATCATGTCCAGGCTTCTTCTCAGCATTCTCGTCGCAGCTTCTGCGGTCGCCGTCCCGGCATATAGCTTCGCGCAGTCCACTCAACCGCTGACCCGCGCCGAAGTGCGTGCGGATCTCGTGCGTGTCGAGCAAGCCGGCTACAGCCCGGGCCGCGGCGACGACATCGACTATCCGGCTGACATTCAGGCCGCCGAGGCCAAGGTCGCAGCTGCACAATACGCGCAGGATTCGGCGCAACACGACATGGGTGGCGTATCGATGGCGGGCAGCTCGGCTGCGGGTTCGCGTACGCATACGCCCGCACCGTCCACCTGTGTTGGCCCCGCCAGTTATTGCATGACGTATTTTGGCAGCTGAATCGCCGGCGAATTTTATTTAGTGATCCTGTTGAAACGGCTCGCCTTCCATGGACGGCGAGCCGATCTCGCCCGTTGCCAGGGCGAGCGTCGCCGCGGCAGAAAGCGCGGCGCTGTAGCTGTCGGCATAGGCGTTCTGCGCGGCGAGCAGCTGATTCTGCGTGAGGAGCGCATCGGTGATGGTACCGACGCCGTGCCGGAACGCGGCGAACGCCGCATCGTAGGTCGTCTGCGCGGCCTCGACCAGCGCCTTCGCGGCGTCGTTCGAGGCGAGGCTAGTCGAAAGCCCGTTCTGCGCGGCAACGACCTGCCGGACGGCTTCTTGCCTCGTATGGGTCAATTGCGCGGACGCACTGTCCGCATCGTTGCGCGCCTGCATCAATACGGCGGAACGCAAGCCGCCGTCGTACAGGGGAATCGTCACGCCGAGGAAGATGCTGCCGCTGCGGCGGCTGCCGTTCAGGTTCACCGTCGCCGCCTGATCGCCGACCGGGGGAATCGCCGTGATCGACGTCGTGCCGGTGCCATACGCGGCCGCTGCCGAGAGGAAGACCTTCGGCATGAAGGCGGATTCGGCCGCGCGGATCTTCGCCTGTTTGGCTTGTTCCAGCGCATAGGCGCCCTGCACGTCCGGCCGTCGCGCAATCGCATCGGCCACGATCTCATCGACGCTCTGGTGCAACGCCGGCGTGAGCGTACGCGTCGGCAACGGGGCGATCAGCGGTTTCGACAACGGCGAGATACCGAGCGCGGAGACGAGGCTCAGATAGCTGTCGCTCAGCGCGCCGTCCGCCTGCACCTTCAGGAGATTGGCCTGGGCGCGGTTCTGCGTGGCCTGCGCGACCTCGACCACGGTGCCCACGCCCTGCTTTCGCCGTGCGCGCGCGGCGCTGAGAATGCCGTCCGCGTTGTCGAGCGCCTGCTGCGCGGTATGCTCCCGCGCGTTCGCGGCTTCATACGTGTAGTACGCGATGCTCACGTCGTGGATCACGTGCTGGTGAACCGACGTGAAGGCGACGTTCGCCGCCACGGAAAGCTGCTTGGCCGCGTCGAGGTGCGCGCGCCGGCCGCCGAAATCGAATAGCAGCCATTGCAGCGAGAGCACCGAAACCGTGCCGTGAATGTTCGAGTTGGTCGATGTGGTGCCGAGCAGCGGCGTCGACGCCGCGCCGCTCGCCGCCTCGTATCCGCCCATGGCGGTGGCGGTGAGCTGCGGCAAGTAGGCGGTCTTCGCGATGCCCGCTGCGAGCGCCGCATTGCGCGCGTCGTTCCAGGCGATGCGCGTGAGCGGGTTCGTCGACTCCGCGAGATCGATCAGCTCGGGCAGCGTGTACGCGTGGTTCGCATCGAGCGCCGCCGCGGGTTCGATCGAAGCGAGCGCGGCGCTGCGCGGCAACGTGTAGCCCGCCTGCGTCGCCTCGCTGGCACTGCGCGGCGGCCCGGGCACGATGTTGCCGCCGGCGTCCGTCTGCGGCGGCCAGGGGCGGTCCGGCGCGGCAGGTGCAAGATCGATCGACGACGTCGCACAACCCTCGAGTCCCGATATAGCCAATGTGGCAGCCAGCGTGGCGGCCAATACGATGAGCCGGGGCGTCGGTTCAGGGGCGCGCATCGGTCGTCGTCTCCGTGGCCGAAGCTGGGCGTGTGATCTCGGCGATCTGTCGGAACCGCCGGGCGATGACGCTTTGGAGCGCATCGAGCGCGGGGTCGGCCGTGCGGTCCTCCGTGGCCCCGGCGTCTCGCGTCTGCATGTCGGCGGCATGATGTGCGGCTTGCCCCTGCGTGTCGTTGCCGGCAGCGAGGCGCTCGGCGATCTCACCCAGCCGCGACGCGCCCGCGCGCCCTGCCGCCAGGACCAGCGGCGCCTCCAGCGCCTCGATTTCCGCAAGCGCACGCCGCCGGCTCGCCACCCACTCCGGCTCGGGACGCACCCACGAGGGCTCGTAATGGATCAGCCCGACATCCTGGCGCAGTCCACCGTACTGGGCGAGCGCGCCTGCCGCGAGCGCGCGGCGCGTGCGGGCGTCCGCGGCGCGCGCGATGCGGCTCCATTGCGCCACGAGCGTCTTGAACGTCGCGTCGATCCGGCTGGCGATGCTCACCGGCCAGACGCGCGTGAACATCAGATAGATCACGACGTTGCCGATCAGGATGCCGATCACGCGGTCGCGCGCGAGCGTGAGGTCGAATGCGGGCGCCGCGCCCTGGATCACGCACAGGAAGAAGGCGAACGCGATCTGCATGCCCGCGTAGGCGATCCGTGCGGACCCCATCGCCACCCACGCGGCCAGCCAGCCACCGGCGAACACCAGCGCCATCAGCTCGCCCACCGAGGTCAATCGCGGCGTGACGAACACGATCGCCGCCGTGCCGAACAACGCGCCGATGAGACAGCCCGCAATGCGCAGGGTCAGCTTCTCGACGGTTTCGGCCGTGGTGCTGAGCGACACCATATAGCAGGTGATGAAGCACGTATGAATGCCCTGCCAGTCGAGCTGCTGATACAGCACGTAGCAGAACATTGCCGCCGCCGTGGTCTTCAACGCGTAACGGACGTGATCGGGATTCGAGAAGGCGTCGGCGTCGAAAAAGCCGCTGCTTGCAGGAAGCTCGGCGGCTTTTTCGGAAGCCGGAACCGGCGCGGCGGCGCCTTCTGCAGGCGGCACCGCGAAGCCCTCCAGCGCGGCGCGCAGGTCGGCGAGCACGAGCGCTGGCAGCGCGGCTCCCTCGGGCAGGTCCGGCACGTCGAGCGTGACATCCACGGGATAGCCGCCCGCCTCCAGCATCGCGGCCATTTGCGTCATCGTTTCGGCAAGCTGCGCCGTGCATGCGTCGGGCAGGCGCGCGCCGGGCTCGCTCGCGGCAAAATCCGTCGCGACCAGGATCGCCGTCGTGGACGCCGCCGCCTGGCGCAGCGCCGCGCCGTCGGCTGGCACCAACGTGCCTTCGAGCGTCGAGAGCTTGAGCCACGTGAGGATCTGATGGTCGCCCTCGCGCAGGCTCGCTTCGAATGCGGCACGCTCCTCATCGGTCGCAGTGCCCGTGAGGCGGCGCGCAGCGAGCCTCAGGCGCCGCGCAAGCTGCGCGGTAGCAAGCCGGCGCGGCGACGGCGCGATCACGACATTCACGACGATCGCCACGCCGATCGGAATCGCAACCATCAGCCATGCGTACATCAGGCCACGCGTCGCCGCTTCGCCAAGCGGCGCGAGGCCGAGTTCGTCGAGCCCGAAGCCGACGATCATCGCCAGGATCGCGCCGATCGGACGAAGCTTGCTTGCCGACGTGGCGAATAGCAGTCCGAACGACAGGAGCGCCATGCTCGCCACCCGCAGCGGCGGCTGGTCGATCGTGAAGATCGCGAAGATCATCACGATCCCGATGATCACGGTCACCAGCAGCATCAAGGCGAACGACATGACCACGCTCGTCATGCGGTCGGGCCGGTTCAGGAAGAACACGATATAGACGGCCGTCGCGGCATCGGGCGTGCCGTAGCCGACCGTCACGAGCACCGTGAGCGCGCAGATCAGCGCGATGCGTGTGACGATCGCGGCGCGGCCCGGAAACGGCGCGAGCAGCCTGGCGATTTCCCGCGGACCGGGCCGCCTGATGTCAGCGGCAAGACTGGCCATGCCGGACCTCGACGATCGCGCTGGCGCCGATGCGCACCAGCTTGTTGACCGGCGCGTCGATGCGCACGCGAACCGGGAAGCGTTGCGCCACGCGCACCCAGTTCACCGACTGCTGCACGTACGGCAGGCTGCGCGGCAGGTTCACGCGGTCCGTATCCATGATGCCGGCGCCGATGCCGATCACCTTGCCGCTCATCGGCTGTCTGCGGTCGATCATCGAGTACACGGTGGCGCAGTCGCCCACCTCGATGGCGCCGAGCGCCGTCTCGCGGAAGTTCGCCACGGCAAACCATTCGCCCGAGTGAACCAGCGTGAAGATGGACTGGTTCGGCGCGACCGTCTCGCCCGCGAGGATCGTCAGTCCCGTCACGTAGCCTTCGAACGGCGCGCGCACGACCGTGTCGTCGAGCGCGCGCTGCGCGATGGCCAGCGCGGCCTCGCGCGCGTGCAAGGCCGCGATGGCGTCGGTGTCGTCGCCTATCGTCTGCGCCGAGGAGCGCTGCTGCACCTTCGCCTGCGCGAGCGAGACGCTCGCATCGCGCTGCGCCACGACCGCCTGGTCGAGCTGTTGCGTGGACACATAGCCTTGCGCCTCGAGCGGCCGCAGCCGGTCGACACTGCGCGTCGCGAGGTCGTAATTGTGCGTCGCACGACGGGTCTGGTCGGCCGCGATCGTCGCGTTCGAGGTCTCGCCGATCAGCGTGCGGCGGCGCGTGGCGAGCGCGGCGCGCGCCAGCTCGACTTCGGCCTGCGCCTGCGCGACCGCGAGCCGGTACGGCACCGGATCGATTTCGAACAGCACGTCGCCTTTGGCAACATGCTGGTTCTCCTCCACGGGCACGCGTATGATGCGGCCGCCCACGGGGGACGCGACGTGGACGACGTCCGCGTCGATCGACGCGTCGTCGGTAGACGGATAGCGCGACGAGCGCTCGTACGCGTACCAGAGCGCCGCCGCGCCGAGCAGGACGATCACGATGGCGATCGCGCGGCCCTTCCAGGCATGTCGAGGATTCTGGCCGGCCATTTTCATGTCAGAGCTGCCCCGTTCCCCACAGCCAGACGAGCACCCCGGCGACGATGCCGATCGCGGTGCAGACGGACAGCTGGTATGGCACCACGCGAATCCAGCCGGTCGAGATGAACACGCGATGCGCGACGAGCGCGCCCACGATGCCGATCACGGCGCTCACGAGCCAGTACGGAAAGTACGCGCCGAAGAGCGACCAGGACGGCGCGCCGCGGGCCACGCAACCCGCAAGCGGCATGAAAGCCAGGAATGAACAAACGACAGTGAGTCTGGGCCATGTACGTTGTTTCATCGCTTCTTCTACGCTTCATGACTGGGCTTCATGACTGGAATAGATGCTGAATTCCACTCGTACGAACAACCCACGCGCGCATCGACGGGTTGCGTCCCGCATTCCCCAATTCAAGGCAACCCATCATAGCGCGGTTTGTCGAGCCGCCGCCCCTGGGGCGCCTACTGGCCCAGCCGCTCGCGCTGCCGCGGGAACACGAGCGTAAAGCGCGTCACGCCGTTGCTGCTGGACGCTTGCCACGTTCCGCCGTGCAGCAACATGATGCTGCGCACGATCGAAAGCCCTAGCCCGCTGGACTCCGACGAGCGGTGCCGTGACGGATCGGCCCGATAGAAGCGGTCGAAGATCCGTTCGAGATGATGCGGCTCGATCGTCGGCCCGCGATTCTCGACATGGAGCGTCGTCGCCTCCGGTCCTTGCTGCGCCACGGTCGAGATGGCCGTCCCCGGTTCGGCATAGCGCAAGGCATTCGCAAGCAGATTGCCCAGCGCACGGCGCAGCAGATCCGGATCCGCGCATACGTGGCCTTCGCCGCGCCACTCGAGGCTCACGTTGCGGTCCTCCGCGAGACCCTCGAAATACTCCTGCATGCGCTCGAACTCCACGGCGAGCGGCAGGTCCTTGCGCTCGATGGCGTTATCGGCCTGCTCGGTGCGCGCGAGAAACAGCATGTTGTCGATCATCTTCGACAGACGTTGCAATTCCTCGTAATTCGAGCCGAGCAGCCGCTGGTAATACGCGGTGTCGCGCGTCTGGCTCAAGCCGACTTCGGTCTGCCCGAGCAGATTGCCGATGGGCGTGCGCAGGTCATGCGCCATGTCGGCCGACACCTGTTTCAACTGGGTGAACCCGCGCTCCAGCCGGTCGAGCATGCCGTTGAATGCGGCGATCAGTGCGTCGAGTTCGGGCGGCGTGGCGCGCTGCTCGATGCGCGTCGAAAGCGTGCTGACGCCGATCGCCCCGGTTTGCGCCGCGAGCACACGCAACGGCTGCATGTTGCGGCGCGCGAGGACGAAAGCGAGCAAGGCGACGATAGTTGCGCCGGCGGAGGCGAATAGCAGTATCTGGTTCCGATATGCCCGCAGCAATTGCGTGCGCTCGGTCAGCAAGCGGCCGGAGATGATCTGCAGGTCCTGTTTTCCGGCTACGTCGTGCGCCGCAGCGGCGACGTAGATGAACGGCGTCCCATCGGCCGCAACCGTATGCTGGACCGCGCCCAGCGTGAGCGGCATATCCACCGGCACCGGCTTCATGTCCGGCACCGCCCGGTGACCGGGATTCACCGTAATGAGCGGCGCTTCACCCGGAAAGCCCACGATCAGCAGCGATTCCGTATTGCCGAGCATGTTCGCGAAGAGATGGGGCTTGTCGCGTATCAGCTCGCGCACGTCGACATCGTTCATCAGCGTGCGAAGCTGGTCCACGCGCGTCACCAGCGCCGCGTCGTCGCGCACCATCAGTTGCCGCTCCAGCCCGCGATACAGCAAGGTGCCGAGCAACGCCATCGCGGTAAAAACGATGAGCGCGTATAACACCGCAAGGCGCGTGGTGAGCGAAAGCCGCTTCATGCTTCGTACTCGAAACGGTATCCCACGCCGTGAATCGTATGAATCAGACGAATCGGGAACGGGTCGTCGATCTTCTGCCGCAGCCGGCGCACCGCAACATCGACCACGTTGCTATCGCTGTCGAAGTTCATGTCCCAGACGCGCGAAGCGATCAGGGCGCGCGACAGCACCTGACCTTGATGCTCCAGAAAGAACGCCAGCAGGTTGAATTCCTTGTTGGTGAGCGTGAGGCGCACGCCGCCCCGGTCGACTCGCCGCTTCGGCACGTCGACCCGCAGATCCCCGACTTCGAAGACCTGCTCCTCCTGCTTTTGTGGCTGGCCGCGCCGCAGTATGATGCGGATGCGCGCCAGCAACTCGGCAAACGAGAAAGGCTTGACGAGATAATCGTCGGCGCCGAGATCGAGGCCCTTGAGCCGGTCTTCGAGCGTGCCGCGTGCGCTCAGGAATAACACTGGCGTTTTGATGCGGGCACCGAGCTTCTTCATGACGGTCCAGCCGTCCATCTCCGGCATCATCACGTCGAGCAGGATCAGGTCGTAAGCCATCTCCTGTGCGAGGTGCAGCCCGTCGATGCCGTTCGTGGCCACGTCCACCACGTAGCCGGCTTCCGTCAAGCCGTTCTGGATGTACTCGCTGGTCTTGGCTTCGTCTTCGATGACGAGGATTTTCATGGCGTCGATCCCTGCACTCTCATGCGCGTGTCACTGATTCTGTGCTCGTTTTGCGCCCCTATGCCAGCCAGGCGTGATAGCAGTCTAGGCAGTGCGTTCCAACAGGGCCGTTACTCAATCATTACAGAGAAATGACGAAGTGCAGCGTGTTCTCTCCCTGATATTTTTTTGTAATGGCCCGGTCACGCTCTTGTTTTTGCAGGGCGCCTAGACTTCGATTCCGTTGTACCGCATACCGATTTACGCAGCGCCGTTTCCGCGGAGTGCAATGGATCACCGGTACCGCCCCTTCCTCCAATGACCCACCTTAGGAGTCCTCCATGGAAATCACGCAAAACACGGCCAAACTCACCCAACGCATGACGATTGGCGACTTCCTGCTGCGCCGTCTCCAGGAAGCCGGTATTCGTCATTTGTTTGGTGTCCCGGGCGACTACAATCTCACGCTGTTGCAGCAACTCCAGGATAGCGGTGAGCTGGAATGGGTCGGCACGACGGGCGAGTTGACCTCCTCGTATGCTGCGGACGGCTATGCCCGTCTCAATGGCCTCGGCGCGCTGCTCGTCACGAACGGCGTCGGCGCCTTGAGCGCGCTCAACGGTGTGGCGGGCGCCTATGCCGAGCACGTCCCCGTCATCTGCATCAGCGGTTCGATCCCGCTGCGCTCCATCGATCGCGGCCTCGGCATGCATCACACCATGGCCGACGGCAACTTCGACCACTTCCTGCGCGCCTATGCGCCGGTGACGGTCGCCCAGGCGAGGATCACGCCGCGCAACGCCGTCGTCGAGATCGACCGGCTGATCCTCACCGCCTGGCGGGAAAAGCTCCCGGTCTATATGGAACTGCCTTCCGACATCGCTTACCTCGAGATCGAGGTGCCGGCCGCGCCGCTCGTTCCTGCCCACGTTCCGAGCGATCCGGAACGGTTGCAAACGTGCATCGCCGCGCTCGCCCAACAGTTTTCCGCGGCAACCGCACCGGCGATCCTCGTGGATACGGACGCCGACCGGTTCGGCGTCGTCCCCGAACTCGTGGCGCTGGCGGAAAAGCTGCAGGCTCCGGTCGCGGTGATCAACGCCGCCAAGGGCGTGGTCGACGAATCGCACCCGCAATACGTTGGCATCTACGCCGGCAAGGGCAGCGAGCCTGGGGTGCAGGAAACGATCGAGAGCAGCGATTGCCTTCTCGCCGTGGGCTACCGGCCGATCGAAGTGACCACGGGCGATTTCTCGGCAACGCTTCCGGCCCGCACGATCCACGCGCGCGCGCACGCCGTTGACATCGGCGAAGACAACTATCAGGCGGTGACGCTCAAGGAAGTGCTACGGGGCGTGATCGATGCGATCCCGCAGGTGGCGACGCGCGTGCAACGCCCGGTGGATGCGCCCGCCGCACGGATGCACGTCGAGGCTGCCGCGAAGCTGACACAAGCCGCTTACTGGCAGTCTGTCCAGGACTATCTGCGGCCCGGCGACGTCCTGTATGTCGACAATGGCACGTCGTTTTCCCTTCTCGGCCTGAAGCTGCCGCCGGGCTGCACGTTCATCGGTTCGATCAACTGGGGATCGATTGGCTATTCGGTCGGCGCCCTGCTCGGCGCGCTGACTGCGGCCCCTGAGCGCCGCCACGTGCTGCTCATCGGCGATGGTTCGTTCCAGGTCACGGCGCAGGAGTTGTCGACCATTCTGCACCACGATCACAAGCCGGCGATCCTGCTGATCAACAATGGCGGCTACACCATCGAACGCGGCTACCTGGGCAAGACGGAGCCCTATAACGACATTGCGAACTGGGCTTACGCGGAGCTGCCGAAGGTGCTCCATCCCGGCGCCTCCGTGCAGTCGTTCGTGGCAAGGACCTGCGGGGATCTGCAAAACGCCCTCGCCGCGCCGAACGACAAACTGATTTTTGTCGAATCGATCATGGACGCCTGCGATGCACCCGCGCCAATCACGCGCAGCAGCAATCTGGGCGCCGAACTCGACTATGGTCCGCGCGGCCCGCAGCATCGCGAGGGTCTCCAACTGCGGTAAAACGAGAACGCCGCCTCGCAAAGACTCAGGTCTGCGAAGGCGGCGTGTGTTATTTCTCGCGCAAGAAGCCGGGCAGGCAATCAACGCTGCGCAGTCTTCCCACCGAGTTCATCGTCGACGAACGCGCGCACGATATCCTTGAACGACGCGTCGCCTTGCAGGCCAAGCTGGGACGCGCGCGCGATGTCCCACTGCGCGGGCCAGCTGCCGACGATCTTCTCCACACGTTCATCCGCCTTAAATTCGATCCGTGCCGCGACGGCAACGCCCGCGACTTCCCGCAGCGCGGCGATCATCTCGTCGACCGTCACCGAGACGCCCGGCAGATTCACCGTGCGCCGGTTGCCGAGCGCCGCGCCGTCGATCTCGCATCCGGCAATGAGGCATTCGATCGCCTTGCGCGGCGACAGCAGCCACAGCCGCGTCGAACCGCTCACCGGGCACACGGCCGGCTCGCCGTTCAGCGGCTCGCGAATGATGCCGCTGGCAAACGAGGACGCCGCCGCATTCGGTTTGCCCGGCCGCACGCTGATGGTCGGCAGACGCAGCACGCGGCCATCGACGAAACCGCGTCGCGAGAAGTCGTTGAGCAGCAACTCGGCGACGGCCTTTTGCGCGCCATACGACGACTGTGGATTCAAGGCGGTTTCATCGAGGACGACGTCGGGCAGATCGCCGCCATAGACGGCGACCGAACTCGTGAACACGACGCGCGGCCGATGCCCGCGCTCGCGGCACACGTCGAGCAGCAGCCGCGACGCGTCGAGATTGATGCGCATGCCGAGATCGAAGTCCGCTTCCGCCTGGCCGCTGACGATCGCCGCGAGATGGAAAATCGCCGCGGTCCTGTCGTCGACTACACGTTCGAGCACGCTGCGCTCGGCAATGTCCCCGACCTCGACACGCACGCGTTCGTCAGCCGGCCCCGGCGCCGCGACGACGTCGAGCAGCACCAGTTCGGTGATCGGCTCGCGCTGCCCATCTGCGCCCTTCAGTTCGCCGCGTGCGAGCAGTTCGCGCGCGAGACGCTGGCCCAGAAATCCCGCACCGCCCGTGATCAGTACTTTCATGTCGCTGTTGTTCCTCAGTGTGTCCGTCGAATGCGCTCAGGTACTTTCGCTCAGCTACGCGCCTTCACGTACGGCCTGATCCATCCAAGCCCTTCCGAAGTGCCCGCGCGCGGCCGGTATTCGCAACCGATCCAGCCGTCGTAGCCGAGTGCGTCGATCAGCGAGAACAGATACGGGTAGTTCACTTCGCCAAGATCCGGCTCGTGCCGCTCAGGCACGCCGGCAATCTGGATATGCCCGATGCCCTTCATGTCACGCTTGAGCTTGACGGCGAGATCGCCTTCGACAATCTGGCAGTGGTAGAGATCGAACTGCACTTTCAGGTTCGGCGCGCCCACTTCCGCGCAGATGGCCTGCGCGTCGTCTTGCCGGTTCAGAAAGAAGCCGGGAATATCGCGCGTGTTGATCGGCTCGATGACGACGGTGATGCCGTGAGCCTGGGCGGCCTGCGCCGCATAAGCGAGGTTCTTCAGATACACCTCGCGATGCGCGGCGCGCGGTTGCTCCGGCTTGATCAACCCGGCCATCACGTGCAGCTTGTCGTTGCCGAGTACACGCGCGTAGTCGAGTGCGGTCTCGATACTGCGGCGAAACTCGTCCTCGCGGCCCGGCAGCGACGCGGTGCCGCGCTCGTCGGCTGCCCAGTCACCCGGCGGCGCATTGAAGAGCGCCTGGGTGAGGCCGTTGTCGTCGAGACGCTGCTTGATGTCGGCGGCCGGAAACTCATAAGGGAACAGAAACTCCACGGCCTCGAAACCGTCGCGCGCGGCGGCGGCGAAACGGTCGAGAAACGCGTGTTCGTTGTACATCATCGAAAGATTGGCGGCAAAGCGTGGCATCGAAGCGACTCCTTGAATACGGTTAGCGGTTCACGAGCCGCGCGGGCGTCAGCCAGACGGCGAGCGCGCCGATGACGAGCATCGCGGCCAGCACGTACATGCCGGTCTGTGTGCTGTGCGTGAGATCCTTAAGATAGCCGATCATGTACGGGCTGGCGAAGCCCGCCAGATTACCGATCGAATTGATGATCGCGATGCCCGCAGCCGCCGTCGCGCCGGTCAGGAAACGCAGTGCATAGAACTGCATCGGTCCGTACGAAAACGAACACGGCGGAAAGCAGGCCCCACGTGATCATGATGCGCGCAATCCAGATGCGCGCCGAGCCGATGCATCAGGATATTGCTGGGCAGTTCGAAGAGAAAGTAGCCGACGAAGAACACGCCCGCGCCGAGACCAAAGACGGTCTCGCTGAACGCGAGGTCCTGCGACATTTGCAGCTTCGCAAAGCCCACGTTGACACGGTCCAGATACGCGACCACGTAGCACAGCATCAGAAACGGCACGATGCGCCAGAACACCTTGCCGTAGGTGCGTTCGATTTCGGCCGCGCCGGGTTGCCCGGCAGCGTCGGCGGTGGATGCGGGGCGAACGGATGCCGCCTGATAGCTTGTCATGCGCTTGTCTCCTTCGGGTTGGCGCCGGTTGCAGGCCGCCCGCTTCATACCGGACGGCCCTCCGGCTTTTTGCCTGAGGTGGGTGATACGGAGGCTCCGCGTGGGGGCGCGGAACGCTCGATGGGATCGAGGGGGCTACCAGCGCGCGCCGAACACCGTGCGCAACTCTTCGAGCGCGGTGTCGTCGAGCGGCGCGGGACGCGGGTTCGTCGTCAGCCACAGGCGCGCCGTCTCTTCCAGTTCTTCGAGTACGTACGAAGCCTGCGAAACGGAACGCTCCCAGACGACCGGTCCGAGCCGCTCCAGCAGCACGCCGCGCACGCGCTCGGCGAGCGCGGCGAGCTGTTGCGCGACTTGCGGATCGCCGGGACGCCGGTAGCGGATCAGCGGAATGTGCCCGACCTTCATGACGTAATACGGCGTGATGGGCGGCAGCACGTCGGCGTCGCTCCAGACGCCCGCGAGCGTCAGCGCGACGAGGTGCGTCGAATGCGTATGCACGATGCCGCGCGCCTCGCGATTGCACTCGTAGACGCCGCGATGCAGCGCCAGCGTTTTCGACGGCTTGCCGCCCGACACCGCGTTGCCGTCGAGATCGACCTTCGCGATCTCCGCGGGGTCGAGGCGGCCGAGGCAGGCATCCGTCGGCGTGATGAGCCAGCCGTCGTCGAGCCGCGCACTGATGTTGCCCGCGCTGCCGACGGTGTAGCCGCGCGCGTAGAGGCTCGCGCCCGTCACGCAGATTTCTTCGCGGACCTTCGCCTCGCCGCTGGTGTGAATGGCCGCCGTCACTGCGCGCCTCCGTCGAGCATACGCAGCGCCTTCGCGAAGAAGTCGACCGCGCCGAAGTTGCCGGACTTGAGCGCGAGCGCAAGCGGCTCGGCAGCGATCGTGGCGGTGGCGGGCACGCCCGGATCGATCTGCTTGCCGATGCGCAGCATGGCGACGCCCAGCGCCTGCACCACAGCGCCCGAGGTCTCGCCGCCCGCGACGACGAACTTGCGCACGCCGAGATCGCGCAGCCCTCGCGCGATCGACGCGAGCGTGCGTTCGACCAGTTCGCCCGCTTGCGCCACACCCAGTTCGCGCTGAGTCGCCTTCACCTCGTCGGGCGAGGCCGTCGCGTAGATCAGCACGGGCTGCGCTGCGTGCATGTGCTCGCGCGCGAAGGCCAATGCATGCTCGACGACGGGCTCGCCGCGCGCCGCCGCAAGCGGATCGATGCGGAACGCGGGGCGTGTTTCGCGCCATGCGGCAACCTGGGCGTTCGTCGCCTTCGACGCACTGCCCGCCAGCACCGCCGACGCGCCGTCGATATGCGGCAGCTCGCCTGCATCGGCGGCGTCGGCGAGCAACCCGGCGCGGCGGAAATTCGCGGGCAAACCGAGCGCGACACCCGAGCCGCCCGTGATCAGCGGCAGGTCCGCGCACGCTTCGCCGAGCGTATAGAGATCGGCGTCCGAGACGGCATCGGCGATTGCCATGCGCACGCCGTCGGCGCGCAACGCGTCGACCGACGCGCGCACGGCTTGCGCGCCTCGCGCCACGGCGTCGTAGCGTACGAGGCCGACTTTCGAGCGCGTTTGACGTTGCAGCACGCGCACGAGGTTCGCGTCCGTCATCGGCGTGAGCGGATGATGCTCCATGCCCGACTCATTCAGCAGCACGTCGCCGACGAACAGATGCCCGCGATAAATCGTCCGGCCATTCTCCGGAAACGCGGGACACGCGATCGTGAACGGCGCGTCGCCTCCCTTGCGCGACAGCGCGTCGAGCAGCGCGTCGGCCACGGGCCCGATGTTGCCTCGATCGGTCGAATCGAAGGTCGAGCAGTACTTGAAGAAGAACTGGCGGCAGCCTTGCGCGCGCAGCCATTCGAGTGCGGCAAGCGACTGCGCCACGGCGTCGGCGGCGTCGATCGTGCGCGACTTCAGCGCGACCACGAGCGCGTCGGCTTCGATGCGCGTGTCGGCGCCGGGCACGCCGATCGTCTGCACGGTGCGCATGCCGCCGCGCACCAGCATGTTCGCGAGATCGGTCGCGCCCGTGAAATCGTCGGCGATGCAGCCGAGCAGCGGCTTGCCGGCAGAGGCGTTCGTGTTCGTCATGTCGTTGCGCCCTTCCCGCTCAGCGCTTCGCGGGCACATCGATGCCCGGGAAAATCTTGATGACGGCCGAATCGTCTTCGCCGCCGTGACCGGCCGTCGACGCCATCATGAACATCTGATGCGCAGCCGCCGACAACGGCAGCGGAAACTTCGAGCGCCGCGCGGTATCGAGCACGAGGCCGAGATCCTTGACGAAGATGTCGACGGCCGACAGCGGCGTGTAGTCGCCGTTGAGAATGTGCGGCACGCGGTTTTCGAACATCCACGAGTTGCCGGCGCTGTGCGTGATCACGTCGTAGAGCGCGTCGGGATCGACGCCTTCGCGCAGACCGAGCGCCATCGCCTCGGCGGCGGCGGCGATATGCACGCCCGCGAGCAACTGGTTGATGATCTTCACCTTCGAGCCCGCGCCATGCTGCTCGCCCAGCCGGTACACCTTGCCCGCCATCGCGGCGAGCACGTCCTCGCATGCGGCATACGCGGCGGCGGGCCCGGACGTCATCATCGTCATTTCGCCCGATGCCGCGCGCGCCGCGCCGCCCGAGACGGGCGCATCGAGCAGTTGCAGGCCGGCCGCTTCCACACGGCGGCCGAGGTCGATCGCGAAGTCGGGCGCAACCGTCGCGCACGCAATCACGACGCCGCCCGGCTTCATCGAATGCACCGCACCCTGCTCGCCGAACAGCACCGTTTCCGTTTGCGCGGCATTGACGACGAGCGTGACGACCACGTCGCACCGCGCGCCAAGCTCGGCGGGACTCGCGCAGGCCGTGCCGCCAGCGGCCACGAACGGGTCGAGCACTTCGCGGCGCACGTCGCACGCATGGACGTTGAAGCCGCCGCGCAGCAGCGAACGCGCGACACCCGTGCCCATCGCACCCAGACCGATTACTCCGACATTTCTCGACATACCCTTTCCTTTACGAACCGTGCTGCAGAGCGCGCGCAGCGGATTGCACGGGCGAATGCGTCTGCAAATGCGTCTGCAAATTCAGCAGATACCGGCTTCGGCCAGGCGGCGCGCCGCGTTGTACATGTGGGTTTGCGCGGCATTGCGCGCGGCCATCGGATCGCCAGCGCGGATCGCTGCGGCGATCGCGGCGTGTTCGTCGCGCACCTGGCGCGAGAAGTCCTCGCGCAGCGCCTCGTTGCGGCGCGTGACGACCGTGCCCGCTTCGAGGTATTGATTGAGGAACGTCAGTGTCTTCAGAAAGTACGGATTGCCCGTCACGGAGGCGATCGCGCGGTGAAACGCGACGTCGTCGGCAACGCCGTCGCGGCCTTCGGCGACGGCTTCGTCGATCTTTCTGAGCGCGGCGTCGATGGCCATCATGTCGGCGTCGGTGCGGCGCATCGCGGCCTCCGCCGCGACTTCGGCTTCGATCGCGCGGCGCACCGCGAGAATCTGCAGCACCGAGCCGCCTTCCATCGCTTCCGCGTAGTCGATGCGCAGCGGCCGGATCGCGCCATGCGCGGCTACGTACACGCCGCTGCCCTGACGCGGCTCGACGACGCCTTCGTTCTTCAAACGGGAAATGGCCTCGCGGATCACCGTGCGGCTGACGCCGAACTCCTGGGCGAGCACGGCTTCCGTCGGCAGCTTGCCGCCGCGCGCGAACGTGCCCTTGTCGATCTGTGCGAGCAGCTGTTGCGCGACGGTGTCGCTCAGCGCCCGGTTGGGAATTTTCTCGAACATATCAGCAGATTTGCCATGTCATAGGGTCATCATACAAATTTAGGACATGGGTCTGCATTGGGGAGAACCCTTAAAGCTCAGCCCGGGTGTCGCGCGGCGCTGGGAAGTGCGCCGCAATGCGGTCATTCAGGGAGGTCGTCTACTTCGAGATCGAGGAGCGCCATGCTCATCGACTTGCCGTGCGCATCCAGCGCCAGAGAGCGCGTGACGCCCCCACCGAGCGCGTTGCCGAGCACGAAATTGAACGCGCCCAGCAGCGGCAGTTCGTAGCGCACGACCTCGCCTTTGACCACGTCGGCGAGGTGAGCCTTGACACGTTCGGGCGTCAGGACGTTGCGCAGATGGGCGTAGTGCTTCGCGTCGTAGCAGATCACCGAGATATTCAGCGTATTGCCTTTGTCGCCAGTGCGGCCATGGGCCAGTTCACGCAGTTTCATCGCTTGCCTCGACAACCTGGAAAACCGGATTCACCTGTTCGCGTGGCAGCAACACGGACTGCACGGCGAGCACCTCGCGAGTCGATTTCGTTACGCCCCCGCCGCCCGCAGGGCCGTTGGTGTAGAGCGTTTCGACCTCGTTGCCGATGCGCGCCGCTTCCTTTGCGTTGGCCGCGCGCCCTGCTACGCGAACGCGCACTTCGTACGGCGCGTCGTGACGTGCCGCGAGGGCATCGCCATAGAGCGCGTTCATGCCGATCAGGTCGAAGCGCAGTTCGCTCGTGTCGACGCCCGTGATCGCCAGCCGCTCCCGCACGATGTCGAGCGCGAGTCGCGCACGCTCGACCGCGCCCGGGCCGCCATAGGAAATCTGCCCCTCGCCGATGTAGCCGTCGACATAGGCGACCGACACCTTCAGCGTTCCGGTGCGTGTGCTGCCGCGTCCGCCCGTCACGCGCACGCGGTCTCTTGCCTCTTCCACGACACGCACTCCGCTGAAATCAGCGACGACATCGGGCTGCAAGTAGCGTTGCGGATCGTGAATCTCGTAGAGCAATTGTTCCTTGCATGTCGCTTCCGTCACGCGGCCGCCCGCATGCGGCACCTTCGTCACGACGACGCTGCCATCGGCGCTCACTTCGCCGATCGGAAAACCGAGCCGCGCGAGATCCGGTACGTCCTTGAAACCGGGATCGGCGAAGTAGCCGCCAGTCACCTGCCCGGCGCATTCGAGCAAATGCCCGACGACGGTTGCCTGCCCAAGCGTGTTCCAGTCGTCCATGCGCCAGCCGAACTCGTGGATGAGCGGCGCCGCGAACAGGGACGGGTCCGCGACGCGCCCCGTCAGCACGATATCCGCGCCCGCCGCGAGCGCATCGACGATAGGCGCGGCGCCGAGATACGCATTCGCCGAAACGATGCGGTCCGTGTAGTGGCTGACATCGTCGCCGGACTCTTCGAAGCGCAGTTGGGAACGCAGGACGACATCGAGCACATCGTCGCCGGTGACGGCGGCAATCTTCAGTCCGCCGAGTCCGAGCTCCTGCGCGATCTGCGCCGTCCTGATCGCCGCCGCGCGGGGATTGGCCGCGCCCATGTTCGAAATGATCCGTACGCGCTTCCTCACGGCGACCGGCAGTACGGCGCGCATGCGTGCTTCGAGCAGCGGATCGTAGCCGAGTGCGGGATCGTGACGGCGCGTCTGCTGGGCGATCGCGACCGTGCGCTCCGCGAGGCATTCGAATACGAGGTAGTCCAGCGCGCCGTGCTCCGCGAGCTCGACAGCGGGCTCGATGCGGTCGCCCGAATAGCCTGCGCCCGCGCCTATCCGTATGCGCCTTGGTGATTCGATACGGTTCATGACTTCTACCACTCCTCTTTACAGCGGAAACACGCCCAGCACGACGCACGCGATCGTCATGACGATCGACGCGCCGAACAGCAGCGGAAACGTGAACTTCTGATGATCGGCGAGATCGATTCCACACAGGCCGACGACGAGAAATGTCGCGGGCGTGAGCGGGCTCACGGGAAAGCCGGTGGTCATCTGGCCGAGCAGCGCGGCCTGGCCGATGTGCACCGCCGGCACGCCGAGTTGCGACGCCACTTCGGCAATCACCGGCAGCACGCCGAAATAAAACGAATCGGGGTCGAAGAGCATCGAGAGCGGCATCGACAGCACGCCGAGCACGACCGGAATGCGTCCGGCAAACGCAGGCGGCACGAAACCGACCGCCGCCTGCGCCATCGCCTTGAGCATGCCGCTGCCCTGCATGATGCCGGTGAACACGCCCGCTGCGAGCAGAATGCCCGCCATCATCAGCGCGGCGCGCGCATGCGCGTCGATGCGCTTGCGCTGCATGTCGACGTTCGGGTAATTCACCATCAGCGCGATGCACAGGCCCACCATGAACATGATCGCGGGCGGAATCTTCTCGCCCATCACGACCATCGTGCCGAGCACGACGATCGTCAGCACGATGTTGAACCAGAAGTTCTGCGGGCGGCGCAGCGCCTGCTCCTCGGGTGTGAGTTCGCGTTTGGGCAGCGCAAGCGTGCCGCTGGCGGAAGAATAGCCGAGACGCTTTTCCTCGCGCCGGCCGAGCCACCAGGCCATGCTGAACACGAACACGAGGCCGATCGCCTGGACCGGAATCAACGGATTGAACAGCGCCGAAACCGGCAGATGCAGCGACGCCGATGCGCGGATCATCGGCCCCGTCCATGGCAGGAAGTTGATGCCGGCCGCCATCGAGACGGCCGCGGCCAGCACGCGCTTGTCCATGTTCAGGCGCTCGTACAGCGGCAGCATGGCGGGGATGGTGACGAGAAAGCACACGGCGCCCGAGCCGTCGAGGTGAATGAGCAGCGCGAGTAGCGTCGTGCCCACCACGATACGCGTCGGTTTGGTGCCGACCGTGCGCAGGATGCGGTCGATGATCGGATCGAGCGTGCCCGCGTCCGTAATCGTGCCGAAATAGAGAATCGCGAACACGAACATGCCGACGACGGGCGCGAGGCCCTTCAATCCGTCGATGACGAACTTGCTCGTCTGCAAGCCGAATCCGCCGATCAGCGACGCGACGATCGGCACGATGATGAGCGCGACGAGCGGCGACATGCGTTTTGAAAGTATCGCGGCCAGCAGCACCACGATCGTCACGAGCCCCAGCAACGGCAGCATGTTCTGTCTCCAGTCTTGTCTTTTAGTGCGGACCAGCGTAAGTTCGGCGCTGCAATAACACAATTGAAATGAATTGATCGCAGCAATCACAGTTCGTTATGGATCTCAATCTCCGCGACATTCGTGCGTTCGTGACCGTGGCGCACGCGGGCAACTTCACGCGCGCGGCGGCGCGGCTGCATCTGTCGCAGCCCGCGCTGACTGTGCAGATTCGACGCCTCGAGGAAACGGTGGGTGCGCGTTTGTTCGATCGCAACAGCCGCAGCGTCGCGCTGACCCAGACGGGCCGCGAATTGCTGCCTATCCTGACGCGATCGCTAAGCGATATGGAGCAGGCCCTCAGAGATGCGCGCGCGCTTGGCGACGGGTCGAGCGGCACGGTGCGGCTCGCGTGTCTGCCGACCTTCGCCGCGAGCGCGCTGCCCGAGTTGATCCAGACGTTTCGCCAGCGCGTGCCACAGGCGCGGTTTCAGGTTCGCGATGTCGTCGCGAGCGCTGTCAACACGCTCGTGCGCAATGAAGAGGTCGATATTGGGCTGACGGGCGGGCACAGCGTCGATGCGACGCTCGATGTCCTGCAGACGGGCGAGGATCGCCTCGTGATCGTGTGCCCGAAGACCCACCCGCTCGCCCGCAAGCGCACGGTGACGGTCGACGACTTCGCATCGATGCCGCTCGTGCTGACCGCGCCTGGAACCAGCGTGCGTGCGGTCGTGGACGCCGCGCTGTCGAACGCGCGTTGCACGCCCGATATCGCGTGCGAGCCGATGTATATGATGACCGCCGTTGCGATGGTGCGCGGCGGCCTCGGGATCTCGGTTCTTCCGGAGTCCGCGCGCGAAGTGCATGCGGAGCGAGGTCTCGTCATGCGGCCGATCGACGATCCGGCGTTCGTGCGCCCGATTGCGCTCGTCAAGAAGCGCGGTCGGACGCTGCCTCGTGTGACTGAGGACTTTGTCGATACGGTTGATCTTGGGGGCAAGGCGGGGGGGTAACGCGGGCTAGACGTAGCGATCCGCCCTCTGCACTGTGGTTCCGAAAATGGTCAGCAGCGTTCGCGCTTGTCGGGTATGGGCGGGCCGTCCCAGTCGGCGTGCTCAACGACCACCGCCGTGCCCCGTTCGTACCGTTAAACGATTCGAAACCGCTCTGACGCCGCGAACGGACCTTGCCGCGATACTGGCCCGCTCGATCTGCGAACGCTGTGGTACCCACCCAGTCAGCGTAACGATGCCGCCGCGCACCTGTACGTGAATATTCATGGAATTCACCCCAGGATTGCGCACGAGGGCTCGACGGACGTCGCCGGCCAGCATGGTATCGGACCTCCGTCGCGGCGCGGCCGGCGCAGCCGCCGCCGTTTGCGCGGACGTCTCGACAGGCGGACTTACAGTTGTTTGCGCGCTGGCGCAGGTCGCGCCGCCTGCGATGGCAAATACCAGTGCGGCACCGACGACTTGTCCTCCAAGGCGACTTCCCATGCTCCCTCCAGGGCGGTTTTAGAACGGCACCTCGCGACGAACGTTCTCGCGTGAGCCCAACAGCGCGAGCAACGATAGGACGAACACCCGACATGCTCGTGTATGGATGTCGTCACTGCTCAATATAGCTTCTCGTCGCACACGCGAGAGACCGATCGCCCGTGCAGATGTCACAGGCTTTGATGCCGGTATTTGAAGGTCCTTCGAAGGGATAAGGTCCATTTAGCGGAACATTTCCGAACATCAGTTCGCGGCAGTTGGCGCGCCGCCGTAATGATTACATGCGACGTAATTGCTCGAAATGGTCACGAATCGATAATTTCCGCTATCCGGTCGAACGCGGTTGTACATCGATCGCAACGGACCGCTTGTTCTCATACATACGGAAAGACCATGAGCACATTGGACCTCAACCAGCGAGTATCGAAGGAGCTGGGCGGATTGCTTCGCTATTGGCGAGAAGTGCGAGGCGTCAGCCAGCTCGATCTTTCGCTCGACGCGGGCCTCTCGCAGCGGCAGGTCAGCTTCATCGAGAGCGGCCGACGCGTGCCGGGCCGGCAGACACTGCTGAATCTCGCGCAGTCGCTCGATGTGCCGCTATGCGAGCGCAACGTTCTGCTGTTGTCGGCCGGATACGCACCCATGTATTCGGAAGCGGCGTGGAATGCCCAGGAGATGTCGCTGGTGACAGGCGCGGCCAGGCGTGTTCTGCAGCAGCACGAGCCGTATCCGGCGATCGTCATGGACCGGTACTGGAACGTGCTGATGACCAACCGTGCCGCGCCGGACTTCTTCAACCGCTTCGTCGATATGGCGGCACGCGCGGGACCGCGCAACATCCTGCACCTGATCTTCGATCCCCGCGGCTTGCGGCCCCATATGGCCAACTGGGAGGCGGTGGCGCACAGCCTTATCCAGCGCGTGCAACGCGAATCGGTGGGCCACGTCGTCGATCCTCAGACGAAGCAGCTCCTCGACGCGCTGCTGTCCTACCCCGGCGTGCGCCCCGAATGGCGATCGCAAGGGATGGCCGGTTCTGCGTCCACGCTGCCGATCGTGCCGATGGGCTTCATCAACGACGGCGCCGTACTCAACTACTTCTCGATGATCACAACGGTCGGAACACCGCTGACGGTCGCCGCACAGGAACTGCGGATCGAATGCATGTTTCCCGCCGACGACGCAACCGAAGCGCGGCACATCGCCCTGCTCGATGCGGCCCGGGAATGATTTGACTCGCCGATTACCAGCCATGTAATTGGCGAGGCTCGTTTCTCTCACTAATCTGTGCTTGTCGCCTGATCGATATCAGCGATACCTTCAACTCTCAAGGAAATACCGTGGCTCACTTCCCCATCTATACCCTCGAATCCGCCCCTGAACAATCGAAGCCCGCGCTGAACGGGCTCGCCCAGGCCTTCGGCATGGTGCCCAATATCGCTGGCGCGATTGCCGGCTCGCCGAAGCTGATCAATGGCCTCGTCGGCCTGTTTCAGCAGGCGCATGGCGGCAACTTTTCCGAAGCGCATGTCCAGACGCTGCTGCTCACCAATGCGGTGACCAATGGCGCCACCTGGCCGGTCGCATTCCACTCGTGCCTCGGCCTCAAGGAAGGCCTGAGCGAGGCCGACGTGCAGGCGATCCGCGAGCGCCGCCTCCCGGAGGACCCGAAGCTCGCGGCGCTCTCGCGCCTGGCACGCACGCTGATCGAAAAGCGCGGCCACGTCGACGATGACGACATCGCTGCGTTCACCGAAGCTGGCTTCGATCAGGCACTGGTGCTCGACGTCATCCTCGTGGTCGCCGCCTCGACGATCACGAACTACACCGCGAGCGTCACCCAGCCGCCCCTCGAAGACATGTTCCAGCCCTACGCGTGGAAGGCGTGAAGTGAGTTTGAGTGGCGGGAGCACCATCCAAACCCGCCGCCGCAGAATGCCTCGTTCAAGCCCTTTCCCCTTCGGGAAAGGGTCTTTGATCCTCCGGTTCCTCTAAGCCAGGGTACAGACCCATCAACCCTGTGGGGTAATCGTGTGCGCCGATTTAAGGACAAGAGCCAATCATGAACAACGTGAATCCATCGACCGCACCTTCGTTCCCCTACCAATTCGTCTCTTCGTGCAAGCGCGATGGAGGGCTAAGCCGTACCTGGCTGGACGAAAGTGCCAACGATTTCTTCGGAACTGAGGACCTGCTATCGCAGGCTTACGAAGATGCGGTGCATGTGGGAGTGATGGCTGACTAAACGATCACGATAGCGTGCCCCCGCTTCCTCGAAGCTTCTCGATTACCCGTGACGTAATTGAATCGCGCTCATGCGATCGCTAAGATTCCCCTGGATCCTCGGAAAAGAGGAACAAGAACGGTGCACTAGCTAGACAGGACGAGTGGTCGATCATGGAAACACGAAATAAGGTATGCGAAGCATCGCAGCGAATCAGCGAGAGAACCGCCTTCGGTATCAAGTGGAAAGACGTTGCGCGGGCCGTCCGTCGGCGGTCCATACGTTGGAGAGTTCAAATGGATGAACTTCATGATAAGGGGCTCTTTCATCCCCTGGTAGCAGGCGCCGCGATCTATTTCACCGAGGTCATGGCGAGTGTCGATACGAGTATCGGTCGCGCATTGATCGTGGTGATCGGCGGGCTCGCGCTTCAGATCTTTCGCAAGCTCACGCGATGCAATTGTCGTGTCGAATAACGTGTCGCGCGGAGCAGGGTAACCCGGCGACCGTAGGACACGAACTGTTGGAGATTCGTCGGAAAAGCGATCCACGACACATCTGTAAAGATAATTTTTATTATCACAAGGCAGTCGTTTTATCGCAAAACACTCGGAAGTGAAAACGTAGCCGTCTCCAGGGGCGCTCGCTCAAGAACACTGAAATCGATTGAGGTAGCTGCCCCGCAGCAAGCCCGGCTTCGCACCAGGCCCGAAATTTGCGCTGTTTCCATACCTGAAGCGACTACGTGCAATACCGGGAGTAGTGTGATGAATAAGGAACGAAGAGTGAAGATCGAGGCGGTGGCGGGCAGGCTCATTCAGGAGGTGATGACGACAGGCCTCACATGGGATGAGGCGGTCGCTGTATTTGGCCTTGCCGCGAAGGCCACTGCCCAGACCGCGGTACGTCTGGGAGCCGGCACGCCCGCGGATTGTCTTACAGTGGCGCGCATCCGGTTCGAGGACGCCTTCGCGCAGGACGTGCGGGTGGTCGTGACTGAACCTGGCGCGCAGGAGCGCCACGTCGACCACGCAGACAATACGCTCCTTGCGACCGCGCACCGTCGCCACACCGCCAAATTTCATTGATCGCCAGAAGGCCCGGTCTCGCTGTTTGCCGCCGCAGTGGCGGCACGGGTCACCATGAAACGGCCGCGCGACCTCAGGTCAGGGCTTCGTCTCGGCAAACTGGACGCGCAGCTCGCGGATGCGATCGAGATCCTGTGCCACATCGCTATATAGCCGCGCCACCACGGCGTTCACATCAGCGGGCAGATTCCTTTCAAGTGCAACGTGAAACCGCTTCTCCGCGGCATCTTCACCCTTTTCGCATTCCGCCAGGATGGCGTCGTCGGTGCGGGTGCCAACCGCAGATTTCACATTGAGCCAGCCGCGATGCAACGCGCCCGCAACGCTGCCGCCGTTTTCCGGCTTGCCGCCAAGCTTGACGACGAGTTCCTGCAACTCGCGCGCGCCACGCGAACAGTGCACAGCACTTTCGAGCAGTGCTTCGTTCACGCTTGCGTGCTGTGCCTCGTCGGCTGCTTTCGTGAATTCTTGCTCGCCGTCCTTTGATGTTTCGATCAACTCGTTCAGCATGGCAATGACAGTGGTTGTCATAGGTTTGCTCCCGTCGAGTAACCGCGTGAGACTCCCGTTTCGCATACGCCATGCCCGAACTACGGGCTGTTGAGGCGCGCGAACCTCGCGCCAAGGGTACGATCCCGGTATGCGCGCGGTGAGCGAACTGCTTCACGCCTCACTCCTTTACCGCGCGCAATCTGCCAGCAGATTCGCCAGCACCGACGCCCCTTGCGCGAGATGCAGCGGGTCGGCGTCTTCCGCCTCGTTGTGGCTGAGTCCGGCCTTGCACGGAACGAACACCATCGCACTCGGCGCAACGTACGAGAGGTTCACCGCGTCGTGCCCCGCGCCGCTGCACATCTCCAGCCAGGGATAGCCGGCGGCGGTCGCCGCCTCGCGCACGCGCGCAACACACTCGGTGTCGAAGACCACCGGTTCATACTCGGCGACCGTCTGCACCTGCACACTCGTGCCGCGCAGCGCGGTGCGCTGCAGGCAGATCGCTTCAATGTCGGCGACGAGCCGTTGCAGCGCCGGCCGCGATGGGTGGCGAACGTCGAGGCTGAACTTGACGAGCCCCGGTATCGTGCTCGGCGAATTCGGCTGGCAGGCGACATGCCCGACGGTCACGCGGGCGTCGGCATCGAAGCCATGGCCGTGCTCGATGATCGCGGCGATCATCGCGGCCGCTGCGCCCATCGCATCCTTGCGCACGCTCATCGGCGTCGTGCCCGCGTGCGATTCGAAGCCGGTCACCGTCACATCGAGTTCGTACATGCCCTGCACGCCGGTCACGACGCCGATCGGCACGCCGGCGTTCTCCAGCACCGGGCCTTGCTCGATATGGGCTTCGAAGTAGGCTTTCGGCATCTGCCGCTCGCGCGCGCTGCCGGCAAAGCCGGTGCGCTCGAGTTCCTCGCCGAGCCGCACGCCCGTCTGCATACAGGGCCGCTCGCGTGCGGTATCGAGATCCAGCGTGCCCGCGTAGACCGCGGAGCCCATCATGCCCGGCGTGAAGCGCGAGCCCTCTTCATTGGTCCATGCCACCACGTCGATCGGATGCCGCGCCGCGATGCCAAGCTCGTTGAGCGTGCGAATGGCCTCGAGACCCGCGAGCACGCCGTACACGCCGTCGAATCGGCCGCCGAGCGGTTGCGTGTCGAGATGACTGCCGCACATCACGGCGGGGGCGTCGGGCTGCGTGCCTGGCCGTCGCGCGAACACGTTGCCGATCGGATCGATGCGGATTTCGCAGCCGGCTTCCTCGCACCAGCGCATGAAGCGCCGCCGGCCCTGCACGTCCTCGTCGGTCAACGCCAGCCGGCAACTACCGCCGTGCGCGGTCGCGCCGATTGCCGCCATCTCCATCAGCGCATCCCAGAGTCTTTGCTGATTTACGAAGATCATCTTGCACGCTCCCGAAAAGCACCGAGCCTGTCCACCTGGCTCGATAACGAAAACTCAAAAATAATTGACGCCCGAAAACCTTTCCTTCTCGCTCTCAACGGCTTTGCGTTCGGCGTGATCGTCCGGCATTCTCCCGTTGACGCTCCGTGAGGACGATTTGAGTCCCGTCGCGCACGATCAGGCCCTGCTGTTCCAGCTGAGCCAGAGTGCGATACAAGGTTTCATGGGCGATTCCGAGCGTGCCCGCCCATTGCATGAGCGTGCCGGGTGCCGTGAACCGTTTGTGAGTGTCGTGCTCAAGACGCAGGCAATGCAGGACGCGATCGCGCGGCGAACGCAACGTCAGGCGTTCCTCGCGTGCGCGACTGCGCACGAGTTGCCGAGACAGGAGCCGGATCCAGTCGACCGCGAACAATGGATCACCCTCCAGACACGCAAGCAGCGTCTTCGCTGGAAAGACCAGCAGTTCGCTCGGGCTCGCGCAAAATGCATCGCAGTGGTAGTGCGGACTGAAGAGGCTCGCTTCGGCGAGGAACTCACGAGGACGCGCAGTTTGCAGCGTGAGGGATTCGCCGTGCGCTTCGTCACGTCGCAAGAGTACCTGCCCCTTCTGAACAAGGTAGACCGACTCGACCCGCTGTCCGCGCTTGAATACGTAAGCGCCCCGATCGTAGCGACGCAACAGGGCTGAATTGCGCAGCGCGTCCGGCCACGTCTGCAGGTCCGCCACCGCATATGCACTGAAGGAATCGGAAATATCGGTCGTGTTCACCTGTGCGGTCTATTGCGCTGTCGAAGCGTTCATCGAATGATGATGCATCATGCCGGATTCGTGCCCCGCCATCGCATCCTGGCCGTGATCGGACAGCTGCGCATCGAACCACACGTGCAGCGCGGCGACGAGGCGAGGCTCCTCCGAGCGGTACACGATTTCGCCGCCATTGGGCGAGTCGAGATAGTGGATCTTCAGTTCGCCCGGCTGGGCTGTACGCAGGGCAGCGAGGCCGGGCATATCGCTGCCGTGGGTCTGCTCCGGCGCCTCGAAGTCACCCGCCGCGAACCGCTGGGCGATCCCGGCCAGATGCCTGCGGATCAGCGCGACCTGCTTCGGATCATGATGCTTCGTGACGACCTGCTGAATCCCACCGTCTGCGGTCTTCGTAAAGATGTGAGTGGTGGCGGCAAGCGAGAATGGCATCACCTTTGCGCCCTGTTGCGCAACGTCTCCCTGTCGTGCCGTGACTTCGGCGGTGGCGGGAGACGAAAGAACGGCGGCGCCGAGCAGCACGGCAGTCCATGTCGCGAATGCGGTGGTTGAAGGGCATTTCATGGGGTGCTCCAGTCGAAAGTCGCAAGCAGTTTAGCGCCGGCGTTTCGCTCGGACTATGACTGGAATCATACGCCGCAGTGCGCCGTTCGCGCGCAAAGCCAGCGTTCGCGGGTCCGCTGGACACGTCGTGCCATGGCCGATGAGATGCCGCCAGCTACGCCAATTCTAATGGGCATGCCACCGCCTATATCGTCACGCCCTGGCGACGAACAGGAGGCGCGTCGATGTCCACATCGTCCAGGCCCGGCACGCATAGCAGCCAGGACCTTTCCCTGCGGATGATCTGATAACAGCGCAGCGCCTATACTGCGGGATTCGCCGGCAACACAATGCGTTGGCGAGATCGGGCCAGCCGCAGCGAAATTTCCGCCTCCCTCGACCGGAGCCGTCCGGATGGACTTTAACGTCGGCCTTTTCGAAGTGCTGTTGCTCGTTTCGGCATTGGTGGCAATGCTCGTGCGGCGTTTGCACATGCCGTACAGCGTCGGTCTGGTTATCGCTGGAATCGCCCTCTCTTTTCTCGCCTCTTCCCGATTTCCCGTTATCCCTCTCAACGAAGACTTCATCTACAACGTACTGCTGCCGCCGCTCATTTTCGAAGCGGCGTTTCACATGCGTTGGGGGGAAATTCGCAGAGACTTTGCCGTCGTCCAGACGTTAGCTTTCGTCGGCGTGCTCGTGTCGGCTGGCGTGACGGCCATGGGCATGCATTACCTGTTGCACTGGGAATGGATTTCGGGCCTGCTCTTCGGCATGTTGATCGCCGCGACGGATCCCGTCTCCGTCCTGGCCAGTTTCAGGGAAGCCGGCGTGGCGGGCCGCTTCAGGAATTTGATGGAGGCGGAGAGCCTCTTCAATGACGGCACGGCCGCCGCAGGCTTTCGCGTCGTGCTGGCATTCGTTGGCGGCGCGCACGTTCATCCGCTCGACGTGCTGAAGATCACCGGCGTCGTGCTTCTCGGCTCGGTCCTGTGCGGCTTGCTGATCGGCAACGTGGTGCTGTCGCTGCTACACCGTACCGACGATCACCTCGTCGAGATCGCGTTCGCCATGATCGCGGCCTATGGCTCGTTTCTGCTCGCCGAGAACCTTCATCTTTCGGGGGTGCTCGCAACGCTGGTTGCAGGCCTCGTGATGGGGACGCGCAACGCGGTCAATCCGATGACGAAGAGAGGCCGCGAAGCCGTCGAGAACGTACTCGAATACGCGGTATTCGCCGCGAATTCGTTCATCTTTCTCTTCATCGGCATTCAGCAGGCCCAGCGGGAGTACGAAACAGTGTGGGCTTCGATCGGCATCGCCGTGGTCGTCGTGATGCTGGCCCGCGCGGTGGCGGTCTACCCGTGCTGCATGCTGTTCGCGCGCTCATCGCTGCGCATCGACGTGCGGCATCAACATATCCTGTTCTGGGGGGGCATGCGAGGCGCGCTGGCTTTGGCGCTCGCCATGGGTTTGCCGCCCGGCGTGCCGCGTCGCGAGGAAATCGTCACGGTGTCGTTTGCCGTGGTGGCCTTTTCGATTTTCGTTCAGGGCACCACGATGACAGTGCTGCTGCGGCGCTTGCGAGTCGTGTGACGCTGCGCCCAGCGGCATGCAGATTTCAGTGGAGCATCGTCACTGGTGTCGAAGTCAGGCGCCATAGCCTGGCGAGGACGGCCCATTTGTGGAAGAAGCCGAGGTGGCTTGCATCGAGCACCACGATATCCGCATGCCCCTTCTCTGCACACTGTGCGATGGTCCGCTCCGCCGGCCCGAACACGCGTTTCCACGTATACGGCACGCCCGCGTCATCGAGAATCGCCCGCGTCTGCATGAGCGCATCGAGTGCTGCCTGCTTCTCCCGCCTGTGCAACGCCGCCGGCGAATGGAACGCTACGGCACGGCCTCGTGCCACATCGTCGAGCACTTCGACGATCTCGACCTCGGATACGCAACGTTCCGAAAACAGGAATGCTCCGTGACGCGCCGCTTCGGTCGCCCCTTTGGCGCCGAGTACGGGAATAAGCAGTTTCAGCACAGCCAACCTCCAGTCCACACCCATTCGTCATTTCCAGCCTGATTGAAGCACGGACCTCGCCAGAATGACGTAAAAGTCGCGGGGCAACGTATAAAAATCTCATCAACAGCCTACGCCGACGAGGCAATATCCAACCCCGGTCTCCGTCACGATATGCTCGGGTCGGGCCGGATCCCCTTCGAGTTTTTGGCGCAGGTGCGCCATATAGATGCGCAGATAGTTCGCATTTTGCGCATGGGCGGGTCCCCAAACCTCCTCCAGGAGTTGGCGATGGGTCAGCACACAGCCTGCGTGACGAACGAGCGTGACCAGCAGGCGATACTCGATGGGTGACAGATGGATCGTCTCGCCGTCGCGTTCTACCGACCTGGCTGCCAGATTGACCGTCACCGCGCCGAACGACACCCTGGCCGAATCCGGGGTGACGGAGCGATCCTGCCTGCGCAGATGCGCCCGGATGCGTGCCAGCAATTCGGCGATGCCGAACGGCATGGTCACGTAGTCGTCAGCGCCCGCGTCGAGCGCCATCACCTTGTCGTTTTCCCGGGCGCGTGCCGACAGCACGATGACCGGCACAGCGGACCAGGCGCGCAGTTGCCGGATCACGTCCACACCCTCCATGTCCGGCAGGCCCGGGTCGATGATCACCAGATCGGGCCTGGCGCTGGCGCTGATGGCGAGCCCTTCCTGCCCGGTGCCGGCATCGAAGACGCGCATCGCCTCGCTTTCGAGTGCGGCTCGCACATACCGGCGAATCTGCCGGTCGTCCCCGATCAGGACAACCGTAACGCCCGGATCGCTCATGGCATGGCCAGGCGATTCACGGCACTACCGGAGGCGTCCGGCGACCGGTTCTGGGACGTCCCCGCCCCGCGTAGTTCCGGGACTTCGGTTTCCGCAGGCGGTGTTTCGTCCGCAGGCAACATGAACCAGAAACACGCGCCGAGCACGTTCCCGTTCATATCGGTGCGGTTGGACGCGCCTATCCTGCCCCCGTGCGCCTCGACGATCGCGCGGCTGATGGCAAGCCCCAGACCCATGCCCGGCAGTGCCGATTCCTTCTCGCCACGGGTGAACTTGTCGAACACCCGTGTTTCCATGCCCGCAGGCAGCCCCGGCCCGCTATCCCGGACTTCGACCCGCACGTACCGGTGTGCCTCCTCGTGCAACATGGACGCACCAATGGTGAGCGGCGACCCTGCGGGCGTATATCTGGCCGCGTTCTCGAACAGGTTGGCGAAGAGCCGTTCGACGAGTACCGCGTCGAACTGCACGAGCGGGATATCGGGGGGCACGCGTGCCTCAACCTTGCGTTCGCCCAGCATGCGCCGGCAGCCGGCCAGCGCGGAGCCGATCACCTCCTCGATCGACGACCACTGCCGGTTCAGCCGCATGCTGCCTTCCTCGAGACGCGCCATGTCGAGCAGATTGACGACGAGCCCGTTCATTCTCAGCGCCTCCTCGCGGATCGCCTCCGAAAGCTCCTGTGCCCTGGGCCCGCCTGTCACGGCGGCGCCCTGCTCGGCGAGCACCGAGGCGAAACCCACGATCGCCGTGAGGGGCGTGCGCAGGTCATGGGAAATCGCGGACAACAACGAGTTGCGCAGGCGTTCCGATTCCATGCTGACCAGCGCGTCCTGTGCGATCTCGACGTAGTGCACCCGTTCGAGCGCGAGCGCGATCTGCGCGACAAAGGTGTCGAGCATGCGCCGCTGCTCGGGCACGGCAAACTCCGCCATCCGTTCAGACAGCAGCGCGATCACGCCGCGCGTGCGCATCGGCGCCTTCAGCGGCAGGTACAGCGCCGTCGCGGCAGGCAGGGTCTCCGTGCCGTGGCCGGCCTGTTTCTGCTGGTCATAGACCCATTGGGCGATATCGAGATCGACGTCGTCGAGTGCGGTCGCCGGATCGGGATTCTCGACCTTGGGCCGCACCTTCTCCGCGCTATCCGGCAGCAGGACCGCCGTGCGTGCCTGGAACACTTCGCTCACGTGACGCATGCCGATCTCGATGATCTGGTCCGTCATCAGTGCGCCACCCAGTTCGCGCGTCATCGCGAACATGGCGCCCGTGCGGCGCTCGCGCAGCGTGGCGAGATGCGCCTGACGCTTGAGGCTCGCGGTCAGGTGACTGATCATCAGCGAGGTCATCAGCATCACGGCGAAGGTGAGCAGATATTGGGTGTCGGCGACCGTGAACGACATGCGTGGCGGCACGAAAAAGAAATCGAATGCCGCCACGCCGAGAAACGAGAACAGCACGCCCGGCCCGCGCCCGAGCCGCGCGGCCGTGAAGACGGCGCCGAGCAGATAGAGCATCACGAGATTGGTCTGCGCGATCCGGTCAAGCAGCATGCCGGCGATCGCCGTAATGGCCGCGCAGATCGCGAGTGCCCAGGCGTAGGAGACCGGTGCGGAGCGGTGCGCGCCCATATCGGGCCCCGCAAACCCGCTCACGGCATCGTGGCGCTCGGCGGCTTCGCGCACCGCGCCGGAGTTGACCACCGTGACGTCGATATCGCGCGCCGACCAGACCATCTGCTGCGCGACGGACGGACTGAGGCGCGCGCGCCATCCCCGCACCGACGACGCGCCCACCACCAGCTTCGATACGTTGCGCATGCGAGCGTAAGCCAGCACCGTCGTCGCGACCTCGTCGCCCTGCAGCATGACGGTTTCCGCGCCCAGCTCGGAGGCGAGCTTGAGCGCCTCGAGCGTGCGCTTGCGAATGGCGTCGGGCAGCCGCGCGAGCTTCGGCGTCTCGACGTAGACCGCCAGCCAGTCCGCTTTCTGGTTCGAAGCGAGGCGCGCCGCCGCGCGCACGAGATTGCTGCTCGCCTGGCCCGCACCGACGCACACGATGATGCGTTCGCGCGCCTGCCAGATGCGCTCGATCGACTGATCGGCGCGGTACTCGCGCATCTGCGCATCGACGCGGTCGGCCGTGCGGCGCAACGCGAGTTCGCGCAGCGCGATCAGATTGCCCTTGCGAAAGAAATTGCGGACCGCATGTTCCGCCTGCTGCGGCATGTAGACCTTGCCTTCGCGCAGCCGGTCAAGCAGTTCCTCGGGCGGCAGATCGACCAGCGTGACCTCGTCGGCGAGATCGAATACGCGGTCGGGCACCGTCTCCCACACGCGGATGCCCGTGATCTGTCCGACCACGTCATTCAGGCTCTCGAGATGCTGGACGTTGACCGTCGTGAACACGTCGATGCCGGCAGCCAGCAGTTCCTGCACGTCCTGCCAGCGCTTCAGATGCCGGCTGCCCTGGACGTTCGAATGCGCGAGTTCGTCGACGAGGATCAGTTGCGGCTTGCGCGCGAGCGCGGCGTCGAGATCGAATTCGGCAAGCAGGCGGCCGCGATATTCGATGCGCGCGGGTGCGATGACCTCCAGGCCTTCGATCAGTGCGAGCGTCTCCTTGCGTCCATGCGTTTCGACGATCCCCACGACGACGTCGGCACCTTCGTCCTTGCGGCGGCGAGCTGCCTGCAGCATCGCAAATGTCTTGCCGACGCCGGCCGATGCGCCAAAAAATATTTTCAGCCGTCCTCGCTGGCTTTTCTCCTCGTCACGCTGCATCCGGTCCAGCAGTTCGTCGGGATCGGGCCGGTTCATCGCACGTCTCCTTGCGAGTCATCCCATAGTCGTGCTGTCGGGGCGGGCGTTGGCCAGGTCACGCCGCGCCGGCAAAACCTCAATGCATCGGCTTGATCTCGTCGAGTGCGAGATTCAATGTCAGCACATTGACGCGTGGCTCCCCGAACAGGCCGAACTGCCGGCCAGACGTGTGCTGCGCGATCAGTCCGTCGACCTGGTCGAGCGGCAGTCCACGCGCTTTCGCCACGCGCGCGGCCTGATACGCCGCCGCGGCCGGCGTGATGTCGGGGTCCAGCCCGCTGCCTGACGACGTCACGAGATCGACCGGCGGTGGCGCCGTGTTCGACGGATCGGCGTCGTGCAGCGCCGCCAGGCGCCCCTTCACTTCGTCGGCAAGGGCCGGATTCGTCGGTCCGAGGTTCGAGCCGCCGGAATTCTGCGCGTTATAGGGATTCGGCGTCGTGGCCGAGACGCGGCCCCAGAAATAGTACGGTGCGTCGAACTGCTGGCCGATCAATGTCGAGCCGACCGGTTTGCCGTTCCTTTCGATCAGGCTGCCGTTCGCGTCATGCGAAAACACGGCCTGGGACACCGCCGTCACCACGAGCGGGTAGATGCCGCCCGTGATCACCGTCAGCAACACAAACAACACCAGCACGGGGCGCACGGAATTGTTCATGGTTCACACCCATCCAAATGCGGTAAGCACGACATCGATCAGCTTGATGAACGGAAACGGCAACAGGATGCCGCCAAGCCCGTAGATCAGCAGGTTCCGGCGCAAAACAGCAGCGGCGCCGAGCGCGCGATACTTCACGCCCTTGAGCGCAAGCGGAATGAGCGCGACGATGATCAGCGCGTTGAAGATCACCGCAGACAAGATGGCCGACGACGGGGACGTCAGGTGCATCACGTCCAGCACGCGCAGCTTCGGATAAGTCGAGGCGAAGGCCGCCGGAATGATCGCGAAATACTTCGCGACGTCGTTCGCGATCGAGAACGTCGTCAGCGAGCCGCGAGTCATCAGCATCTGCTTGCCGATCTCGACGATCTCGATCAGCTTCGTCGGGTTCGAATCGAGATCGACCATGTTGCCCGCTTCCTTCGCCGCCTGCGTGCCGCTGTTCATCGCCACCGCCACGTCGGCCTGGGCGAGCGCGGGCGCATCGTTGGTGCCGTCGCCCGTCATCGCGACGAGGCGCCCGGCCGACTGATGCGTGCGGATCATCTTGAGCTTGGCTTCCGGCGTCGCTTCGGCGAGGAAGTCGTCGACACCGGCTTCAGCGGCAATGGCTGCGGCCGTGAGCCGGTTGTCACCGGTGATCATGACCGTGCGGATGCCCATCTTGCGCAGTTCGGCAAAGCGCTCCTTGATGCCGCCCTTCACGATGTCCTTCAGCTCGATCACGCCGAGCACGCGCGCCGGCCCGCCTTCGCCCGTGCCGTGACCACCGGGCTTTTCGGCGACCACCAGCGGCGTACTCCCGCGCCGCGCGACATCCGTGACCGCGTTGTTGACCTCGCCCGGGTAGCGGCCGCCATGCGACTCGACGTACAGCTTCACCGCATCCGACGCGCCCTTGCGGATCTCGCGCTCCGGCAGGTCGACGCCGCTCATCCGCGTCTGCGCCGTGAAGCCGAGAAACGTGGCGTGCAGCGCGCTCATGTCGCGCTCCCGGATGTTGAAGCGCTGCTTGGCGAGCACGACGATGCTGCGGCCCTCCGGCGTTTCGTCGGCGAGCGACGCCAGTTGCGCCGCGTCGGCGAGGTCCTGCTCCGAGACGCCGGGCGCCGGCACAAAGGTCGATGCCTGCCGGTTGCCCAGCGTGATGGTGCCTGTCTTGTCCAGCAGCAGCACGTCGACGTCGCCCGCCGCCTCGACCGCGCGCCCCGAAGTTGCAATCACGTTGGCCTGCATCATGCGGCTCATACCCGCCACGCCAATCGCGGAAAGCAGCCCGCCGATGGTGGTGGGAATCAGGCACACCAGCAGGGCCACGAGGGCCGTGATGGTCACGACATGGCCCGCCTGTGCGGCTGCCACGGAGAAGATCGAGAACGGCAACAAGGTCGCCGTGGCGAACAGCAGCACGAGTGTCAACGCCACCAGCAGGATCGTCAGCGCGATCTCGTTCGGGGTCTTCTGCCGTTTGGCTCCTTCGACCATCGCGATCATCCGGTCGAGGAAAGCCTCGCCGGGATTGACCGAAACCCGCACCACGATCCAGTCGGACAGCACGCGCGTGCCGCCCGTCACCGACGAAAAGTCGCCGCCCGATTCGCGGATCACGGGCGCGGATTCGCCGGTAATGGCCGATTCGTCAACGGACGCGACGCCCTCGATGACTTCGCCGTCGGCCGGAATCGTGTCGCCCGTCTCGATCAGCACGACATCGCCTTTGCGCAGATCGGTGGAGGCCATCACCGTGACGGGCGATTTCGGATGCGGGTCGTTGAGCTTTTTCGCCATCACGTTGTGCTTCGCGCTGCGCAGCGACGCTGCCTGTGCCTTGGAGCGGCCTTCGGCGAGCGCTTCCGCAAAGTTGGCGAACAGCACGGTAAACCACAGCCACAGCGCAATGGCGAGGATGAAGCCCGCCGGCGCCTCGGCCTGGCCGGCGAGCGCGGCGAACCAGAGGATCGTCGTCAGGATGCTGCCCACGTACACGCAAAACATCACGGGATTGCGCAACTGCGTACGGGGCTTGAGCTTCCTGAACGACTCGGCGATGGCGGGCTTCACGAGCACCGGGTCGAACATCGAGCGTGCGGCCGTGCGTGCCTGGCCAAGATTGTCGGGACGATGGGCAGGCGGTTGAGTGGGCGTAGACATGCTTTCCTCGTACTCAGTGACCGGCAATCATCGACAGATGCTCGGCAACGGGTCCGAGCGCAAGCGCGGGCACGAACGTCAGCGCGCCGATCAGGAGCACGGCCCCCAGCAGCAGCACAACGAACAGCGGGCCGTGCGTGGGCAAGGTCCCTTCTGTCACCGCAATGCGCTTCTTTTCGGCGAGCGAGCCCGCGACGGCGAGCACCGCGACCGCCGGCACGAACCGGCCAAACCACATGGCGATGGCCAGCAGCACGTTATAGAACGGCGTATTGACGGAGAGCCCCGCAAATGCGCTGCCGTTGTTGTTCGTGGCCGAGGTAAACGCGTAGAGAATTTCGGAGAAGCCGTGCGGGCCGGGATTGGCAATGCCCGCGGTGCCGAGCGGAGACAGCACGCCGATCGACGTGCCGACGAGCACGATCATCGGCATGATGAGGACCGCGATCGATACCATCTTCATCTCGTAAGATTCGATCTTCTTGCCGATGTACTCAGGTGTGCGACCGATCATCAACCCGGCGATGAACACCGCAAGCAGCGCAAAGACCAGCATCCCGTACAGCCCCGAACCTACTCCGCCGTAGACGACCTCGCCCAGCTGCATCATCAGGATCGGCACGAAGCCGCCCATCGGCGTGAGCGAATCGTGTGCATTGATCACCGCCCCACACGACGCCGACGTGGTGGCGACCGTAAAGATGCCGGAATCGGCAATGCCGAATCGCACTTCCTTGCCTTCCATGTTGCCGCCGGTCTGCAGCGCCGATCTCGTCTGGTCGACGCGCAGCGAGGCGAACAGCGGATTGCCGGCCTGCTCCGCCGAGATCTCGCCCCAGCAGCCAATCGCAAACGCGATGGTCATGGCCGCAAGCACGGCATAGCCTTGCCGGTTGTCGCCGACCATCCGGCCGAAGACGATGCACAGCGCGGCGCCGATGCACAGCATGGCGATCATCTGGACGAAATTCGACAGAGGCGTTGGGTTCTCGTACGGATGCGCGGAATTGGCATTGAAGAATCCGCCGCCATTGGTGCCGAGCATCTTGATCGCTTCCTGCGATGCCAGCGGGCCCATCGCAATGGTCTGCTTGTCGGCCTTCATGTCCTGCATCACGGGGTTGCCCTTGGCATCCTTGACCGGATTGCCCTGCGCATCGGTCTTCGGCACCTGGTAGGTCGTGACCTGCAGCGTCGGCACGTCCACATACGCCTTGAAGTTCTGGATCGCCCCCTGACTCACGAGCACCAGCGCGATGACGAACGCGATCGGCATGAGGATGTACAGCGTGGAGCGCGTCAGGTCGACCCAGAAATTGCCGATCGTCTTTGTCGTGTGGCGCGCAAACCCCCGGATCAGCGCGACGGCCACGGCAATGCCGGTCGCTGCGGAAAGGAAGTTCTGCACGGCGAGCGCCGTCATCTGCGTGAGATAGCTGACCGTGCTTTCCGGCGTATAGTTCTGCCAGTTCGTGTTGGTGATGAAGCTGATGGCCGTATTGAAGGCGCCATCGGGCGTCATGGGACCGAAGCCCTGCGGGTTCGCCGGCAACCATTGCTGCAGGCGCAGAAAGCCATATACCGCCAGGGCACCGAGCGCATTGAACAGCAGCACCGCGAACGCGTACTGCTTCCATGTCATTTCGGCATCGGGGTCCACGCCCGCAAGCCGATACAGCGAATGCTCGACAGGCCGCCCGATCTTGCGCACGACGACCGATGAGCCGTCGAGCACCGAGGTCATGTAGTGGCCGAGCGGAATGGAGACAGCCGTCAGGACTACGATGAAGAGCACGACGTGGAGCAGGTTGTAGGTATTCATTCGAGTTCCTCCGCGCGCAATAGCGCGTACACGAGGTACACGAGCAGGAGCAGCGTCGCGGCGCCGGCGAGCCAGATCATCCATGCGGTCATGGCCGGCCTCCCGGTGCATGCCCGTAAAGCTTCTCGCAACCCATGACAAGCGCGACACTGAGCCCGAGGAAGACCACAATGCCGGCGATGTAGATCAGGTCCATATCGATGCTCCGCAAACGATCGGAAATCACGACGTGAAGTCGGCCCCTTCTACTGGCCTTGTCAAGACTAGGAAACCGCGAATAAAAAAGGTGTAAATATCGAAGCCATGGAAAAAGGCAGCCGTCGACACTTCCGTGTCCGTCGCGTCACCGGGTTCCATTGCGTAAGCTGTTTAATTCATCGGCCCCCGGTCTCGACATGACGGGTTCGCCTGCAAAATCTTTCTCGTGTGACCTACGCTACGAACAACGGCGTCATAAAACTGATGCAAAATCCGCGCACTGACGTCTGCGAATTGCAGCGACCCGAACCACACGACCTTAGCCAACATGTCGAACCCGACCAATGCCAGCGTCGATCCGGCTGACCCGCGGGGGACAAACGCGAGTCCTCCTCATGCGCCGCCGTCCGCGGGCGGCGCCACCGCAATGGCATCGCTGGCGCTCGCCGCGCTCGGTATCGTTTTCGGCGACCTCGGTACGAGTCCGCTCTACGCATTGCAGGAAGCTTTCAATGGCGCGCGCGGCGTGGCCGCGACACCGGAAAACGTGGTGGGGATCGTCTCGCTCTTTCTGTGGTCCCTCATCCTGATGGTGAGCGTCAAGTACGTTCTCGTTCTGATGCAGGCTGACAACCATGGCGAAGGCGGCTTGCTGGCACTCCTCGCGCTGCTGGTGGGAGAGCGGACCGGACGCGAAATGCGGCGGGCCGCCCTGCGCTGGGTGTTCCTCGCGATGTTCGGCACGGCCATGCTGTATGGCGACGGCGTCATCACGCCCGCGATATCCGTGCTGAGCGCGGTCGAGGGCATCGAGGTCGCCACGCCGGCCTTTTCGCACTACGTCGTGCCGGTCACGGTGGTGATCCTCGTGGCGCTGTTCGCCGTTCAGCCACTCGGGTCGGGCCGCGTCGGTGTGGCGTTCGGGCCGATACTGGCCATCTGGTTTGTCGTGATCTTTATCCTCGGCGTCGCGTCCATTGCGGGCACGCCCGCCATTCTCGCGGCGTTCAACCCGATCAACGGCATCACGTTCTTCATGCACAACGGCTTCCGGGGCTTTCTCGCGCTGGGAGCCGTGGTGCTGTGCCTGACCGGCGGCGAAGCGCTGTATGCCGACATGGGGCACTTCGGCGCCAGGCCGATACGTCTGGCCTGGTACGGGTTGGCACTGCCTGCCCTGACTGCCAGCTATCTTGGACAGGGCGCACTTTTGCTGCGCGATCCCGGCGCAGCGGCGCGGCCCTTCTATACGACCGTCCCCACGTGGGGGCTGTATCCCATGGTGGTGCTGGCGACGCTCGCCACCATCGTCGCGTCGCAGGCCCTGATCTCCGCAGTGTTTTCACTCACGCGACAAGCGGGACAACTCGGTCTCTCGCCTCGCGTGACGGTCAGGCACACTTCATCGAGCACGGCCGGACAGATCTACCTGCCCGGCCTGAACTGGCTTCTCATGGCCGGCACCATTGGCGTGGTGCTGCTCTTCCGCTCATCGGACAGTCTTGCGGCCGCTTTTGGCATTGCGGTGTCCACCACCATGGCGATTACCACCTTGCTGTTCGCGGCGTTCGCGCACGTGCGATGGAAGTGGCCGGTGTGGCGTGTCGCACTCGTCGCCGGCGTTTTCATGGTGGTGGATGCATCGTTCGTCGCCGCCAACGCGATGAAATTTGCGGATGGCGGCTGGCTGCCGCTGGCGATCGGCGGCCTGACGTTTCTGCTCTCGACCTCCTGGCTCGTCGGGCTGCGGACGATGCGCCGTTCACGGGGGGATTCGGGCTTGCCGCTCGACGTCTTCATCGCCAGTCTCGCGCAGGACGCGCCATACAGGGTGACGGGCACGGCCGTGTTTCTGATGGCCGCCGGTGACTCGGTGCCCACGACGCTGCTGCATCACCTGAAGCACAATCAGGTCCTGCACCGGCAGGTGATCCTGCTGACCTTGCTGACCGAGGAAATTCCGCGCGTATCGCAGGACGACCGCTTCGATGTGCAATGCTTCGATCAAGGCTTCATTCGCGTCGTGGGTCGTTACGGCTATATGGAGTCGCTCGATGTTCCTGAGCTGCTCAAGCAAGCGTTGCAGAAAGCCGGACGAGAGGCTTACGACCCGATGACTACGTCGTTTTACCTCGGGCGCGAGTCGCTCACGGTATCCAGGAATCTCAATCCCGCGCGCCGTTTGCTGCTGAGCGTCTTTATTCTGCTGCGCAAAAATGAACTCGATGCGACCAACCACCTGAAGGTGCCGCCCAACCGTGTCGTCGAGATGGGGGCGAGGCTCGACCTCGAGTGAACGAAAGCCTGTCCTCGCTTACGGTCGCGAAGGGTCGTTACGCGCTTCGCCAGCTTCACTCCCCACGGTAGTTCAGCCAGACCTTCATCGGTCCGCTTTCGCGGTGATGCCAGGCGAAGTAAGGAATGGCGATCAAGGTGGCATCGTGGCGCGGTGTTGCATCGGCCGCTTCAGCCAGGGGCCGGTAGAGCGCTCCCGTCCAGTCCGGATCGATTTCGCGCTTGTGTGCAGCGCCCTTGAGCACGACCACTGACCGGCCGCGTTGCAGCCGAGATGCGCCGCGATCGACGACGCGCTGATCGGCTCATGAAAGGCGCGGAAGGCCGGGATACCTGCGCCAGATCGGTTCGATATGACGACGGCATCCGGGCCACTCCATCTCGCATCACGCGTCCTTAGCGAATCCCGCGCTTGATGAGCGGAATGAGCGAGTCGATCGTCGCGGGCGTCTGCACACCTGCGCCGGTGTTGATGGTCAGTCCCGCGAAGTGATAGGCCGCCGAGAGCACGCACTGCGTGACCGGCAGAAAACCCTGCAGATAAAGCTGTTGATCGAGCGTCGCGGTGATGAATTTGCTCTGCAGCCCGGAAATCGTGGCAGGCGCCAGATCGATGCCGCCCACGATGACTTGTCCCGGCTTCTTGCCAGCCTGCTGGAGCGCTTGCGGAATGAACCCGGTCACGCCGCCGTGCTGGGTGCCAATCGCCTTCAGACCAGGGTGCGCCTGGATAAAGGCGACCAGGATCGGCACGGCGAGCGATGAATCGGAATCCACCTGCGGCGAGATATTGAGCCGGGTCACCTTCACGCCGGCCTTCTCCAGCGTCTCGGCAAGTCCGCGGTCGGACTGGCTACGCACGCTCTCGTTGAAGACACCGTATTCGAGCGCCTCGTCGCCCTTCTTGAGCCCGGCGCTGAGCATCGCCTGTGCGGTGATCTGGCCGCCCACGTAGAGTTCGACGCCGGCGTAGCCGAAGCCCTTCGCGTCGTAGAGCTTCTGGTTGTCGGGCAGCGGCGTATTGCCGACGGTCACGATGATGCCCTGATCCACCGCCTGCTTGATCAGCGGGGCGAAGGCCGGATCGCCCGGGTGGC
Source organism: Paraburkholderia sp. EG286B (assembly GCF_040965655.1). NCBI lineage: Bacteria > Pseudomonadati > Pseudomonadota > Betaproteobacteria > Burkholderiales > Burkholderiaceae > Paraburkholderia > Paraburkholderia sp. EG286B. The sequence continues at coordinate 522,787 of NZ_JBFRCF010000003.1, read as the reverse complement.
CCATGATGCCGATACAGGTCGGCTTCGCCGCCATCGCCTGGCGAAACTGCGCAAGCATCGTCTCCGGGCTCCAGGCCGAGAACTGCTCGATCACCTTGATGCCGAAGGCATGCCCCGCATCCGCCGCCCCGGTCTGACGCGGCAGCGTGGCGCCGTCGCCGGGGTTTCCGCCCATCTGCATATACATCGTCATACCGGCGCCGAGCTGGCCTGACGTGGTCGGATCGGTGGCACCAGCGTTCGGCGAGAGGCCGAACGCAAGCACGCCCGCCCCCAGGAGAAACCCAGTCATGATCTTGTTCATTTCCGCTCCTATCTCCTGATTTAACGGCTTTAGCGCCGCCCAAGCCTGAGTCTTTCACGCAACGCGCGCAGCCTGGCGGGATTCTCGACCAACAGATGCAGGATCACGGCGACGATGAACACCACCCCTTCGATCGCCTGGACCCAGAAGCCGGCGATACCGGTCGCAACGATGCCGGCCTCCAGCATGCCAATCACGAAGGTGCCGAAGAACGTGCCCACGATCGTCGCCGTGCCGCCGAACACCGAGGTTCCGCCGATGAACACACCGGCGAGCGCCGGCAGCAGATAGCCTTGCCCCTGGGTCGAGAAGTAGTTCAGATTCTCGAGCGTGAGCAGGACCGTGGCGAAGCCGGCCAGCACCCCCATCAGCGCGAACAGCTTCACCGTCTCGCGCAGCACGTTGATGCCCACGACCTTCGCCACGTTGCGGTTGTCTCCGATGAACAGCACGTGCTCGCCGAAACGGTGGCGATTGAGGATGAACCACATGAACACGGCGAGGCCGAGCGCCCAGAGCGCCTGCATCGGGATCAGACCGAACAGCGTGCCCGTGAATACCGCGTACGCTGACCCGCTGGCGAGTTGCTGCAGCGCATAGGAGAGCCCGCCGGAAAGGATCGACGCCACACCGGCCCACAGGAACTGCGTGCCGATCGTCACGATGATGGACGGCATGCCGACCACCGCGACCAGCACCCCGTTCACCACGCCGACCAGCGCACCGCCCGCCAACGCCGCAATAATGGCCAGCCAGGCGGATCCCGTGGTGTTCACGCACCAGGCGAACAGGAAGCCCGAGAAGGCCATCACCGAGGGGAACGACAGGTCGATCTCCCCTGCCGCGATCACCAGCGTCAGCCCGATCGCCAACACCGCGAGAGGCGGCACGGTGGTCAGGAAGGAGAAGTAGATTGGCCAGCCCAGAAAGACGCGTGGCGCGGTCGCCATGAACAGGCCGACCACCAGCGCAAATACGACCAGGCTCGGCAAGCCCTCCATGCGGGCGAAACCCGGCAGGCGCAAACCTACCGGGCGCACCGGCCGCTTTTCCTTGATCGGATCGCTCACGTCCTCGTCCCCGCAACCGGCGCCGGCCCGTGCCCGCTCTGCTGAAGCGAAATCAGGAACCGCGTGAGATCCTCGAGGCTCATCTCACCGGATTTGATATCCGCAACGATCCGGCCGCGATCGAGCACGACCAGTCGATCGGCGAGCTCATGCACATGGGCGAGGTTATGTTCGATGTAGATGCAGGCGCGGCCGGACTCCTTAATGGAGCGCACAAAGTCGAGAACCTTGCGCACCTCGCTGATGGCAAGCGCCACCGTGGGTTCATCGAGAATGATCAGATCGCTGTCGAAATGCATCGCGCGTCCGATCGCGATGCCCTGGCGCTCGCCGCCGGAAAGTTTCGCGATCAACGAATCCGCGTCGATCCCCACGCCGCGAAAACCGAGCTGTTGCTTGAGAATATCGTTGGCGATGCGCCGTTCTTCGGCGACATTGATAAAACCGAAGCGGTTGGTGATCTGCCGCCCGACAAAGAAATTACGCCACAGCGGCTGCTTCTCGCCGAGCGATTTCTCCTGATAGACCGTCTCGAAGCGCAACCGGTGCGCCTCGCGCACGGAAAAGCGGCTCCAGTCGACCTCTTCGTCGCGGATGAACAGCTTGCCCGAGCTCGGCCGCACGACCCCGGTCAGCACCTTGATGAGCGTGGATTTACCCGCGCCGTTATCGCCGATCAGGCCGACGATCTCGTTGCGGCCAATGGCGAGGTCGATGCCGGAAAGCGCGCGGATCTTGCCGTAGGACAGGCTGATGCCCTGCGCGCGCACGATATGCCGCCAGTCGCTCGCAGCGCGCGCGGCATCGCTCGCCGTCACGCTACGCTCCAGCGCGAATGACCTGCAGGGATGTTGTGTACGACGATAGCCATAAAACTTTCCCCTTTGCTTATCGATCGCCGCATCAACTTACATAGAAAAGTCTCTGGAATATAGTAAGACTAACAGTCAAAGTCTAGTTCAAGAATCGCCTCGCGAGACCGCTTGTTTCATCGGGAAATTACTAGTCCCGGGCATCCGGATAACGGAATGTAAGAGACCCGGGCACGTCCACGGTTGATAGCAAACTTCGCGCGTATGACCTGACGCGGTGGCTCGTGCAGGAGGCACGACAGCACGGTTCGCCACCACGGCATCGAGGTCGACAACGCCCTTGAGATGGTCAACAATCACCGGGCCCGCCAATGCCAGTTTCCACCGCCACGAATGAATCAACCTGAATTCACGCTGCGCGCAGCGACGCCCGCCGCCGAACCATTTCTGTTCGAGTTACGCAGGGCAACGATGACCGGGCATCTGGAACGTGCCGGCGAATCGACCGACGAGGAAGCGCATTGGGCGCGTCTACGCTATCGCTACGACGACGCGAATGTCATCTGTTGCGGATCGGAAAGACTCGGACTCTTCAAGTTCTTTCGCGCCCCGGATGAATGGACCATCGTACAAATCCAGATCCTGCCCGAACATCAGGGTCGCGGTATCGCGGCCCAGCTGCTCGGTGATTTCTGCGTCAGGCCGACGACGCTCGTGTCCCTGTCAAACTCAGCGTGCTGAAGGGCAATCGGGCAATCACCCTTTACCAGCGCTTTGGGTTCCAGGTGATCGATGCGACTGACACGTCGTTGCTGATGAGGCGGCCGTAACCCGCCGCTACATGAAATTGCGCGTATGCAGCGCCGCAAGTTGCTTCGCCTGAGCCGGCTCGAAGCCAAGGCGCACCAGCCTCGTGTAGCGCCATCGGCCATTTCGCGCATCAAGGTTTGAACCCGCGCGTAGCCTCGCGCCACGGCCACCGGCGTCAACTCGCCCGCGGCGATCATCGCACATGAAGGAGCCCGCAGCGCATCGGCAGTGCCGCAGGCCGGCACACTATTGCATCTGCCGATTTTGTCTGGATGCTGGGTGTCCCGGCTCGTCCGCAAGGCCTGGGCGCGCGCTGCGCCCAGGCCGCACCCACCTCAGTGCATATCGCCAACGACAACGCGTGCCGACAACGCGTTCGTATCACGCGACGACGACGCGGCGCGAATCTCGTAGCTTCCGCCATGCACCTGCCACGCGTGCTTCGTGACGTTCCACGTCGCGAGGCGCCGCGCCGGGATGACGACGCTCACCTGCTGGGACTGCCCGGGCCGCAAGGCGATCTTCGTCCATCCCACCAGGCGCTGCGGCGGCTCGCCCAGACCCGGCGGCAGCGTGGCGTACACCTGGGCGACTTCGGCGCCGGCACGCGAGCCCGTGTTGGCGACGGTGAACGTGGCGATCACGTTGCCGCCCTGATCGGTATGCGTCCTGAGCCCCGAGTACGAGAACGTCGTATAGGAAAGACCATAGCCAAACGGGAACAGTGGATCGATGTTTTTCGCATCGTACCAGCGGTATCCCATCAGGAGTCCTTCGCTATAGACGACGTTCAGGTTGTTGGGGTCGATGGTCGGCTGCGGCAGATCGGCTTCCTGGCGCGGGAACGTGATCGGCAGCTTCGCGGACGGATTCACGTCGCCGAACAGGATGTCCGCGATCGCCTGGCCGCCCTGCACACCGGGATACCACGCTTCCACGACGCCGTGAACGCTGCCGAGCCACGGCATCGTGACGGGACTGCCGTTCTCCAGCACGACGATGACCCGCTTGGCCTTCGCAGCCACCGCGTTGATCAGCGCATTCTGGTCGTAAAGCTGATTGCTCGGGTCCGCCTTGTTGTCCGGCAAGGACAGGTTCGCCAGATCCGTGCCCTCGCTTTCCCATTGCGTGGCGAACACGATCGCGACATCGGCGCTGGCGGCCGCGCTAGCGGCGGCGGAGGCGTTCGTGCCGTCGAAGTACGTCACCGTGGCCTGAGACGCCTTGGCCTTGATCGCGTTGTACGGCGAGGACTTGTACCAGGTCGCGCAACTCGACAGCAGCGGGTTGCCGGACTGGCATCCCGACACCGCATTGCCGTCTGCCGCGGGCACGCCTCCCGACCCGCCTCCGGACATCACGCCGACATCGGCATGGCCGCCGATCACGACGATCGAGTGCAGGCCGCCAGCGGCGAGCGGAAGGACCGGCTGGTTGCTGCCGGAAGCCGCGCCATTCTTCAGTAGAACGATCGACTCGTGCGCCACCGCGAGAGCATCATGGTTGCCTGCCGTCTGGTCGACCGAGCCACCGGGAGTGGGCGGGTTGTCCATGACGCCAAGGGCGATCATGGTGCGCAGCTTGCGAAAGACCATGTCATTGAGGCGGGCGACCGGAACGGTACCGGCCTGGACCGCGGCCTTCAGCGCGCTGCTGAAATATGACTGAATGCCGAAGCCCGCCCCTGCCGTGCCGAGATCGCCTGGCTGCTCTTCATCGAGACCCGCCATCGCGGATGCGACAGTCGTGTGGTTGGCCGTCCAGTCCGACTGGACTTTGCCCTTGAAGCCCCACTCCTGCTTCAGGATGGTCGTGAGGAGTTCCGGGTTCTGGCACGCATACACGCCGTTGATCAGGTTGTACGAGCACATCACGTTGCCGGGATGCCCCTCGCGCACGGCAATCTCGAAGGCGAGCAGTTCCGTTTCCCGCATCGTCCTTTCGTCGACCACCGAATTGCTCGTCATCCGGTTGGTTTCCTGGTCGTTCATCGCGTAGTGCTTCACCGTGGCGATCACGTTCTGCGACTGCGTTCCCATGGTGCGCGCGGCGCTCATCGTGCCGCTCAGGACCGGGTCTTCGCCCATGTACTCGAACGTGCGGCCATCGCGCGGTTCACGTGCGAGATTGACGCCGCCACCGAGTCCTTCCGCGTAGCCGAGCACGCGCAGCTCACGGGCAATACGCGCCCCGTAGGCCCCCGCGAGCGCCACGTCCCAGCTCGAGGCGAGCCCGATCGGCGCGGGAAAGGCCGTGGTATGCGCGTTCTGCACGTTCACGCCGCCCGCCGAATCCGCGGTGGCCAACGGCGGAATGCCCAGACGGCTGACGCCGGGGATATAGCCGGCGCCCTGCACCCACGAAGGAAACGGGCCACCGAGTCCGACGGTGGGAATGCCCGTCCCGTGCACCAGCTGGATCTTTTCGTCGAGCGTCAGTTGCGAGACCAGCACTGCCGCGCGCCTGTCGGCCTGGTCGCCCTTCGCTTTCCAGTCGAAGACCGGCTGTGACGCACCCGAATCATGGGAAAAGAACTGCGCCACAATCGAAAATGGGCTGGCGCCCCATGTGTTGCCGGTGGCGGCTTGATCCGCATACGCCACAGAGCCGGCACACAATGCGCCGGCGACCGCAACCGCTATTTGCTTCGCATTCCTCACGGTGTCTCTCCTGTTTTGCCGATTGCATGAGCGATGACCCGCAGGATTGCGGGACCGTAATCGGACTACATTTTTCTTCTAGTTTTATGTTGAATTACCCTACGTAGCGAGATGACGATAGCACCCGGCGAAACGTTTGCGCTTATCGTGCCGTCGCGGAACTTAACCTGGCGTCGCGGCATCAGGGTTTGCCTTAGCCCTGCGCCGTCTGCCATTTCGTCGCTACCTTGCAGGCAGTTTACGAGTCTTCGAACCGGCTCACGGCGCCCGGGCAGCGGTTCATGCGGATTCGATATCCGGCCCCATCGGGCCGTTTGAGGATTGCAGCAAGAATGCTAAAGTCACCAGCTACCAGCGGTTAGCCGAGGCGACGTTTCTCCGTTCCATGGTGTCTCCCATGACGACCGATCAAAAGACCGTATCAAACGTCCTTGCCCAACTCTCGCTCAAGTCCGCCGTCGAACATGGCATGTCGCCGCACGATTTCACGCGCCTCACCGGCATCACCGAGGCCGAACTCGCCCATCCGGACGGGCGCATCCCCGCACACAAGCACATTGCCATGCTCAATCTGCTGGAGCCGGGTTACCAGGCCTCGGAGCGGTTCGAAATTTTTTCCAGTTATTCCTTTCGCGCACCTATCAGCACGTTATTGGCCATCGTCACAAACAGCCCGACGTTGACGAAGGCCTTTGACCAGTTTCTGCGCTACCGGGTATTGATCGGAAACGTCGATACCGTGAAGGTCAAGCGGGCTGGCCAGACGTTCGAATTCGAGTATGTGCTGGACGGCGCGGGCAGAAGTTCATCGAGCGCTTTCTATAATTTTCTGCTGCTCATTCGCCTCGCCGAACAGTACAACGACGACGAGCCCTATCCCACCCAGATCGAGCTGACTGGCGAATCGTTTGCGCCCGTCTCCCAGCTCTCGCACCTGTGTGGCGCGACGGTGAAATTCAGGCAAGGCCGCAACCGAATGCTGATGAAAACCGGAGCGGCAGACTTGCCGTACTGCAAGTACAACGAGATCACCGAAAACATTCTCTGCGGGCAGGCCGATGCCGATATCCGACGCTTCGTTGTCGGCCATTCGTTTTCTTCGAGAATCGAAGATTTCGTGACGAAGATGATTCGTGAGGCGCATGCCGGCCTGCCATTTGCGAACCCCATGGAAGAAGTCTGCGGCCGCCTTGGCATTTCACGCTCGACCCTGCACCGGCGCTTGCAGGGTGAAGGGACGAACTTCCAGGCGATCCTGTCCCATGCGCGGCTCGAGGAGGCCAGGCGGTTGCTGCCGCTGGCCGATTATTCGGTTGCCGCGGTGAGCGATCTTCTCGGCTTTTCTTCTCCTTCCGCGTTCTCGCGTTTCTTTCTCGAGAACAGCGGCAAGTCCCCTTCGCGCTACAAGTTCGAAAACTGCAGGTTCTAGTGACCTTACTGGACAGACTGCGCCTGCGCTGTCCGCCCCCGAACCGCAAGGCGGAGGGCGGGATCGATGCGCGGTCACCGATCGCAGACTCCAGGACAATCATAAAAACATGCCACGCGTTAATCTGGAGCCCACGAGGCAATGAGTACTTTCCCCTTCGTTCCCCCTTGCGGAGAAAAAGCGGACTACGACGCGTTCATTGGCGAGGCGCCGGCGTTTCGTCAGCTGGTCAGGATGATCGATCGCGTCGCGCCCACCGATCACGCCTTGCTCATCATCGGGCCGACCGGCTCGGGCAAGGAGCTGGTCGCCCGCCGCGTGCATACGCGCAGCCTGCGCCGCGATCAACCATTCGTTGACGTCAACTGCGGGGCGATTCCCGAGCATCTCGTCGAAGCGGAGCTGTTCGGGCACGTCAAAGGCGCGTTCACCGGCGCCGGCGAAAGCCGTCCCGGGCTCTTGCAGCAGGTCGGCAAAGGCACGCTGTTGCTCGACGAAATCGGCGAATTGCCGCTCGCGCTGCAGCCCAAGCTCCTGCGGGCACTGGAAACGCGCACGTTCCGCCCGGTCGGCGCCTCGTCGAGCGTGCGTTTCGAGGGACGCGTGGTCGCCTCGACGCACCGCGATCTGCGCGAACTGGCGCGCAAGGGGCTGTTTCGCGAGGACCTGTTCTACCGGCTCGCGGTATTCGTGCTGGCCGTGCCCGGGCTCGACCAGCGCGTCGAGGACATTGCCGCGCTCGCCGCCCATTTCGCCTCGCAACAGGAGCGCCGCATCGAGTTTTCACCGGCTGCGCTGCGGCGCCTCGGCCGGCATGCGTGGCCGGGCCACATCCGCCAGTTGCGCAACCTGGTCAGCCAGTTGAGCGTGCTTGCCGAAAAGCCGCTGATCGAGGAAGACACGCTCGAGCCGTTTCTGCTCAGCGAATCAGCCGGAGCGGTTTCGCGCGCAGAGCTCGCGGACATGCTGCTGCAACTCGAGGGACGCGACAAACTCGCCGCCGCCGAAGACCTCCTCATCGACCGCGCGCTGGAGCGGACCGCGGGCAACAAGAGCGCCGCCGCGACCTTGCTCGGCGTCGGTCGCAAGACCGTCGAACGGCGCCTGAAGTCGCGCGAGGAACACCATCGCGAAGCGCACAAGAGTCTCGAACATGCGAACGCGCTGATCGATGCGGCGCGCTTCGCCGAGGCCATTCCCCATTTGCGGCGTTGCCTCGACGTGCTGCAGACGAGTCGCGACGAACCCGCCGCGCGGCGCGCCCAGTTCGACGCCTACCGGCTGCTCGGCATGAGCCTGCGCAGCGTGCGCGGCTGGCTGTACGCAGAAGCCACGGCCTGCTACGCGGCGGCGCTCGAAGTCGGGGAAGGGATCTGCGAGCCTGGCGAAATCGCGGCGATCCAGTTCGGCGTCTGGACCACCCAGTTGACGACGCTCCAGCTCAAGCAGGCGCGCGCGAGCGCACAGGAGATGCTGCAGCGCGCCCAGAACAGCGGCAACCGCGTGTCGCTCGACGAAGCGCACGTCGCCATGGCCAACACGCTCTACTGGCTGGGCGACAGCGAAGAAGCCCTCGCCTGCCTCGCGCGCGGCAGTCTGCTCGGCGTGACGCGCGACGATGTGCGCACGGGTTCGCAGGGCATCGATCTGGCGAGCCTCGCATTGACATTCGAGGGGCTGGCCGCCTACCAGATCGGCGAGTTCGGGCAGGCCCGGCGCGCGATGGACATGCTGATCCTGCGCGCGAGCGAGCCGGGCGCGCACGCATTGGCGCACGTGCTCAACCTGCAGGGCGCCGCGTGGCTGGCCAGCCTTTTCGACGATCAGCGGCGCGGGCCGCTCGCGAGCGAACTCGAGTCGGTGTCGATCGCCAACGGCTTCCCGTTCTATCGCGGCATGGGCCAGATCTTCCGCAGCGCCGAGCTCAGCGCGCAAGGCCTGAACGCGGAAGCCGAGGCCGTCATGCTCGACGGCTACGACAACCACATGGTCTGCAACGGCGGTGCGCTGTTCCATTCCTTCAAGATGTGGCAGCACGGCGAGCTGCTGCTGCGATCCGGCCGTGCGAAGCAATGCGAAACGATGCTGGCCGCCGCGGTCGACGAAACCCTCGCGCGCCAGGAGCGCGCCCACCTTGGCGAGCTGCTGGTCACCCGCGCGCGGGCGCAGTGGGCGCTCGGCGATCTGACGTCTGCCGAGCAGGGATTGCGCACCGCCCTTTCGACGGCGCTCGCGTTCGGTTCGGTGCCCGCGCGCGTGGAGGCCGCGCGCTATCTCGCCGACCTCCTGCGCGCCACGGGTCGCACGAGCGAAGCGATCGACACGCTCGCCCGCGCGTTGCGGGATCAAGCGGCCGATTCCACCCGCCGCATCACGGACGCTATCGCGTTGCTGGCCGAACTGCGCCACGAAGCTTTGGGACCCGCCGCAGGCCGTTGAGTCGCGCCACTTCACCACGCCAAATCCGCCACGCCGGGAACTGGCCGAAATCGTCCACTCCCGGCGATTTCCGCGGTCGAAATCGTCCTGCGCCGCCCTCTCACGCGCTGCCGTAACCCGTCACCGCCGGGGTCTCGCAGCACTGGCACGATGGTTGCTTACTGTCGAACATTCGGGACCAGAAAAGCCAACACGCGCATCGAAATCACGACGGGGTCGCGATGCACCAGCGCAATACGCAATACGCGTGGATGGCGAATATATTCGACGGCAAGGCGAAATAATGATAGTTGCAATTGAACGGGAAACACCGCAGCGTACGGAGTCCGCCAGTCCAAATGCAAAGCGCGCGACCACACGCGAGGACGCGAAAACCGGGGCGCAGGCCGTCAGTCCATATACGGCGAAAAATCTCGACGGCGCCATCACGCACCTCGAAATCGCCATCGGCTTCGACGGCAACATCGCCGTGTTCGGCCGGCACTACTGGCTCGATCGCGTCCAGCGCATTGCGTCCACGCCGGAGATCATGCCCGCCCAGTCCCGGCGGCTTCGGCACCTGCTGGACCAGCTCGAGGCCGCATGAGCGCGCGACACCCCGTGACGAAGGCGCCGGTCAGTGCGCCGGTCCGAAGAAGGCCTGCGCACCTTCCGATGGCGTCAGTCCGGCGGCGAAATAGCCTTCGAGGCGCTCGGCCTTGGCGTCGTCGAGCAAAAACGGCGGACGCACGAGCCCTTGCGCAATGGCGTGGTCGTACCACCGGCTCATCCACTCGCGCAGCTTCGTTTCATAGGGGGACGGCAATTCGTCTGGCGCGATCTCTTCCATGCGCAATCTCCGCTCGCGGCCTGCCTGCCGCTATATTCTTGTCGCGACACGTGCTGCGCCCATCGAAGGACGCAGGATTTCGGGGGGAAACACTTGCCATCCCCGGTCAGGATGGCGGAAGAAAAACAGCGCGCGCGGTCCGTCCGCTGTCTGCGCCTCGATGAACACGCTCGCGATCCGCCCGGACGGCGCACGATGCACCGTCACGACCCGCACTGTCTGCCTGCTGGTGGGATTCAGCCACTTCACGACCGCTGCCCCTAACGACTGCCGCACCGCCATCGCCGCCCCCCCACGCTTTAGGTGAAATCATCGTAGACAGCCGTTAAACCGGCCGCCATCGGGACGGGTAGATAGTTCCCTCGGGATCGTCTGGTTCGCTTGTCAGGATTTCCTTCTCGCCGCGCGTGGCCGAGCGTCACTCGCCGACCAGGCCATGCCGGATCGCATAGCGGATCACCTCCGCGTTATTGGCGAGCCCGAGCTTTTGCATCAGCCGCATCTTGTGCGTGCTGATCGTCTTGGCGCTGAGCGCGCACGCATCGGCGATATCGTTGATGCTCTTGCCCGACGCGAGCATCTGCAGCACCTGGAACTCGCGGTCCGAGAGCACCTCGTGCGGGGGCACGTCGCCCGAATGCTTCTCGAACACCATGGCGTCGACGAGTTTCGGGTCGATGAAGCGCCCGCCGTCCGCCAGCTTGCGAATCGCGGCCAGCAGCACTTCGGGATCGCTGTCCTTCGTCACATAGCCTGTCGCGCCGGCGCGCAGCGCGCGCGACGCCACCTGGGCTTCGTTGTGGATGCTGAGCACGAGCACCGGCAACGCGGGTTCCTCGGCGCGCACGCGGCGGATCAGATCGACGCCGCTGATGCCCGGCATCGTCATGTCCAGCAGCAGGAGGTCGACTTCGCAGGTCCTCAGCTTTTCGATCACCTCCGAACCTTGCCCGGCCTCCGCCGTCACGACCATGTCGGCCGTCGTCGCGAGGATCTGCTTGAGTCCGCCACGCACGATGGCATGGTCATCGGCGATGAGTATTCTGATCATGGGGGTCTTCAAGCGGAACGTGGATCGAAATCGTGGTGCCCGACGCAATGCCGATGGTCAGGTCCTTGCAGGGCTGACTGTCGATGCTCAACGTACCACCAATCAGCCTCGCGCGCTCTGCCATGCCAAGCAGACCGTAAGCGTACCTGGCATACGCGGCGGCCACGTCGAAGCCGCGGCCGTCGTCGCGCACACGCAAGTCGAGCGAGCCGGGCTCCGCAGTGAGCGTGACCTCGACGCGCTGCGCCGCCGCGTGGCGCGCGACGTTCGTCAGCGCCGCCTCGACGATCCGGAACAGCGCCGTGGCCTGCATGTCCGACAAGGCGGGCTCGGCGCTTGCCATGTGCAGCTCGCACGGGATGGCGTTGTGCCGGCTCCATTGACTTGTCAGCCACTCGAGCGCCGACACGAGGCCGAAATTGAGCGCAGCGGGCCGCAGGTGGCTCGCCACGTTACGGACCATCCAGATCGTGCCTTCGACCAGCTCGCGCATGTCGTCGGCCCGGCCGACGGCCTCGGGGTCGTCGGTGAGCCGCATCCGCAACAGCGAGACATCCATTTTCAGCGCAGTCAGCAACTGGCCCAGTTCGTCCTGTATCTCCAGCGCGCTGCGCTTGCGCTCGTCTTCGCGAATCCCCTCCAGATAGGCCGACAAGGCCCGCTGCTGCTCGCGCGAGCGCACGAGTTCGTCTTCCACGCGCTTGCGGCCGGAAATATCGTGCAGGCCCACGTAACTCGCCGGTGCGCCGTCGTAGTTCGACAGCCGTGCCGTCGCCATGGCCCAGAACTGCGTGCCGTCCGGCCGGCGCAGTTTCACCTCCGCGTCGCCGAAGCTGCCTTGCGCCGCGAGACAGCGCACGAGTCTTTCGCGCTCCAGCGGATCGACGTAGAAGTCGACGATATTGACGTTCGCGCACGCCGCTTCATCGAGGCGAAGGAGTTCGCGAAACCGCGCGTTGGCATAGAGCAGATCGCCGTCGGGCATCGAGGTAATGGCCATGGCCACCGGGCCCGATTCGACGATCGCGCGAAAACGCGTTTCGCACGCGTTGAGGCCGCGCTGCTGCAGGGCGAGCTGGCGGTGGGCCGAACGCAGCGCGAGGTGCGTGCGGACCCTGGCCATCAGTTCCTCGACCTGCACGGGCTTGCGCACATGGTCGGCTGCGCCGGCGCTGAGGCCATCGGCCAGGTTTCGATGATGGCCTGCCGGCATCATGAGCACCACGGGAATATCGCGCGTGCGCGCGTCCGACTTCAGGCTGCGGCAGGTGGCCAGGGCGCCGACGCTGGCGGCCTCCGAATCGAGCAGAATCAGTTCGGGCTGGGACACGCACGAACGCTCCAGGACCTCGAGGCCGCTGTTCGCGGCGAGCACCTCGAAGCCCTCCCATACGAGGTGGTCGGCGATCAAACGGGTCTCGTTCGGCGTACCGCCTGCGACCAGAATCGTGCAGGCGCTCGTTGTCGCGGCCTGCGAGTCAATCATCTTGCCCACGGTTGCTCCGGCCCTGGTTACTTTGTTTTGTCCTCGTCGCCAAAGCCATGGCCCTTCGGCAACCCTTTATCACGTATGCAGGTAAGACGGATTCCGCGCCCCGTTAGCCCTCCATGCTCCAGGTGCCCGACGTTGCGAACGAATGCCTCGCGGAAATTTCCGCACGGTCGATCAGTTCGTCGAGACTGCGCGCGAGTTCGCCAAGTGCCCGCAACGCGTACAGATCGAGTTTGTCGGCATGATTGCGGCGCAAGTCTTTCATGCTTTCCTGCAAGCGCCGGATCGTGCCCGCGCGGCTGTCCGGCAGCGGCCAGCAATGCATCAGATAAGCCAGCGGCGTGAGATTGCGGGATTCGCACCACGTTTCGAACAGGCGCATGCAGATCGAGTTCACGTCCTGCACGCGCGCCTTACGGTCGCCCCACTCGGAAATCATCGCGCGTCGCCTCTGCAGCTTCGAAATTTTGCTGACGTCATGATGAGCCCGCCAATCTTCGCGTGCAGTCGTCTTCGACTGCAAACGGTAAAGGGGAATCCTGAATTTCGTGTCAGGGAATCCTGAACGGCGCGCTTCGACCCGCAATCGCGCCCCTGAAGGTCTGCCGCGCATTGCCCGCCTAGCCCGAAGTAAAGCGGATTGTCGGCGAGATTACATCGCGTTATGCTGCGCGCGACTGCCCCTTCGGTTCCACACAATGCCGCGCACGGCATCCGCTGATTTCGTATGAACAGAAGACAGATGATCGCGCAATGCGTCGGTATAGGCGCGAGCCTGATAACGATGCGGGCGACCATGGCGTTGCCGGTCAGCCGCCCGCCAGCAAGCGTCGTATTTTTAAATCCCGGCGAAAGCGTGGAACACGATACGGGCCAGCACTGGCAACTCGTCTCGCGCTTCATGGCCGCGACTGCCAGACGCTTCGGCATGCAGCTGGAAGTGCTTTACGCGGAGCGCGATCATCTGCTGATGCTGCGCCAGGCCGAAGCCGTGGCGGCGCGTGCGGCGCCGCCCGACTATGTGGCGATCGTCAACGAAAAGATGGCCGCGCCCCAGATGCTGCAAACGCTGGCGCGCTCGCCCGCCAAAGTGCTGTTGATCCACAACGATCTGACCGAAGCCCAGCGCGCCCAGACCGGCAACGAGCGCGACCGGATCGCGAACTGGATCGGCACCGTCACCGCCGATGCCGGGCGCGGCAGCTTCCGGCTCATGGATTACCTGATCCGTTTGAACGGCAGCGGGCCCGCCCGCGTGATCGGCATTACCGGCGACCCGGCCACGCCGGTTTCGGCGGAGCGCGCGGCGGGCGTGCAGGCCGCGCTGGCGCGCCGGCCGCAGGACCGCATCGACCAGCTCGTCTACGGCGACTGGAGCTTTTCCGACGGCCGCGACAAGGCGCGCGTGCTGCTCTCGCGCTATCCGGACGCCAATATCCTTTGGGCTGCCAACGATACGATGACGCTTGGCGCACTGAGTGTGGTGCAGGAACGGCATCTGTCCACCATCGTCGGCGGGCTCGGGGCGCTGCCCGAAGCCGTGGCTTCGGTCATTCGCGGCGAGCTGGCCGCGATCGTTGCCGGCGACCAGTTCATCGGCGCCTGCGCGATGGTCCTCATTCACGACTACCATTACGGCGCGGACTTTGCGCAAGTGGGTGGACCGCGTCAGCGGCTCGACTACCTGAAGGTGCTCGACAGCAGCGACGCCAGGCGTTACGCCGAGATTGCCTTTCAAGGCCGCACCTCCCCCGACTTCAGCGGCTTCTCGCGCGTGCAAGGCCGGCATGCCGGCGCCTACACGTTCGATCTCGACACCCTGCTCAATTCCGCCTCAAAGGCCGCGTGATGCTGCAAACCTTTTTGCGTGCGCGCTTCCCACGCAGCCTGCACGCGCAGCTCATGCTCTCGCTGCTGGTGCTCTGTACGCTGGTGGCGGGCACGTCGGCTTTCTTCCTGCTCGAGCACGCGCGCGAAAGTCGGATCGCGGAACTCGACGAACGTGCGAACCGCATTGCCGATCTCCTCAGCCAGTCGCTCGCGCAGCCGCTCTGGAATGTCGATCGCGACGCGATCGCGCGGCAACTGAATGTGCTCAAACCGAATCCGGAGGTGGTGAGCTTCACCGTGACCGCGACCAACTATGGTGTGCTCGCCGACGCGAGCAACGCGCCGCTGCCCGACCCGCAGGCGCGCGTGGTCCGCGTGCGGCCGATAGAATTCACGCCACCCGGCAACGCGCCGCCTGAAAAGATCGGCGAGGTCCGCGTGGTCCTGACGAGGGCCGCCGCCGACCGCGGTTTCGAGGCCGCACGCGCGGCCGTGCTGGGAACCCTCGCGCTCGTGCTCGCCGTGGTGTACGTCACGACCTTTCTGCTCATCAAACACCTCGTGCGCGAGCCGATCCGGCGCCTGGAGAAAATGGTCGACCGCATCGCGTCAGGCGATCTGGACAGCCGCTGCGCCATCGAATCCAGCGTCGAGCTGGGCCGGCTCGCCGAGCGCGTCAACGTGATGGCGGAGCGGCTGCGCGACTCGACGGCATCGCTCAGGGAGAGCGAGCGCAAGTACCGGAGCATCATCGAGAATTCGCTCGAAGGATTCTTCGTTCTCGATCGCCACGGCAAGCTCTGCGACGCCAATCCCGCGATGGCCCAGTTGCTCGGCTATCGCGACGTTCGCAGTATGACGACGGCGTCAAGCAACGACGCGAGCACCGTTCTCGCTCCGCCACAGCCGTTCTCCAGCGAGAAGACCGCCCAACTCTTCGCGATGCTGCAACTGACCGGCAAGATCGCAGGGCTGGAAATCGAACTGACTCGCGCCGACGGCAGCGCGGTCTGGTGTCAGCTCAACGCCCGCGGTATACGCTACGACGGCGCGGGCCCCCAATGCCTCGAAGGACAGTTGACCGATATTTCGGGCCGCAAGCAGGCGATGGAGATCCTCACGCGCCATCGCGATCAGCTCGAGGAGGAAGTGCGCGAGCGCACGCGAACCGAGCAGCTGCTTCGCCATTCACGCGAACAGTTGCGCCAGCTTTCGTCCCACCAGGAATCGATCCGCGAAGAAGAGCGGCGCCAGATCGCCATGACGATCCACGACGAACTGGGCCAGTTGCTCACCGCGATCAAGATCAATGTGTCCCTGCTCAAGCTCGCGCTGAGCCAGGGCGCCGAGTGGCAACAAAAGGTCGGCGATATCGGCGGCCTGGCTGAACGCACCATCGACATCGTACGCAACGTCGCGAGCCACCTGCGGCCGGCCGCGCTCAATTTCGGCCTTCTTTCGGCGCTCGAATGGCTGGTTCAGGACTTCACCCGGCACAACGCAACGGTCTGCACGTTCCGCCTCGAAGGCCGCGAACCGTCATTGAGCGACGACCGCGCGACGGCCGTGTTTCGCATCGTCCAGGAGGCGCTCACCAACATCAGCCGGCACGCGCAGGCCTCGCATGCGGAGGTCGTCCTGCGCTGCATCCATAACCATTTCGAACTCGAGGTCCATGACGACGGCAACGGATTCGACGTGGCGAAAGCGATCCGTGGCAATTCGTATGGACTGCAGGGCATGCAGGAACGCGCACGGATGATCGGCGCGCAGTTTCATATCGGAAGCCGGGACGGCCCGGGATCGACGGTGCGCATCGTCTTCAACGAGACGACGGAAAGCGTCCATCGGGCTCTGCCCGCCGACAACGAACTCCGCTAGTCATGCGTCATCCGCCTGGCGCTTTTCGAGCGCACGCAGCATCTCGTTGGTCTTGTCGAGAAACGCGGCGTGGTAGGCGCCAGGCAGCGTGACGTCGTCCATGACCGACATGACGTCTTCCAGCACTTGCCTGAGCGACCCATGGATCTCGCCGCATTGCACCGGCGTCAGTTTCGGCAACGCCAACTCGATGAACTTCTGCATGACGAGCGACCTCGCCGCGAGATGCGAAATCTTGATGGTCGTTTCCGCCACTTGTGACTTGAGCACGTCTAGCACGTCTTTGCTATTCGTCATGATCACGCGTGCTCCGGGTTCATAAGGTGGGTACGCATTCGCCTCTCTCGCTCGTCCGCATCATGACCGGAATAACGGCACGGGTACCACGCGGCTACATGCGATTAAGCCGTAACCTGGCGCGCGGGTTTGCTGAATTTCGCGTCAGGAAATCCTGATTTGCACGCCCGGCCTCATGTTCCGGCGCCCGGCGTCGGCTGCGCGAGCCGCCACGCGAGATTGGCGCGTGCCGCCGCCTCGCAATGCGAATGAAAGTAATCGGTCAGGTAGATGCGCGGCCGCGCAAGCAGGGCTTCCAGCATCCACCGCTCGTGCATGGCGTACGCGTGGTCGTCCAGGTCCGGGCGTTCGGCTCTCAGGCGCAGGCCGTTGTCCTGAAACTGGCGGCGCGGCGCGCCGAGCGAGGCGAGATCGATGTCGCACGCGAAGCGCGCATCCAGCTCATCCGGCGCGCGCGTATGCCGGGTCGCGAGTATCGCTTCGCAAATGCGCTCGCAAGCCGCGATGCGATCGTCCGCGCAGCGCCGCAGCCACTGCGCGCTGCGCTCCTCGTTGTCCTGGGCGCCCGGCACATAGATCACGTCGTGGCACCACAGCGCAAGCTCCACGAGATCGCCATGCGCAATGGCCCCGCGCGCCCGATCGAAATCGCGCAGGCAGCGGCGCACGTGGCGCAGCGTGTGGTAGTGCCGCCCCGGCTCGCCATAATGACGCGCGAGATCGGCGTAGACGGCGTCGGCGCGCGCGCCCCCGCTGCGCGACCATAGCTCGACGAAGCGTCCCTGCGTGTGGTTCACCCCTGCTCCTTTGCGCGCTGCGCGATGCTCAGAGAAATTCCTCGCGAATGTCGATGGTCGAGCGCTGGCCGATATCCGCGTAGTGCTGCGCGAGCCAGGCTTCTGCTTCCTTGCGGCCGTTGTCGCGCAGTTCGCACAAGAAATCCCAATCCGCGTTGTACTTGCTCGATACGCTGAGCGCGCACATCGCGGCGTCGGAGCGGATCGAATGAATCAGCATTTCCTTCATCTCGTCGCGAGCGAGCTTGCCTTGCTGGATCAACTCGGTGACGAACGCAATCGCGCGCATTTCGCGCATGAGCGACGAATTGAAACTGATCTCGTTGATGCGATTCAGAATCTCCGCCGCCGTGACCGGCACGCCGGGACGCACGAGCGGGTTGATATGGACGATCACCACGTCGCGCGTCTGGCAGTGATAGATCAGCGGATAGATGGCCGGGTTGCCCATATAGCCGCCGTCCCAGTAGTGCTCACCTGCGATCGTGACGGCATGGAACAGCGTCGGCACACATGCGGAGGCGAGCACGGCGTCCGCGCAGATGTCCTCACCGCTGAAGAGGCGAATCTTGCCCGTCTCCACGTTGGTCGCGCACAGGTACAGCAGAATGGGGCACGCCTTGCGCAGCGCGGCGAAGTCGACCTGGCTTTCGAGCACCTGGCGCAGCGGGTTCACGTTGCCCGGATTGAACTGGTAGGGCGAGAACACGCGCAGCATGATGTCGGCCACCGCATAGAGCGGCGAATGATCGAGCCCGAAGCTGTGCGAGCCCTTCAGCCACGGCACCCAGCGCAGCGGGTTGTGGCGCTCGGCGGACTCGGCCACCGCTTCCCAGAAGTCGTGCAGCGCCTGGCGCGCGCCGCCCACGCCGCCCTGTAACAGCCCGTACGCGAGCACCGCGCCGTTCATCGCGCCGGCGCTCGTCGCGCTTACGCCTTCGATCGCGAGCCTTTCGTCTTCGAGCAGGCGGTCGAGCACGCCCCATGTGAACGCGCCGTGCATCCCGCCGCCCTGCAATGCGAGCGCGATCTGCCTTGGCGCCGCGGCGTCGTGATCGCTTTTCTGGCTTCTTGTTCGCTTCGTTGCCATGGGTCGCCTCCTCGGGCGGTACGCTCATCCACGTACGTCATCGATCGCTCACGCATCGCTCGAGACGAGCGCATCCAGCAATGCCTTCGCTTCGCGCAGGTCGGCGGTGTCGAAACCCTCCGTGAACGTGTCGAGGACTTCGGACAGCACCTGCCTCGCCTCGTCTGCCCGGCCTGCGCGCTGCCAGAGCCGGGCCAGACTCGACGCCGCGCGCAGCGCCAGCGACCTCGCGCCCTGCGCGCGGGCCACGGCAATCGCCTCGAGAAAGCACGCTTGCGCCTCTTCGCTCGACGCACCTTGCAGCATGGTCCCCTCGAGCCGATGCAATTCGGCCTCGTAGAAACGCTCGCCGGTTGCGTCCACGATCGCCATGGCTTGCTTCAGCGTGCGCAGGCCGCCTTCCACGTCGCCGGCTCTGCCCTGGCAGTCGGCCAGCAAGCCCAGAAAGTACGAGCGGTGTTCCTCGCCGCCGGCGGACTGTTCGGCGTGCAAGCCTTCGCGCAACTGGACGATGCCTTCCAGCAGGCTGCCCGGTTCGATGCGCGCCCAACCCGACAAAATGCTTCCCCACGCGAGCCAGTATGGCAACCCGTGTTCGTTCGCGACGGCGAGGGCCGCTTCGGCGCGTTCCCGCACCAGCGGCGCCTCGCGCCGAAACTGATGCAGCTCGGCCACATAAGCGAGCGTGAATGCGAGCGTCGGCCCGTAGGCGAGCTTGCGCGCGAGCGCAAGCGCCTCCATGCTGCGCGCGTGCGCCTGATCGGGATAGCCCTGCAGCCAACGGATCAAGGCCAGGAAATTCAACGCCCGGCTGCCGGGATCCACGCCATGCGCGAACACATGGGCCTGATGGCGCTCGGGATCGTAGAGGGCGAGCGCCTGTTCCAGGTGCGCAGCGGCCGCGTCCAGTTCGCCCTGCAGGAAGAGGCACGCGCCGAGCGCGCCGTGGGCCTCCAGCAGCCAGTCGAGATCGCCGGCATGCTCCGCCATGCGCAGCATGCGCTCGCCCAGTTCGCGCGCCACCGCGTAATGCGCGCGCGTCATGTTATGGATTCTCAACCCGAGCAGCGCCGCAAAGAGCTGCGGCGTCTCGCCGAGCTGCTCGCCCAGCTGCCGTGCGCGCGTGTAGGTCGCCGCGACCTCGGGCGCGCCATAGCCGCGCACGTTCATCAGAGCCGGCCCCAACGCCAGCAGCAAGGTCAGCTCGTGGGACGCGCGCGCGGGCGTATCGGGCAGTCGCTCGAGCAAACCGAGGGCGGCGCCGAGGTGATGCATCGCGTCGGGGTCGGCCGCATGCCTGAGCGCCTGCTGCCCCGCGCGATGCAGATATTCCACCGCCTTCGGAATATTGCCGCTCAGGCTGTAGTGATGCGCCAGTTCGCTGCAGTAGTCCGCGATACGCGTGGGAAACAGCGCCTCGATCGCCTTCGCGGTGCGCTCGTGCAACGCGCTGCGACGTTCCGTGAGCAGCGAATGACCCGCCACCTCCTGCGTCAGCGCGTGCTTGAACGAGTACTCGACCTCCGGGTAAGCCGGCCGCTCGTAAATGAACTCCGAGGCTTCGAGGTGCGCGAGCAGCCCGCGCAGATCGTCGTCGGTGCGCGCGAGCTGTCCGCCGCAAATACGCTGCATCAGGCTGAACGGAAAGTCCTTGCCGATCACGGCGAGCGTTTGCAGCAGCTCTTTCTGCGCGAGCGGTAGCCGGTCGATACGCGCGGCGAGCACGCCCTGCACCGTGGTCGGAATGTGCAGTGCGGCCGGCGTCCGCTCGATCCGGTAGCGCCCCGGCTCGCCGAGCAGCGAGCGCTCCTCCGCGAGCGTCTGCACCACTTCCTCCATGAAGAACGGATTGCCCTCGGTCTTTTCGAGGATGCGCTGCTTGAGCGGCAGGAGCGAGGCATCGTCGCCGAGCAGGACCGTCAGGAGTCCCTGGGCTTCGCCCGGCCCGAGCGCTTCGAGCCGGAGCTCGCTGCAATCCCATGCCGGCCGGTACTCCGGCCGGAAGTTCACGAGCAGCAGGATGCGGGTGGCCGGCACGCGCTCGACGAGATAGACGAGGAACGCCTCGGTCTCACGGTCCAGCCATTGCAGGTCTTCGAACAGCAACTCGACGGGCTGGCTCTGGCTCTCGCGCGTGAGAAGCTGCGTGATGGCGTCGAAGGTCCGGTCGCGGCGGATCTTCGGGTCCATGTCCGCCAGCGCCGGGGCGGATTCCCCCGTGCCGAGCAGATACAGCAGGTAAGGCACGAGGTCCTCGAAACTGCGCTCGAGCGTCAACACCTTGCCGACGACTTTCTCGCGGCAACGCCGCTCATCGTCGCGCGCGGTGATCTGAAAATAGCTCTTCAGAAGCTCGATCAGCGGCAGATTGGCGAACGCCTTGCCGTGCGAGACCGAAAACGTTTCCAGCACCAGACACCCGCGCCGGGAACGCTCCTTGAATTCATGAAAGAGCCGCGACTTCCCGACACCGGCTTCGCCGACCACGCCGACGACCTGTCCCCGCCCCGCCCGCACCGTTTCCAGCGCCTGATTCAGGTGCGCCATTTCCGCCTCGCGTCCGACGAAGCGCGCGAGGCCGCGATGTGCAGCCAGTTGCAGCCGCGTGCGCAGCGCGCCCGGGCCCAGCACCTCGTACACGGGCAGCGGCTCGGGCACGCCCTTGACCTGAGCTGCCCCCAGCGCCTTGAACTCGAAGTAGCCTTCGGCGAGCTTGTGAGTCGATTCGCTCACCAGGATCGACGTGGGCGTGGCGATGCTCTCCATGCGCGACGCAATGTGGATCGTGTGGCCAACCGGGTCGTAATCGGTGTGCAGATCGTCGGTACGGATCGAGCGCACGACGACCTCGCCGGTGTGCACGCCCACGCGGATCTGCAGCGGAATGCCTTTCTCCAGCCGGATGCGGTCGCCATGCCGGCGCATGGCCTGCTGCATCCGCAAGGCCGCGAACAGCGCGCGTTGCGGATGGTCTTCGTGAGCGATCGGCGCGCCAAACAGTGCGAGGATGCCGTCGCCCAGCGATTTGGCGACATAGCCCTCGTAATAGTGGACGGCTTCCATCATCAATGCGACGACGGGTTCGATCAGGTGGTGGGCCTCTTCCGGGTCGAGGCCGTGGATCACGGCCGTCGAGCCGGCCATGTCCGCGAACAGCGCCGTGACGGTCTTGCGCTCGCCCGCGGTCTCGCCTCTCGCCTCCATGGCGACGTGCTCGGCACGGATACGCTCGGCGAGGTGATGGGGGGTGTAATGAATCGGCGCGGGCGGCGCTTCCGCCGTGGATCGCGCCGACTCCGGCGCCGCGCCGAGTGGCGCCCCGCACTCGTTGCAGAATCGGGCGGCGGCGGCGGCCTGGTGCCCGCAACGCGGACACGTGCGCGTGAGCGGGGTCCCGCATGCTTCGCAGAATCTGGCCTGGTTGAGATTCTCGAATCCGCAGTTTGTGCAGCGCATACCACCTCGTCGCGGCCAGGGACCAACATGGGCTCATTATGCGCCGCGTGCCCTGAGGGAACAGCCCCGATATTCATCTGGCATCGCGTGGGCAACATCGATGCAAACGTATACTCCCTGCCAGTATTCACCTATACTGCCCCACAGTATCCTCAATCGATGCCGTCATGCCTCATTCCCCCGAAGAAAAGAAGCGCGTGCTGACACGCGTGCGCAAGGTTCGCGGCCAGCTGGACGCGCTCGAGCGCGCGCTGGAGGAAGGCGCGGACTGCGCGCCGGTGCTCCAGCAACTGGCGGCGATTCGCGGCGCGATCAACGGCGTGATGGCCGGTGTGCTCGAGAGCCACCTGCGCGAAGAATTCACCCACCTTGCGGGATCAGCGGAGTCCCCGGGATCGATCGACGATGTCGTCACCCTCGTTCGAACCTATTTACGCTAGCTCACCGCGGGGTTTGCCGCGCCGATCTGGCCGAACCCCTTTTTTTACAGGACTACTATGAAATCTCGTGCTGCAGTTGCGTTTGCGCCGGGCAAGCCCCTCGAGATCGTCGAGATCGACGTCGAACCGCCCCGCAAGGGCGAGGTGCTGGTCAAGATCACGCATACCGGCGTTTGTCATACCGATGCCTTCACGCTCTCCGGCGACGACCCCGAAGGCCTCTTCCCCGTCGTGCTCGGCCACGAGGGCGCCGGGATCGTCGTGGAAGTGGGCGAAGGCGTGACCAGCGTGAAGCCCGGCGATCACGTGATCCCGCTCTACACCGCCGAATGTGGCGAGTGTCTGTTCTGCAAGAGCGGCAAGACCAATCTGTGCGTGTCCGTGCGCGCGACTCAGGGCAAGGGCGTGATGCCCGACGGCACGAGCCGCTTCAGCTACAACGGTCAGCCCCTCTATCACTACATGGGCTGCTCCACCTTCAGCGAGTACACCGTGGTGGCCGAAGTCTCACTCGCGAAGATCAACCCGCAAGCCAACCCCGAGCAGGTGTGCCTGCTCGGCTGCGGCGTGACCACGGGTCTGGGCGCGGTGAAGAACACCGCCAAGGTGCAGGAAGGCGATACCGTCGCCGTATTCGGCCTGGGCGGCATCGGCCTCGCCGTGATCCAGGGCGCGAAGCTCGCCAAGGCCGGCCGCATCATCGCCATCGACACCAATCCGGGCAAGTTCGATCTGGCGCGCGCCTTTGGCGCCACCGACTGCGTGAACCCCAAGGACCACGAGAAGCCCATTCAGCAGGTGATCGTCGACATGACGGGCTGGGGCGTGGACCACAGCTTCGAATGTATCGGCAACGTCAACGTGATGCGTGCGGCGCTCGAATGCGCGCACCGCGGCTGGGGCCAGTCGGTCGTCATCGGCGTGGCCGGCGCGGGGCAGGAAATCTCCACGCGCCCGTTCCAGCTCGTGACCGGCCGCCGCTGGCTCGGCACGGCCTTCGGCGGCGTGAAGGGCCGCTCGCAATTGCCGGGCATGGTCGAAGACGCGATGGAGGGCAAGATCCAGCTCGCGCCGTTCGTCACCCACACGATGCCGCTCACGGGCATCAACGATGCCTTCGACCTGATGCACGAGGGCAAATCGATCCGCAGCGTCGTTCACTACTGACACTGAACTGACACAGAACGAAGGAGGGAGACCATGGCCTCAGCCATTCACCCCACGGTTGACCGCGGCATCCAGAAAGGCGCCGAAAACTTCGCGGGCGGCACGCTGCGCTGCCAGTGCGCGCAAGATCCCGTCGAAGTGCACATCGACTCGCAGGTCCTGTTCAACCACGCCTGCGGCTGCACCCAGTGCTGGAAGCCCGCAGGCGCGCTGTTTTCCGTCGTGGGCGTCGTGCCGCGCGACAAGGTGACGGTCGCGGCGCACGGTGAAAAGCTGAAGGTCGTGGACGACAAAGCCACGATCCTGCGTCACGCCTGCACGGCCTGCGGTACGCACCTGTATGGCCGCATCGAGAAGAAGGATCACGCGTTCTACGGTCTCGATTTCATCCACACCGAGTTGTCGAAAGACGCGGGCTGGGACGGCCCCGGCTTCGCGGCCTTCGTTTCCTCGATCATCGAGAGCGGCACGCCGCCTGCGGCCATGGCCGATGTGCGCCAGACGCTGCGCGACAAGGGCCTCGAGCCGTACGACTGCCTGAGCCCCGCGCTCATGGACCTTCTCTCCACCCAGGCCGCCAAGGCCAAAGGCACTTACCGGGAGGCCTGAAACGCTTATGGAGCGCATTGAACGACACGTCAGCCACGGCGGCAGCCAGGAGGTCTGGAAGCACGCCTCTTCCACCGTTGGCGGCGACATGAGGTTTGGCATCTATCTGCCCGAGGCCGCGCTGCGCGGGCAGAAATGCCCCGTGCTGTACTGGCTTTCGGGCCTGACCTGCACCGAGCAGAATTTCATCACCAAGGCGGGCGTGCAACGCTACGCGGCGGAGCACGGGATCATCGTCGTCGCGCCGGACACCAGTCCGCGTGGCAGCGATGTGCCCGATTCGCCCGACTACGATCTCGGCCAGGGCGCGGGCTTCTACGTGAACGCCACGCGGGAACCGTGGGCGAAGCATTTCCGCATATACGACTACGTGGTCTCCGAGTTGCCCGCCGTCGTCGAGGCCGGGTTTGCCGCGAGCGACGCGCGCTCGATCAGCGGGCATTCGATGGGCGGGCACGGCGCGCTGGTCGTTGCGCTGCGCAATCCGGGCCGCTATCGCAGCGTCTCCGCGTTCTCGCCGATCGTCGCGCCGAGCCAGGTGCCGTGGGGCGAGAAGGCGCTCACCGCCTACCTCGGCGACGACCGCGAGGCGTGGAAGCAGTATGACGCCGTAGAGCTGGTCGGCAGCGCGAGCGAACGCCTGCCGCTACTCGTCGAACAAGGCGGCGGCGACGAATTCCTCAATACCCAGCTACGGCCGGAACTGCTGCAGGCGGCCTGCGCCAAGGCGGGACAAGCGCTAACGCTCAACGTGCGCGAAGGCTACGACCACAGCTATTACTTCATCGCCAGCTTTATCGGCGAGCATATGGCCTTTCACGCCAAAGCGCTGGCTTGAAACGCGCCGCGCGCCCGTTCGCTGGTTTCGGCGCACGGGCGCGTTTTCTGGTGTCGTTCATGGGCGAGGCGCCGAGGCCGCGTCTACGCATAACCCAAAGTCATGCGACCGGGAAAATAAAGCGCATTGACGCTGTACTCCCCATCCTCCAATACTCAACGGCAACACATAAAAGCCATGCCAGGAGAATGAGGATGACGAGCGCCCCGCTTTTCGATGCGGCACGCAGCACGATCGAGCCGACCAGCAAAGACGCGATTCTGAGCGACGTCCGGGCCTGGCGGCTCGCGCGCGTGCAGGAGCAATTGCGCAAGCACAACGTGCCCGCGATCCTGCTCTACGACCCGGTGAACATTCGCTACGCGACCGACACGTCCAACATGCAGGTATGGGCCGGCCGCAATCCCGCGCGCTACGTCATGGTCTTCGCGGACGGTCACGTCGTCGCCTGGGAATTTCACAGCAGCGAACACGTCTGGGACGGCGTGGACCTCGATGTCGAATTGCGCGGCGCGCTCAGCTGGACGTTCTTCAACGCGGGCCACGAGGCGGAGCGCCGCGCGCAGGCGTGGGGCGCCGAGATCGTCGACGTATTGGGCCAGCACGCACCCGGTGAAACTGTGCTCGCAGTCGACCGGCTCGACCCGTTCGGCGCAGCCTGCCTGGAAAAGCACGGCATTTCGCTACTCGACGGACAAGCCCTGATGGAGACGGCCCGATTGATCAAGTCGTCCGGCGAACTCGTGTTGATCGGCGAATCGCTGCGCACCTGCGAAATGGGCATCGAGCGCATGAAACGCGAGCTTCGCCCTGGAATGACCGAGAACGACCTGTGGGCGAATCTCCATTACGAGAATATCCGCCACGGCGGCGAGTGGATCGAGACCCGGCTGCTCGCCTCCGGGGACCGCACGAACCCGTGGATGCACGAATGTTCCTCGCGCGTGCTACAGAAAGGCGACCTCCTCGCCTTCGACACGGATATGGTGGGACCGAACGGCTATTGTTCGGACATCTCCCGCACGTGGCTCGTTGGTGACGGCCGTCCTTCTGACGAGCAGCGCAAGCTCTACGAGTATGCGTATGCACAGGTCCATTTCAATATGGACCTTCTGCGGCCGGGCATGACGTTTCGCGAGTTCTCGGAAAAGGCGTGGAAGATTCCGGAGCCGTTCGTCAAGAACCGTTACTGCTGCCTGGCTCACGGCATCGGCATGGTGGACGAATATCCCTCGATTGCCCACCAGGTCGATTGGGACAGCGCGGGCTACGACGGCCGCTTCGAAGTGGGCATGACGGTGTGCGTCGAAAGCTATATCGGTGCTGAAGGCGGTACGCAGGGCGTCAAGCTCGAGCAGCAAGTCGTGCTTACCGAGAACGGCTGCGCCTCCTTGACCGGTTGCGCCTTCGAGACCGATTGGCTGTGACATGTGTCGTGCGGCGTTCAGGGCCGCACTGCGCGCTCGTTACGGCGTGCCCGCCAGCACGCCGTCCGCGATAACGCGGCTGATCAGAACTTGTGACGGATTGCAGCGCGAATCACGAGCTGATTCGAGTTCGAGGAAACGTCGGCCGCGCCCGGCACATAGGCGACGTCGAGCACCGTCTGGGTCTTGTCGCCGCCAACGTGCTGATAGGCGCCCTGCAGATAGAGATCCGTGCGCTTCGACAGATTGTAGTCCGCCATCAAACCGATGGTCTGATAGTTCGGATGCAGCTTGCCGGTGGTCGCATTGAAATCCGCGCGCGTATAGGTGTACATCGCACCCACGAAGAAGGCCGGGGTGAACTGATATTTACCGTTCACCTCGAAGTTCTGGAAGCGCAGCGACGACAGGGTCGATCCGGCGGGAGGCGTAATCGCGCCAACATAGCCGTTGCTGACCGGTTGCGTGACGTCGGTGTTCGTGTACGCAAAGCCCAGCGTTGCCGAACCGATCGTATAGTTGATCCCCGCGCCGAAAATACGCAGGCGTTGCGCCAGGAAGTTTTCGTCGCCGCCGTTGTTGATCGCGCCAGTGGCCGTCGAAGACGGGTTGTTGGCCTGCAGATACGACGCCGCGATCAAAAGCGAACCGTTCGTGTACTGGGCGCCGACGCTGTACTGCCGGTTGTTGGCGAAATTCGTGTCGTTGCTGAAGCTATACGTGCCGCCGAACTGGAAGCCGGCGAGCGACGGGCTCGTATACTTCGCCGTGTTGTTGACGCGGAACGTGTTGTCCGTATTGTCGTTGTCGTAAGGGTGCGAGAATAGGTAGCCGGCCCAGCTTCCGTTCGCCGTCGTCTGTGCGAGAAAATCGACCAGCGAGTCGTACTGACGCCCCAGCGTGACTGTACCGTACGTGTCGCTCGCTACGCCCACGTAGGCCTGCCGGCCAAACATCAAGCCGCCCTGCCCGAGCTTTCCGTTATTGACGTTGAAGCCGTTTTCAAGCTGGAACACGGCCTTCAACCCACCACCGAGATCCTCCGCGCCTTTCAAACCCCAGCGGCTGCCTTGAACATAGCCGCTTTGCAACTCGTACACCTTGCTGCCGCGTACGTTGTTGGTGAAGTCGAAGCCTTCGTCGATCACGCCATAGAGCGTCACCGAGCTTTGAGCCATCGCGGGAGCGGCAAATGCCGCCAATATCGATGCCGCGATTACATTGCGTCCTTTCATCGAAGTTCTCCAAACCTGGTTTTCCATTCGATCACGAATGGTCGTATGTAAATTTTCTGATTGATTAAATGCGTAGTTAACCTAAGTATTTTGGTCGATGAATGTCTCCTTTTCTTGTCATCAATCTATGGCCCGACGAGGAAGCGGTGCGCGGAGTATTGGAGCAACACCGCAGGCTGTCAACGTGATTTATTTTCCTTTTCGGATGACTTTAGATTATGCGACCTTCCAGCACGTCTACCGCAATCGATTCGATTCGCCTCGTAGTTGCCGAGCTGGTGCATCGACATATTCGACAGGCAACGGCGTATCCGGCTCCGACGTGCCCAGCAGCGCCTCATGGGCATTCGGCAGGCGCGTCGTGCGATATTCGTTGGGCGACTCGCCAAACTCCTTGCGGAACTCACGGCCAAGATGCGAGGCATCGGAGAAGCCGCAGGACGAAGCGATATCCGCAACCGTGCGGTCCGAACTCGTCAACAGCCACGACGCCATGCGTATGCGAATCTGCCTCGCGTACGCGCCCGGCGATTTGCCGGTTTCCGTCGTGAACAGGCGCTCGAGTTGTCGAACCGAAACATCGAGCCGATGCGCCAGATCCGGCAGACTCAGCGGCTGGCCAACGTGTTGCTCCATCAGCAAGATTGCGCGCCTGACCTTGGGATGCGTGGCCGGCTCGAGCCCTGGCGGATGCGGTTGCGGCGCGTTGCCCTTCTGCGCATCGTCCACGAGCAGAATGCGCAGCGCCTTGCGCACGATCGTGGCCTCGACGTGGCGCAGCAGAATCGCGGCGGCAACGTCGATCGACGCACGGCCGCCGGAACACGTAATGCGCCTTCTGTCGATCACGAAGAGCCGGTCGGCAACGAGGTCACGCTCATCGACATGCGGAAATCGCTCGACGAAATCCCAGTAGTGGAACCAGCTCACGCAAATTCGATAGCCGCTCATCACGCCGGCCCTTGCGAGTGCGAAGGCCCCCGTGCAGAGCCCCACGAGCGTGGCCGGCGTTTCGGCCATCGCGCGAATGAAGGAAAGCGTGGCGTCGCTGGCCGGCGGTCCCGAATGCAGCAGTCCGCCGACGATCACGACATAGTCGAACGCCTCGGCCTCATCGAAGGTCGTCCACGGGGTGATCTGGATGCCGCAGCTGGCGCGAACCGGAACGAGATTTTCGCCGACGAGGGTCCACGAGCACCGTACCGGGCGGCTCATGTCGCCTTCGTCGCTCGCGAGCCTGAGCAGGTCGACGAAGCCGGAGAACGCGGTCAACGTGAAGTTGGGCAATAGCACGATCCCGAAACGCAGCCGCCTCGCGGCCGTGCCTTCGCTGTCAATCGCGTGGTGAACCATGAAGACCGCCTCTGTCAATGCATTCCAAACAATCGATACGGTCGAAATCCGTTGCCCGTTGATCAGCCTGTAACCGTTAGCCGGTGACTGCAACGCCGGCGTCGAGCCAGTCGCGCATCATCGCACCGGCCTCTTCGCTGAGCCAGTTCCGAAACTGCAGATACTCGGTGCGAGGCCGCGCATTCCGGTGCGTGATCAGATAGTGGTAGCGGTCTCTAAACACAAGCGCATCCGGAACAGGCCGTATCAGGCGTCCCTGCTCGACCTGAAGATGGAGCAGATGATGCCAGCCCAGCAGCGTCCCTTCTCCGGCTTCCGCCTGCGCGACGAGGAGTCGGTAGTCGTTGCTCTCGAGGTTGCGGTTTTCGGCCAGCATGTCCGTGCCGTCGCCCTGCTGGAACCAGTTGCGCCACACGCGCCAATCCACGTGTTCGCACACCTGCGCACGCCCGAGCAACGAGAGATTCAAGGTGGGTTCGGAAAGCAGGTCGAGCGGTTTGAGTTTCCTGCCGCGAAAATACCGGTCGTAAAACGTCGGGCTGCAAACCGGATAAACGACATCATGAAACAGCGGCTCGACCTCGTATTCCGGCTCGCGCGGCGGATTCTTCGTGATGATGATGTCGGGCTCCATGAGTTCGTCCAGCTCCATGAAGTGCTCGGTGACCATCACATGCAGCCGGATATCCGGAAAGCGCGCGCGAAACGCCGGCAGGCGCTGCGACAACCACAGGGCCGAGAACGTATGCGAGACGCAAATGGTCAATGCGTGCCGATCCGTGCGCCGCACCGCCTCCGCCGCCTCGGCGATATTCATGATCGAGAGATACGACGCGTTATAGAGAATGCGTCCAGCATCGGTCAGCGCGATATGCCGGCCGGTGCGCTCGAACAGCGCGACATCGAGCGAGTCTTCGAGCTCCTTGATTTGTCTGCTGATTGCGGCCTGCGTGACGCAGAGCACCTCAGCCGCCTGGGTGAAGCTCTCGTATCTCGCTGCCGTCACGAAGCAACGGAGTGCACGGAGCGACGGCATCTGCGCGAGGAGTCTGTCTGCGAATAGCTGCTTCTTTAACATGGCTTGCGCTCTTTAAACGGGTGCTCGCATGACGCGATCAGGCGCGCCACGAACCAGAAAGGGATTCGGATGAGAATAGTGTGCGAGTCCGTTTGCCCGGTGGCAAGTAAGGTGTTCCATAATAAGGGTCTTATAAATGATGCAGCATCGCCCTTCTACTGTGTCGCCTGGCTTACGTCCCGCCGACGACCCGCTTCAATACCCTGTCGAGCGCCTCTTCATAGTGCGTGTAGGTGCCGCGCTCCGTGAGTTCGGCGTGCAATTGCGCGTTGAGGCCACCCGGCGTCATGCAGTGCTCCGCCAGCGACGAAAAGGATTGCGCCGTGAGCGTCGTGTCGTGCGCCAGACCCACGCAATAGCCGGACAGGAACGCCCTTGCGTCGCCATACGGAACGCCTTGCCGAACGAGCCAGTCCGCCTGACTCTCCAGCACCGCATAGAAGCTCGCCATCGTCGCAGTCACCGCGGAGATGGCGTTGAACTTCAGCTCGTCTTCGACTTCGACGGCCTCACCCATGGCAGAGAACAGCGCTTTCGCAATCGCATCCGGCGGGCAGATCGCCGTGCTGCCTTTGCCTTGTGCAACGGCGGGCAATGGAATGGTCCGCACGACCTTGGTGGCCGGGCGAACGAGGCTCGCCATCCTGTCGACTGACATCGCGGCGACGAAGCTGATCACGTGGTGGCGCGCATCGAACTTCAACTCGCCGAGCACATCGGCTGCGATTTGCGGCACGACGGCGAGACACACGATGTCCGACGCGTCGAGCACGTCCTGATTGTCCGTGCCAATGCGGATCCGGTCGTCGAGTGCCGCCAGTTCGGCAGCCGTTGGTTCGCCGCGCGGAGAAAGCGTGATCCGCTCGAATGGCAGGCCCGAGCGCAGCAACCCGGTCACCACGGCCTTTGTGATTGCACCCGTTCCAACGAATCCGATGCGCATTAGCATGCAAGTCCTGTTCGGGTGTGGCGCAAGCCCGCCACGGAATGCGAGCGGGGCCTGACGGCCCGCTCGCGCGCGTTACCGCTGCCAGTTCAGGCGAGCTTCAGCCAGGTCGTCTTCAGCTCGCAATACTGGTCGTGTGCGTAGACCGACTTGTCGCGGCCGCCGAAGCCCGATTGCTTGAAGCCGCCGAACGGCGTCGCAAGGTCGCCCTCGCCGAAGCAGTTTACCGTGACCGTGCCCGCACGGATACGCGCCGCAACCTTATGCGCGCTGTTCACGTTATCGGTCCACAGCGAAGCCGCCAGTCCGTAGCAGGTGTCGTTCGCGATGCGGATGGCATCTTCCACGTCTTCGTATTCGATGAAGCACACGACCGGCCCGAACACCTCTTCGCGCGCGATGGCCATATCCGGCGTGACCTGATCGAAGATCGTGGGCTCGACGAACCATCCACCGGTCTCGGTCAGCGCGGCACGGCCGCCGCAAATCATGCGCGCGCCCTGCTCCTTCGCTTTCTCGATGTGCGCCAGCACCTTCTCGTAGTGCTTTTGCTCGATCAGCGCGCCGAGCTTCGCGTCCGGGTCGAGCGGATCACCCGTCCTCCAGCCCGCGAGAACGGCCTGAACTTTCTCGACCAGTTCCGCCCGCTTGCTCGAAGGAACCAGGATCCGCGAGCCGGCGCTGCAGTTCTCTCCCATGTTCCAGAACGCGGCGGCGACGGCCTGTTCGGCGACCGCATCGAGATTCGCGACATCGGGAAGAATCACCTGCGGATTCTTGCCGCCGCATTCGAGCACCACACGCTTGAGGTTGGTATCCGCGGAATAGTGCAGAAAGCGCTTGCCGGTCGCGGTCGAGCCGGTGAACGCGACGAGATCGACATCGGGATGGCGGCCCAGCGCCTGCCCCGCGCTATCGCCGAAACCCGTGACGACGCTGAACACGCCCGCGGGCACCCCGGCCTCGAGCGCGAGATCCGCGATGCGCAGCGTCGAGAGCGACGTTTGCTCCGCGGGCTTCACGACCATGCTATTGCCAACCGACAAAGCGGGACCGATCTTCCAGGCCAGCATCAGCGCGGGGAAGTTCCAGGGCAGGACCGCGCCCACCACGCCAATCGGCTCACGCGTAATCATGCTGACGACATCCGCGCCCGAAGGCGAGAGCGCGTCGTAGCGCTTGTCAGTCACTTCGGCATGCCAACGAATGCAGGCTGCCGACTCGGGAATATCCAGCGCGAGGCATTCACTGATCGGCTTGCCCGCCTCCAGTGCTTCGAGCAGCGCCAGTTCGTCCGCATGCTCGTCGATCAGTTGCGCGAGGCGAAGCAGGACCGCCTTGCGATGCGCCGGCGCAGCCTTCGACCACACGCCCGATTCGAATGCATGGCGGGCGGCGGCGACCGCGTGATCCACATCCTTTTCATCGCATTTCGCCACTTGCGCCAGCACCTTGCCCGACGCGGGGTTGAGCGTGGCGAACGTTTCTCCCGACACCGCTCCACACCGCTCTCCGGCGATGAATGGCCGCCCGTCGAGCGCCAGTTCGGCGGCTTTCTGCTTCCATTGCTGATGCGTCGTCATCTCGTGTCCTTGGTTAGTTAAAGCTCGGCCCCAGCCGACATTTCCTTTGCCCAGATCGTCGCCGACACCGCCATGTCCACGATGGGCCGAACCGGCAGCGAGCGCGGATGGGGCTGATTCAGAAGCTGGTGGACAAGCTCGTTGTTCTGGCCAAGCGCGTATTCGGCGATCAGCTTGCCTGACGACGATCCTCTGCTCAGCCCGAGCCCGTTGCATCCCACCGCTTCCAGAATTCCATCGTCGCGGCGGCCGAACAACGCGCCGTTGTTCGCTGAGAGACACAGTGGACCACCCCACGTGTATTCCAGCTCGACGCCCTCGAGCATGGGGAATCGACGGTCGAACGAGCGCTGATGCAGCGTTTTAGCCTTCGCGAGATCGGCTTCGGACACCTGCAGCCCTGGTCTGAACGCGAAATGGTTGCGCACGCAGATACGGTCCGTAGCAAGACGGCGCACGGTCGTGCCCATGGGGTCCGCCGGGATCAGCGCCCACGACCGCGTTCCGCCCAGCTTCTCGACCTCGCCGGCATTCATGACGCGAGTCATCGATGCAAAGGTGTAGACAGGCAGCAAGCCATTGGGATGGATGCCGAACGTCGCCGCATAAGCGTTCGTGCAGAGAATCACCTGTTTGGCGACGATCTTTCCTCTGGCGAAATGCAGGACCTTTTCGTTGCCGCGGTGCTCGATTTCGGTGACTGCACTCAGCTCGTAGACCGTGACGTTCTCCGGCTGCGTGGCCGCGAGTCCGCGCATGAGCCCAGCCGGCTGCACCGTGCTGCAGCCCGGCGTAAAGAGCGCCCCTTGATAAAAGTCCGTGCCCGTTACCTTGCGGATGGCCGCCTGATCGAGCCATTCGAAAGCTTCGTCGATGCGCGTCAGGCCCTGCGCAAAATGCGAGAGCGCGTCGAGCCCCTTCTTGTTGACCGAGGCGTGAAATTTCCCGTCGTCGCGCCAATCGCAATCGATCTTGTGTTGCCGTACGATCGAGCGCACATAGTCGATGCCGTGCCGCTGGAACCGCACGTCGGCCTTGTCCTCCGCCACGCTGCGCGAATAGCTTTCACTGCTGATGTCGTGCGGCAAATCGACGAAGAATCCGGAATTGCGTCCGGCCGTCGTGCGCCCGATGCGATCGGCCTCGACGAGCGCGATCGACGCATCGGGCGCCAGTTCGGCAAGCCGGCGAGCCGCGCACAGCCCGGTGATGCCGCCGCCCACGACGACCCAGTCGTATCGATGCTCCAACGTCACGCTTCTGGCAGGCCCCGCCGGCGGGAGACTCTCCCACCACCCGTTGACGCCGTCCGGCGCAGGAAACCTCGCGAATTCCAGGTTCGAGACCATTTTCAGTGATTACTGGGTGTTGCGAATAAGCGGTTTCACAAGCTGCGCAAACGCGCTGCGCTCCTCCTGCGTGAGCGCGCCGAGCGGTGCACGCGCCCCCCCAACCGGCAGCCCCGCCAGTTCGCAGCCGTAGCGCACGTACTGGATGAATTTTCCGCTGCGCTCGAGCAGTTCGAGCACCGGCAGCAATTGCGCCATCAGCTTGCGGCCCAACACGAAATCGTTCTGTTTGACGCACGCGTCGAACAGCGCCGTGTGCGCTTCCGGCAGGAAGTTGGAGGCGCCGCCTACCCAGCTCTTCGCGCCCCACGCGAAGAATTCGAGCGCCTGGTCGTCCATGCCGCAGCTGACCACCAGCCGGTCCTTGAAGTGCGTGACGAGATGGTGCAGATGCGAAATATCGCCGGTGCTCTCCTTCATGGCGATGAAGTTCGGACGCTCGAGCAGCGTTGCCAGCACGCCATCGCTGATTTCCGTTCCCGTGCGGGCCGGAAAGTTGTACAGCATGATCGGCATGTCGAGCGCGTCGTCCACCTTCAGCATGTGGCTGAGCAGTTCTTCCTGCGTGGGCTGCGCGTAGTACGGCGCGGCAACCAGCAGCGCCGGTAGCCCTGCACGCTTCGCCTCGAGGCCCAGGCGTATCACTTCCTTCGTCGTGGTCGCGTTGATGCCCGCGGTCAGATACGTCTTTCCACCCGCCGCCTCGGCAACGGTGTTGAAAGTCTTGACGCGTTCCTCGAAGCTCAACGCGTAATATTCGCCCGTGGTGCCGCCGATCCCGAGTCCCGATACGCGGCCCGCGAGATTCGCTGCGTGCTTGCCGAGCAAGGCATGGTCGATTTCACCGTCTTCCTTGAACGGAGTGACCAGCGGAGTATGTACGCCCTCGAAGCTCATTTCGATTCCTCTCTTCAGTAATCTTCAAACAGATAAACGGGTCTTCACTGCATTCGCACTGAGCGGCTGGCCTATGCCAGGGCGTCGGCGTGCGAATAAATCGGAAACTGGTTGCACAGATCCCGCACGCGGCTACGCACGGCGCGCTCGACGTGGTCGTCGCCGCCCGGCTCGCGCTCGAGGCCCGCCAGCACTTCGAGAATCATTTCGCCGATCTGCTCGAATTGAGCGGTGCCGAATCCGCGCGTCGTACCGGCCGGCGTGCCGAGCCGGATGCCGGAAGTCACGGTCGGGTTTTCCGTGTCGAACGGAATGCCGTTCTTGTTGCAGGTGATGCCCGCGCGCTCGAGGGCTTTCTCGGCCTGCGTGCCCGTAATGTGTTTGGCACGCAGATCGACGAGCAGCAGATGGTTGTCGGTGCCGCCCGTAACGAGCGAGAGCCCGCCCGATTGCAGCACGTTGCCGAGCGCGTCGGCATTACGCAGCACGCGGTCGATATAGCCCGCGAACTCAGGACGCAGTGCTTCGCCGAACGCCACCGCCTTGCCCGCGATGACATGCATGAGCGGACCGCCCTGCAAGCCGGGGAACACGGCGGAATTGATCTTCCTGGCGAGGTCGCCGTTGTTGGTCAGGATGAAGCCGCCACGCGGGCCGCGCAGCGTCTTGTGCGTGGTCGACGTCACCACGTCCGCGTACTTGATCGGGTTTTCATGGCGGCCGGCCGCGACGATGCCGGCGATATGCGCCATGTCGACCATCAGCAGCGCGCCAACGCTATCCGCGATTTCACGGAACGCCGCAAAGTCGAGCGCGCGCGGATACGCCGAGTAGCCCGCAATGATGAGCTTCGGCCGGTGCTCCTGCGCGAGCCGCCGCACGGCGTCGTAGTCGATGCGATACGTTTGCGGGCTCACACCATACTGCACGGCGTTGAACCACTTGCCGGAGAGCGCCGGCCGCGCGCCATGCGTGAGGTGGCCGCCCGCGTCCAGCGACATCCCCATCACCGTGTCGCCCGGCTTGACCAGCGCGAGCATCACTGCGCCGTTCGCCTGCGCGCCGGAATGCGGCTGCACGTTGGCGTACTCGGCGTCGAACAGCGCCTTCACGCGGTCGATCGCGAGCGCCTCGATGCGGTCCACGTGCTCGCAGCCGCCGTAATAGCGCTTCGACGGATAACCCTCGGCATACTTGTTGGTCAGCACCGTTCCTTGCGCTTCCATCACCGCCGCCGAAACAATGTTCTCGGAAGCGATCAATTCGATCTGCGTTTGTTGCCGGCGCAATTCGAGCGCGATCTCCGATGCAATGACCGGGTCACGGCTCTGGAGCGTTTCAGAAAAGAAGCACGAGTATTCGCTCACAGGTCACTCCAGGAAGTAATCGTGTCAAGCAGGCCCTGATGGAACATGAAAATGGTTGGGGGCAGCGGGCCTTTCCTGCCCCCGTGAATACGAACCTTCTGGTTACTGCTGCAGCCAGGCCTTCAGCTTGTCCGGGTGCGCGTCGACGAACTTCTTCGCGGCGGTCGCATAGTCGTTCGTGCTGTTGCCTTCGAGTTCGATGGCTTCGACGTCAGCCAGCGTCAGCTTGAAATGCTTGAAGAACACGTCGGCGCGGGGAAACTTGGTGGCGAACTGTTTGGACGCGAATGCGTGGACCTGTTCTTCGCCGCCCAGCGTGCCCTTGGGGTCCTTCAGGTAGCGCATCTGCCACTTCTGCCAGAGCCAGTGCGGGCTCCAGACCGTGGCGACGACCCACTGCTTCGTTTGATACGCGCGCGACACGGCAGCGAGCATCCCGGCTTCGCTCGACGACTGCAGGTTGTAGCCATTCAGGTCGTAGGCCTGAACCGACTTTTGGGAGGCCTGCATCAGGCCCGAGCCCGGACCAATGCCCTGGATCGTGCCGTCGAGCTTGCTTTTGACGTCCGGCTTGTTGAGGTCCGAAATCGACGACACTTCCGACTCCGGCACGTAGGCGGGCACGGCCCAGCCGTTGCGGCCACCCGTGTAAATGACGCCGACATCATCCAGATCGTTCTTGTACTTCGCGTAGTACACAGCGTGCGTCACCGGCAGCCAGCCGCCCACCATGATGTCGAGGTCGCCGCGCGCCACGCCCTGGAACTGAATGCCGATGTCCGCATTGACGAACTTGACCGGCTGATTCAGTTTCGTTTCGAGCACGTACTTGGCGACGTTGGCCGTGGCGAGCACGTCGGCCCAGTCGGTGATCGCCAGCTTGATCGGCTCCGCCGCTACCGCAGACCCGACGCCGACACTCATGGCGACGACCGTCGATAGCGCCAGCTTCGTCACGAGTGATTTGAAAGTATCGCTAATCATGTTAGTACTCCGGATTTATATTGAAACTACCCATTCGCAGCGGATGACCTGCCTGCGATTTCAGGCAGGCATCCGGCTAGTCAGCTATGCGCCGCTTCGGTGGTGCCAGCTTTGCCCACCTTCGTGACGGGCCTCCTCTTCTTCGATTTCACGCCGAACGTCTCCGTCAGGCGGTCCAGCACGATGGCCAGCAGCACGACGCCGAGGCCACCTTCGAAGCCGATGCCGATGTCGAGCCGCTGGATGCCGCTCAACACATATTCGCCGAGGCCGCCTGCGCCGATCATCGAAGCAATCACGACCATCGAAAGCGACATCATGATGGTCTGGTTCACGCCGGCCATGATGGACGGCAAGGCATTCGGCAGCTGGATCTTCCAGAGCAGCTGCGCGTCGGTGCTGCCGAACGAGCGGCCCGCTTCCAGCAATTCCTCGCGAACCTGGCGGATGCCGAGCGTCGTAAGCCGCACCACGGGCGGCATGGCGAACACGACGGTGGCGATCACGGCAGGCACGCGGCCGAGGCCGAACAGGATCACGGCGGGAATCAGATAGACGAACGCCGGCATGGTCTGCATGAAATCGAGCAGCGAACGCAGAATCAGTTCGACCCGCTTGTTGCGCGCGCCCCAGATGCCGAGCGGCACGCCGACGATGAGGCTGAACACCGTCGCGGCGACGACAAGGGCCAGCGTCGCGACCGTTTGCGGCCACAGCCCCATGTAGTGAATCAGCAGCAGCGCGATGCCGACGAACACCGCGAAGGCGATGCCGCGGCGCCACAATGCAAACGCCACGAGAAAGACGAGCATCGCGACGAAGGGAATCGCCCCAAGGCCGTCTTCGAGCAGCTTGACGACTGCACCGAGCGCCGCGGAAAACGCATTGAATCCGCCCTGGAAGTGATTGAAAAGAAAATTGACGGCGTTCTCTGCGAACTTGCCGATGACTGACGAATTCATGCTGCCCTCCGCTCCATAACCTGTTTGAGTATCGTCCGGCACGACACGACGCCCGCGAGCTTGCCTGCCGCGTCCGTCACCGGCACGTCGTGTTGCTGGCTCAGGGCGATCGCGGAGAGTTCGTGCAGGTCGGTGTCCAGCGAGACCGTGCTCAAGTCCTTGAGCAACGCTTCGCGCAGCGGTTGGGCACCCGCCTTGTGCAGCGAAGCGGGCGTGACGCAACCCTGGTAGCGGCCGGCTGGATCGCACACGTAACCGCATTCGGCGCCGCTATCGATCAGTTGATTGAGGTAACGCTCAGCGGGCGCACCGACGTCGCCGGAAATCAGTCCGCGCTCGACGCGGGTCAGCAGGCTCTCGGCCTTGAGGAAACGCGAGACGTCGACGTGACGGAAGAAGTCCCGCACATAGTCGTCCGCCGGAGACTGGATCAGTTCGGCGGGCGTGCCGACCTGAATCAGGCAGCCGTCCTTCATGATGCCGATCCGGCCGCCAATCTTGATGGCCTCTTCGATATCGTGCGAAATGAAGACGATGGTGCGCTGCTCCTCCTTCTGGAGCCGCAGCAGCTCGCTCTGCATTTCGAAGCGGATCAGCGGATCGAGCGCGGAGAAGGCTTCATCCATCAGCAGCACGGCAGGATTGACCGCCAGGGCGCGCGCAAGACCGACCCGCTGCTGCATGCCGCCCGAGAGCTCGCTGGGCAGCAGCTTTTCGTATGAGCCGAGTCCCACGCGCTGCAGCGCCGCACGGGCGATTTCATAGCGCTCGGACTTCTTCATGCCCGCCACTTCCAGGCCATACGAGATGTTGTCGAGCACCGAGCGGTT
Organism: Paraburkholderia sp. EG286B; assembly: GCF_040965655.1. Classification (NCBI taxonomy): domain Bacteria; kingdom Pseudomonadati; phylum Pseudomonadota; class Betaproteobacteria; order Burkholderiales; family Burkholderiaceae; genus Paraburkholderia; species Paraburkholderia sp. EG286B. The sequence goes on along the minus strand of NZ_JBFRCF010000003.1, from coordinate 483,475 downwards.
CGGCAGCAGCGCGAACGACTGGAACACCATCGCCATCTTCTTGCGGCGCACTTCGCGCAGTTCGGGCGTGGACATCGGCGCAATGTCACGGCCTTCGAGAACGACCTGGCCGGAGGTCGGCTCGATCAGGCGATTGAGCAGCCGCACGAGCGTCGACTTGCCGGAGCCCGAGAGTCCCATGATGACGAAGATCTCGCCGGCCTTCACGTTGAGGCTGACGTCGTTGACCGCCACCATGTTGCCGGTGCGCTTGAAGACCTCATCGCGTCCCAGGCCCTGCTTGACCAGTTGCGCGGCAACCTCGGGCTTCGGGCCGAAGATCTTCGACAGGTTCTTGACCGTCAGGATGTCGGTTCCTGATATGGCAATGGGCCGCGCCACCGAAGGCGTACCCGCTGTGTTGATTGCGCCTGGCGGCAACGTGTCGCCCGGTGCGAACGTCAGATGAGGGGCCATTTGTCATCCCAACTGGCTGGTTCAAAAAATTGGCGCTGGCGAACTCCGGTACGACCTGAAGTGCTAGCGTGGCGATTCAGCTGGCATCCCGACTTCGAATCCAATACGTCGGCGGTTTCGGTTCTGGGCGCGGCCGTTGATGCAGTGATTGCAGCGTAGCAATCCAATTTGTCCCCTCCAGCTACATTTTTTCGGCCCTTTCCCATACCTTTGGTAATGCGTGCGAGGCGCCAGGTGAGCAATGAAACGTTTAGCGAAAAGGCGAACGGCGCGCAGATCGTATATAGGTGGGGGCTTTGCGGGCAATTGAGTGGTGGGAATGGCCGCGTTTGGCCAATCTTCGGGAAGCGGCGCGCGCCGCATAGGACAAGGGAAAGTCCTGGGGAGCATTCAGTCAGGGAAAATACCAGGGAAATGCGAGAAAAATGCGAGTAAATGGGAGAAACGACGGGGAATTGGGCGAAAGTCCAGACGACAAAAAAAAATTGCCCCGGCGCGCCCCGCAACGCATTGCGGGCCACGACGGGGCATCGGTGCATTTCAATTCAGGCTGAACGGCTTGCCGAAGCCATTCAGACCATAGTCGCCCTGCTACAAATCGAGTACCAGGTTCGAAGTCGGGCGGCTGCAGCACATTAACCGCATCCCCTTCTCGATTTCGCGCGGACGGATGCCGCCGTTGTGCTTCATGTCCACGGAGCCTTCGAGCACCTTCGTCTTGCAGGTCCCGCATATGCCCTGGCTGCATGACGACGGCAAGGGCACACCGGCCTTGCGCGCGGCGGCGAGCACGGTCTGCGAGGCGTCCATCGTGAACGAGCGGCCCGAGCGCGCCAGTTGCACCGTAAAGCCGGCCTGCGCGGCCGGCTCGGCGCTGGCCTCGGCGACCGGCGCCTCAGCGCACTCCACGGTCTCCGCGAAGTTGAAGCTTTCCTGATGATAGCGGGCGGGGTCATGGCCGCCATCCGCCAGCATCTTTCTGGAAGCGTCCATATAACCACCGGGTCCACAGATGAACACCTCGCGCTCGCGGTAGTCCGGCACATGCTCCATCAACAGATCCAGGCTGAGTCGCCCCGCGGGCCCCGACCAGTCCGGTTCGCTCCCGAGCGCCTCGCAGACGTGAACCACGCGCAGTTTGTCCGAGAGCGCGCACAAGTTCGAAAGCTCGTTGCGAAAGATGATGTCTTCCGGCGTCCTTGCGCTATGAATGAACACGATGTCGCGGTTCAACCCCAGGTCGAGCGCCGCGCGCGTCATCGACATCAACGGCGTCACGCCCGATCCCGCCGAAAGATAGAGACTCTTGGCAGCCGGTCCCGAAGACGGCGTGAAGACCCCCGACGGCCCGAAGGCCTGCAGCTCGACGCCCTCTCTCATGTTCTCGTGCAGCCAGTTCGACATGACGCCGCCCGGCGTGCGCTTGACCGTAATGGAAAGCGTATAGGGACGCGTGGGCGGCGAGGAGATCGTATAGCAACGGCTGACCTCCTTGCCGTCGATTTCGGCGGACACGGTAATGAACTGCCCCGGCTCGAAGCTAAAGTGGCCCTCCCGCGTGCTGAACACGAAGGTCCGCACGTCGCGCGTCTCGGCGCACACGCGCATGCACGTCAGCGTGCGCTGTTCGTGGCTTGGCCACTGCGCGTCTGCGCGTTCCCACGTGCTCGCACTGCAAAAACGATCAAGCATTTCCTGCCCCTGCTGGATGAAACATGAATCTGCGGCTACGTTCATGGCGACCTCAAACTCCGTGTGCCTTCAGCTTCGCGTCGTACCAGCGCGAAAACTGGTCGAGCGCGGCCTCGGTGAAGTTCGAGAAAGGCCCCGGAATATAGGCCGGATCCTGCGTGCCCGCATGCGTGTTGCCGACGAGCTCCGCGTCCTGGGTCGTCGTCGCGACCCACACTTCCGTGAGCTTCTTCAGGTCGTAGTCCACGCCTTCCACCGCGTCCGCATGGACCAGCCAGAGCGTGCGCACGAGCGTCTTGTCCGGCGCGAGCGGCAGGCTGTAGGCAATCACCGCGTGGTCGCTCATCACGTGAGTCCAGGAGTGATGGCCCCACATGTGGACGTCGCCGAGATCGCGGCGCGCGACGCCGCCCAGCAGCTTCGTGCAGGCCACTTTCGTGTCCAGCGTCTGCGATTCGTTTGCGCCCGAGATGACGAGCCGCTGAGTGCGGAAGTTGGTATCGACGCTCTCGTCGAGCGCTTCGACCGTGCCGCAGACATAGCCGTCCCTTTCCCAGTTCTCCAGGCATGCCGCGTTGCGCTTCAGGTAATCGTCGTAGGCCTGCAGCGACGCTTCGCTCTGGCCGTCCGTACAAAAGCCGAAGTCTTCGGCAAGAAACGAGTTCGTCAGCTCCGGGTGCGTGCCCGCGCAGTGGTAGCACTCGCGGTTGTTTTCCATCACGAGCTTCCAGTTGCCGTTTTCGACGATCTCCATTTCATGGGCGATCTTCGTGCGCGTCAGGTCGTACGGCGCGAAGCGCGGCGCCATCACGGCCTCGAGCTTCTCGAAGTCCGCGGGCGGTTCGTCGGCGAGGCAAACGAAAATATGCGCGCCCACTGTCTTCACATGAACCGGAATCAGGCCGTGGCAGCCTGCGTCGAAGTCCTTGCCCATGTGTGTCGAATGCTTGAGGCTGCCGTCCAGATCGTAGGTCCACTGATGGTACGGACACACGAGCATGCCGACACTCGCCTTGCCGGCCTTCTTCATGATGCGCGAGCCACGATGACGGCAAACGTTGCGATACGCCCGCACGTTTTCGTCGTCGTCGCGCACGATGATGACCGATGCACGACCGATATCCACCGTGTGGACATCGCCCGGTTCCGGCACGTCGGCCGTCACGCCAACGAGAATCCAGAGCTTGTGAAAGAACACCTCGACGTCCGTTTCGAACACGTCCTGACGCCCGAACAATTCACCGGGCATGCCGTGTCCTTTCTTGCGGCTATCGATGAGTTCGCGGTGTGTTTGAAATTGAACTTCAGACATGGTGGGCCTCTGGATGAGAACGTTGCGTAGCGTTCGGGACACTGATATGGCGTGAAGTATTGGACCGTCAAAACACACCGTCAACGCGCTTTATAAGCTGCTTCACATTCGTTTAAATCATGCGAAAATGCGCCCGGAATGCGGCGCCCGAAACGGGCCTAGCGGGCCGACTAACCGGGAATGCCGGGCCAGGGTTTCCCCGGTAAAAGAGGTCGTCCATGCAGGCACAAACCCACTTGCCTTACCCGTCGACAGATGTGAAAGCGGATGAAAACCACCAAAGCAACGAAAGGCTATCGTCGGATCGTTCCCTCGCTGACCGCCCTTGTCGAATTCGAGGCCGTGGCGCGTCTCGGGAGTTTCACCTACGCGGCAAGCGAACTGGGTGTCACGCAGTCCGCCGTGAGCCGACAGGTGCGGTTCCTCGAAGAAACGCTCGGCGTGCAGCTCTTTCATCGTCTGCACCGCTCAATTGATCTGACGAGTGAAGGCGAAGCGCTATACGTGGTCGTCGCCGAGTCGATGCAGAAGATCGCAGGCGTGTTCGATCGGCTGGTGACCGGCACCGAGCAAAGAGAACTGGTGCTGGCTTCGACGGCCGCGTTTTCGCAATTCCGGCTCCTGCCGCGGCTCGCGAAGCTGAAGAAGCTCGATCCGCCTTTGCAGCTGCGCTTGTCGACCGACATGTTTACGGCGGACCTTCGGCATGTCGAGGTCGACGTCGCCGTGCGCTATGGAGACGGCAACTGGCCGGACGGCACCTCGACCCTGCTGTTCGATGTCGAAGTCTTTCCCGTCTGCTCGCGGGAGTTCCTGGAGGAATACGGCACGCCGCGCTCGCTCGACGACCTCGCCAGGATGGCGCTCGTGGAGTCGGATGCCACGTCCGAAGGATGGATGGGCTGGAACGAATGGTTTCGCGCCGTGGGGTACCGGCCCGCGCGCCTGAACAAGGTGCTGCGGTGCAGCCTCTACACCGACGCCATTCAGGCCGTGCGCTATGGGCAGGGAATAGCGCTCGGCTGGAACAGGTTGGTCGACGACCTGTTGCGAACGGGAGACCTGGTCCGCATCGACCTCGCGACGTTCCGGCCCAGCGACGCCTACTTCGTCGTGGTGCCTCACGGGCGGACCATCACGCCGGTCATCACGCAACTCATCGAGTGGCTGCGAGGGGACCCGGCGCCGCGCTGACTGCAGGAATCCTATCTACTCAATCACCGGAGCCCCCATGTATCAGCGCCATGAGAACCTCGAGCATTTCATTCGCGTTGCGCGAACGCTGTTTCAGGCGCCAGCGCTGCCGGAGGCTGGCCGCCAGATGGCCGTGAAAGTATTCGAGCGTCTCGAACAGCCGTCCGACGACGGCAAGCGCAACCGCGCACGCTATCCCGCCTGCGATCTCCTCGATGCATCCCTCGCACCACTGCTTGACGACTCAACCAGTCTCGGCGATGCGGCCCGCGCCATCAAAACGCTCGAACCCGCTATCGGCTGGCAGCGGCGAACGTCCGGAGCGAACGGAAGCGAGGACTATGTCGAAAAGCATGTGAACGGCATGATTTGCGGCCCCGGCGGCATGGAGAGCCGATACGACTTGCAACTGGGGTTTTCGCTGCTCGCGCCGCACACGCGATACCCCGATCATCGACATCCCCCTGAAGAAGCCTATGTGTTGCTCAGCGCAGGGGAATTCCGCCAGCGCGACGGCGACTGGTTCGATCCGGGCATCGGCGGCGGCCTCCACAATCCGCCCAACAGCCTGCACGCCATGCGCTCGGGCACCACTCCGCTCCTCGCGCTGTGGTGCCTGCTGGTATGAGCGCGCTTTTCGATTGTCGGCGGCTCAATCAAAGGCTCAGCAGCCCGCGATACAAGCCGTAGCCGGCCACGACCGCGGCAACGAGCACGGCTGCGAATACGAATTTCTCCAGATGCGTAAACACTTGCTGCCCGGCCTCGCGCCTCGCCTTGGCGAACAGGACGACGCTCGGCGCATAAAGCAGTGACGAAAGGAGAAGGTATTTCACGCCCCCGGCATAAAGCAGCCAGACCGCGTAGAGCACAGAAACCGCAGCAATCAGAAAATCCCTGCGGCGTTCCTTTTGCGACAGTTCATAAGTCTCGCCGCGAATGGCGAGCAGCAACGCGTAGCTCGCCGACCAGAAGTAAGGCACGAGAATCATCGAGGTGGCGAGATAGATGAGCGAGAGGTACGTGCCTTTCGACACCAGCGTGATGAGCAGAAACAGCTGCACCATGCCGTTGGTCAGCCATAACGCGTTGGCCGGGACCTGCCTCGCGTTTTCCTTGCGCAGGAACGCGGGCATCGTGCGGTCGCGCGCGGCCGAGAACAGAATCTCCGCACACAGCATGACCCACGAAAGCAGCGCGCCGGCCAGGGAAATGGCGAGCCCCACGCTCACCAGCACCACGCCCCAGTGTCCGATAACGTGTTCGAGCACGCCTGCCATCGAGGGATTCTTCAGCCCGGCGAGTTGCGGCTGCGTCATGATGCCGAGCGCCAGCACGTTGACGAGCACCAGCACGAGAAGCACGACGAAAAATCCGATCACCGTGGCCTTGCCGACGCTCTTGCGGTCCGCGGCGCGCGCCGAAAAAACGGTCGCCCCCTCTATGCCGACGAACACCCACACCGTGACGAGCATCATGTTGCGGACCTGATCGAGCACACCGCCCAGCGCCGGATTCGAGCGCGCCCAGATATCGGCCGAGAAAATATGCAGGCGAAACGCGAGGAGGCAGATGAGAATGAACAGGACGAGCGGAACGATCTTCGCAATCGTCGTGATCTGATTGATGAAACTCGCTTCTTTTATGCCGCGCAGCACCAGGAAATGCACGCTCCATAGCAGCAGCGAGGAGCAGGCGATTGCGGGTAACGTATTGCCTTCGCCGAAGACGGGGAAAAAATAGCCGAGCGTACTGAATAGCAGCACGTAGTAGCCGACATTGCCGAGCCACGCGCTGATCCAGTAGCCCCAGGCCGAGGCGAAGCCCATGTAATTGCCGAATCCGGCCTTGGCGTACGCGTAGACGCCGCCATCGAGATTCGGCTTGCGGTTCGCGAGTGTCTGAAATACCAGCGCAAGCGTCAGCATGCCGAAGGCCGTAATGACCCAGCCGATCAGCACAGCGCCCACACCGGCGGAAGCGGCCATATTCTGCGGCAACGAGAAGATGCCGCCGCCGATCATCGAGCCCACGACGAGGGCAACGAGCGCGCCCAGCCGCAGCCCGTTTGTGCCCCTGTGTTCCCCGGCGGCATCGAACCCGTGGGTGGCGTCGCTCATATCCGCTCCGTCTTCGCAGTGTCAGGTCGGGGTATCCGGCTCCATTGCGAAATCAATGTTGGCAGGTATGCAGGCAAATGCAAGGAAAACGCAGTGCAACCGGAAACGACAGGAAACGTCGGGCCATGCGCGGCGCATCGCCGGCATTGCGATATGATCGCGCTTTACTGTGCCGGGATTCCCTACATGCAAGTGCTGGTCGACGCTGACGCCTGCCCCGCCGTCATCAAGGACATGTTGTTTCGGGCCGCGCGGCGTGCCGAGGTCACGGTGACGCTGGTGGCAAACCAATATCTGCGCACACCGCCGTCGCCCTTCATCAAGTCGATTCAGGTGCCGGCGGGATTCGACGCGGCTGACGCCCGCATTGTCGAACTCGTCGAACCGGGCGACCTCGTGATTACCGCCGACATTCCGCTTGCCGCCGCGGTGCTCGAAAAGAACGCGCAGGCGCTCGATCCGCGCGGCAACTGGTTCACGCGCGAAAATATTCAGGAACGGCTCACGATGCGCGACGTGATGGATCAATTGCGCAATGCGGGCATCGAAACGGGCGGACCAGCCCCGTTCAGCGCGCGTGACAGCAAGGCGTTCGCCGGCCAGCTCGATCGATTTCTCGCGCGGCATAGCCCGCCGCCGCGCAAGACCGAGTGATGGCGGAAGCGATGAGACGTTTGGGATCATCGCGTCATGGATGCCCCTGTGCCGTGGCCCCGCACGCGCGAATCGCGCGCGATTAGAGCCGAAATTCTCCCTGCGCGCCGCTAACCCCTGCGAAGTGCAGGGTTTTTGTCAGGTGATTTGACGCCAAAAATGAGGCGGCGCGACCGCGAACCCCGCTGGTTCCCGAAAGTCGCCGATCCCCCGCCCGCCCCGGCGCAGCCGGACTTTGCCGCCGATTGCCCCTGCCCGTCTTGATGCGTATTGGGCAGGCACGATAGTTCGGCATCCTCATTGCCCTGCGTTTCGCTCTTGCCATTGGGCGGCGTCTTTCCTATGATCCTCAAACGCGAATCACTCTCATTCGCATCGAAATACCATACGCCCGCGCAAACGGTTGCGCGGTTGCGCCTCGTGAATCTTTTCGCCGTCTTCGTCCTTCGATGAGGTAACCCGACATGGTCCTTTCCGCTCCAGGTGAAAGTTCAATCATGAGTAGAACTAATGTCAAGCCAGGTCCGCCCTCGCCCGTGCTCGACTTCGTGGCGATCGGCCTCGGGCCGTTCAATCTGAGTCTCGCCTGCCTGGCCGAGCCGATCCGCGATCTGCGCGGCCTCTTCCTCGAGCGCAACGAGGATTTCGACTGGCACCCGGGCATGCTGATCGACGACACCACGCTGCAAAATCCGTTTCTGGCCGACCTCGTGAGCCTCGCGGATCCCCAAAGCAAGTTCAGCTTCCTCAATTACTGCAAGCAGGAAGGCAAGCTCTATGCGTATTACATCCGCGAGCGCTTTTATCTGAGCCGCGCCGAATACAACCGCTACTGCAAATGGGCCATCGGCCAGCTGTCGAGCATCGCGTTCGGCTCGAGTGTGGAGCATGTCGAATACGACGCGCAGCAAGGGCATTACGTGGTGCGCGGGCGGCACGTGCGCACCGGCCAGCGGTTCATGCATCGCGCCGCGCGCCTCGTGATCGGCGTGGGTTCCGTGCCGCAATTGCCGCCGTGCTGCGGCGAGCTGCGCGAGCGCTGCATCCATAGCGCGCATTACGTGGCGCGCAAAGCCGAGCTGCAGCAAAAGCGCTCGATCGCCGTGATCGGCAGCGGCCAGAGCGCAGCCGAGATCTTCTACGACCTGCTCAAGGAAAGCGACGAGCACGACTACACGCTCACGTGGATCACGCGTTCGCCGCGGTTTTTCCAGATGGAGAACACGAAGCTCACGCTGGAAATGATCTCGCCCGACTATATCGACTACTTCTACAACCTGCCGGACGGCGTGCGCGAAAACATCATCGCCAAGCAGGACAGTCTCTACAAAGGCGTGAACGCCTCGCTCATCAACCAGATTTACGACCTGCTCGACGACCGCCGCAGCCGCGGCAGCAACCGTGCGCGTCTCATCACCAATTCCGAGCTGAGCGCCTGTCATCACGACCGCATCGAAGATCGCTTTCACCTGCGCTTCTTGCAGCGCGACGAGGGCGTGCAGTACACCCATGTCACGGACGGCGCCATCTTCGCGACCGGCTATGGGCAGAATGTGCCCGGCTTCATCGACGGCATTCGCGCTCGCATCCGCTGGGACGACAAGGGGCGCTACCGGCTCTCGCGCAACTATGCGATCGACGTGAGCGGGCGCGAGGTTTTCGTGCAGAACGCGGGGCTCTACAGCCACGGCCTGACCAACCCCGACCTCGGCATGAGCTGCTATCGCAACTCCTGCATTCTGCGCGAGCTGACCGGTGTGGAGCACTACAAGATCGAGCGGCGCATCGCGCTGCAAGACTTCTCGGTGCCCGACACGGAAGCGTTCGTGAAGATGCCGCTGGAGGCGCAATGAAGCTGCGCAGCACGATCATCCTGATGACGACCTTCGCCGTCGTCAGCGATGCGATCCTGATTCCGTTCTACCCGCAGTTCTTCGCCGCGCGCTATGGCGTGACGAGCCCCGTGCATGCGGGCGCTTACGTGGCGTTCATCTCCATTGTCGTGATGCTCACGCTGCCGCTCTGGGCGCGCATTGCGAAGCGCCTCGACGCCATGCATCTGCTCGTCTATACGCAGTGCGCCGCGGGCGTGCTGTCGGTCGCGAGCTATTTCGCGGCGACGGTGCCGCTCTTCTGGGTGCTCTCGCTCGCGATGTTCATGTGCAAAAGCAGCTATCTGCTGATGTACCCGTACATGATGCGGCTCGAAGCGAAAGAATCGCATGCGCATACCATCGGCGTGCTGTCGGTGGTGGTGCACTTCGGCGCGATTGCGGGCGCGGTGGCGGGCGGCTTCGTCATGCAGGTCTGGGACGCGCATCACTGCATCTTCGCGATGGCCGCCGGCGACTTCGTGCAGATGGCGATCTGCCTTGCGCTGATCCGCACGCATGGCATTGCGCGACGCTGCCGGTTCGCGGGCGTTGCCGATGAGGCGCCAGTCAAGCGAGGACTGCGTGCGCGCATGCCGATCCTGCGACTCGCGCTGCTCATGCTCGCGTTCGACTTCTGCGTGTATCTCATCCGGCCGTTCATGGCGTCGTACTGGCAAGCGGTCACCGACGCGCCCGGCGAGCTGGTTCCAGGGCTCGTGTTCGCCATTCCGGGCATGGTCGCGCTCGTCGCGCTGCGCCTGAACAAGCGCCTCGCCATGCAGGGCAAGCGCGTGCCCGACCACATGCTCGCGAACCTGCTGCTGTGCACCGCCGGCATGCTGCTGCAAGGCGTGGAGGCGCCGCTATGGATCGTCGTGGGCCGCGTGATGTTCGGCTGGGCGCTGTTCCAGATCGTCGTGAAGCTCGACGTGACGATGTTCGCACTGAGCACGCCCGCCTCGTATGCCGCCGATTACAGCGTCATCAACTGCTTCCAGAACCTCGGCGTGCTGCTCGCCTCGTTCGCGGCCGGTGCCATTGTCGACGAAGCGGGCTTGCGTGCGCCGTTCTTCGTGGCTTCCGTAGGCCTCGTTTTCACTGCGCTCGTGAGCGTCTGGCTGCTCGCCCGGCCGCGCGCCGAGGACGCCGCCCTTTCCAACCCGATTGCCGAAACAGGAGTCACCGCCCATGCGAACTGAAATCGCTGCCGACGAAATCGCGTTGCGTCATGTCCCGCCTGCACGCATGGCCAGAGCCGAGGCCTTTCACATCCGCCCGCTCGACGCGCAACGCGACGCACCCACGCTGCATCGATGGTTCATCGAAGAACGCGCCGCGTTCTGGAACATGCGCGACAAGAGCGTGGCAGACGTGGCCGCTTTCTATCAGGCGATCGAAGACTCCGGGCACGCGCGCGCCTGGCTCGGCTTGCAGGATGACGTACCCGCCTTCCTGTTCGAAAGCTACGAACCGGCTCACGAAGAGATCGGCGAGCACTACGATGTGTGCGCCGGCGACCTCGGCATGCATCTGTTCGTCGGGCCCGCTGCCCGGCGTACATCGGGCTATTCGCGCCATGTGTTCGAAACGCTCATGGCGTTCCTGTTCGAGCGCCTTGGCGCGCAACGCGTCGTCGTCGAGCCGGATGCGCGCAACGCACGCATCCACGCGCTGAATCGCGCGATGGGCTTCGTGTATACGAAGGACGTCACGTTTCGCGAGAAAACCGCCTCGCTCGCGTTCTGCACACGAGCCGATTTTTACGCTGCCATTACGCAGGATCACTAAATTCCATAAGGACATCGCAACATGAATCATTTCGCAACCCAGGCTTCCATGCAACACGTTCTCCTCACGCCCCACGAGGCTACCGGGCACCTCACACCCGAGGTCTGGCAGCGCGCGAACCGCATGCTGGTGCGCAAGGCCATTGCCGAGTATGCGCACGAACTGATCGTCGAACCGCAGCGCGTGGGCGATGCGCCCGGCGAGCGCTACGCGCGCTATGCGCTCGAATCCGACGACGGCACCCGCGTCTACACGTTCGAGGCGCGTCTGCTCGCACTGCGCCACTGGAGCATTCGCCCCGAAACCATGGTGTGCTCGCAGGACGGCGCGCCGCAACCGCTCGACGCGCTCGCCTTCATCCTCGATGTGAAAGCTCGCCTTGGCATCAAGGAGGAGATGCTGCCCATTTACCTCGACGAAATCAGCAGCACGCTGTACGGCGCGGCCTACAAAGCCGTGAAAGACGGCCCGGATACGGCCGAACTCCTCGACGCCGACTTTCAGGCGATCGAAACCGCGATGAGCGAGGGCCATCCCGGCTTCGTCGCCAACAACGGCAGGCTCGGTTTCGACGCGGGCGACTATCGCGCGTTCGCGCCCGAGGCGGGCTCGCCGCTCCAGATCGTCTGGCTCGCCGTGCACAAGGAGAACGCTGCGTTCCACAGCGCCGCCGACCTCGACTACGAACAGCTGATGGAAGAAGAACTGGGCGGGGAGACCGTCGCGCGCTTTCGCTCGATGGTCGAAGCGCACGGCGTGGACTTTGCCGACTATCGGCTGATGCCGGCGCACCCGTGGCAGTGGTTCAACAAACTTTCGATTGCGTTTGCGAGCTATGTCGCGACCAACCGCATCGTCTGCCTCGGCTTCGGCGAGGACCGCTATCAGGCCCAGCAGTCGATCCGCACGTTCTTCAATCTCTCGGACCGTTCGAAGCGCTATGTGAAGACGTCGCTCTCGATTCTCAACATGGGTTTCATGCGCGGACTCTCGCCGTACTACATGTCGGGCACGCCCGCCATCAACGACTTCATCAAGGGCCTCGTGGCGAGCGATCCGTATCTGCAGGACCATGGGTTCACCATCCTGCGCGAAGTCGCGTCCATCGGCTTTCGCAATCGCTATTACGAAGCGGCCGTCCAGGTGGACAGCCCCTACAAGAAGATGTTTTCGGCGCTCTGGCGCGAGAATCCGCTCAGTCTCGCGGGAGACGGCCAGCGGCTCATGACCATGGCCGCGCTGCTGCATACGGACCGCCATGGCGCAGCGCTGCTGCCGGCGCTGATCGAGGCTTCGGGGCTCACGGCGCAAGCCTGGCTCGAGCGCTACATGGAGGCATATCTCGCGCCCCTCGTCCATTGCTTCTACGCACACGATCTCGTGTTCATGCCGCACGGCGAAAATCTCATCCTCGTGCTTGAAAACCATGTGCCCGTGCGCGCGATCATGAAGGACATTGCGGAAGAATCTGCCATCCTCAACAAGGATGCGCAGCTTCCGGAAAACGTCAAGCGCCTCGCCGTGGACGTGCCCGAGCGCGTCAAGCTGCTCGCGATCTTCATCGACGTGTTCGATGGCTTCTTCCGCTACATGAATCAGGTACTCGTCGAGCACGGCTGCTGCACGGAAGACGTCTTCTGGGACACGGTGGCGCGCTGCGTTGCACGCTATCAGGACGAGCACCCGCAACTCGCGCGCAAATACGCCGAATACGACCTCTTCGCGCCCGAGTTCCTGCACTCGTGCCTGAACCGTCTGCAACTCGGCAACAACCTGCAGATGGTCAATCTCGCCGATCCCGCGGGCAATCTGAAGATGGCGGGCAATCTGCAGAACCCGCTGGCGGGCAGGCGCGGTGCGCCGCGAGACGCCGCGCAAGCGACTGGCATGAGCGCCGAAGCGGTCGCGGCATAAGCATGGCGGCAAACCGCGCGCTCGACGACATGCTGCAGCTCGCCGCGCGGCTCGTGCCGGGGTTGCAGGGCGTGGTAGCCGCGCGCCCCGCGCAAGGCATCGTGCATACGCGCCCGGCGCCGCCCAACGGCGACGCCAATCGTGCTGCGCTCGATGCCCTCCTTGCCTTCTGGTCGCGCACCTACCCCGAAGCGGGGCGCCCCTACTGGTCGTCGCGCTGCTGGGGCATCCTGATCTGGCAACCGCTCTACTTGAGCGTGATCGGGGTGCATGCGGCTGGCGTGTCGCTGTCGCTTGCGGACATCGCGCAGCCCATTGCCGAGGGCTGGACCCGCGAGGTCCGCATACGCGATCACGAACCGGCGCAGGGCGACACGCACGTGTTGATCGCGCACGCCGCACGCGAAATCGCCTCGTGCTGCGAGCAGATGCACGACGAGCTGATGCCGGTGATCCGCCTCAATCCGGCGGCGGCGCGCGGCACGCAGGCCGACGTGGTGCTCGCCGCACTGCTTGCGGCACGCAAGGCGCGGCCCGAATGGAGCGACGCCCAGGCCGAGGCGCATGGGCAGCGGTGGCTCGCGGCACTCGGCCTGCAAGGCTGTTCAGGCTATTTCCCGTTCTCGCGCACGGACGGCGCAAGCGCGCTCGCGCTGGAGCGCCGCACCTGCTGCTACCACTATCGCCGCCGCGACGGCGAACTCTGCAGCACCTGCCCGCGGCTCGCAAAGCATGAACGCATCGTGCGCCTGAACGCGCAACACGAAACAGGATGAAACCGACCGATGAACGATATCAGTGACCTCGCGCATCTCGCGCTGCCGCCCGATACGGAGGAAGCGCATGGGCAATTGCCCGCGAGCGCCTATTTCGACGAGGCGCTGTTCGAGCGCGAGATGGCGCGTATCTTCGCGCACTCGGCGCTATACGTGGGCCACGAACAGTCGGTGCCCGAGCGCGGCGACTGGCGGCACCTGCCGCAGGACGAAGGCGGCCGCGTGCTGGTGCGCGGCGAGCACGGCGTGCAACTGCTCTCGAACGTCTGCCGCCATCGCCAGTCGCTCATGCTGGGCGGCAAGGCCGGCAACGTCGCTGCGAGCGGCGGCCCTCCTGCGCAAGGCAATCTCGCCGCGAGCGGCGGCAACATCGTGTGTCCTTTACATCGCTGGACGTACGCCCCCGGCGGCGAGCTGATCGGCGCGCCCCAGTTCGAGCGCAAACCGTGCCGCAATCTCGAGCGCTTCGAACTGCGAAATTGCCATGGACTGCTCTACGAAGGGCCACGTGAGCCCGCGCGCGACATGGCGCGCGTGTTCGAGCGCCCCGAGTTCGACTTCTCCGGGTACGTGCTCGATCACGTCGAAACGCATTCCTGCCGGTACAACTGGAAAACCTTTATCGAAGTCTATCTGGAGGATTATCACGTCGCGCCATTCCACCCAGGCCTCGGGCGCTTCGTGACCTGCGAAACGCTCGACTGGGATTTCGCCGAGACGTACAGCATGCAGCGCGTGGGTGTGCACGCCGCGCTTGCGCAGCCGGGTTCGGAAATCTATCGCGCGTGGCACGATCGATTGCTCGATTATCGCGGCGGCGCAGCGCCCGAGTTCGGCGCCATCTGGCTCGCGTATTTCCCTACCCAGATGATCGAGCTCTATCCGCACGTGCTCGTGGTCTCGACGCTCTATCCGAAAAGCCCGCAGGAAACGCTCAACGTGGTGGAGTTCTATTACCCCGAAGAAATCGCGGCATTCGAACGCGAATTCATCGAAGCCCAGCGCGCGGCGTATCTGGAGACGATGATCGAGGACGACGAGATCGCCGAGCGCATGGACGCGGGACGCCTGCGGCTCCACCGGCGCGGCATCAGCGACGCCGGGCCGTATCAGTCGCCGCTCGAAGACGGCATGCGCCATTTCCATGCGTGGTATCGGCGCGCCCTTGCGGGTCCGCTCGGGTGAGCCATGCGAAACCGCGCAAGGCAGGCGGCTTCGCACGGGCGCGGCGAATGGAGCACACGCCGCGCGTCTGCCCGCCGCGTCAGGCGTCGGCCACTTCGCTCAAGCTGGGGTAGTCCGTATAGCCTTGCGCGGCGCCTCCAAAGAAGCCGTTGCGATCCGGCGCGTTCATCGCCGCGTCGCGCTGCAGGCGGGTGACGAAGTCCGGATTCGCCAGCACCATCTGACCGTAGGACTCCAGATCCGCCAGCCCCGTGGCCACGTCGGCGCCGATCTGTTCGCGCGGGCGGCCCGCCCGGTTCACGATCAACGCGCCCTTCCACAGCTTGCGAATGTCAGCCAGCAGCGCCTCGTCGCCCTGATGCGCGATATGCAGATAGGCGAGCCCCAGCTTGTCGAGTTCGGCCACCAGATAGTGGTAAAGATCGGGGCCTTGGGCGCCCTCGTCGATGCCCCACAGCGTCGTGCCCGGTGAGAGGCGGATGGCCGTGCGGTCCGCGCCGATTTCCCCGGCAATGGCGGCCGCGACTTCGAGCGCAAAGCGCGCGCGGTTTTCGATCAGGCCGCCGTATTCGTCGGTGCGCGTATTGGCGCTCGGCGCGAAGAACTGCTGAACCAGATAGGCATTCGCGCCGTGGATTTCGACGCCGTCCGCGCCGGCCTCGACCGCGCGGCGGGCCGCGGTGCGGAAGTCCTGGACGGTGCGGCGGATTTCCTCGATGGTCAAGGCACGCGGCACCGGAATGTCCTGCATGCCGCTGGCCGTGAACATGGCCGTGCCCGGCGCAATGGCGGAAGGCCCGACGCCCGCGCGATGGTGCCGCGTATTGTCGGGATGCGACATGCGGCCGGCGTGCATGAGCTGGATGAAGAGATGGCCGCCTCTCGCATGCACGGCCGAAGTGACTTTTTTCCATCCGGCGACATGCGCGTCGCTATAAATGCCCGGAGTCGTAATGTAGCCCTGTCCCTCTTGCGAAGGCTGCGTGCCCTCGGTGACGATCAAGCCGACGCTCGCGCGCTGGGCGTAATACTCGGCGGCCAGTTCGCCGGGCGTGCCGTCGGCCAGCGCGCGCGAACGGGTCATGGGCGCCATGGCCAGACGGTTTGGCAGCGTGTAACGCCCGACGCGCACGGATTCGAAAAGCTTGCTCATGATGATCACCTCGACTGGTTTGGATGGGTGCATCATCGCCTGCTTCACGATTGGGATAAATATGGTAATTTGGATATCATTGATCCGTTGATGGAGCAGTCAAAGGTGGAACTACTGAACGACATGGCCTTGTTCGTCGAGGTCGTCAAAGCCAGGGGGTTTCGCAGCGCCGCGGACGTGACGGGCATGCCGAACTCCACCCTTTCACGCCGCATCAGCGGCCTGGAAAGAGCGATCGGACTGCGCCTGCTGCATCGGACCACACGCAAGATCGAGTTGACCGAAGCAGGCCAGATCTATTTCGAGCGCTGCAAGCGCATCGTCGATGAAGCCCGCCTCGCGCACGAGCAGCTAGGCGACATGGTCGCGCAGCCCAGCGGCGTGCTGCGGGCCTCGTTTCCGGTCGATTTCGCCGTCACCTACCTCGCGCCCCTGATCGCCGAATTTGCCGGCCTGTACCCCGCCATCTCCTTCGATTTCGAATTGAATCCGCGGCGTGTCGATCTGGTGAGCGACCCGTTCGACGTGGCGATCCGCATGGGGGAGTCCGAAAGCTCGCAACTCATTGCGCGTCCGCTCGCATCGCTCACACCATATCTTTATGCGTCGCCGGGCTATCTTCAGCGCGCGGGCGAGCCAGGCAAGCCGGCTGATCTGGAACGGCACGAATGCCTGGTCATCCTGAAGGCCGACACGTGGACCTTGCACGACGCGAAGCGCACGAGCACGGTGAAGGTGGGCGGACGCTTCACGCTCAACAGCGTCGGCATGATCCGCCGCCTCGCCACACTCGACATGGGCATCGTGCTGCTGCCGGAAGAAATCGTGGCCGACGAGGTGGCCAGCGGAGCATTGCGGCGGATTTTGCCGCAGTGGCATGGCACGCCCACGCCGGTCTACGCGATTACGGAAACGCGTTTGCTGCCGGCGAAGACGCAGCGCTTCATCGAGTTTCTGCGGGAGCGGCTGGCGCGATAGCGCGCCCAAAAACAAAGGGCGATCACGCATTAACAGCGTGATCGCCCTTTTGCCGCGCGTCATGACTGCACGCGGTCAATCAGCCATTAGAACGCGACGTAAGGCGCGGTCCCGCCAGGCGCCGTTCTGCCCGCAATCGCGAAGTAGACATTACGCCCGAAGAAGAATGGCAATCCCCAGTCGAAGGTGCTGCTGCTTCCGGTCGCCGCGAGATTGTTGAAAGCCGAGGCGCGTGTACTCGCAAGCGTATTTTCGTTCGCGACCATGAAGGACATGTTCACCGGCGTCGTGGCCCCTGCGTTGCCGAAGGCTGTCGCATTCAATGCCAGGGTGGCCGTCGGGCAGTACCACCCGGTCCCACCGGCACACTGGGTAATCGATCTGTCAGCGAAAAACAGGCCGTTGGATCCGCTGTCGACGTATGACTCGGCCATCACCTGCCCGTTGTACTGGGTCGAGATGAACAGGCTCGCGTCATAGCCCAGCACCGACGTCGCACTGAACGTGTTGTTCGATTGCGTTCCTATCCCGAAGACGAGCGAACCATCGACGGACGCCTGTCCCGCAGCCGAAATGGCGGGCAACACGACGATGACGCCGTTGTTGTCCTGCGGGAAGAGTGCCACCGGGTTCTGAGTCTGGGCCGAGGCGGTCACTGCCGTCGACGTGCAGGTTCCGGTCGTCGTGTTGCAGGAATAGTAATAGCCGTTCGACGCATTGCTCGTGCAGCCCGGGCAATCCGCCACGCGATTCGCAACGCCCAGAATTCCGTTAGCGCCAATGACAGACGGCGAGTTCGCGAGGGTGATGCCACAGGCGCTGGGTGCGGCAGGAAATCCGCCTGGCGTACCGTCAATCATCATCGGCACGTTGCTGGCAACTTCGCCAGCCAGCTTGATATCGGCGGTAGCCACCGGGCCCCAGAAATACCGGCCGTCCGCGAACGGATAGCACTCGCCAAGTACGTTGCCGCTGCCGTCCTTTTGCTCGGGCAGCGCACTCGCCAGCGCACCGAGCGCCGAGGACGTAAGACGCAGGCCGACCGAGCCGGTATCCACGAGAACGTCAGTCACGACCGTACATTGCGTGGTGCCATGGAGGCACACCGTCACCGTGGCCACCGGGAGATTGGGCGCATAGCCGCTACCGGAAGGCGCCAATGAGGTGTCCACCCGAATCGGCAGGACGTTACCGGTGCCCAGCGTCGAGTCGCTCGAGTTCCCACCGTTGCTCGTGCCCGAACCCTGTGTGCTTGATTGCGCGGTCTGGCCGCCGTTACCGCTGCTGCCACCACCGCCGCCGCAAGCGGCCAGCACGAGACAGAGCGCCATTGCCCAAAATGCGTTGCGAGCCGAGCTCACTTCAGGTCCTCCGGCGTGACACCCGCAGGAACCGCAGCAGGCAACCAGGCCGTGCCTCGCATGTTGTTCATCCGGCCGCCCCCCACATAGCGCATCTGCGCCGACTCGACCGCTACATGTCGATGCAGGTCAGCGTGGGTCGGCGTCTGCAGCGCGGCCTTGTATTCGGAGAAATAAGTGCCGAACAATTGCGAAAGGTCCGGCGGACGCGGCCCGCTCCAGGACACGGCGAAAACCTGCCCGGCCGCGTTCGCGTATTCGCGTACCGTCGTGCCGGTGGGCAGCGTGATGACCTGGGTGGTGTAGGTCGACGTCGACGCCGTCGAGGACAACTGGCCTCTGAGCGCGGACGCTTCGATCTGAAGTGAGTCGAGCTTCCCGCCCAAGGCGGCCTGTGCAAAAGACTCGCAAATTGCAAATGAAGCGACGCCTGCCAATACAGCAATCAGCAAGGCGCGTTTTCCCCGATAAGGACGTACTCTCATGTTTTCTCGTCTTGACTCTCTTTTTAATCGAGGCCGCCCGCACAGGAATTGGATACGGCCTCGTGTTGG
This sequence comes from Paraburkholderia sp. EG286B, assembly GCF_040965655.1. Taxonomy (NCBI): domain Bacteria; kingdom Pseudomonadati; phylum Pseudomonadota; class Betaproteobacteria; order Burkholderiales; family Burkholderiaceae; genus Paraburkholderia; species Paraburkholderia sp. EG286B. Next base: position 464,464 of record NZ_JBFRCF010000003.1, on the reverse strand, counting down.
CACATCGCTTATTCTCTCAGTTGCCCTCAGTCAATTTCAACCATTGAGTTTTTGTTTGCCGAGGCGAGCATCACTTCGGCTTTCCTGGCCATTATCTTCGATCTGGTAAACGCGCGTACGCACCGCGGGAAGCTCGGGCGGCTCCTTAGCGATTCCCCATGCGCTCAGCAAGCCTTCGAACGAAGCACCGGCCGGCGCCGTCCGTGGCTCCGGCAGAGGCACGCCGGTCGAGCGGTAGCGCGCGGTTCCTCGCGCACTCGCGCCCTTATTGACGCGTTCGGCGGCGCCGTTGCGCATGGCGTAGCGAACGACATCCGAGGCTTCGCGTGAACTCATCAATCCCGACGCAGTAATTTCACTGACCGACGCGCTTTCGCGTTGCGCCAGCCAGTGCAGCAGCGTGAGCGCGCTAGCGTGAACCTTCATTAACTGGCCTCTCCCGTCTTTGTTTTGTCCCTGTCCCCGGCGCGGACCACGCGACGCACTGGACGCACTGGGCGAATTCCGCATTGTCTGCAATGCCATGTCCTTATCCGCCCGCTGGAGTCGTGGCCGTGCCATCGGGTTTGAGTGCTGCTGCGAACCTGAACAGCGCGGCGGGGACCGCGTCCGCCAGGAGGGTGAAAAGCGCGCGCGGGCGTGGGCTGCACGCGCAGACAGGCCATCGGCTTTGCATTCGTTTCAGTCCCCGCAGGCGCGGGCCTACGCGGTAACCCCGGAGCGGCTGGCACGCCGCGTGTTTGCATTCATATTTATCTGCTCATCCGAGGGTATCGGCAACCGTCAGACGAATCTTTAGCGCAAACGATGAATTATGAAGGCCGCCTCTTTTGTAATAAGAATGGAGGCATCCGAATTTCAATTGAATAATCATTCACGGGAAGGTCTGGTTTGCCATCCCACATACTCGCGCCCCATATCCCGTCACAATCGACGCGGCCGCCCGGGCCAGCGGTGAGTGATGCAAAACACATAAGGGCCCGACTGTCGCTTCGAGAACGAACGCAAACAACAACCGTCAGCGCGCCGTGTTCCGCCTGGCTGTACCGGCGCTACGCCATTACGCTCAAGGCCAGCCTCGCCCGCTGAAGCCCGCTCAGGCAGCGGGCGCGCGCCGCGTGAACAGGCGCCGCGTCAGATCGAACGCCACGAGGTTGCCCGAGACGACCAGCAAAAGCCCGATCACGGCAAGCAAGGACCAGCGGTAGCCCTCGTAGACCGTCGAAACCGCCAGCGCCACGATCGGGAACAAGACCGTGCAATACGCCGCGCGCTCGGGCCCGATCCGGCCAACCAGCGTCAGATAGGCCGTAAAACCGATCACCGACCCTGCCACGACGAGCCAGGCCAGCGCGCCGAGATAGCGCGCGTCCATTTCGAGCCTGAACGGCAATCCGGCGACGGCGCTGCCGGCCACGAGCGCCGCGGTGCCGATCAGCATGGCCCAGCCATTCGTGACGAGCGGATTGAGCCCCATCGACTGCATGCGGCTGGAAAGCAGATTGCCGGTGGAGAAACACAGCGTGCCGAGAAACGCCACCGCGAGGCCGAGCCACACGGTCTGATCGCCGATATGGCCGGCCATCTGCTGCAGGAAGAGACAAACGATCCCGATCAGGCCCAGTACGGCGCCGCCCACTGCGGAGGGTTGCAGCGGCCGCCCCATGAAAATGCGTCCGTTGATCGAGTTCAGCAGCGGCGCGGTCGAAAACACCACGGCCACGAGCCCGCTCGGCACGATGTTCTCGGCATAGTAAAAGCACAGGAAATTGAGGCAGAACAGCGCCAGCCCCTGAGCGACGAGGTAGCGCCACGCCGCGCGCGGCGGCCAGATGGGGCGGCGCATCACGCCCAGCAGCGCGAACACCAGGAGCGCCGCGAGCCCGAAACGCCAGGCGATCGAGACAGGCGCAGGCACGACGCCGAGCTGCCACTTGATAGCGATCCAGGTGGTGCCCCAGATCAGGACGGTGAGCACGTAGAGTAAAAGATTCATTGTCGGAAAGGACCTTTAGTCGATGCCCCAACTATGGCGCACGGGGGCGGCGCGGACTTGTCCAGGATTGCGCATTTCTTGCCTGCGCCCGGCCACGGCCAGCAACAGCGGGGGCGCGAGCGTATACTTTGCCAACCCGCTTTGACTACCCGCTTTGTGGAGCCCATCGCCGCCTTGCAGCCCGCCGCCCCGACCATGAACGCCCAGGTGCCGCTTCCCGCGCCCGCCCTCGCCGAGACGCCCTTTGGGCTGCATTCGGTGTGCCGCACGTTGAGCGCGGCGAACGCGACGCTGGAGCGTTTTGCGTGGCTCGGCGACCAGTTTGCGGCCGCCGTCTGGACGCGCGTCACGCGCGAGGCCGAGACCGTCTATGACCGGCCCGGCCATCACACGCTGTCGTGCTATCTCGACGGCGGCTACCGCACGGAGCGGCAGAAGCTGCCCGGCGTGTACGGCGCGCCAAGCCGCCTCTGCGCGCTTCCGGGCGACCACGAATCGCGCTGGTGGGTGCGCGGCCATATGCATTTCATGCATCTGTACTTCCTGCCCGAGCACTTCACGCAGCGCGCGGTGCGCGAACTCGACCGGGAACCGCGCGAACTCACGCTGGCCGACCGCACGTATTTCGAGGACAAGCGGATCGCCGTGCTGTGCCAGACGCTGGCCAACGAAAACTGGGCCGATCCAGACGGCCTTTTGCGCAGCAACGCAACGGCGCACGAAGTGCTGAGCCTGCTGCTGCGCAGCCAGGGCGTGCGTCGCGCGGGCGCGGCGCTCAAGGGTGGCCTCGCCGTGTCGACACGGCGGCGCCTGCGTGACTATATCGACGCCCACCTGGGCGAGACGCTGACGCTCGGCGCACTGGCCGATGTCGCGTGCCTTTCCGAGTACCATCTCGCGCGCATGTTTCGCGCCTCGTTCGGGCGGCCGCCGCATGCGTGGATCGCCGCCCAGCGTCTGGAGCGGGCGCGTTTGCTGTTGCGCACGACCGCCCTGCCGCTCGCGCAGATTGCGGCAGAGTGCGGGTACGCGAATGCGAGTCACTTCAGCCATCGCTTTCGCGACGCGTTTGGCGCCGCGCCGAATGTCTATCGTCAAGCATTCCTGAAGTAGTCGCAGGTCCCCCGATCCCGCCGTGCGTGGCTCCATGTTTTGAGGCGCGGCTGGGTCTTGTCGCGGCTGCCGGGCCTGTCTATCGTGGCGTCATGCCCTCGACGCTCATCGCAAAGAGCCCGCCATGTTCCGAACCCTCGTCAAACAAACTTCGCGTTTTAGCGCCATTGCTCCTTTGTCGCCCGCTCTGCGCGCAACCTTGCGCGGCGTCGCCATTCTGGTTGCGGCAGTAATAGCGTTAATCCTTGCGCTCATGTTCTCGCCAAACAGCACCCGCGCCAATCTTGCGCTGTGTCTTGCGTCGCAGTCCGAATCACCGTCGAAACACGACAGGATAGATGCACACAACGCCCAGTCCCTCGCGATCGAACGTTGCATCGACTAGCCACCCTGCTCCACCAGCAAAAGTCCCCCATACCGCCGGGGCTTTGTCACAATGTGCGCTACGCGCCGGCAATCAGGCGCCTTGTCAAAGGAGATCGTGATGACGGAGCTTGTGACTTGCCTGTGGTTCGATGAAGGTAGAGCACGCGAAGCGGCGGAGTTCTACGCTGCGACGTTTCCGGACAGTCATGTCGGGGCTGGCCATGTTTCCCCGATACCTGGCATCGGCGCGGGAGCGGAACTGGTGGTCGAATTCACGGTGCTCGGCCGGCGCTTCGTGGGCCTGAACGGCGGCCCCAACTTCCAGGCGAACCAGGCCGTGAGCTTCATGGTCGAGACCCACAGCCAGGAAGAGACCGACCGCTACTGGAACGCCATCGTCGGCAACGGCGGCGAGGAGTCGGACTGCGGCTGGTGCAAGGATCGCTGGGGGTTTTCGTGGCAGATCACGCCGAAGCGCCTGCTCGAATGCGTCTTCGGCGCTGATCGCGAAGCCGGCAGGCGCGCGATGGAAGCGATGATGACCATGCGCAAGATCGACATCGCCGCGATCGAGCGCGCCGCTGCCGCGAAGTAAGCGGCACGCGGCCGGACATCGCAAGCGCCACATAGCTGGCATGCAGATGGCGCCAGCATGGCGTGAGCGTCATATCCGGCGCACAAAGCATTGACCCCGCCGAGCGCAGGGAACGATACCTGCGAGATGCCCTCGTACGCATAAGGGCGGCGCCACGATACGTGAACCGCCGCCCGGCCATTCATCGAGCGGTCGACGCCAAGCCGGAGCGGCGTCGCCGCGATGCTTGCGAGGGCACCATGGAGTCTCGCCAGGGGCGTTCGATCGAAGTCGACTTTTTCCGCGGCGTCGTGCTGATCGTGATCGTGCTCGATCACATTCCGGGCAGCGCCTTGTCGCAGCTGACGTTGCACGCTTACGCGCTGTGCGACTCCGCCGAAGTGTTCGTGTTTCTCGGCGGCTACGCGTCGGCCGCGGCCTTTATGGCCGTGCGCGCGCGCCGCGGCATGAGCGCCGCGCAAGGCCGCTTCCTGCGCCGCAGCTGGGAAATCTACCGCGCCTATCTGCTGACCGCCCTGCTCACACTGCTCTCGGGCGCGATACTCGCGCTCCTGCACCTGAACCCCGCTGCCGCCGACCTGAGCGGCTGGGCGTCGTTCGCCACGCATCCCATACGCGAAACTTTCCACGTCGTCCTGCTGGCGCGCCAGCCGTATCTGTCGAGCGTGCTGCCGATGTATGTCATATTTGCCCTGTGCGTGCCCGCGGCCGTGCCCTTCGCCCGCCGCGCGCCGCTCGCCACGCTGGTCTGCAGCCTGGTGCTCTGGGCCTTCGCGCCGCTGCTGCCTGCGCTCATCGGCGCGAGCGCGTTCGCGACCTGGCCGTTCAACCCATTCGCGTGGCAGCTGATGTTCGTATTCGGCATGCTCTGCCGGCTGCACCCGGTTCCGCCCGGCTTCAAGACCTCGGCAATCGCGCGCTGGCTGGTACGATGCGCGTTCGCCGCGGTGGTGCTGTTCGCGGCGGTTAAATGGTTCGTCCTGACTCAACCCATGCCTGGGACAATGAAACAGCATCTGGCCTTCGCGCGCGTCGTCAACTTCATCGGCATTGCCTTGGTGGCGGCGTATTTCGTTCATCGCGGCACGATCGCGCGGATCGCCGCGCGCGTGCCCGCCGTCGTGACCGTGGGCCGCACGGGGCTCGTATGCTTCGTCGGCGGCACGCTGATCTCGGTGATCATCGACACCGCCACGCCACACGCGCTGCACGGCGCGGCGGCGTTCGCGGCGGCGCTCGCCGGCGACACCGTCGCGATCGGCGCGACGCTCATGCTCGCGAGGGCCTGGCGCGGCTCGCTCGGGCGCCAGAAGGAGAAGGCCCGTGCGCGCGTCAACGGAGCCGGCTGCGGATGATACGACGGGGCACACGCGCACTCGGATCCCTCGAGGCGATCGCCATCGCCACGCTCACGCTCATCGCCAGCGGCCCCGCTTTCGCCCAGCACACGCCTTCGCTGCCGCTGCATTGCACCGACCTTGCTGGCGCGCTGCTGCCGCCCGCGAGCATCGGCCTGCCGACGAACGGCGCGCTGGTGCAGAGCGCCGCGATGATCTCCGCGACCGCCACAGGCAATCTCAACGGCGACTTCTGCCGCTTGACCGGCGTTATCCGCGCCCAGAGCGCCGGGACGCCGGACATCCGCTTCGAAGTGAACCTGCCGAGCCGCTGGAACGGCCGCGCGCTGCAATTCGGCGGTGGCGGCTACAGCGGCGTCGTGGTGACGGGAACCGGCCCGATGCCCTTCTCGCCCGACCGCGCCCCGCTCGCGCGCGGCTATGCGACCTTCGGCGACGACTCCGGCCACAACGGCACGTCGTCGGAAGCCAACTTCGGGCTGCTTGAAGAAGCCGTGACCAACTTCGGCTACGCGCATTTGAAGAAGGCGCATGACGTTGCGCTCGCACTGATCACGCTCGGCTATGGGCGGGCGCCGGAGCACATGTATTTCGCGGGCGGCTCGACGGGCGGCCGCGAAGGCTACACCGTGATCCAGCGCTATCCCGACGACTACGACGGCGTGATCGCGAACTCGCCCGCGCTGAACTTCCCGGGCGTGCGCCTGACAGGCGTCGTGGTGGGCCAGCACGAATACCGCACGCCGGGCGGCTATCTGTCGCCGCAGCTGCTGGAGCACGTGTACGAGCGCGTGATGCAGGTGTGCGACACGCTCGACGGCGCGGCGGACGGCCTCATCAGCGACGTCGAAGCCTGCCGCGCGAAAGAGCCGGAGATCATCGACTCGCTGCGTTGCTCCTCACAGGACCAGGCGGATCGCCAGCACGCCCCCGACGACTGCCTCACGCCACCGCAACTCGCGACGCTGGAAAGCCTGCGCGACGGCCTGCGCCTGCCCTACGCGCTCGCCTGGAATGCGGACACCTATCGCGGCTACAACGTCTTCCAGGGCACGCGCTTCACGAGCATGCTGGGCCTCGCGCACTCGCCGCAGCGGCTGACTCAACTGGGGTTCGTCTCCAATGGCTACCTGTACGCGCAGGGCGATGCCTACCTCAAATACTTCATCACGCACGACCCGACTTTCGATTCGACGAACTTCGACGTAATGCATCCCGGCCGTTACCGCGAGCGGCTGCTTACGCTGTCGACGACAATCGGCGCGATGAATCCCGACGTGTCGCGCTATATCGCGCGAGGCGGCAAGCTCATCACCTTGCAGGGACTCGCCGACGAGGTCATCAGCCCGAACCAGACCATCGCCTATTACCAGGGGCTGGTGGGGCGCTACGGCGAAGCGCGGGTGGACAGCTTCATGCGGCTTTACATGGTGCCGGGTTACCAGCACGGCAACGGCGTGTTCATTCCGTCCGTCGATCTGCTGGGCGCGCTCGACGACTGGGTCACGCACGACAGCGCGCCGGAAACGTTGTTCGCGACCGACATTGCCCAGGCCACGAACGGCCGCACGCGGCCGCTGTGCCGCTACCCGGCGTTTCCGCGCTATCTGGGCAAGGGCAATCTGAATCGCGCGACCAGTTTCACGTGCGTGATGCCGCAATGACTCATGCGCGCTACGCGTCGCGCACCCGGCGAGCGGCACGCTGAGGCAGCACCACGATGCAGCCGACGATAAAGATCATCAGCAGCGCCGAAGCATAAAAGCGGCTGAAGTGCAGGCCGCCGTCCGCGACAGGCTTGTCTAGCAGATCGCCCAGCGTCGCGCCGAGCGGGCGCGTGAGCACGAACGCGAACCAGAAAAGCGCCGTGCGCGACACGCGCGGCCACAACCACAGCAGCGCCACGACCACGAGGCCCGCGCCGAAGATCGCAGCGCCGTATTCGTAGCCCACGCCAAGGCCGCCGCGGTCTTCGCCCGCGACCCAGTCGCCCAGCGCGGTGCCGAGCGTTTGCGAAAACAGGATCGTAATCCAGTAAAACCACTCGACGCGCGGCGTCGCGACACTCTCGATCGAAACCGTGCCTTCTGCCCGGTACCAGATCGCGAGACTGGCCAGGAGCAACAGCAGAATGATCGATACGCCGCCGGGATAGCCTACGCCGAGCGAGCGGTCGAAAAAGTCGGCGAGCGTGGTGCCGAGCGTGGTCGTGGCGACGATCGTCGCCCAATAAAGCCACGGGTAGAAGCGCTGTGCGCGGATCTGCGCCCCAACCAGCACGACGAAGCACGCGAGGAAAATGAGCGAGCCGACCAGATAGCCCAGGTTCAATGACATCGTCACCCAGTCACCGCCGGTTTCGCCGAGCGTGGTGCAAGCAATCTTGATGATCCAGAAGCCGAGCGTCACGGCGGGGACCTTGCTGACCGCATCTTCGATGAGACTTCGTGTGGTGGTGGACATGAATACTCCTTGCGCCGCATGACGGGCGGAACGAAACAGCTTGGGACTATATGCCGCCGTTGCTTAACTAAGCCTTAACTACGGCCGAATACGCACGAAACGCGAACCGTTGCCTGCGCATAAGCAAATTCTAAGGTTGGCTGCGTAGTCTGGGGACATGCGCCGTAGTGATCGGACTGCGCAAGATTGAATGAGCGTCTGCAAAAACGGTTTTTGCAATCCGCGCATTTTTTTAGTCATCCGAATCGATTTTATTATATGGAGTCGTGAATCATGAAACCTCTACTCGCTACTGCTATTGTCTCGCTCGGCGTCGTATTGTCCCCCGTCGTCTTCGCACAGAACACCGAACCCGCGGCACAAACCAGGCAGATGCAGATGCAGCAACCGGCAAACCCGCAGCACGCCAGCACGCAACGCACCGACGACTCCGGCTATGGGATGGAAAGCTCGGGCACCTCGAATGCGTCGGTTGCGCAAACGTCGCGCCACGACGCACTCGTGTCACACGAGGGCCGCAACGACCTGTTCGCGCATCATTGATGTGCGAACAGGTCGCGCAGGCTGGCATGTCATTGGACTAAAGCGCGGCACATGCGGGATGTCACCCGCCGCCGCGCCGCTTGTCGCGCGCCAGTTCGTTCGGCGGCATGGCGTCCCTCTCCTGCAGGGGTTCACCCGCAAGCCGGCGCTTGCCGGCCTGATCGCTGGCGATACTCGACGTTTCTCCTTCCGCGTCATATTCCGCGGCAACCTGTTTTTCGGCGCGGCTCCAGTATTCGTCCGCCCGCCCCTGCGGCGCGCCGTCATCTTCCCAGAGTTGATATGCGCGTCGCCGGACGCGCTCTTCCCGTTGGTCATTCATGGTCATTCCTCCGATGTGCGCGCGTAAGCAGCACTGCAACCGGCTAGCCAGGTTGCGAATGGCGCACTGCCTGTGCAGCGAGCAAACACGATGCCCGACGCGTGCGTCATACTCACGCCACCCGCAATCGAATCTCTGTTGAAGAAGATCGCTCATGACCAACACGAACACGCTACGTCCCTTCGCTTTCGTCCTTGCCGTCCAGGACCTCGAACGCAACGCGGCATACTTTCGCGACGTGCTCGGCTTCCGCGTGGATTGGGCCGATTCGACCGACTGGCGAATCGTCGAGAGGGGCGGCGTGCGGATCATGCTCGGCCATTGCCCCAATGCGTTGTCCCCGGCGGAGACGGGGGATCACAGCTACTTCGGTTATCTGGAAGTCGACAACGTTCAAGCGTTTCACGATGAAATCGCGCAAAGCGGTGCAATTGTCCTGCAGCCTCCGGTCGATCGCCCGTACGGCATGCGCGAATGCACCGTGGCCACACCCGACGGCCACCGGTTCGTAGTGGGTCAAAGCATTACGTGACCCACGCCTGGTGTCTTTCTACGATGCCCGCCTGACAAAATGACGTTTCCCAACATTCGCAAGCCAAAGTCAGTTAGCGCGACACCGCGAAACCGATGCGCGCAGCCCAGCGGTGCTGGTTGTAATCGAGAAGATCTTCGGCGTAGCCGTTGAAGTAGTTGAGGAACAGGTACCCGCCCCATGCATTGCCGAATAGCTTGGCGAGCGGGTATGTAAATTGCACATCGACGCTTCCATAGGTCGATCTCGTGCCCTTTCTCAGGGTCGTCGCGAGTTGCCAGCCGTCGGGGCTGCCATATTTGAACAGCAGATCGACATAGCCGCGATAGTGAGCAATATCCCCATTCGACTCCTGGATGTGCTCGTACGCGTAGATTTTCGGCTCGATAGTCAGGTGGTTGGCGTTGAGGTCGCCGAAATCCCAGATCGGCTTCACGTACACGATATCGACGCCGCGCGACCCTGAACCGGCGGTCCCGTTCGACTCGTGCTCGTACCCCGTCTCGATGCCCATTCGCGTGAACCAGCTGGACCTCCACCCGGTGTCCTCGAGGTAGTAGAAGAGCGCGGGCATGTAGCTCGTATCGTGGAACGGCGACTCGTCCCCGCGGACATCCCAAAGCGAAGTCTGCGTATAGGCAAAATAGAGGTTGTCGAGGAAACCGCGTGAACGCGGATCGTCCGGCAATATGAAGCGGAATTTGATACTGATCTGGAATCTGGCGAGATCCGCGTCGCTCGACGACCAGCCGTCCGCGAAATAGTTTGGCTGGTAGAACGAAAGACGACCCGCGAGGAAAGTGCCAATGTCAGGCACCAGCGAATTCGAGGGCTTTACGGTGGAGGGCGGCATTTGCGCCGCAAGCGAAGCATTGCCCGCCATCGGTCCTTCAACTGGCGCCGTGGCGACCGGTTCCGATGCGGACGCAACCGTTGCCGCCGGCACCAAAGGCGCGGAGGCAGGAGCCGCGGCGTTCGCCGTTGCCGAGGCCGGCATGCGCGTGAGCAGGACCACGGAAGGTGAAACGTCCACGCCCGGCACATCCACTCTCAAAGCGCCGCGCGCCCACTTGGGCCATGCCGCGCTATAGCTCACCGCCTTCATCTCTCCGGCGGCGAGCCGCAAATGCTCGGGTGCGCCTGGTTCGCGCGCGAGCAGCACGGCCTTCGGCAACGCCTCGCCATTGGTCAGCGTGATGCTCAAATCGCGCGGCACATCGATCGAACTGCCGGTCGGCGCATCGCCGGAATACACGATCGTCACGACGAGCGGTTCGTCGGATCTCGCCTCGCGCGGCGGGCGCATGATGGACACGGCGGCGCGGCTCGCAGGCACATAGCCCGCCAAAGTTGCCACGGCCAGGGTGGCGCACGCCAGTCTGCCCCAAGCCAACCGGGCGACGGGAGCGGAATGCGAATGCGATGCCCTCTGAAATGCCAATCGAATCGCCACGTTGCCTCCTGGTATCGTCAGAATGACTCGCTGCCGGGCAAGCCAGGCCGATTTTCTGCGTGAGTGAAGCGTGGTGCATTCGGGAATCGTGCCCTATTCCCTGTTATTCGCTGTTACATAGAGGATGCCGAAATTGGTTGCCGCCGCTGCTATGATCAAAATGGTTCGTTCCGACTTGCCGGCCATTGCCGGCAAACGCTTTTCGCGAGGGCTGACAATGAAACCTGTCCTGCTTGCGCTAGCCCTGCTCGGCACTTCCACGTGCTGGGCCCAGGCCAGCGCTCCGGCTGCGTCGTCGCATCAGCATCACGTTGAAACCGTCGACGACCGCGTGAAAGAACTGCATGCCGAACTGAAGATTACTCCCGCCGAAGAGGATCAGTGGGCGAAAGTGGCCGACGTCATGCGCAATAACGCCAAAACGGTGGATGATCTGATCCAGCAGCGGCACGATAATGCCCAGCAGCAAACCGCGGTGGAGAACCTTCAATCGTGGAACGAGATCGCCCAGGCGAATGCCGACGGCAGCAAGGCGATGCTCGATGCCTTCTCGGCGCTTTACGCGGCCATGCCCGACTCGCAGAAGAAGCTTGCGGACGCCGCTTTCCGACCCACTGAAGCGCACACGAAATAACCAGCCGCGAGCGCTGGCAACGCGCACTCGCGACGGAGGATCGGCGATGAAACTCCGTGTGTTGAAGTTTGCATTCCTTTGTATCGCGGCGACGCTGTGCGCGATGCAAACCGCACAGGCGCGCGTGAACGTCAATGTCGGCGTGGGCATCGGGATTCCTGGGGCGTTCTACGCGCCGCCGCCGCCCGTATTCTTCATGCATCCCGCCGCGCCGATGTGGCCGCCTCCCGTCGTGTATTCGCGCCACGGCTTTACTCCGTGGCACCGTCCTCCGCATTTCATGGGTCCGCGACACGTCCGCCATCCCGGCTGGGGACCGCCGCCGCCACGCTGGCGCTAGAGGCGCCCTGGTCGCCCCTGCTCGATTACGCGGTAAACAAGAAAAGCCACGGCTCGCGAAAGCCGTGGCTCATCTCACTCCTCAGCGATATCAGGCGCCGAGCGCGGGATCGCTATAGCTCGGATGACCCGTCTCGACGTGGCCCGCAATGCGGCGCACGAACGTCGCATCGCTATCGACCGTGATCGTCAGGTCGTACCAGCCGTGCGCGTTGCGCAGGTCGAGATAGAGCTGCCCGGTGTCGCCGCCGGTCACGGTGCGCTGGATCTTCGTGCCCGGGTCATACGCGTTGACGATCGTGAACTGGCAGCGCGCGCCGCCCTTGTTCTCGAGGAGCAGTTGCAGGTTGCCGTTCGCCACGTCGTAGCCCTCTACCACTTCGGGGCGCGCCGTTTCGTTGCCGCCGAACCAGCCCGACTTGACCTGGGTGCCCGCGAAACGGCGCAGAAACCCGTTCGGCCCATGCACGCTGAAGTCGTACGCGCCGCTCGCGCCAAGCGCGAGCTTGTCCTGGAGATGCTTGCCGGCTTCGACCGTATAGGTGCGCGGCGCATCGGTGCTGCCCGCCGTGTAGACGAGGAACACGGCACCGGCGCGGCCCGAATTGACGAAGCGCGTGGTGACGTCGCCCGTGCCGGCATTCGCATCGAAACGCACGAACAGCTCGTACGGCAGCGCGCGCGCGTTGCGCACGCCCGCTTCCTGCTTCGGCACGCTGCCCACGACTGGCGGCACCGGCACGTAGTCGGGGTGACGCAGCTTGTCGGGCGGCGCATAGCCCGTCGTGGAAGGCAGCGCGGGAATCGCCGCATTAGGCGTGGCGAAGTTGAATGCCGATGTGAGGTCGCCGCACACGGCACGGCGCCACGGCGTGATGTTCGGCTCGCGCAGGTCGTGATGCAGACCGAAACGCTTCTCGATGAAACGGATCACGGAAGTATGGTCGAACGTCTCCGAGCACACCCAGCCGCCGCGCGACCACGGCGAGACCACGAGCATCGGCACGCGCGGTCCGAGGCCGTACGGGCCCGCCGCATACTTGCTGCTGCCCGGAAAGATTTCGTTCGTCGTGTCGACGGTCGAGAGGCCGTTCGCGCTCGATGCGGGCGGGAACGGGGGCGCCAGGTGATCGAAGAAGCCGTCGTTCTCGTCGTAGTTCACGAGCAGCACGGTCTTGCTCCACAGGTCCGGGTTCGACGTGAGGATCTGCAGCACCTGGTCGACGTACCACGCGCCATAGTTCGCGGGCCAGTTCGGATGCTCAGAGTACGCCTCGGGCGCAACGATCCACGAGACCTGCGGCAGCGCATTGTTCGCCACGTCCTGCTTGAGCACGTCGAAATAGCCGCCGCCCGCCAGCACGTTCGTGCCCGTGCGTGCGCGGTCATACAGCGGATTGCCGGGCTGCGCGTTCTGGTATTGATGGAAATACAGGAGCGAGTTGTCGCCGTAATTGCCGATGTACGCGTTGTCGCCCGTCCAGCCCCACGAGCCCTTGGCGTCGAGACCTTCGCCGACGTCCTGATAGATCTTCCACGTGATGCCCGCGCTCTGCAACACTTCGGGATACGTGGACCAGCCATACCCCGCTTCCGCGTTGTCGATCACGGGGCCGCCGCCGCTGCCGTCGTTGCCCACCCAGCCGGTCCACATGTAGTAGCGGTTCGGGTCGGTGGCCGTCATCGTCGAGCAGTGGTACGCGTCGCAAATCGTGAACGCGTCGGCGAGCTGATAGTGAAACGGAATGTCGTCGCGCGTGAGGTACGCCATCGTGGTCGTGCCCTTGGCCGGGACCCACTGGTCGTAGCGGCCGCCGTTCCAGGCGGCGTGCGTCGTGGTCCAGTCGTGCGGCAGGTCCTGGATGAACTGCAGGCCCAGGTTGGACGCCGTGGGATGGAACGGCAGCACTTCGCCCACACCACCGGCCGCGAGCGGCTGGTTCCACACGGGCTTGCCGGTCGGCAGCGTGATCGCGCGCGTGTCGCCGAAGCCGCGCACGCCGCGCAGCGTGCCGAAGTAATGGTCGAAGGAACGGTTCTCCTGCATGAGGATCACGATGTGCTCGACATCGCGGATGCTCCCCGTGCGATTGTTCGCGGGAATCGCGAGCGCATTGCGAATGCCCTGCGGCAGCATCGTCAGGGCGGTGGCCGAACCGGCGCTCATCGCAGCGGTGCGGAGAAAGTCACGGCGGCTTCTCGAGGTCATCTTGTGGTTTCCATCTTCAGGTTGAGAAAGGCACGCACGGCACGCCGCCTTGACGGGCGGCAGGCGGCAAGGCCGCGCGGCCGGGTACGTCAATCGGCGGTGTGGATAACGGGTGTGACAAGCGGTTCGATCTGCGCGGCTTGTGTGTCTTGCGCGCTCCCGCCGGCGGGTGGCTTCGCCGGCGAGCGCACGGCGTTCGCGGGCAAGGCGACGCCGGCGTTTGCCATGCTGTTCGCACTATCTGGGAGATTCGATGCGCCCGCATCCGAGGCCAGCGTAAAGGCATTGGCCAACTGCGGGCGCGGTGGCGTGCTGCCCGGCTGCGCTTGCGCGAGTTCGCGTGCGGCGTTCGTGGTGAGCGCGGCGCGCGCGTCGCTATCGCGTGCGCTGCATGCGTCAAGCGCACACAGCGCGGCTGCGCATGCAAGCAGCATGGCGGGCGCACGCATCGTCGTGAATGTAGCGGGCAGGCTCAAGCGTCTGCGCGACGCGCCTTGCCATGGCAAGCGCGCCAGCGCGGATTCGACCGTCATCGAAGTCTCCGTCCAGATAGAGGCACAACAACGGCTCGAGGAGCGGCCCGAGCGGGGCCTCGCGCGCAGCACAGACAGCGGCGAGGCAACGCCGAAGCATAGCGATGCCGCTTTTAAATTTTGTGACGGTGCGAGGGTTCGCTCGAAGTGCGGCGCAGGCGGATCAGCCTGGCGCGTTGCGGATCTGCAGTTCCGGGTAGCCGGTCGCGGAATCGAGTTCGCGTGAGAAACGATGGCCGGGCAGCAGCACCAGCAACAGTTCCGCCGTGGTGCGCACGATGCAGCCGCGCGCAACGTGGCCGCCGGTCACGCGGCCTTGCGCGTCGGACACGGACATGTGCAGGTGGGCGCCATCGGGCGACACCGAGCCCGCGAGCGTGAGGATTTCGAGGTCGCCGCGAAGTTCGGTCGGCGTTTCGGCGCCGGCGAAGCGCAGCTGCGCGACGCTCAGGCTGCCGATGCCCTGCATGACGAACGCCGCATGCGAGGCTTGCTGGCCCAGCAAGCTTTCGACGGCGGCGCGCAGATCGTCGCCGGGAGACAGCCGTACGGGATGGATTTGCATGCTGGCCTCGGGGTCGTCGTATCCGGCACAGGTTAGGCCGGAGCGAAGCACGAGGCAAGTCGCGACATGGGCAACGGCCCGCTCGAGGCGGGCCGCTCCTGCATTCGCGCCTTCACGCGCCGATCACTGATGCGCGTAGATCGAACCGAAGCCGGGAATGTCGTGCGGCGCCGCAGCCGTGGCCGCGCCCGCCGCCGACGAACCATTCGCCACGCCGCCGAACGCCGAAGCCACCGCGCCGCTCTGCGCACTCACCTTCGCTTCGGCAGCCTCGATGTGCTGCGGATAGTCGTTGTAGTCGGCCGCCGGGTTGTAGCCGGCCTTTTCGAGTTGCACCAGTTCGGCGCGGACCTGGGCACGCGTGAGCGGCTCGGCCGACTGCGCGAAGGAGACGACGGGAACGGCGACGACAGCGGCAACGATCAGCGACTTGATGAGTTTCATGGTATCCACCTGTAAGCAATGAGTTGGTTCGGACCACGATGGCGTGGCTCGCGCGTCCAGTCTTTTTCGATGTCTCTGGTGCGACGTCGCTGACTGGCATGGGTGTATTTGAACCCCCGCACGTATCCCGCTTGTTTCCGCGCACCCCTGCTTTTGCAAGCCTCCTTGTCCATCGGCGCGGTGGATACACAACGATACAAAACCCCTCGCTACTCCCGCATTTCGCTCAGCGACACCCCGTTCGGTCGCAGGCGCAAGCGCGTATCGATGCGCTGCCACGGCAGGTCGGCGGGGTCGGCGGCCATGGGGCCGGGCGCCTTCGCCACGAGATGCGCCGAGGCGATGGCGTCGAAATCGGCGCGATAGTGGACCGAACTCTTGTTCACCAGAATCTTCATGCGCTCCGGTTCGATACCCGCTGCGCGATACAGATTGCGGTCGAAGATCTGCATCTTCACGGAGCTGACCGCGATCCGCACGCCGTCGATGCGCAGGCACGCCACCGGCCCGATTTCAGTCCACATGCCGTTCATCATCGGGCCGTCGAAACGAACACGGCCATCGGCGAGGTGCTCCACGACGAAGCGCCCGGCGAGCGGCGCGTCGCCGGGCACGCCCGTGCCGCCCGCGAGCGCCAGCTCGATCGTCGCGCCCACGCCCGCCTCGTGCGCCTTCGCGGCCGCCTGCGGGTCCCAGATCAGGCCCACGGCCGCGTCGCGCGCGCCCTGGCGCAACAGCGCACGCACGAGGCCCATCGTGTTCGAATCGCCGCCCACGCCCGGATTGTCCTGGGTGTCGGCGATGATTACCGGCTGCGTGGCGTGGTCGGCGAGGCGCATGGCTTCGCGCACGGCGGCGTCGGGGTCGAGAAAGCGCACTTCCCAGTCGCGCTCCTGCTCGACGACGGCCGAGGCCAGTTCGTTCACCGCTGCAATGACGGCGGCTTCATCGAAGCCGTAACCCCACACGGCCGCGCCGCATTCGGGAAAATCAGAGGCCGGAAAACCCGGCGCGAACGAAAGCGAGACGACCGAATCGTCCTCCAGCTGCGCGAGATGGGCGTAGGTGCCGCGCGCCGGTTCCGCGAGCGTGCACATGCCGTTCACGGGAATCAGGAACGGAATGCGGCGCACGTAGCGCTTGAGCCTGCGCCCGGGGTCCGCGAAGAGGCGCGTGAGGATCTGCGCGGCGCGCGCGCCCGTTTCGGCCATGTCGACGTGCGGATACGTGCGATACGCGACCATGGCGTCCGCGTGCGTGAACATCTGCTCGGTCACGTTGGCGTGCAGATCGAGTGAGACCACCACGGGCATCTCGCGGCCCACGATGGCCCGCACGCGCGCGAGCAGCGCGCCCTCGCCGTCGTCGAGATGCTCGGTGACCATCGCGCCGTGCAGGTCGAGATAGATCGCGTCGAAGCCGCCGCGCCGCACGGCATCGACGATTTCGCCGGCAATGCGCTCGAACGCGTCTTCGGTCACGTGCGCGGAAGCGCTCGCCCCGGCCCAGATGACCGGCACGAGCGTATGGCCGGCCGCTTCCGCCGCCTGGATGAAGCCGCCGGCGGGCACGTTCACGTCGCGCAGCGAGAGCACATCGGCGCCGCGCGTGAGCGGCGGAAAGCCCTCGCCCTGAACGAAGCTTTGATAACTGGCTTTCGTCGGGGCGAACGTGTTGGTTTCGTGCTGGAAGCCCGCGATGAGAATCTTCATTTTCCTTTACCTCACTTGCATAGGATGACTGATCAAACCGGTTTCGTGCCGTGCCTTGAAGGCAGCAACGTACGTTCAGGGCTTCGCGCCTGCGAGCCTGACCGAAAGAATCAGCAGCGCGCCGACGAGCGACACGCCCGCCATGGCGAGCAGCGCCGGCTGCAGGCTGCCGGCCGCCGTCTTGATCCAGCCGATCGCCGCAGGCCCCCAGAATCCGCCGGAAAGCCCGATGGTGTTGATGAGCGCAATGCCGCCCGCCGCGGCCGGCCCCTTGATGTACTCGGGCGGAATCGCCCAGAACACCGTGTAGGCCATCCACAGCGCCATCGTCACGAGCGTGAGCAGCGCGAGCGTGGGCGCCAGGTGATTGCCCGTGGCCGCGCACAGCGCGAAAAGCAGCGCGGCGACCGCGGCCGGCACGGCGCAGTGAAAGCGCCGCTCGCCGAGCCGGTCCGAACGGCGGCCCATATAAAGCATGCCCACTGCTGCCGCGACATACGGAATCGACGTGTACCAGCCCAGCGTGATCAGATTGCTCACGCCCTGCGCCTTGAGAATGGCGGGCAGCCAGAAGCTGATGGCGTAAATCGACGCGATGATGCAGAAGTACGCAAACGCGAGCACATAGACCTTGCGATCGCGCAGCACGCTGCCGAACGAGGTGGCATGGGCCTCGGGCGCGCCGACTTCGGCTTCGATCTGGCGCTTTTCGGTGTCGCTCAGCCACGCCGCGTCGGCCGGACGGTCGGGCAGATAGAGGAACGTCGCGATGCCGAGCACGATGCACGGCAGGCCTTCCACGAGAAACATCCATTGCCAGCCCGCAAGGCCCGCCTTCCCCGCAAGCGTGCTCATGATGGCCGCCGAAACCGGGCCGCCGACAATGCCGCCGATCGGGCCGGCCAGAAACACCATTGCAATGGCGCGCGCCATGCGCGAGGGGCCGTACCAGCGCGAGAGATAGAAGATCATGCCCGGCGCAAAGCCCGCTTCGAACACGCCTAGCAGGAAGCGCATGGCGTAAAACGCGGGCACGCTGCGCACGAACAGCATGCACGCCGACGTGATGCCCCACAGCACGAGAATGCGCCCGAAGGTCTTGCGCGCCCCGATCTTCGGCAACAGCAGGTTGCTCGGCAATTCGAACAGCACATAGCCGATGAAGAAAATGCCCGCCCCCACGCCATAGGCCGCATCGGAGAAGCCGAGGTCGGTCTGCATCTGCAGCTTGGCAAACCCGACGTTTACACGGTCGAGGTAAGCAAACAAATAGCAGATCAGCAGAAACGGCAGCAAGCGCGCGTTGATCCTGTTGTAGAGCGCGGAAGCGTCGAGGCTTCTCGCGCGGGGAAGAATGGCGGCCATGTCCTGTCTCCTGTCTGGTTTGCGTCCTGCGCAATACCATCCTGGCCAGGGCAAACTTCGCTAGCAAGAGCAACAAAGTTCACATATCGTTCTTTTTTCGGCAACAGTCCGTTTACGCGAATGAGGGCGCGATGCGCGAAATCAATCAGCAGCGGCTGCGTTATTTCCACGAGGTGCTCACGCACGGCACGATCCGCGGCGCCGCGGACAGCCTGAACACCTCCCCCTCGGTCATCACGCGGCAAATCAGGCTGCTGGAAGACGAACTGGGCGCGCAACTGTTCGAGCGCCAGGCGCGCGGCGTGAAGCCCACCGAAGCGGCGGCGCATCTGCTGGAGTTCTGGCGCGGCTATCGCGCGCAGCAGGAGAAGTTCGAGGACCAGTTACACGCGTTGCGCGGGCTCCAGCAAGGCCGCGTGGATCTGGCCGTGAGCGAGGGCTACGTGGATGCGCTCGTCGCCGAGGTCGTCACGCCGTTCTGCGCGCACTATCCGAAGCTCGACGTGAGCCTCACGATGCTGCCCGTCGACGACGTTCTCAATGAGGTCGCCGAGAGCCGCGCGCATATCGGCCTCGCGTTCAATCCGCCGCCGCACGAGCGCATCGAGTACCGCGCGAGTTCAGCGCAGCCCGTCGTGCTGCTGGTGCGCCGCGACCATCCGCTCGCGCGGCGGGGCACGCCTGCGACGATCGACGACCTGCTCGCGTGGCCGCTCGCGTTGATGCCGAGCACGTTCGGCATCGGGCATCTCGCGAACATGCTGGCGTTCGCGGAGAACGTCGAGATACGCGCGACGCTCACCACGAATTCGCTGACCGCGCTCAAGCGTTTTGTCGCCGTGGAAAACTTCGCGACGCTGATCGGCGAGTTCGCCGCCGCGCGCGAGATCGAGGCCGGTGAACTCGTGACCGTGCCGATCGATCACACGCTCTTTCGCGGCACCAAGGCGCGCGTGCTCGTGAAGTCGGGGCGGCCGCTCGTGGCGGCCGCGCATGAGTTGCTCGACTGGATCCTGCAGCGCATGACGATGTTTCAGCCCGCGGGATAACGGCGGGCGGGAAGACGTCGGTCACCCGAACCGCACGCAATACACCGGCGGCAAGTGCGCCGAAACGAGTCGCCAGTTTTCGCCGCCGTCGTCCGAGGTCCAGAGCGCGCCCGTGGTCGAGCCCATGGCGAGGCGCGTGCCGGAGTCGTCGATATCGAGTCCGTGCCGGTAGACGAGGTCGTACGCCGGGGCCGCCGGCAAGCCGTTCGAGAAGCGCTCGAAGGTGCGCCCGCCGTCGCGCGTGCGCGTCACGACGAACCGGCCATCCACGGGAACGCGGTACTGGTCTTTTTGGGCCGGCACGAACCACGCGGTATCGGGCTCGCGCGGATGCACCACGACCGCGAAACCGAAGCTCGACGGCTGCGCTTCGATGCGCCGCCAGTGGGCCGCGCCATCGGTCGAGCGGAAGATCGCGCAGTGATGCTGGGTCCACAGCACATCCGGATTCGCCGCGCATTGCACCACGCGGTGCGGGTCCTGCGCGTTAGGCTCGCCGCGCCGCTCGGGCGGCATGTAGTCGGCTTCCATGCCCTCGGCCGTGAGGCGCCAGCTTGCGCCGCCGTCGCCGGTCTGCCAGACGCCGCCGCACGACACGCCCACCGTCACATGCTGGCTGTCGCGTGGATCGACCATCACCGAGTGAATGCCCGGCGCGTCGTAGCCGCCGCCCGCCCATTCGCGCCGCTCCGGGCGGTCCCACAGCGGCCGGTTGAGTTCCCAGCTGGCGCCGCCGTCGCCGGAGCGAAACAGGCCGCCAGGGATCGTGCCCGCCCACAGCACGCCCGGCTCGTCCGCGCCGCCCGGTTCGAGCGACCAGATCTGCTGGAGCGACCACGGCGCGGGCAGCCGGCCCAATGCGTCCGGCTCGCTGGCCGCAATCTCCTCCGCAGGCTGTGGCGGATAGACGGGCACCGCGCATTCTTCCCAGTCCGCCACGCCCGCACGCCGGCGATGCAGCTTCACGCCGAAGTGGCCCAGGTTGAGTGCGGCATAGAGCGAGCCGTCGCGCGCGTCGGGCATCACCATGCTCACCGGCTCGCCGACGAATTCGGGTTCGCCGATTGTCCAGCCGCCCGCTCCATCGGCTTGCAGTACGAACAACCCCTTGCGGGTTGCGACCAGCAGTCGATCGCTCATCTCGTGTGCCCTCCTGTCGAGCCAGAGTCAGCGCTCTGGTCCCATGCAAAGCGGCGGCTCATCCGCCGGACAGCGCCTGCACGACGTACACGCGGCTCTGCTCGCCGAGCGCGTCGCTCAGATGCTCCCGGTCGCGCAGGCGAACGCCGTCCACGAACACCGCCAGATGCTTACGCAACGCGCCCTGATCGTCGAGGATATAGCCGCGCAAACGCGGCTGCTCGGCAAACACGGCATCGAACGCTTCGCGAAGCGTGTGCGCGTCGATCTCGCGCTCGGGCGTCGCGACGTGCCGCTGAATCGAAGCTGCGAAGAAGAGGTGCGCCATGGCGGGCCGACGGTGCGGAAACGGCCGCATCCGCCGGTTCTGTAGTGTAGGCCATCCGCCGTGGGCGTCGAGTCGTTGGCGCGGCCCGCAGCCAACGTCCCGCGATGCGGCGCAGCACGCGCGGCGCGGCCCGTCCAGGCCCGCCGGATGTAAAGCCGGCCGTTACGGCGCGCTGCCTTCGGGCTTGGACTTGCCGTGCAGGCACGGTGTCGGCAGGCGCATGCGATACAGGGAAATCGCCTGGATCGTGAGCACGCAGAGAATCGCGGTCCCGTAGGCCGCCAGCAGATTCCAGTGCGTGAGCGTGAGGCTCAGCACGAAGAAGAACGACGCGAAGCCCAGCAGTCCCGTGGTCATGCCGCGCATCAGTTGCTGCGCTGCCTCATGACCGATCAGACGGTGCGCGAACACCGCGAGAATGATCGCCATGAACGGGAACGACGCGAGCACGCCGCTCGCCTCGGGTCCGACGTAAGGCGCGATCAGTGTCACGCTCACCACGAGACCGGCGATGAGCACCATGCGCGACGGCAAATCCCACCACGGCGGCGTGAGGCGCACCGTTCTTGCCGGCTTGTTGGGAATCAGGTTGAGCGCAAGAGCAATGGCCAGAATGGCGAACAGATAAAGACCATGCGTAGGCAGCGCGCCCCATTGCAGCACGAGGGCCACGAGGGCGAACGTGGCGCCTGCACCCGCCAGCGCCACCTTCCACCCGCGCGCCGCGAGCCGGCAATAGACGACGCAAAACGCCGCCTGCGCAGCCGTTGCGACGAGCGAACCCGCCGTCGCTTGCGCGGCGAACGCCGGTCCGTGCTCCAGCGCGAGAAAAACCGAGACCGGCCCCGAGGTGAGCGGCAGCCCCACGAGCAACCCGCCGACCGCTTCGCCCCAGCGGCGAGCGGCGAGACTGGCGGCCAACAGCAACAACGGCGTAAAGACGAGCTTGAAAAGCAGAAGATCCATGATGAGCGACGCAATGCGGAAAATGCCAACTGTCAGGAATGCGCCGCGGGCGTAGCACGGGTTACGTTACGTCCTGCGGCTTTATGCCCATATTGAAGCCCGTCAACGTGGCTGACAAACCATTTGTCGTCATATAATGCGTGAGCAAAACTCACACGTGACACACCTACCCGGCTCCATGTTCGACCGCCTTCCCCCGCTGCAAACCCTGCGCGCCTTCGAGGCCACCGGGCGGCTCCTCAGCATGACGCTGGCGGCGCAGGAGCTGCACGTCACGCATGGCGCCGTGAGCCGGCACATCAAGACGCTCGAAAGCCATCTGGGCGTGGCGCTGTTCCAGCGCCTCACGCGGCGCATCGTCCTGACCGAGGCGGGCGCCGAGTTCCTGCTGGCCGTGAACCACGCGCTCGCCGAACTGACCAAGGAGTCCGAGCGCCTGCGCACGCACGACAGCGTCACGCGCCTGAAGATCAACGCCAGCGTGTCCTTTGCGAACCGCTGGCTGGCGCCGCGCCTGCCTCGCCTCAAGGCCCGCCATCCGGAACTCGACGTCCACCTCGACGTGACCGACAAATACGTCGATCTCAACGACTCGGATGTCGACGTGGCGATTCGCTACGGCAGCGGACGCTATCCGCGCGTGCTGGCCGAGCGCATTCTCGACGAAACCGTGACGCCGGTTTGCAGTGCTGACTATCGGGCGAAGATGGGCGGCCTGGCATCGGTCGAGAGCCTCGCGCGCTGCACCTTGCTGCACGAGGGCGGCATGCTCGCGAACTGGGAACAATGGCTGGCGCTGGCGGGATTGAGCGGCGTGCGCAGCGATCGCGGCACGGCCTACAGCCACGGGAGCCTCGCGATCGAGGCGGCGATCCGCGGAGAAGGTGTCGCGCTGGGGCGCAGTGTGATCGTGGCGGATGACATCGCGGCCGGCCGGCTCGTCGCGCCGTTCCCGCAGTTGCGTCTCGAGTCCGAGCGCGGCCATGACCTCGTCTATCGCATCGGCAGCCGCGACGACCCCGAGGTGCGCGCCGTGCGCGACTGGCTCGCCGACGAAATCCGCGTCTTTCTCGCCGAGGCCGGTTGAGCGCGAATCAAGCGCAAGGCTCAGTAGCCGAGTGCCACCTTGGCGAGCATGCCGCACGCCACGCACACCAGAATGGCGGCGAAGCCCATCTGCGTATGCCGCGAGGAAACGCGGTGCGAAAGGTGACGCCCCAGCATCATGCCGGCGACGGTCGCGACGCTGAACCACAGCGTGAGGTCGAGCCGCAGCGGCACGCCGTGCAGCACCGTCGCCGCCACGCCGCCGGAGCCCACGAGCGCGATGACCATCAGCGACGTCGCGACGATGCCGTGCATGGAAATGTTCGTGAGCTTGCGCAGCATGGGCACGATGATGAAGCCGCCGCCCACGCCGAGCAGGCCCGTCATGAGACCCGTCAACGCGCCGGTCGAGGCCAGCGCGAGCGCCGTCGCACTCGACCACACGAGGCGGCCGGTGTCGGGATTGACGCGGCCCACGCAAAGCGGCGACGCTTCGGGCAACGCGCGCTTTTTCCCGATGGTCTGACGCAGCAGCCGCACCGCCACGAACAGCATCACGCCGGCAAAGAGCGCGAGCAGCAGGCGTTGCGGCATGGCCTGCGCGAGGCGCACGCCGAGCCACGTGGTCGGCACGCCCGCGAGCGCCATGCAGAACGCCGCGCGATAGCGCACGAGACGCTTGCGGAAGGCTTCGAGCGCTCCGATCCCGGCGCTGCTCGCCACGGCGATCAAGGCGACCGGCGTGGCCTGCTGCATGGGCCAGCCCAGTCCCACCACGATGGCTGGCACGGCCAGAATGCCGCCGCCCGCGCCCGTGAGTCCCAGCATTGCGCCGATCATGGCGCCGAGTACGAGTGAAACGATCATCGGGTATCGATGTTCATCGTGACCTTGTCCGTCAGGCTCAGGCGGGCACAGCGGCCGGCAGACACGGCGCCACGGCGCGACGAATGCAGTCCACCGCGAAATCGACGTCTTCCGGCTTCGTGAAGCGCCCGAGGCTCAGGCGCACCGTGCGATTTGCCGCCTCTTCGCCAACCCCGATGGCCGTGAGCACATGCGACGGCGTGCCCGCCGCCGAGTTGCAGGCCGAAGTCGACGAGATCGCAAGGTCGCCGGTCAGCAGGAACGGGAAGAAGCCCGGCAGATCGATCGTGAGGCTCAGCATGTGGGGAATGCGCTGCGCGCGCGCGGCGTTGAGCGTGACGCCCGGGAACGTGAGCACCTCGGCCAGCAGGCGCTCGCCCAGCCGCGCAATGCGCTCGCTGTCCGCTTGCAGCGCTTCGCGCGCAATCACGCACGCCACGCCCATGCCGACGATCTGATGCGTGGCCAGCGTGCCCGAGCGCAGACCGCGCTCGTGGCCGCCGCCATGCATCTGCGGCGCGATGCGCTCGAACGCCTCACGGCTCACATAGATCGCACCGATGCCCTTCGGCCCGTAGACCTTGTGCGCCGACATCGAAAGGAGGTCGATGCCCATCGCCTTCACGTCGATGGGCGTCTTGCCGAGCGCCTGCGCCGCATCGACGTGCAGCAGCGCGCCGGCGGCATGCACCACGCGCCCAATCGCCGCGACGTCCGTGAGCGTGCCCAGCTCGTTGTTGACCAGCATGAGCGAGACGAGCCCGGTGTCGGGCGTGAGCGCGGCGGCCACGGCCTGCGCCGTGATTTCGCCGTGCGCGTCCGGTGCGAGCCGCGTGACGGTCATGCCGCGCGCTTCGAGGCTCGTCATGGTATCGAGAATGGCCTTGTGCTCGAGCTGGCTCGTGATGAGATGGCGCTTTTGCGTCGCGCGGTCCGCATAGCCCTTGAGCGCGAGATTGTTCGACTCGGTCGCGCCGGACGTCCAGACGATCTCTTCTGCATCGGCGCCGATGAGCGCCGCCACATCCTTGCGCGCCTGCTCGACGAGCCGCCGCGCCCGCTGGCCCGCGCCATGCGAGCTGGAGGCCGGGTTGCCGAAGTCGCCTTCCATGCCCAGACAGCCGAACATCGCCTCGATCACCCGCGGGTCCGCCGGGGTGGTCGCGGCATAGTCAAAGTAACGCAAATCGCCCTTCTCGCTCATCTTCGTTTCTCGCACAACGGAATTTCGAAAAATGCTACGCGTCGGGCGCTAAAAAATGGTTCCAAAATTAAGCGGATTCTCCAAAGGGCGGAGTATCCAATTCTCCCCGACCGGCCCATCGCGAAATGACATTCTCGACACGCCCGCCGATGCAGTGTGGCGACGCGGAGCCGATCGCACCCTCAATCGCGCGTACACACTCACGCAAGGTGGGCGACAGCGTAAGCGAGTACCGTGTCCACTGCGCGCCGCGCGAGTGAGAAAAACGCCGGAAAAAGCGCGCTCGATGCCGTCCCGCCTCCCGCCCACCTCCGCGAGGTTCGCCATGCCGCTTTCCCGTCGCCGCTTCCTCGAACTGAGCCTCGCCGCGGGCAGCACCGCCTGGTACGAACAGCGTGGTGCGATGGCTGCGGAGGACATGCCGGCCATGCCCGAAGACCCGCAAGCGATGCAGACGGCCCAGCGCGGCGGACTGTACGCGAGCCTGCGCGACCCCAATGCCACGCAGCTGCCGCCCGCGGCGTTCACGCAGCGCTTCTTTTACTCGAGCGCGCCGCGCGCCACGCCGCAAGGCGCGTGGACCACGGCCGCGCCCTTGCCATTGCCGCGCAGCGAAATGGCGTGGGCGACGAGCGAGGGCGAGCGCATGCACGTGATCGGCGGCTATGGCGCGGGCCAGGTCGCGCGAGCCTATCACCACGTATTCGATGCGGCGCTCGGCGCCTGGCGCAACGCCGCGCTGGTTCCGCGCGGCGCGAATCATATCGGCGTGGCGGCGCTCGACGGCGTGGTCTATGCGATGGGCGGCTTCGTCGAGCAGAACCGCATCGCCGTGCCCGACTGCTACGCCTATGTCGTGGCCGACGACCGCTGGCACGCGATTCACCCGCTTTCGCGCGGCTCGCGCGGTGCGATTTCCGTCGTGGCGCACGACGGCCTGCTGCACGCGATCGGCGGCCGCGACACGCGCTCGGTGGACTGGCACGAGGCGTACGACCCGCAGAGCGACAGCTGGAAGACGCTCGCGCCCATTCCCGGTCCGCGCGACCATACGGCGGCCGTCTCGCTCGCGGGCTGGATCCTCGTGGCCGGCGGCCGCATGGATACGTTCGACTTCAACACCGGCATGCACGTGGCCTACGACGCGAAGCGCGACGCCTGGGAAGAGCGCGCGCCCATGCCCACACCGCGCTCCGGCCACGGCGGCGCGGCGTGGCGCGGGCGCTTCTTCTGCATGGGTGGGGAAGGCACGCGGCGCGTCTTCGGGCAGAACGAAGGCTACGATCCGGCCACCGATTCATGGCAGGCCTATGCGCCCATGCTCACGCCGCGGCATGGCATGGGCGCGGCGGTCGTGGGCGATGCGATTCATGTGGCGGGCGGCGGCCCGATGAATGGCGGCGTGTTTCAGAGTTCGGTGCACGAAGTGTTTGCGCTTTGAGCCTGGACATGCTCCGCCTTCGGCATGCAGGGCCGGCTCACCCTTCGGGCATCGCGATGTCCGCGCGAATCAGCTCATCGGCGAGCGTGAGTGCCTGTTGCCTTGCCAGCGGCCCCGTCGCGCACGGCCCCGGACGCGGACAGCCGTCGAACGGATAGATGAGCCGCCCATCGGTCTTGCGGCGAATCCGCAGCAATCCGTAGTAGCGGCCCGCGCCGTCGATCTGCTCGCCGCAGAAGACTTCGTAGTCTTCGGTACTAGTCGGGCGGCGCGCGGCCTCTTTCGGCCTTTTCTCTGGCATGTCGGCACTCCGGGGATATCCAGGGCGAGATATGCGGATGCCAGCAAGCGCCGCGCCTGAGAGGGGCGTCGCACGGAAGTCGGCGATAACGGGCACAATACGCGCCTACGCCGCCGCGCCGGACGCTGTGTTCGCGATTCGAACGCGCTTTCCGAACAGGCAGCCCGACCGCTCCCGCGCCGCCGCACCGGAATCCGCCCTTCTCACGCTGTCATGACCCACGATCTGCCCGAACGTCCAGCCACCGCCGCACGCCCGGCGAACTCGCCGCGCTTCCTGCTGTTCCTGATCTGCCTGTTCGCCTCCGCCGGACAGCTCGCCATCGACATCTACGTGCCCGCACTGCCGGCCATGGCGCGCTACTTCGCGACGTCGCCGCAGGCGATCCAGTCGAGCGTGTCCGTTTATCTCGCCGCCTACGCGTTCGGCCAGCTCATCTTCGGGCCGATTTCCGACGCCCTCGGGCGCAAGCGCGTGCTGGCCTTCGGGCTCGTGATCTATACGCTCGGCTGTCTGCTCTCGCTGGCCGCGCCGAATCTGGAAACCTTCGTGCTGGCGCGCTGCCTGCAGGGCTTCGGCATCGCCGCGACCAACCTGCTCGCCAAAGCCATCATCACCGACTCGTTCGTGGGCACCGCGCTCATGCACGCGTTCACCTACATGTCGATTACGTGGGGGCTCGCGCCGATCATCGCGCCCGTGATCGGCGCGCATCTGCAGGAGCTGTTCGGCTGGAAGGCCTGCCTCGTGTTCCTGCTCCTGTATTCGCTGGTGATGTGGGCGCTGCTGTGGCGCTTTCGCGAGACCTTGCGGCAACCGGTGCGGCTGGAGCCGCGCACGCTCATCGCGAACGCGGGCAAGGTGCTCGCGAGCCCCGTGTTCCAGAGCTGCTTTCTGGCCCAGGGCCTGTGCTACAGCATCCTGCTCGTCTTCAACGTCGTCGGGCCGTTCATGGTGCAGAACACGCTGCATCGGCCGCCTACCTTTTTCGGCTATCTCGCGCTCGGCATCGGCCTGATGTATTTCCTGGGCGGCCTCTCGAACCGGCTCCACGGCCCGCGCCTGCCCACCCCGGAGCAACGTCTGCGTGTGGGGGCGCGCGTGATGGCGGGCGCGTCGATCGCGATGCTCGTGCTCGCGCTCACGGTGGGCCTGCGCGTGTGGACGCTCGCCGTTCCGGTACTCGTGATGGGGCTGTGCGCGGGTGCGATGTACCCCACGCTGATGGCCAAGGGCAATTCGCTGTTCCCGCATATCGCGGGCTTGACGAGCGCGATTCTCGGCTGCGCGCTGCTGCTCGTTTCCTCGGCGATGATGGGGCTGGCCGGCTTTGTCTCCGTGCACGTGCTCACGCCGCTCGCGGTGTTCTTCGTGCTGCTCGCGCTCACCGTCGTCGTGATGGTGACGAAGCTGCTGCGCCACCTCGCGCAGAGTGAGGCCGCCGCCGCGCTCGCGCAGCGCAGCGGCGAGGCGGCGTGAGCCGCTAGCTTCCAGTCAGGCCGTTAGCGGATCGCGCGCGCCACGTCCTGCAACTGCGTGAAGGCGCGGTAACGCGCGTCGTGCAGCGCCGCGATCTCGCCCGTGGCCGGCGCGTAGACCTTGCTGATCTGCGACATCGCGGCCATCGCCTCGCGCGCGTTTTCATATAACCCGCCCGCCACGGCGCCCAGCATGGCCGCGCCCAGCAGGACGGGCTCCTCGGCGTGAGTGGCCAGCACGGGCTTGCCCGTTGCGTCCGCGAGCAGCTGGCGCACGAGGTCGAGCCTGCCCGCGCCGCCGCTGATCACGACCTGCTCGATCGGCGCGCCCGCCTGGGCCTGCACCTCGATGATCTGTCGCAGTCCATAGCCGATGCTGCCAATGCCCGCAACATAGAGCGCGACGAGGCTCGCCATGTCCGTCTCCATGCCGAGCCCCGCGATGACGGCCCGCGCGTGCGGATCGGCGAACGGCGCGCGGTTGCCGAGGAATTCCGGCACGACGTGCAGACCAGCATCGTACGCGAGGCGCACCGCGCCCGACTCACCCTGCCCAGCCTGAACCGCCAGCCCGGCAAGCATCGCCGGCAGCGACTGGCCCTCGCTCGCCGCGCGGCTCGCCGCCTCCGTGGCGAGCGGATGCATCGTGAGCAAGCGCTCGATCGCCGCGCCCGCCACCGACTGGCCGCCTTCGTTGAGCCACGCACCGGGCACCATCGCCGCGTAGTACGGCCCCCACACGCCGGGCACGAACACGGGGTCGCGCGTGGTCGTCATCGTGCATGACGAGGTGCCGAACACATACGCGAGGCACGCCTCGGGCTGCCCTTGCGCGCCGACCGTGCCGATGCCGCCCGCGTGCGCGTCGATCACGCCCGTCGCGACAGCGGTGCCCGCGCGCAGGCCGAGTTGCGCGGCGGCCTCGGGCGTGAGCCCGCTGCCGAGCGGCGTGCCCGGCTCGACGATCGTGCGGCCGATGCGCGCGAAGCCTTCGTCGGCAAGCACGCCGAGACCCACGGTGCGGAAGTAGCTTTCGTCCCAGCGCTGCTCGTGCGCGAGATAGGTCCACTTGCAGGTCACTGTGCAGGTGGAGCGCGAAAGATCGCCCGTGGCGCGCCACGTGAGGAAGTCGGTCAGGTCGAAGAACTGCCAGGCCGCGGCGAACACCTCGGGCCGGTTTTCCAGCAGCCACAGCAGCTTGGGCGTTTCCATCTCGGGAGAGATCTTGCCGCCCACGAAGCGCAGCACATCGTGGCCCGTGGCGTTGATGCGCTCGGCCTGCGCCACGGCGCGATGGTCCATCCACACGATGATGTCGCGCTCGGCCACTTCGGACGGGCCCACGGGCAGCGGCGTGCCGCCCTCGCCCAGCACGACGAGTGAACAAGTGGCGTCGAAGCCGATCCCGGCGATCTGCTCCGGCGAGATCGCGGCCTGCGCGAGCGCGTCCTTCACCGCCTGGCACACGGCGTTCCAGATCTGCGTGCTCGATTGCTCGACGATGGCGCCGCTCTCGTGAAACACGCTGATGTCGTGCTTCGCCGACGCCAGCATACGACCCGCGGAATCGAAAATGCCGGCACGGGCGCTACCCGTGCCCACATCGACACCGACGGTATGGCGTGCGCCGCCAGCATGGTTATTTGAGGTCATGGCTGGTTGACTGTGGGTTTACAGATCGACACTGTTCGGCAGGATCACGAGGTCGCGAATGGTGACGCTGCGCGGCCGCGTGAGCATGAATACCACGGAATCGGCTACTTCCTTCGGCTGCATGAGACTGCCCTGGGCCAGCGCTTCGTCCATCTTCGCCTTGGGCCAGTCCTCGAGCAAGGCCGTGACCACGGGGCCCGGCAGCACCGCGCCCACGCGCACGCCGTGCTTCGCGACCTGGCGGCGCACGGTGTGCGTAAAGGCCTGCACCGCGAACTTCGAGGCCGTGTAAATCGGCTCCCACACCACCGGCACGACGCCCGCCACCGAACTCGTGAAAATGATGTCGCCCGACTTCTGCGCGATCATGTGCGGCAGCACCGCATGCACCGAGCGAAACGCGGCGTTGATGTTCAGGTTGAGCATGCGGTCCCACTCGTCGGGATTGCCGTTCGCCACCTCGCCGCCGATATACGCGCCCGCGTTGGCGTGGAAGATGTCGAGCCCGCCAGCGAGATCGAGGATCCTGGGCAGCATGGCCGCATAGTCCGCCGGGTTGAGCAGGTCCATGGCGAGCGGCAGCGCATTGGGCCCCAGCTCCGCGCAACATTTCGCGAGCCGGTCCTCTGCGCGGTCGATCAGCACGACTTTCGCGCCTTCGTCCACCAACGCGCGCGCGCACGCGAAGCCGATGCCGGACGCCGCGCCCGTAATGGCGGCGACCTTTCCCTTGATCGATTCAGACATGGGTGACTTTCTCCTTGAATCAGGTACGAACGCCTCAGGCGCGGCCATGCGAAACACGCGACTGGCGGGCGAGCGAATCGACGATCACCGCAATGGCCAGCACGGCGCCGGTAATCATGAAGCGCAGCGACGACGACAGGTTCAGCAGCGTCAGACCGCTCGCAATCGACTGGATCACGATGATGCCGAGCACGGCCGACCATGCGCTGCCGCGCCCGCCGAACAGGCTCGTGCCGCCGATCACGGCTGCCGCGATGGCATTGAGGTTGACGTCGCCGGTGCCGGCCTGCTGGCTCGCCGAAGCGAGACGCGCGGCGGTCAGCACGCCGCCGATCGCGGCCAGGCTCGCGCACAGCACAAAGGCGCTCGTATAGATCGCGCCGACCTTGATACCCGCGCGCCGCGCGGCTTCGTGGTTGCCGCCCACGGCGTGCATCGAACGGCCCCAGCGCGTGCGCGTGAGCGCGTACTGCATGACGACCGCAAGACCCAGAAAGAGGCCGAACATCAGCGGCACGCCACGCCCGCGGTTGAGATAGGCCACGACGATTTCGAGGAACACCGTCAGCGCCACCGCGCGCCCGAGCAGGCCTGCGACCGACGGCGCCGAAAGCCTGGCCGCATGGCGGCGCGTGCGCGTGCGCATGCCGAGCAGCAGGAGCACGATACCGGGCAGCAGCGCGATCAGGTGCGAGACGATCGGCGGGATCACCATCAGTTGTCCGAAGTTCACCATCGCCGAACCGTAGGGCAAATTGATCGAACCCGTCGAACCGAGCACGTAGAGCTGCATCCCGAGGATGGCGAGCAGGCCCGCGAGCGTCGAGACGAAACTTGGCATGCCGATCCAGTTGAGCAGCAGCGCATACAGCGCGCCGATCACCGCGCCCACCGCGATCGCGGCAACGATGGCGAGCAGCACCGGCCAGCCGTCGTTGACCCACAATGTGCCGACCAGCGCCGAGGCGAAGCCGCTCATCGAGCCCACCGAGAGATCGATCTGCCCGAGCAGCAGCACGCAGACGATGCCGAGCGAAATGACGCCGACCGTCGAGCAGTCGAACAGCATGTTCACGAGGTTGTCGGCGGAAAGAAACACCGGGTTCAGGCTCGTGAACACCGTCCAGATGATGACGAGCCCCGCGATGACCGGGAGCGAACCGAGGTCGCCCGAGCGCACGCGATCGACGAATGCCGACACGCTCTCGCCGATTCCGCTCGCATGCTTCACGCGTACGTCGCTGCGGTCGAGCAGCGTGGAAGGCTTCGCATCGGGCTTCGAGCCGTCCGGGTTTTCAGGCTGCGGAGCGCCATGGATAGTCTTGCTCATGATCGTTCCTTTCATTGCACGTCCTGTTGCGCCTGGCGGCGGCCCGCGCGGCGCGACACCGCGTTTTCCGTCGCCCCGGTGATCGCCGCCACGAGTTCGGCGTTGGAAGAGTCGGGATAGAAAATCCCGTTGTTGCGGCCGAGGCGCAGCACGACGATACGGTCGGCCACGGCGCGCACGTCTTCCATGTTGTGGCTGATCATGATGACGGCGTGGCCGCGGTCGCGCACGCGCTCGATCAGGTTCAGCACCTCCGCGGTCTGGGCCACGCCGAGCGCGGCGGTCGGTTCGTCGAGCATGATGAGTTTCGGGTCGAGCAGCAGCGAGCGCGCGATCGCCACGGTCTGGCGCTGGCCGCCCGAGAGCGAGGCGACTACGTCGCGCACGCTGGGAATGCGCGCCGAAAGCTCGTTGAGGAGCGTCCAGGCCTTCACTTCCATCGTGACCTCGTCGAGCCGGTACGGGCTCAACTCGCGGCCGAGGAAGATGTTCGCCACGACGTCGAGGTTCTCGCACAGCGCGAGGTCCTGGAACACCGTCGCGATCCCCAGGTCGAGGGCCGTGCCCGGATCGGACAGGTTCACCGGCTGGCCGCGAAACGTGATCGTCCCGGCGCTCGGCTGGTGCACGCCCGCCAGAATCTTCACGAGCGTCGATTTGCCCGCGCCGTTGTCGCCGACGAGGGCGACCACCTCGCCCGCATGCACGTCGAGCTCGATATCCGTGAGGGCCGAAACCGCGCCGAAGTGCTTCGAGACGCCGCGCAGGCTCAGCACCAGCTCGCCGGGCGCGCCGTGTGCCGTGGCGCGGTTCGTTGCGCGGTTCGTTGATTCGTCAGTCATGAAATGGGTACCTCTTCGTTGCTCTCGGGGCCCGGCGCGCGCCGGGCCCAGCCATGCGTATCAGCCGCCAATGCCGAGCTTCTTGCAGCCGTCGGCGTAGCGGCCCGTGCACAGGTCCGACGCTTTCGCGAAGCCCTTGTCCACTACCTCGGCCTTGATGTTCTTCTGCGTGATAACGGCCGGCTTGAACAGTTGCGTGGGCGTCTTGAAGAGCGTCGTCTCGCCCTTCACGGGCTTGCCGTCGAGGAAGCCCACGGCCACCTTGGCCGCCGCGCCCGCCACGATCTCGCTGGGCTTGAGGATCGTGTTGTACTGGTCGCCCGCGATGATCAGTTGCAGGCCCGCCGTGGTCGCGTCGTTACCCGTGACCGGCGGAACCGGATTCATGCCCGCCGCCTTGAAGGCCGCAATGGTGCCGCCCGCCGTGCCGTCGTTGGCGGCCGCGACGCCCACGATCTGCGGCCCGAAGCGCGTGACCTGCCCGCTCACCCACTGCTGCGCCTTGGGCGGCGCCCACTCCGGCGTGTCGTACTCGGAGAGCGTCTTGTAGCCGCTGCCCTGCAGCCCTTCGTGAATGCCCTTCTTGATGAGGCCCGCGGCGGCGTCGGTCGGCGAGCCGTTCACTTCGAGCACGCCGCCCTTGCTGCCGGCCACGCCCGACTCCTTCAGGTGCTGCACGAGCGACTGGGCGATGGACTTGCCGATTTCCTCGTTGTCGAACGAGACGTAGTAGTCGGCCGGCGTGGACGGCACGGGCCGGTCATACGCAATGACCTTGATGCCCTGGCTCTGCGCCATATGCACGAGCGAAGCCGCCGCCGTGGAGTCCACCGGGTCGAGCACGATGACCTTCGCGCCCTGGGCGATCACCGAATTGAACTGTTGCTGCTGCTGCGAGGCATCGGCATTCGCGTTCTGGTAGAGCACCTTGCAGTCGGGGCAGAGCTTGCCCATTTCGGCCTTGAAGCCGGGGAAGTCGTGCTGCTCGTAGCGCGTGGAGGCCTGGTCGGGCATCAGGAACGCGACCGTGCCGCTCGGCGCGGCGTGAGCCGACGTGATGCCCGCGAGGGCGAGACTGAGCGCGGCGGCGCCGATCAGTTGGTTGTGAAGTCGGGTCATTGGGTGTCTCCGTTTTTTGGTTGAATGCCTGGTAGGGTTGCCGGTGCTGTCGTGCTGCCTTGTGAACGTGTGAGTTCGTCCTGCGCAATACCTGACATGCGCACTGCGTTTGAAAGTGTCTTGCCGGGAGATCCGCTAGCCGATCGCGGGCGCGCCGTACACGGCTTCGCTCTTGCTGGCCGCGCTCGCGGCGTTGAGCCGCTGATACGAGCGCCAGCGCGACGGCGACATTTCCTTGATCAACAGGAACTGGCGGTTGAAATTCGAGAGGTTGTTGAAGCCCACCTGATAGCAGATGTCCGTGATGTTCAGTTCGCCTGACATCAGCAGCTGGCACGCCAGATTGATGCGCAGCTGGTTCACGTAGCGCACGAACGACACGCCCGTATGGCGGCGGAAATAGCGCGAAAACGCGCTTACGCTCTGCCCGGCCAGTTCCGCCAGCTCCGTTTCGCGCAGCTCCTGGGAGAGATTCTTGCCGATGAAGGCCAGCACGTGATTGATGCGCGTGCCCGCATAGCGAGCCGGGTCGGCGCGATACGCCTCGCTGGCGAGCGCCGCGGGCTCCTCGCTTTGCACGAGCAGATCGAGCAGGTCGATGAAGAGCGTGACGCGCCGCATGCCCTGTGCGCCCAGCATCTCGCGCAGGATCGGCTCGGCGGTCGCGCCCGTTGCCGGCGTGAACAGCAGCCCCCAGCGCGACGCGTCGAGCAGCCCCTCCACGCGCCTGAATTCGGGAAACGCCTCGATCGCGCGCGCGATGAATTCCGCATCGAACTGGAGGACGAGACAACGTTCGTCCACCGGCTCGTCGTGCGGCACGCTGCTTACCCAGTTGTGCGGCAGGTTCGGGCCGATCATCACGAGATTGCCGGGCGCGAAGCTGCCGATGAAATCGCCCACGAAATACTTGCCCGTGGTCGCGGTGATGAGGTGGATCTCGTACTCGGGATGAAAGTGCCAGCGCACCGTTCGATAGGGGTAGCCGTGCGACCAGACCTTGAACGACTCGTCGCGCGGCACCGCGACCAGTTCGAGGTCTGGCTGGGAATGTGTGGCGCAAGGCGCGCTTGCGCGCGTCGTGGCTGCCCCAATGGTTTGCATCTCGACTCCTCCTGCACGGTTTTTCTTGTTCTGCGACGGTTGCTCGCGCATACGCTCGACCTACCCTCGGACCGCGCGCCGCCATGACTGAAAATTACCCGCCGCGGCACGTATCCACCACTGAAAATCAGACCGCAGACTGATACTTTCTTGCATTCGGGTTAGTCCTGGGCCGATTCCAGTGTGCCGGAAGTCAACTTTTGTGCATAGCAACAGCCCTCGCCGGCGGACGGCGAGACAGGTCAACCACCACAAAAACGGCAAATGTTGCTGCCGCATGATTGAGCGCGAAGCCAAAGAGCGGTCAAAAATCGCCACTTCCCGCGCGCGACGGGCGCTCGTGATGCGCAGGCAGGGAAAGTCCCGATGCGAAATCGTCCTATGACATCGGAAACAGAAATTGACGGGACTAACTTGATCGCTCAAGCGCGCCATTCGGGCCGCGGTTCCTGACAAGAGGACGTCTTATGCGATTCGCCGAAACTTGGCATTCCCCCACGCCGGGCCGGTCCCTATGGGACGATACGTCGACTCCCGACCACGACCAGCACGCCGCCCCTACCGGCAGCGCGCACACGCTGCCACGCCGCGCCATTACCGCCGCCGCGCTCGGCAACGCAACGGAGTGGTTCGACTATGGGATCTACGCCTATGGGCTCGCCTATATCTCCGCGGCATTGTTTCCGGGCAGCACGGCAAGCGCCACGCTGTTCGCGCTCGGCACGTTTGCCATTTCATTTTTGATTCGCCCGCTCGGCGGCCTGTTCTGGGGGCCGCTCGGCGACCGCTTCGGGCGCAAGAAAGTGCTCGCGCTGACGGTGCTGCTGATGTCGGGCGCCACGCTGCTCGTGGGCCTGCTGCCGACCTATGCGAAAGCCGGCTGGATCGCCCCGGCCGCGCTCATCGTCTTGCGCATGATCCAGGGCTTCTCCACCGGCGGCGAATATGGCGGGGCAGCGACCTTCATGGCCGAATACGCGCCCGACGCGCGGCGCGGCTTCTGCGGGAGTTTCCTCGAATTCGCCACGCTGGCCGGCTTTTCGCTGGGCGCCTTGCTGATGCTCGCGGCGTCGCTTACGCTCGGCAACGATGCGATGCATGCGTGGGGCTGGCGCCTGCCGTTCCTCGTCGCGGCGCCGCTGGGCTTGATCGGCTTCTATCTGCGTTCGCGCATCGAGGACACGCCCGTGTTCCGCGAGATGGAAGAGAAGTTCGAGCAACAGGAGCGGGAGCGCCCGGCCATTTCGCTGGGCACGCTGCTGCGCGAGCACCGCGTGCCGCTCGTGCTGCTGGGCGGGCTCGTGGTTGCGCTCAATGTCGTGAACTACGTGCTGCTCGCGTATATGCCGACGTATATGCACAAGGAACTGGGCGTGAGCGAGAACATGTCGCTGCTCATTCCGCTCATCGGCATGCTCACGATGATGGCCCTGCTGCCGTTCGCGGGCCGGCTCTCCGATCACGTGGGCCGCAAGACGCTCTGGTGGTTCTCGCTCGTCGGGCTGTTCGTTGCCGCCGTGCCGATGTTCATGCTGATGCGCCACGGCGTGGCCGGCGCGCTGATCGGCTTCGCCGTGCTCGGCCTGCTCTATGCGCCGCAGCTCGCGACCATCTCGGCGATGTTCCCCGCCATGTTCCCGACGCAAGTGCGTTACGCGGGGATGGCGATTGCCTACAACGTCTCGACCTCGCTGTTCGGCGGCACCGCGCCGATCGTGAGCGACTGGCTCGTGGACAAGACCGGCAGCCCGCTCGTCCCGGCGTACTACATGATGGCCGCGTGCGCGGTGGGCGCCGTCGCGCTCTTCTTCGTGATCGAGACGAAGGGCTGCTCGTTGCGCGGACAACAGGTGCCTGGCAAGGCGCAGCCGTAACGGCATGGCGGGCCGCTCGCGGCCGTCATGCTCCGCCTGAAATGCCCGACCGTGTGTCGGGCATTTTGCTTTGCGGCGACTAACGTTTGAAAATGACCTTCGTCGTCGCGGGATCGATCGGCGAGGACGAATGCTGGTGGAAGATCTTCCAGCCCTCGCCCGTCTGCCTGAGCGTCGCGGTGATGCGATTGTCCATCGAGCGCAATTCCTCGCCGTCCGCCGCCACCGCTTTGTAGCTCACGAAGGCGTGGACCACGGCGAGGTCCTGGGAGACGACGGTTTGCGCCTCGCTGAAATCCACGATCACGCGCTCGGCGCCCAGCGAGCCAAACCAGCCCTCCACCATGTTGCGCCATGACGCGATGCCCTCGTACGTCCACGCGCCCCACATGTCGAAGGCCAGGATGTCGGGGTCGTAGAGCGCGACGAACGCGTCGACGTCTTTGGCCAGTACCGCGGCTTTGTACTGGTGCAGCACCTGCAAGACCGGATCGGCGGCTTTGTCCACTGGGTTGTCTCCTGAACCAGGTTGCGTTGGCGAATGAACGGCTGCTTATTAAAGCAACGCCGCCTGGCCTCTGTCCAGTGAATTCGCCGCCCTGTCTTTCAGGTGCGCGAAGCGTTGGCGAGCACCCGGGCGGCCTTGCCCTGCGGACGCAGCAGCAAATAAAAGGCGGCGCCATGCGTAATCGCCAGCAGCGGCACGACGATCACGGGAATCACGTAGGTCGCGCCCAGCTCTCCCGCGTGTACAGGCACGCCGGCCTGGGTGGCGTGGTAGTAGGCGAAAGCCAGATCCACCGCGCCCACGAGATTGAACGCCACGACGAAGAACCAGAACACGGGACGCTTTCTTGCCGCGAGTAGCGCCAGCATGGCCAGCGCACCCGTTGCGAGGTCCCCATAGGCGGTGGGCACGGCGAAGCTCGCGGGCAGATCGGGACTCACGACGCCCGGCAGCATGAAGACCAGCCCGAAGAAGCGGAAGCTGTGCAGCGTGGCGATCGCGCGCTGTGCGTCGAATGGGTCCATCGACTTGAGCCGGGGCCAGACGTACACGGTAAAACAAAGGAGCCACGCGACATACCCTAGCGCGAGATGCAAACGAAAAATCGATTCCGGTGACATGCTGCCTCCTGCAAGGTGCGTTGCGATGAGTGGATAAAACGGAGCGAGATCATGCGGCGCGACGCCGGAACAGTTGCCGCAGCGAAAGCGCATGCAACAGGATCGAACTGGGCACGACGAACGCGGGCGTCAGTACGTACGGCCAGGTGCCCGCGTTGAGGCTCGGCAGATCCGGCGCGATCAACTGGAACCGGCCGGGCGCCGTGACCATCCCCAGCGTCACGGCGACGGCGAAATCGGCGAGTCCGAACAGGTTCCAGGCGATGGCGGCCTTGCGCCCCTGCGCCGTCCCGCTCGCCACCGCGACGGCCGCCGGCACGGCAAACAGGCCGGTCAGCAGGTCGCCGGTGCCCGCCGGCAACGCGTCCACGCCGGCCATGGCGCCGTGCAGCCACGCTGCGATCGCCCAACTGCCGAACACGCGGTAAAACTGCAGCGCGATGAGCCAGGCCGCCGGCATCGCGTCGAGCACTTGCCCCACCCGCTTCGAGAGCAGCAATAGCGGCGCGCCGACGATCAGCGGCAGGAAGATCGCCAACGGCAGCCATGGCAGCGGCGGCGGTACGGCGCTCAGCCGAAAGACACCATGGATCGCCGCGCTCCAGACGACTGCAAACCAAAGCGCGTGCGCCATGAGAATCGCTAGCCAGGTCGCGCGACGTTGGCTTAGCGTCAGGTCGGTGCGTTCGAGGCCGAGCCACAATCCGAGCGCCATGAACATCTGGGCCACGAGCTGGTGCGCCGTGGTTTGAAAACCGCTGCCCGGAATCGCGGGCAGCCAGTACATCACCGCAATCCACAGCAACGTGAGCGGCGCGATCCAGCGCAGGCTGCGCCAGGCCGGACGCGGCGGGATGATGCCAACGGGAACGGCGGGCGTGCTCATCGACGGTTCTCCAGATGAATGCCGGACTTCGCGGTGGATCCTGCCTGCGCGCGACGGGCTTTGCGTGCGTCATCGGCTGGCACGTTAGGTGTACCATCGTTTCCCGCGAGCGACTATTCATCACAATGTTGATGCGCTATGAAGCAGAACTTCACAGTCAGGCAAGGCGCGCTCGATGGCGTCGAAGCGTTCCTGAGCGTTGCCAGGCACCGCAGTTTTCGCAAGGCGGCAGCGGACCTCGGGGTGACGCCTTCGGCCATCAGCCAGGCGGTGCGTGTGCTCGAAGAACGCATCGGCGCGGCGCTTTTCGTGCGCACCACGCGCAGCGTCGGCCTGACCGAAGCCGGCGAACGGTTTCTCTCGCGCGCCAAGCCCGCCTTCGAGGAACTGGTCGCCGCGAGCGAAGTCGCGCGCGACCTCGGCCAGCGCCCTACGGGCTTGTTGCGGCTATCCGTGCCGCGCGCGGTCGTGCCGTTGCTGCTGGAGCCGCTGCTCGCTTCGTTCTGCCAGGCGTATCCCGAAGTGGAGGTGGAAATCGCCGTGAGCAAGGAGGTGGTCGATCTCGCGGCGGAAGGCTTCGACGCCGGCATCCGGCTCGGTCAGCTCGTGGCCGCCGACATGGTGGCGGTGCCGTTGACACCGCCGTTTCGTCTCGTCGTCGTCGGTAGTCCTGCCTATCTTTCCGCCAACAAACGGCCCCTCCACACGGACGATCTGCGCGAGCACGCCTGCTTGCGCTGGCGGCGCTCCAACGGCGCGCTGGCCTCATGGTCATTCGACGACCACGGACACGCCATGGAGATCGCCGTCTCCGGACCGCTGATCGCCAGTGATTTCCCGACCATGATGGGGGCGGCGCTGGAAGGCATAGGCCTCGCCCAGCTACCCGAGCCGATGGTCGCCGAAGCGGTGAAAGCGGGCAAACTCGTGCGTGTGCTCGACGCCTACGCACCGATGCTGCCGGGCGTGTTTCTCTGCTATCCGAGCCGCCGCCAGATCATGCCCAAGCTGCGCGCGTTCATCGACCATGTAAAGAGCCGCAAGGCGGGCGCGGGTCAAGCCAAAAACCACTGAACCCACCCGCGGCGCGTCGACGTCAAGCGATGCTTTCCCACGCGCCCGAGCGGGCCGAACGGAACACGGCGTCGATCACGCGCATGTTTGCGCTGGCGTCTTCCAGCGCAATCGCCTGGGGCGTGCCGTTCAAAATCGCCTCGGCAAAAACCGCCGCTGCCACGCCGTACTGGTCGCATACCGGCAACTCCAGCCAGCGATCCGCTTGTCCCTGCTGGCTCAACAGCAGCCGCGTCGGCCGGTCGTTCGGCGCGTTGAATGGAATCTCGACCTCGACTCGCCCGGTCGTGCCGTGAAACTGCATGCGCTGGTAAGGATGAATCTGGGTGGAATAAAAGAAGCTCGCTTGCACGCCGTCGAAATCCATCAGCACGGAGCCAAGCCGGTCCACGTCGAACGACGGGTCGCGCTCCATCAGCGCGACCACGCGTTTCGGCTCACGCCCGAGAATGAGGCGCGACGTCGTGATGGGATAACAGCCGATATCGAGCAGGCCGCCGCCGCCCATTTCGCTATGGTTGCGAATGTCCTGCGCATTGGTGTTGTAGTAGGTAAAGCCGCCGGTCACCGCCCGCAATTCGCCTATGGCGCCCTCTTCGATCAACGCGCGCACCTTGAGCCACTGCGGATGCGTGCGCACCATGAAGGCTTCCTGGATGTACCGACCGCTCTTGTCGCGCGCGGCGATCAATTGCTGCGCCTGCAGCGCATCGAGCCCGATCGGTTTTTCGCATAGCACATGCTTGCCGGCCTCGACGGCCTTGATCGTCCACTCCACGTGAAGATGATTGGGCAACGGTATATAGATCGCATCGATTTCGGGGTCGGCCAGCAGCGCCTCGTAACTGTCGTACGCGTGCGCGAGTCCGTACTTCGCCGCGGCCGCCTGGGCCTTCTGCGCTGAACGCGAAGCAATCGCTTTAACGCGGCACTTCGGTGCGTGGTGCATGGGCACGACGACCTTGTCGTTGATCTTCGACGTACCCAGGATACCCCAGACGATTTCATCCTTTGCCATGACGTTCCCTTTGAATTCGATGATGTGATGCCCGGAATGGACTGAATGGAACTCACTCTTGACGAGGGTTGCAAACGAGCGCTGCACAGTGAACGGCATACGCTCGAATGCAGGAGTTTACACCCGCGAAAACCCTCACCTCACGCGTTTGCGAACGCGTGTTGCAACAACTGATAACAACTGACGGCGAGATGAAAGCATGGCGTCACGAGAAATTCGCCGTCCACCCCCACATTGCTCGGGCTGTGCGCAGGTCCCTCGCAGTTCCCCACAATGCAAACCAAAAACGAGGTGAAAGATGGAGAATACGAACCGGTGGTCGCGGTTAGGCGCAGTCGTTGGCGCGGGTGCCATGGCACTTGCGGGTGTGCACACAACGGCTTACGCAGGCGACATGAAGGATGTGAAGCACGTCCTGCTCATCAGTTTCGACGGCCTGCACGAACAGGACGTGGCGCGTTGCATCGGCAGCAATTCCTGCCCCAACCTCGCGCTGCTCGCGAAGTCGGGCGTGACCTACACGAACGCCCATACGCCGCATCTGTCCGACTCGTTCCCGGGCCTCACGGCGCTGGTGACGGGCGGCTCGCCGAAGAGCGCAGGCCTCTTTTATGACGTGTCATATGACCGTACGCTCTACGCACCGCTCGATTCGCACTGCAAGGGCCCGCAAGGCTGGAACGTCGTGTTCGACGAGACGACCGGCATCGACGGCGAGAACGGCGGCGCGCTGACCCACCTCGACGGCGGTGGCGCGTTCAATCCGCAAGCCATTCCCTACGCAAAGGTCAACGGCGTTTGCACGCCCGTGTACCCGCACAATTACATCAAGACGAACACGGTCTTCGAAGTCATCAAGCAGAACATCCACGGCGCGCGCACCGCATGGGCGGACAAGCATGCGTGGGGCTACGACTGGGTCAACGGTCCTTCGGGCAAGGGCGTGGACGATCTGGCGCGCACCGAGATCAACTCGATCGACCCCAAGACGGGCACGTATTACCTCGACACCTACACGCATACCGAAGTCTTCGACAACATCCACGTGCAGGCGTTGATCAACGAGATCGACGGCCTCGACTCGACGGGCAAGACGAGCGCGCCGGTGCCCACGATGTTCGGCACGAACTTCCAGACGCTCAGCGTCGCGCAGAAGTCGCCGGTGGCAAAACAAGGCGGCTATCTCGACGCCGACTTCACGCCGGGCCCGCAGGTCGCGGCCGCCATCACGTACCTGGACAACTCGCTCGGCCGCGTGGTGCAGGAACTGAAGCAGCGCAACCTGTACTCGTCGACGCTCATCATCGTGACGGCCAAGCACGGCCAGTCGCCGACCGATCACTCGAAGCTGGTGAAGAACGGCGACACGCTCACGAAGCTGCTCGAGGCCAACAACTATCTGGACTCGACCGGCAACTTCGGTCAGAACAACACGAAAACGGGCAACCTGAACGACGGTTCGGGCCTCCCGGGCACGGGCATGGTGCAGACCGACGACGTGGGCCTGGTCTGGCTGCGCGATCAGAGCCAGAAGGACGCCGTGGTGAAGACGCTGCAGGCGAACCTGAGCTGTAACGCGCCGGGCATTTGCGCGGACGGCCCGCAGGCGTACATCCTCACGGGTGACCGCCTCGCCGACTGGTTCGGCAATCCGTCGAACGGCCGCACGCCGGACATCATCGTGCAGCCGAACCCGGGCGTGATCTATACGTCGAGCACGGCGAAGGATGAAGAGCACGGCGGCAACGCGCCCGACGACAGCCATCTGGGTCTCGTCGTGTCGTTCCCCGGCATTCATCACGCCGGCCGTACGGACGACCACTACGTCTTCACGACCCAGGTTGCACCGACGATCCTGAGCGCGCTCGACCTCGATCCGCATCTGCTGCACGCGGTTCAGCTCGAAGGCACGCATCGCCTGCCGGGGCTGGGTCTCGACGAGAAGTAAGGAGAGGTTGGAAGCCGCGCAAGGCGCGGCTGGCTGCGGCAGTCATCGGACGGTCCGATGGCTGCCTCGTCAGCGGCCCGCCTAGACCGTCTGCAGCCCTTCGATATCGCAGATGCGGATCAGCTTGCCCTGCGCATCAATCAGACCGCGCTTCTGGAAGCGCGACAAGATCCGGCTCACGGTTTCGAGCGTGATGCCCAGGTAGCTGCCCATGTCCTCGCGCGACATGCGCAGACGGAACTCCGCCTGCGAATAACCGCGCTGCCAGTTGCGCGACGACACGTCGAGCAGGAAGGCGGCCACGCGTTCTTCGGCGGTGAGCGAGCCCAGCACCATCATCTGCGAGGCCTCCTGGTTGAACTGGTCGCCCATGAGCCGGTGCAGCCGGTCCTGCATCGTGCCGCTTTCGCGGCACAAGCCCTTGAGCGCGGCGTAGGGAAGCGTGCAAATCGAACTGTCTTCGAGCGCAACGGCGCTGAACGCGTGCACGTCGGTGGCGATGCCGTCGAGCCCCAGCGCATCGCCCGCGAGACGCAGCCCCGTGATCTGCTCGCGGCCGTCGCGGTTGACGATCAGCGTCTTGAGCGAGCCGGAGCGCACGGCGTAGAGGCTGTCGAAGCGGTCGCCCGAGCGATACAGCGCCTCGCCGCGGCGCACCTTGCGCGCCCCGCAGATCAGCGCCTCG
Source organism: Paraburkholderia sp. EG286B (assembly GCF_040965655.1). Lineage (NCBI taxonomy): Bacteria > Pseudomonadati > Pseudomonadota > Betaproteobacteria > Burkholderiales > Burkholderiaceae > Paraburkholderia > Paraburkholderia sp. EG286B. The sequence goes on along the minus strand of NZ_JBFRCF010000003.1, from coordinate 420,693 downwards.
AGCTTCGGCAGGTCTTCTGCCGGCAGACCTTGCGGCATGCAAAGGTGGCGCATGGCGCATCCGGAACAGCGTGCGCTTGGCGGCGTTCCGGCGAGAGGAGCGCGGCTGCTTTGGCGCACGACGATAGCCGATCCTGCGACGGGTGAGAGCATCGAACGACTCCTTCTTTAACATTTTTTAAGATTTCGACGCATTGTCACACCATGCGCGTGCGTCAATGTGGTGGCAAAATGCCGCGCACTAGAACCGCGGGCCTTTGAGCCTTGTCAGGCAACGGTTTCACGGCCCATTGCGCAAGCGCAAGCGACCGAAAAGCAACACCTGCGCAAGCCCAGCACAAACAAAAAAGCCGCCGTACTGGCGTACGGCGGCTCGCGACATTGAACCGTCAACAGTTGACGCGCGCCTGGCAGCTTACCCCGCTACCAGACTGTGCTCGGCCACCTCGTCCACGGCCTGCTTGACGATTCCGACGATCTCGTCGGCCTCGGCGCGCGTCATGACGAGCGGCGGCGCGAAGCCCAGGATGTCGCCATGCGGCATGGCGCGCGCGATCACGCCGCGCTGCAGCGCCGCCGCCGAGACCTTCGGCCCGATCTTCAGCGCCGGTTCGAACGGCTTGCGCGCTTCCTTGTCGGCCATGAATTCCAGCGCCGCCAGCATGCCCACGCTGCGCACCTCGCCCACGAGCGGATGCGCGCCGAATGCCTCGCGCAGCTTCGCGCCGAAGTACGAGCCGACCTGCCCGGCGTTCTCCACGAGCTTTTCACGCTCGAGGATCGCCAGATTGGCGAGCGCGGCGGCGGCACACACCGGGTGTCCCGAATAGGTCCAGCCGTGCCCCATCGGTCCGTGCTCCTGCGAGCCGCGCGCGATCACGTCCCAGACCTTCTCGCCCACGATCACGCCGGAAAGCGGCGCATACGCGCTCGTGAGGCCCTTCGCGACGGTGATGAGATCCGGCTCGATGCCGAAGTGCTGCGCGCCCATCTTCGAGCCCAGACGCCCGAAGCCGCACACCACCTCGTCGGAGATCAGCAGGATGTCGTGCTTGCGCAGCACCGCCTGGATGGCCGGCCAGTAGCCCTTGGGCGGCTCGATGATGCCGCCCGTGCCCATCACCGGCTCGGCGATGAATGCGGCGACCGTGTCCGCGCCTTCGCGTGCGATCAGCTTTTCGAGCTCTTCCACGCAGTACGCGACGAACTGCGCCTCGTTCATGCCCGTGGGTGCCTTGCGATACCAGTGCGGGCAGACCGTATGCTTCACGCGGTCGATCGGCAGATCGAAATGCTGATGGAAGCTCGGCAGGCCGGTGAGGCTGCCCGTGACGATGCCCGAGCCGTGATAGCCGCGGTCGCGCGAGATGATCTTCTTCTTGTTCGGGCGGCCCAGCACGTTGTTGTAGTACCAGACGATCTTGACCTGGGTTTCGTTCGCATCCGAACCGGACATGCCGTAATACACCTTCTTCATGCCGGCAGGCGACCAGTCGATGATGCGCGACGACAGCTCGATGATCGCATCCGACGAATGGCCTACATAGGTGTGGTAGTAGGCGAGCTGCTTCGCCTGCTCGTACATGGCGTCGGCGACTTCGGTGCGGCCATAGCCGATGTTCACGCAGTAGAGGCCCGCGAAGGCGTCGATATACTGCTTGCCCTCGTGGTCCTCGATGCGGATGCCCTTGCCGCCGCGCACGATCTTGCCCGGCAGCGCGCCGCTCTCGTGGTCGTAGGCGTGCGTGGACGGGTGCATGAAGTGCGCGCGGTCCTGCTCGAAGAGTGCGTCGATGCGTTGAGTCATGTAGTCCTCCTGATTCCGGTTCAGGCCATGGCCGCGAGCGGCAGGCCGAGATTGCCAAGACAAAAATATTTGGTTTCCACGAAGGGCTCGAAGCCCTCCGCGCTGCCTTCGCGGCCAAGACCCGAGGCCTTCATGCCGCCGAATGGAATGGGCGCGCCCGTGAACTTCACGCCGTTCACCGAGACCATCGCGAAGTCGAGCCGCCGCACCAGCTGGAAGATCGTGTCCATGCGCGTCGCGCACACGTAGGCCGCGAGGCCGTATTCCGTGTCGTTCGCCCTCGCGATCACCTCGTCGAGCGTGTCGAACGCGCAGACCGCCGAAATGGGCGCGAAGTTTTCCTCGTCGTACACGCGCATGCCGGGCGCGGCATCGGCGATCACGGTGGGCTCGTAGTACCAGCCGCCCAGCGCATGCGGCTGGCCGCCCGCCACGATGCGCGCGCCCTTCTCGCGTGCATCGGCCACGCGCGCGGCCGTGCTGTCGAACGCGGCCTGGTGCATGAGCGGGCCCACGTCCACCTCTTTCTCGAACGCGGGGCCGGTCTTGAGCGCGCGCACCGCGGCCGCATAGCGCTCGACGAACCCTTCGTAAAGCGGCCGCGCCACGAAAATACGGTTCGCCGCGCAGCAGTCCTGGCCCGAGGTCTGGAATTTCGCGCCCACGGCGATCCTGACGGACTGCTCGAGGTCGGCGTCTTCCGTGACGATGAACGGCGCGTTGCCGCCCAGTTCCAGCGCGACCTTCTTGATGCCTGCACGCGCCGCCGTCTGGGTGACGAGCGAGCCCACGCGCGTCGAGCCCGTGAAGCTCACGGCACGCACGCGCGTGTCGCTCACGAGCGTTTCCATCGCCATTTGCGGCTCGCCGAGCACCACGTTGTAGACGCCCGCCGGGAAGCCGGCTTCCTCTGCGAGTTGCGCCAGGGCGAGCGCCGAATACGGCGTTTCGTGCGCGGGTTTCACGACGACCGTGCAGCCCGCGGCGAGCGCGGCGGCGGCCTTGCGCGTGATCATCGCCACCGGAAAATTCCATGGCGTGATGAGCGCCGCGACGCCCACCGGCTCCATCACCGTGCCCAGATGCGCACCGTCGATATGGGTGGGAATCGTACGGCCTGCCAGGCGTTTCGCCTCATGCGCGTACCACTCGACGAAGCTCGCCGCATAGCGGATTTCGCCGCGCGATTCGGCCAGCGGCTTGCCCTGCTCCAGCGAGAGCAGTGCCGCCAGATCCTCCTGGTGCCGCACGATCCGTTCGTGCCAGCGCAGCAGTGCCGCGCTGCGCTGCGTTTGCGAGACCCAGCGCCACGATTCGAAGGCGCGCTGTGCGGCGTCGACTGCGCCGGTGATCTGCTCGCGCTCGAGCATGGGCACGTGGCCGATCACCGACTGGTCCGCGGGGTTGTGCACGGCCACGGTGGCCGCGCTGTCGCTATGCACCCAGCGGCCGTCCACGTAGCACAGCGATTTGAACAGAATGGGGTGTCCTGGCAGCATCTCGTCTACTCCTAGTCAGGTCTGTCGGTATGCCATCCATTCTGGGGCCGGCGGCATCGCGAATTTTTTGGTTTTCGGCCCCGTGCACTTGCGCTTTTTTTGGAACCGCAGCGCGCGGGCGCGAAAAATTCACGCGCTTTCCAGGGCCCACGCAGGGGCGTGGCTGGGCGCGCATTTCACCACCTTCGTCACGATGTAGGTGAAGTAGCGCTCGATGCCGAGATCCTCCATCAGCAGCGCGTCGATAAAGCGCTGGTAGTGGTCGATGTCGCGCGCCATCACGTGCAGCACGTAGTCCACTCCACCGCCCGTCGCATAGCACTGCATGACTTCTTCTGCCGCCCTCACGCGTTCTTCGAAGCGCCGCATGTCGGGCGCGGTATGGCGCGATAGCGTCACTTCCACGACGATACGGCTGCCACGCATCGCGCCTACCCAGTCCACCTCGGCGTGATAGCCACGTATCACGCCGCTTTCCTCGAGCTTGCGCACACGCTCCCAGGCCGGCGAAATCGAAAGATTGACCTCTTCGGCGAGCTTCGATTTCGTGATGCGGCCATCGCGTTCGAGGATGCGCAGGATGGCGAGGTCGTAACGGTCGAGCTTGATCACGGCGTGCTCACGCCGCCACGGGCAGGTTGCGTTCGACGACGTCGGCCACCACGGCCACGGTGTCGCCCGCCTGCACGAGCCCTGGGAAATGGCGCGCCGCGAGCAGCCCTCCGCGTTGCGCCCGATATTCCACAGGGCGCGCGCCGGTGCGATTGATGTCGTGCACGCGCGCGAGCAACTCGCCCGCCTCGACGGTATCGCCGAGATCGCGGCACATCTCCAGCATGCCGCGATGCTCGCTCGTGGTGTAGCAAGTGCCATCGGGCATGTCGAGCAAGGTGGTCGTGCGCGGGCCGGCGCCGCGCTCGCCGGCCTTGCGCTCGATGACGCCGGCGTGCGCAAGAAAGCCGCGCACGCCGCGATCCGCAATCGCCACGCTCTGCGCGGTGGAAGTGCCGCCGCCGCCCAGTTCGGTCGAAACGAACACCTTGCCCGCTTCCTCCACGGCGCTGTCGAACAGGCCGACGCTGTCGAGTTCCAGCATGCGCATCGAGTACGGCGCGCCGAATGCCCGCATCGCACGCTCGCAGCGCGCCTGCTGATCGCCATCGGGCAGCACATGGATCGCCGCGAACGGCACGAAGTCGAGCGTGCGCCCGCCCGCGTGAATATCGAGCACGTAATCGGCACGCGCGAGCAACTCACGCTGGAAGTAATCGGCGATCTTTTCGGTCACGCTGCCGTCGGGGCGTCCCGGAAAGCTGCGGTTCAGATTGCCCGCATCGATCGGCGAGGTGCGCGTGCCCGCACGAAACGCGGGATAGTTCATGTACGGCACGATGATCACGCGGCCGTTCACGTCCGCGGCCTGCAGCGCGCCCGCCAGCTTGGCGAGCGCGATCGGCCCTTCGTATTCGTCGCCGTGATTGCCGCCCGTGAGCAGCACGGTCGGCCCCTCGCCGTGCTTGACGACGGTGAGCGGAATCATGATCGCGCCCCACGCGGAATCGTCGCGCGAATAAGGCAGCCTCAAAAAGCCGTGTTGCACGCCATTGGCGTCGTAATCGACGGTCGGCGTAATCGGTGACGCACGCATCGGCCCTACTCCTTCACGAACAGTTTGCGCGGCGTGGTGCAGAACGTCTCGACGCCGGTTTCGGTAATCAGGATGCTTTCGGTAATTTCGAGGCCCCAGTCGTCGAGCCACAGGCCCGGCATGAAGTGAAACGTCATGCCGGGTTCGAGCACCGTGCGGTCGCCCGGGCGCAGGCTCATGGTGCGCTCGCCCCAGTCCGGCGGAAAGCTCGCGCCGATGGGGTAGCCGCAGCGGCTGTTCTTCTCGATGCCCGATTTGCGCAGCACCGCAAAGAACGCATTGGCGATGTCCTCGCACACGTTGCCGGGCTTCGCGGCGGCGAGACCGGCCTCGATGCCTTCCACCACGGCCTTCTCCGCATCGAGAAAGTGCTTTGGCGGCTTGCCGAGATAGACGGTGCGCGACTGCGGGCAGTGATAGCGGTGGTAGCAGCCGGCGATCTCGAAGAACGTGCCCGCATTCGCCGTGAAGGCCGAGTCGTCCCACGTGAGGTGCGGCGCGGCGGCATCGGCGCCGGTGGGCAGGAGCGGCACGATGGCGGGATAGTCGCCGCCGTGGCCTTCCACGCCGGTAATGCCCGCCTCATAGATCTGCGCAACGAGGTCGCACTTCCTCATGCCCGGCTCGACCACGTCGAGAATGCGCGCGTGCATCTTCTCGACGATGCGCGCTGCAACGCGCATGTACTCGATCTCGCGCGGCGACTTCACCGCGCGCTGCCAGTTCACGAGCGCGGTGGCATCCACCCAGCGCGCCTTGGGCAAGTGACGCTGGAGCGACGCGTAGGCCGCCGCACTGAAGTAGTAGTTGTCCATCTCCACGCCAATGCGCAACGTGTCCCAGCCGCGCGCGGCGATGACTTCCGTGCTCAGGTAGTCCATCGGGTGACGCACGGGTGACTGAACGTAATGATCAGGATAGCCGATGATATTGCCGTGCGACATGAACGCCGTGCGCTTCGCGCCGTTCGCGTCCTGGCCGCGGCCGAACCAGACGGGTTCGCCGTCCATGGTCAGCAGCACGCATTGATGGACATAGAACGACCAGCCGTCGTAGCCGGTCAGCCAGTTCATGTTGGTCGGGTCCGTGACGATCAGCAGATCGATGCCTTCGTCCTGCATCGCGCGGCGCGTCTTCGCAATGCGCGCGTCGTATTCGCTGCGTGCGAACACGAGGCGCGGCGCCACCTCACTCTTTTCAGTTGCTGCGGACATCTTTCCCTCTCAAGGCGTGACTGCGTTGTGAAACACCGTGCCCGCACCGGCCGCGCGGGCGCGCTGCAAGGCGAGAACGGCAATGGCGGTGTCCTGCGCCCCGGTGCCGGTGAGGTCGCAGATCGTGATGTCGTCGGCGTGCACGCGGCCCTCGCGGCGGCCCGCGATCACTTCGCCCAGCTCCGCGAAGCCGCGATCGGGCGCAACCTTGCGCGCTTCGATCGCGTGCCTGAGTTCGCCGAGCACGCGCGTTTGCTGCAAGCGGTCGCAGACATAGCGCGCCGCTTCGAACACCGAAGGCGCGAGTTCGTTCTTGTACTCGGCGTCGGAGCCCATGGCCGTGAGGTGCAAGCCGTCATGCAGGTCCGCCGCGTGAACGAGCGGCGCGCGGCTGGGCGTGGTCGTCACGGCCACGTCGGCCTGCGCGAGCGCGTCGTGCACCGAAGCGGCAACGCGCGCACGTAAGCCATGGCGGCGTTCGGCGTCAGCGGCGAAAGCGGCAGCGCGCGCCGGATCGCGGGCCCAAACGCTCACCCTGTCGATCTTGCGCACCAGCATGAGCGCATCGAGTTGCAGGCGCGCCTGCTCGCCCGCGCCGATGATCGCCGCATGGCGCGCGTCGGGACGCGCCAGCCAGCGCGCGGCCACGGCGCCCGCCGCGGCGGTGCGCACGGCAGTCAGATACCCGTTGTCGAGCAGCACGGCTTCGGTAAGACCTGTGCGCGCAGAGAGCACCAGCATCAACCCGTTCAGGCTCGGCAGGCCGAGCGACGGATTGTCGAAGAAGCCTGGGCTGATCTTGATGGCGAACTGCTCGAAGCGCGGCAGATACGCCGTCTTCACATCGACCTCGCCATGCCGCTCGGGCAGCGCGAGGTTCAGAATGGGCGGCATGACGACGGCTTCGGTTGCGAGTGAAACGAAAGCGGATTCGACCTGATCGATGGCCGCAAGGTCGAGCGGAACCAGCTCACGCAGTTGCTGGGCGCCCAGCAACGCAACCGGCGGCAACTCAGGTGGCAACTCAGATGACAATTCGGAATGCATTTCAAACCTCCGTCACGAGACGGCGGTGCACCGTCATGTCGATGTTCGCGCCGCTCACGACGATCACGAGCGGGCCTTGGCTGCGCTCGATCTGCCCGTCGAGCAACGCCGCCATGCCCACCGCGCCCGCGCCTTCCACCACGAGACGCTCTTCGCGGTACGCATGGGCCACGCCGCGCCCGATCGAGGGCTCGCCGAGCAGGATGACTTCGTCGGCCAGCGCGCGGGTCAGCGCAAAGGTGTGGCGATTGTCGAGACCGATGCCGCCGCCCAGCGAATCGGCCAATGTTTCGCTTTCCTCAACGTCGACGGGATGGCCCGCCGCGAGGCTCGCATGCATGGCCGCGCCGCGCGCCATCGACACGCCGATGGCGCGCACGTCCGGCCGGATCTGCTTGGCCGCAAACGCCACGCCGCTGAAGAGTCCGCCGCCCGACAGCGGCACCACGAGGGTCGCGGTGTCGGGCAGCGCTTCGAGAATTTCGAGGCCGATGGTGGCCTGTCCGGCGATCACGCGCAGGTCGTCGAACGGCGGCACGAACGCATAGCCCTCTTCGCGCATGAGACGCTGCGCTTCGATCTGCGCTTCGTCCTGGCTCTTGCCCGCGATCACCACGCGCGCGCCCAGCGCGGCGACGGCTTCGACCTTGTTGGGCGGCACGAGCGACGACATGCACACGGCCGACTCCAAGCCGAGCGTGTGGGCCGCATACGCGAGCGCACGGCCATGATTGCCGGTGGATGCGGTGACGACGCGCTTCACGCCCGACTCGGCGAGATGCGCCACGGCGTTGGTCGCGCCGCGCAACTTGAAGCTGCCCGTGGGTTGCACGGTTTCGAGCTTGAAGTAGACCGGCACGCCCACGCGCGCCGACAAGGTGGGAGACGCCACGAGCGGGGTGTGCGCTACGCGGCCTTCGAGGCGCTGGCGCGCGCGGTAGACATCGGCAAGCGAGAGTGACGAATGCGAAAGCGACGACATGAAATGCACGTTCCTTGCAGTGAATCTGTGCAATCCAGTCTAATGAGCCAAAACGGGCTTTCTAATGTCCTGGTACAATCCGCGCGCCCGGCCCGGCGGTCGCCATCGTCTAGTTGAAATCGTGCACGTGCGGATACTGCTCGAACACACCCGCCATGGTCTGCAGCGCGTTGCGGCACGCGGTGTCCGACGCTTCCGCGCCAAGGCTGATGCGCACCGCATTGGGACGCGGTGTGCCGCCCACGAGAAATGGGTCCGGCGACGTCACGGCAATCTGGCGATTGCGCAATTCGCGCACGAGGCGGTCCGCCTGCCAGTAATCGGGCACGCGCAACCAGGCAGACAGCGCATTGGGATGCGCGCCGAGCACATAGTCGCCCAACGCGGCGCGCACCATCGCCTGGCGCGCCGCGAGCCGCTCGCGCTGCAGCTCCACGAGGCGCCGCGCGGTGCCGTCCATGATCCAGCGCGTGGCGATCTCCGCAATCGGCGAGGTCGCCATCCAGCTGCTCACGCGCAGCACGCTTTCCACGCGCAGCGCAAGGCGGCGCGGCATGGCGAGATAGCCCGTGCGCAGGCCGGTGAGCACCGATTTGGTCATGCTCGTGCAATAGAACGCCAGCTCGGGAATCAGGCTCGCGATCGGCGTATTGGCTTTCGCGGGCAGCGCGCCATACACATCGTCCTCGATGACGTACACGCCATAGCGCTCCGCAATGCGCGCAATCGCGCGGCGGCGCGAATCGGGCAGGACGGCCATGGTGGGATTGTTGAAGGTCGGCGTGCACACGAGCGCGCTCACGCGCTCGCTGTCGCACATCTCCTCGAAATGCTCGGGACGGATGCCGTATTCGTCGATTTCGAGCCCCTTGAGCGTGAAGCCCAGCACGTTTGCCGAGCCGATCACGCCGTGGTCAGTAAGGCTTTCGCAGAGCACGGTGTCGCCGGGACCGACCGTGGAGGCGAGCGCGAGGAAAATGCCGTGCGCCGCGCCATTGGTGATGAGGAGCGACTCGGGTTTCACCGGCATGTTGAGCGAGGCGAGCCACGCCGCGCCCGCCTGGCGATGATGCTCGAAGCCCGCGATGGGGCGAAACGAACGGATCCACGGTTGATCGTCGAGCGTGGCGAGCGTGGCGCACACGTCGCGCCACGCGGCGTCGTGCTGCGGCGTGTGGACGATGCGCGCAATGGAAAAGTCGACGATCTCGCGCTCGGCCGTGTCGAGAATGTAGTTCGACATCGACTCGGTCACGCGCGCGGCGACGAAGCTGCCGCGCCCCACCTCGCAGCGAATCAGGCCCTGCCTTTCGAGTTCCTTGTAGGCATTGGTGACCGTCTGCACGCTCACGCCCAGTTCCGCGGCCACCTCGCGCTGCGGCGCGAGGCGCACGCCGGATACGAGCGCGCCGCGCTCGATGTCCTGTGCAATCGCCTTGACCAGCCGTTTGTATTTGGACTCCGCGCCGTGCGCGGCCCCGACCGCGTCACGCCACTCGCCCGAAATCGTCGCCCACGCCATCTCGATCCGCTCCTCGGTAAGCGTTCATGGTCGCTCAGAAACGGGGCGAAAAATAATTGTCTCAGGACAATTGCAGGTAAAAAAAGGACAATCGGGTCCGGAAAATCGGCCTTCGTCAATCTGACGATATGCTTTCACTTCCCGCCGAGTTGTTTCCACATGGAGGCCGTGATGCGTTGGCGCGCCTTTTCGTAGCCGCTCCACGGATCGGCGCGCAGCGCGTCGAGCCGCTCGCGCACGTTCGCGACGTTCCACTGGTCGCCGCTGGTGAGCGCGTGCAGCTCTTCCCAGTCCACCGGCACCGACACGCCGAGACCGGGCCGCGCCCGCGGCGCATAAGCCGCGGCCGTGCTCGCGCCGCGGTTGTTGCGCAGATAGTCGACGAAAATGCGGCCCTTGCGGTTTTGCGGCCCCATCTTCGCGCTGAAGCGCTCGGGCAGCGTCGCCGCCATGTGGCTCGCCACCGCGCGCGCGAAGTCCTTCGCCTCGTCCCAGCCGGCATGGCGCGTGAGCGGCACCACCACGTGCAGGCCCCGCCCGCCACTCGTTTTGCACCATGCCCGCAGGCCCAGCGCGTCGAGCAGTTCGCGCGTGAGCTGCGCGGCCTCGAGCATGCGCTCCCATGCGAGCGAGGGATCGGGGTCCAGGTCGAAGACGATGCGGTCGGGCTTTTCGATGCTAGCCGCGAGCGCATTCCAGGTGTGCAGTTCGATCGTGTCCATCTGCGCTGCGCCGACCAGCGCCTCGGTGGTATCGAGCGTGAGCAGCGGCGCATGGCCCGGATCGAGGCCGGCGTGCTGCGTGGCATGCGGAATCTGCAGCGCGTTGGCGTGTTTCTGGAAAAACAGCTCGCCGCCCACGCCCTTGGGGGCGCGCGCAAGCGCGACGGGCCGCCCCTGCACGTGCGGCAGCAGCCGTTCAGCAATCGCTTCGAAGTACTCAACGAGATCGATCTTGCGCAGTCCGCTTTGCGCGTCGATCACGCGTTCGGGATGCGTGACGCGCACGCCGGCGACCTCGGCTTCGTTGCGGGCGGCGCGGCGCGTACGGCTCGCCGTACTTGGCGCGCTCGTCGAAGCCTGCTTTGCGGCCTTCTTTTCACGCTGGTTCGCCGCCGCTTGCACGGGCGGCGATTGCGCTTCGCGCACGATGTCCTTCGCAGGCTTGTCCGCGCGCAGTCCGACGAACGACGCCTGACGCACCACGCCCGCGCTCGTCCATGTCTTGAAGCGCACCTCCGCCACGAGTTCGGGATGCACCCAGTGCACGCTCGCGCGACGCTCGGCCGCCGGCACCGCTTCGAACGGCGACGTTTTGCGCTCGCGCGCACGCAATTCGCCCGCAATCGCTTCGAGCCGCGCCGCGTCGAAACCCGTTCCCACCCTGCCGGCATATTGCAGCGCGCCATCGTCGCCATGCACACCGAGCAACAGCGCGCCGAACCCCTCGCGGCTGCCCTTCGGCTCCGTAAAGCCGCCGATCACGAATTCCTGGCGCCGTGAGCAGCGCAGCTTGAGCCACGCGGCGCTGCGCGTGGACGTGTAAGGGCTGTCGCGGCGCTTGGCGACGAGCCCTTCGAGATTCGCCTCGCACGCGGCTTCGAGCAGGGCCTGCGGCTCGCCCTCGAAGGCCTCCGAAAAACGCAGCGCGTCATCGGGCTTGCGGGCAAGCAGCGCCGAGAGTTTTTCGCGCCGCGCCTCGAGCGCCACACCGCGCAAGTCCACGCCGTCGAGCCAGGGCAGATCAAAGAGCCAGAACGTGATGTCGCCGGCACGGCCCGCGTCGAACGCATTCTGCAGCGACTGGAAGTTGGGCACGCCGGCAGCGTCGAGCACCACGGCCTCGCCGTCCAGCCACGCCGATTCGACCTTCAGCGCGCGCAGCGCCTGCACCTGGCGCGGGAACTTCGCGGTCCAGTCGTTGCCGGTGCGCGTGAAGATGCGCACATCGCCCTTACCGCGCGCGTGCCGGTCGATGCGTGCCAGCACACGGTAGCCGTCGAATTTCATTTCGTAGAGCCAGGTGTTGCCGCCCGGGAGGGCGTCGGCGGGCGTCGCGAGTTCGGGGGCGAGTGTGTCCGGCAGCGGCGCGCGCACCGCGCCTTCCAGGGCGGTCGATGCCCCCTGCTTTGCGGCCCCGTTGCCCGACCGGGTGCGTTGTTTCGACACTTTCGACACTTTCGGCGCGGCGGGTTCGTCCTCGACGACGTGAAATTCGTCTTCGGGCACGGCCTCGTCGTCGCGCTGCTTGATGAGCAGCCAGCTCTCCTGTTTGCCGTCGTGCATGGGGCTGCGCACGAGCGCCCAGCCGCCGTGCAGCCGCTCGCCCTCCAGCGTGAATTTGAGTTTGCCTTGCGCATAGCCTTCGCGCGCGCCGCGCAGGCCGCCCTCGGGGCGCCACACGCCGTGGTCCCAGATCGTCACCGTGCCCGCGCCATAGCTGCCTTCGGGAATGCGCCCTTCGAACGAGCCATATTCGAGCGGATGATCCTCTACATGCACGGCGAGCCGTTTCACCGTCGGGTCGAGGCTCGGGCCCTTGGGAATGGCCCACGATATGAGCGTGCCGTCCAGTTCGAGGCGAAAGTCGTAGTGCAGCCGCCGCGCGTCGTGACGCTGGATCACGAACGCCCCTTCACCGTCTCGTGGCCGCGCGCTTTCGCGAGCGGCCCTCCCGCGCGGCTCCGGCGTTTCATCGAAGCGGCGCTTCTGTTCGTAGACTTCGAGCTTGTGCTTCATCGTTCGCCCCTCGTTAGTGCGCGATCTGAGCCGCACGCGCGTTCATCACGCCGCGCGCCGTCCGCGCTTCGGCGCCGGTTTCCCGGGAGGCGCACTCGCGCCACCCTCGCCGCGCTTGCCGAGACTGCGCTTGAGCAGTTCGGAAAGGTCGACGATCTCCGCGCCGCTCCGCCCGGCCGCAGGCGCCTCGACGTGCGTGAGTTCGTGCGCCTTGCCTTCGCGCGCCTTGCGCCCGGCCAGTTCGAGAATCGCGTCGTGGTAGGTGTCGCGATACGTTTCGGGGTCCCAGTCCGTACTCATGTCGTCGATGAGCTTGCGCGCCATTTGCAATTCATGCGCGCTCACACCCGTGGCTTTTGCACCCTTGGGCAGGCGCTTCACCGCGTCGAACTCGCGCACCTCGGTCGCCCACCGCAGCGTTTGCAGCGCAAGCGCGGGGCCCGCCGCCACAAGGGCCGCCAAATGCTGCCGGCTGTGCAGCACGACGCTCGCAATGCCGATCTTGCCGCTCGCCGCAAGCGCGTCGCGCAACAGCGCATAGGTCTTGCCCGCGCGCTTGTCGGGGGCGAGCCAGTACGGCGTGTCGAGGTAGAGGAAGGAGACTTGAGACGCCTCTACGAATGCGAGCAACTCGACCGTCTGCGTCGATTCGGGGCTCGCGGCCTTGATCTCCTCCTCGGACATCACCACGTAGGCGCCCTTTTCATATTCGTAGCCGCGCACGATGTCGGCGTGCTGGATTGGCTTGCCCGTGCGCTTGTTGATCTGCTGGTAGCCGACCGGGTCCAGCGTGCGCCGGTCGAGCAGGTTGAAGCCGGTACGCTCGCTCTGCGTAGCCGGGAACACTTCGACCGGCACATACACGAGCCCAAAGGTGATGGCACCTTTCCATATCGCGCGTGGCATGCTCGCTTCCTCCTCGTCTTTCGCATTGTGCCGGTTTCAAGCAAACGCAGTGCCCACCTTGCTTTGCGCTCACCCCGCGCGATGCGGCGTTCAAAGGGCCGCAACAAATGCACCGGCCTCTCGCGGTTTTCATCTACGGGAATACGCGATGCGCACCTCCGAACACAATGGGCGCCGTCGGCGTTCGCACCTTGCACCCAGGATGCGAATGCAGGCGCGGCGGACGACTAAAGCGGAGGCAGCATGCAAGAGAACGGCGCACCTGCGCTCACGGTCGAGGAAACGCTGATCACCGAAGCACTGGTGAACCGCCCGAACCGACTGCCCGATTACCAGGGCGAGAGCCGTGCGCTTGCTGCGCTCACGCAGGAAATGGCGAGCAATCCCTCAGGTGTATTGCCTATGCTTGCGCGGCTCGCCCTCGCGCTTTGTCGCGCCGGGTCGGCCGGCGTGAGCGTGCCCGAGCGCGACGGACCCACGGCCCGGTTCCGCTGGGACGCGGTGGCCGGCGAACTGGCCGGCAACGTGGACCGCACGCTTCCCGGCGACGACTGCGCGAGCGGCGTGACCGAGGGGCGCAATACCATGCTTCTGTTCGACCGCCCGGCACGCTGCTTTGCTTCGTACCGTTCGATCGCCCCGCCCATCCGCGAGGCGCTGCACGTGCCCTGGCGCGTCAACGGCACGGCAGTCGGGACCGTCTGGGCCGTGACGCACGGCGAAGAAAGACATTTCGACGCCGAGGACGCGCGGTTGCTGCAAAGCCTCGCCTCCTGCGCGAGCGCCGCACACCAGTTGACGAGCGCGCTGAGCGACGCCCAGGACGCGGGCCGCAATCTCGCGCAGCAGGTGGCCGAGCGCACGCGCACGCTGCAGGACATCAACACGAAGCTCCGCGACGAAGCCGGGCACCGCAAGCAGGTCGAAGACGCGCTGCGCGAGAGCGAGGCGCGCCTGCAGGCCGCCATCTCCATCGAAACCGTGGGCGTGCTGTTCTTCGATCTCGACGGCGGCATGGCCGACGCCAACGGCGCATTCGAACAGATGAGCGGCTATAGCCGCGAGGACTTGCGCGCCGCGGCGCACTGGGACCGGCTCGTGCCGCTCGAATTTCTCGGCGTCACGACGCGCGCGGTCACCGACCTCGCCACCTCCGGACGCACCCAGCCTTATGAACGGCAGCTGATCCGCAAGGACGGCACGCGCTGGTGGGGCCTTTTCGCGCCCACGCGCATCTCGGGCACGGGCATGGCCTCGAAGTGCGCCGAATTCGCGCTGGACATTACAGAGCGCAAGCGCGTGGAAACCGAATGCGTGGATAGCGAAGAGCGCTTTCGCGCACTGGTGGAAGGCTTCGCGCAGGCCGTCTGGGAAGCCGATGCCCTGGGTCAGGCCGAGTCGGTCTCGCCGGGCTGGTCGGACTATACCGGCCAGCCCGGTGAAGAGTGGCTCGGCGAAGGCTGGGCCAACGCCGTTCATCCCGACGACCGCGCCTACGCGCTGGGCCAATGGAAGGACGCGATCGCGGCGCGACGTGTGGTGAACGCGGAATACCGCCTGCGCGTCGCCACGGGCGGCTGGCGCTGGACCAACGTGCGCGCCGCGCCGATCTGGAATCCGGACGGCACGGTGCGCAAGTGGGTGGGCATGAATATCGACGTCGACGACCGCCGCAGCGCCCAGGAAGCGCTGCGCGAGAGCGAGGCGCGCTTTCGCGCGCTAGCCGAAGCGTCGCCCGCACTGATCTGGCAAATCGACACGCAAGGCAACACCGTCTATCTGAACCAGCGCTATCTCACGGCGATCGGCCTCACGCCCGGACAACTGCTCGAAACCGGCTGGCACGCCATCGTGCATCCGCGCGATCTGCCCGGTTTTCTGTCACGCGTACAGGCCGCGCAGCTCGACCATTGCGCGTTCCAGAGCCGCCTGCGCGTGAAAATCAAGGATGCGGGCTGGCACTGGTTCGAGACCTGCTGCGCGCCGTGGTTTTCCGCGAACGGCGAGTTTCGCGGCCACGTGTGTGTCTCGATCGACGTGACCGAAGCCGTGAACGCCGAAGACGCGCTCAAGGAAGCCGACCGGCGCAAGGACGAATTCCTCGCCACGCTCGCGCACGAGCTGCGCAATCCGCTCGCGCCGATTGCCAATGCGCTGCACCTCATCAGGCACAGTGCGTTTCCCGCGGACTCCGCGCCGATTCTCGACATGCTCGATCGCCAGGTCCATCACATGGTGCGGCTGATCGACGACCTGATGGAAGTGTCGCGCATCACGCGCGGCAAGATCGGCCTCGTGAAGGCGCCGGTGGCGCTCGCGGAAATCATCGAGAATGCCGTCGAAACGAGCCGCCCCGCCATCGATCAGGCGCACCATGAACTGAGCATCACGCTGCCCGACACGCCGCTCGTGCTCGACGCCGACCGCGTGCGGCTCACGCAGGTCTTCGCGAACATGCTCAACAATGCGGCGCGCTACACCGACACGGGCGGCCAGATCCGGCTCGACGCCACGCGCGAAGGCGAGTGGGTCGTGGTCGCGCTGAGCGATACGGGCATCGGCATGTCGGCGGGGCAGATCGATCAGGTGTTCGAAATGTTCACCCAGGTCAGCCGCCCCGCCGATCGCAACCAGGGCGGCCTGGGCATCGGCCTCACCATGGTGCGCCATCTCGTGCGCATGCACGGCGGCACGGTCGAGGCGGCGAGCGCCGGGCCCGGCAAAGGCAGCACCTTCACCGTACGCCTGCCGCTCTCGCAGCAGACGCCCGCCGAAGCGCGCGAGACCCCGGCGAACGTGGCCCGCGCCGCGAAGCCGCTCGCGGGCAAGCGCATTCTCGTGGTCGACGACAACCGCGACGCCGCCGATTCGCTCGCCATGGTGCTCTCGGGCGAAGGCGCGCAAGTGCGCGTGGTCTATGACGGCGCCGCAGCGCTCGGTGCGCTGGCGCAGTCGGTGCCACATGCGGTCGTGCTCGACATCGGCATGCCCGGCATGGACGGCTACGAAATCGCGCGGCAGATCCGTCAAAGCCCGCGCTACGCCGGCCTGCAGATCATCGCGCTGACGGGTTGGGGCCAGCACGCCGACCGGCTGCGCTCGCGCATGAGCGGAATCGATTCGCATCTCACGAAGCCGGTCGATTTCCACACGCTATTCGAGCTGCTGGTCGCGCGCTGAAAGGCCCCTCACGCGCTTTAAACGCCATTGCCCCCGAGCGTCTTGAGGCTCTTCCACTGGCCCTGCTGCACCTCGAAGAGCGTATAAGGCGGCTTGATGAGGTCGCCGTGCGGATCGAACGCGATATTGCCCGTCACGCCCACCACCGTCACCTTCGGGAAGCTCGCGACGATCTTTGCGCGGTCGAGCGAATCGGCGTCGCGAATCGCCTTGATCATCGCGAGCGCGGCATCATAGGCGAACGGCGCATACAGTTCGACATCCTGATTGAAGCGCGCCTTGTAGCGCTTCGCGAACGCCTGCGCCGAAGGCAGCTTGTCGAGCGCCGGCCCCGGTTCGAGGTCCTGCGTGCCCTCGCCCGCCGGGCCCGCGATCTGCAGGAAGGCATTGCTCTTCAATGCGCCCGCGCCGAACAGGCGCGCCGGCATGCCGAGCGTGCGCATCTGCTTGGCGAGCATCGCGCCCTGTTCGTCAAGGCCGCCAAAGAAAATCACGTCGACGTTCTTCTGCTTGAGCGAGGTAAGAATGGCGCGAAAATCGACGGCTTTGTCATTGGTGAACTCGCGGTCGACGATATTGCCGTTGGCCTCCTTCGCGCCTTTCTCGAACGCGTCGGCGAGCCCCTGGCCAAAGGCCGTGCGGTCGTCGATGATGCCGATGCGCTTCGCCTTCAACTGCTCCACCGCGAACTTGCCGGCGATCACGCCGCCAATGCCGTCGTTGCCCATGGTGCGAAACACGTTCGCGTAGCCCTGCTGGGTCAGCGCCGGGTTGGTCGAGCCCGGCGTGATCATCGCGACGTTCGCATTGTGATACACCGTCGAGGCGGGGATGCTGCAGCCCGAGTTGTAGTGGCCGATCACGCCGACCACGCCGTCGTCCACGAGCTTTTGCGCCACCTGTACGGCCACGTGCGGATCGGCCTGGTCGTCCTGCACGTCGAGCACGTACTTCACCGGCTTGCCCGCGATCACGGGATGTTTGGCGTTCTCCTCGTCGATCGCGAGCTGCGCGCCGTACTGCAAGTCCTTGCCGACACGCGCCACCGGGCCGGTGAGCGGACCGGCAAAGCCGATCTTCACAACCTCGGGGTCGGCCGCCTGCGCGGGGCCGTGCAAGCCCATCAGCCCGAGGGCCATCGTTAGTACGAGAGTGCGGCGGTTCATGATGCTCATCCTCGCTGGGAGACTGTTGCGGTGGGTGTTACGTGGCGGTTGGCTGGAAAGTGGCTTGAATCAGGGGTTAAAAGCGTCGCGGACTATACGGCGCGAGATCGAGAGGGGGCGCACGCCCGGCAACGAGATCGGCGACCACGCTGCCCGTCACGCCGCCGAGCGTCACGCCCAGATGCTGGTGCCCGAACGCGTAGATCACGCGCGGCGAGCGGCTCGATGCGCCCACCACGGGCAGCGCGTCGGGCAGGCTCGGCCTGAAGCCGAGCCAGTCGCTGTCCGGCTCCGGCAGGCCGGGCAGCGCCTCCTGCGCGGAGCGCGTCAACAGGCGCAGCAGGTCCGCGTTCTTGCCCGCGCCGTTGGCCGCCAGCTCGACGGTGCCCGCCGCGCGGATACCGCCGTCCATCGGCGTCATGTAGAAGCCGCGCTCGGCCCAGCCGCACGGGCGCGAAATCCGGTTAGCGGTGCCAGGAAAACGCACGTGATAGCCGCGCTCGACGCCTAGCGGCACCGCGTCGCCGCATTGGCGCGCGAGGCGGCCCGAAAACGCGCCCGCGCAGACAATGGCCTGCTCCGCGTCATGGGCCTCGCCCGCCGTATCGATCAGCTTCACCGCGCTCGGCGCGGGTTCCAGCGTCTCGACGGCCACGCGCCGGTGCACCAGACCGCGCTGCGTCAACATCGCATGCAGGGCCTGCAGAAAGCCGCGCGGATCGCTCAGAAACCAGCTGCCCTTGAAGAGCGTGCCTTGCGAGAAGAGCCGCGCGAGGCCGGGCTCCAGTTGGGCGATCTCGCTGCGCGCGAGCGTTTCGAACGCGACGCCAAGCGAGCGCCGCAGCTCGAGCGCCGGCTGCGCGGCCTCGAACGACGCAGCGCTCGAATACAGGTAAAGGCATTCGCGTTCGCGCACGAAAGCCGCGAGCGTGTCCACGGCCAGCATTTCGCGGTAGCCTTCGAAGGCGCGCGAGAGCAGTTGCGCGAGCGCGTTCACGCTGCCCGCGTAGCGGCGCGGCGTGGCGCTCAGCAGGAAACGCGTGAGCCATGGCGCGAGCCCCGGCACGTCGCCCCAGCGGATACGCAGCGGGCTCGTCGACGAGAACAGAAAGCGCGGGATGTTGCGGAACACGTCCGGGTTGTTCACGGGAATGCACGCATAGTTCGCGAACGTGCCCGCGTTGCCGTAGGAGGCGCCCTCGCCCGGCCCCTGCGCGTCGTACAGCGTCACGCTGTGCCCGTCGCGCATGAGCCAGTACGCGCACGACAACCCCACGAAACCCGCGCCGATGACAGCCACTTGCGCCATTACTTCTTCCAGTTGGTTGCGGGCTCACGGAACTCCTGCACGTGAGTCCTCTTGCGTGTGACCAGGTATGCCGCCGACACCACCGCCAGGCTCGCGAGACTCGCCATCAGCTGGCCCGAGAGCGCGTGGTCGAAGCCCATCGCGCAGAGCACCCCGGCAATGGCGGCCACCACGGCCCACGAAAGCCAGGGAAAGAGCCACATCCTGAACGTGAGCCGTTCGGGCGCCGTTGCCTCCAGGCGCCGGCGAATCGCGATCTGCGAAACGGCGATGGAGAGATACACGAACAGCATGATCGCGCCCGATGCACTGACGAGATAGAGGAACACGCCCTGTGGCGACACGATCGCCGCGACGATGGCCACGTAGCCGACGATGCTGCTCGCGAGCACGGCGAGGCGCGGCACGCGGTTCTTCGAGAGCGTGAGCAGCGCGCGCGGGGCGTCGCGGCGCTCGGCGAGCCGGAACACGATGCGCGAGGACACATAGAGCCCGGAGTTCAGCGCCGACAACACCGCCACCAGAACGATTGCATTCATGGTGTCCGCAGCGCCCGGAATATGCATGGTTTCGAGCGCGGCCACGAACGGCGAGTAGCCCACCTTGATGCTCGCCCACGGCACTCCTTGATCGACGCGAACCAGCACTCGAATTCTCCATACGATTTCACCGAGAGCAGGTTAACGGCCGTCATGAGCGACAGGAGCACGAGCCCGATCACCCAGACCGGTGCGGGAATCCAGCGCTGCAGGATGCCCGCGCCCGCCACCGCCTCCACGGCGACCACGATTACCCAGAAGTACCAGTAGAGCCAGCCGTTCGTGAATCCGGCCCAGTCGCCGAGACCGATGCGCGTGAACTCCGTGAACGAGCCGACGCCCGGATGCGCGAGCGCCATCTCGCCAAGCATGCGCATGACGAACAGCACGACGATGCCCGCCAGCAGATAGCTCAGGCAGGCCGCCGGCCCCATCGCACTGATGGTGGCGCTGCTGCCGACAAAGAGCCCCGCACCGATGATCCCGCCGAGCGAAATCATCGTGACGTGGCGCTTGCGCAGCGAGTGGCCAAGGGGGGTGGATGTTGCGCCTGAAGCGGGTGTGGGTTGCCGGGTTGCCACGAGCCTGTCCTCCTGTAATACAGTGCGTGTTGCGCCGAACTGCCGACCGAACAAAACCTTGAATTCATACTCACACAATAATTTTTTGTGTGCAATTAAAAAGGCTTTGTGTGGAGACCAGGATCTTCCCTGGAGAATGCTCTCCCGGCCCATGGCGCAGGCAGCCAGGTTCTTGCCAGATATCGTATTATTGGGTTAAAGCTGCGGAGAGCGGCACTGGTGACGCATCTCACATCAGCATGGCAATGTGGCAGACGATCGAGTTTTGTATGGAGTTACTACCTGCATGAAAGCCGACGATTACCAGACAAAATCGGGTGACGATATCCAGACAAAAGGTCGTCAAGCCACGTATCTGGAGGTCTCCCGCAATCTCGAGGAGCAGGTGCGCAGCGGTCAGTACCCGCCGGGCAGCCGCCTGCCGCCGCAGCGCGATCTGGCCGTCGAACTGGGCATCAACGTCTCCACGGTATCGCGCGCGTACAAGGAGTTGCAGGCGCGCGGGCTGATCGTGGCGAGCAAGCGGCGCGGCTCGATCGTCACCGGCGGGGCCATGCCTGCCGTCGGCGCGGCGGCGCAGCGCGGCAGCCAGGCGAGCGGCGCTGAAGCAAATGGCGTGGTGGACCTCACCGTCAACCGGCCGGCGACCGGAGAATTTCTCGCGCAGCTCGCCCGCACGATGGCATCGATCTCGCGCGACCCGCGCTTTGCCGAAACCCAGGAATACCAGCCGCCCCAGGGCGCCGAATGGGCGCGCGCCGCGGGCGCGCAATGGATCGCCGCACCGGGCTTCACGCCCTCGCCCGAGAATCTCGTGGTGACGAGCGGCGCGCAGCACGGCCTCTATGCGGTCCTGAGCAGCCTGATGGGACACGAAGGCGTGATCCTTTCGGACAAGCTGACCTACTACGGCCTCAAGGCGCTCGCGCCCGTGTTCCAGTTCGAGCTGGTCGGGATCCCGAGCGATGGCGAAGGCCTCCTGCCCGATCAGCTCGAAGACGCCTGCCGCCGCATGCCGGTGAAGGCGATCTTCACCGTGCCGAACCTGCAGAACCCCAGCGTGGTCACGATGAGCCTCGAGCGGCGCCTCGCGCTCGTGGAGATCGCGCGGCGCCATCACGTTGCGATCATCGAGGACGACGTGTACGGGCCGTTGCTGCGCAAGCGGCTGCCGACCATCGCGAGCCTGTGCCCCGAGCTGACCTTCCACGTGGCCTCCACCTCGAAGGTGCTCGCGCCGGGGCTGCGCATCGGCTATCTGCTCACGCCGCCGCACGGTGCGCCGCTCGCGGCCGAAGCGGTGCGTACGACGGCGTGGATGCCCGCGCCGCTCACCACGCTCATCACCACGCGCTGGATCGAGGACGGCACCGCGCAGCTCATCCTCGAAGCGCAGCGTGCGGAGCTGCAGGCGCGGCAGGAACTCGCGCTCGAGATCCTGCCGCGCGAACTGCTCAACAGCGACCCGGCGTGCATGTTCGTCTGGCTGCGCGTACCTGCGCCCTGGCGCTCCGACGACTTCGCCGCCAACGCACTCGCGCGCGGTGTAAACACCATGCCCGCCTCGGCGTTCGCGGTGGACCGCTCGACACTCGAGCACGGCGTGCGCATCAACCTCGCGTGTGCAACCTCACGGGAGCAACTGGCGCGCGCGCTGAAGGTTCTCGCGCGCACGCTGCAGGACCGCCCGCGCGCCCTCTTCGGCACGATCTAGGCCGCACCCGGATTTTCCCCAATGAGCCGGTGTCGACGGGCTCGCCTGCGGCGCGAGCCCATCGACCATGCGCACGTCCATGCGCAATTTCTTCCGCTGCGAGTGCGCCTCGCGCAGCCCGAATCGGTCATAACGTCCGCGATGTTAGGCAACGACGTGGCGTGCCGTTCGCGCTCTGGTGGACTTCACATCCATCTGCATCACGTGCGCACACATTCGGCTAGCAGGAAGCAAATGAGGTACTAGAATGCATTGGTGCAAGTGATGCAAAGGCAGTCTGTTCGGCAGGAACGTTCGACAGTTTGATGTTTCGAGTTCGTCATTGGAGGCATGCTCATGACGTGCCTGAACGAAAAGATTGTCGGTGCAGCCTTTTTGATGCTGAGCGGTTATGCATTCGCTCAGAGCACCGGTGTGAACATTCCCGAAACCATGACGGTGGCCAATATCCCGTCCATGCCGATGGAAGTGGTTCCAGCGCTGCCACCGGAACCCCTGGCGTACCTCCACCGGTACGCAATGGAATATCAGGCGAATCAGTCAAAGCCGTTTTACGCGGAAGTCGAGAGTTTTTATAGCGCGCCGGTGGCACAGGACAAATATCATTACGACTTCGTGAAGTCGGCGCCCGGCAGCAGTTACGGTGCGCAGCAGGCTGCGCGGCCAACTTCAGATTATTTGCAGATGGGCCCTTCCACGGCGCCGCAAATCTCGATTCTGCAGGTGCCGGACAGCACGCTGAACATCGGCGCCCAGCCTCAGCGCAGGCTTTCGCTGACCGTAGACGAGTGGGTGTTTTCCGCCACCGCGCGCGTCGCCATTCTTCATTCGCATAGCACTGGCGCGACAGTTACGGTGCGGCGCGGCTTCTAGATCCGCGTATTTTAATTTGCCGTCGAGTCGAGAATTAGCGCAACCGGAATCAAGTGTGCTTTTTGAGGCAATTTTAGGTAAGGATTGCAGACCTCCCGTAAGCCGGCATTTCGCAACCGCTTACGGGATTCGTCATTTACGACAAGCTCGCACCTGTTCGCGCTAGCGCAACGGCGACGACACCGCATAACGCACGAGGCTCGCGTCGCGCTGCATTTCGGCAATAGTCGCGGCCGAGCCCGGCCGCCGGTAGAAATAGCCCTGCGCATAGCGAATGCCCAGGCGTTGCAACATCTCGTGCTGCGCCTCGGTCTCCACCCCCTCCGCAATGATCTCCATGTCGAAGTGGCTGGCCAGCGCCACGATCCCCTTGACGAGCTGATCGCCGCGCGCCTTCAGCGTCTCGAACACCGCCTCGGTGCGGGCGCGCTGTTCGAGCAGGAAACGCGGGTGACGTGCAGGGAGCCCATGCCCGGATCATGTCCGGAACGGGGCGCGCCATCCATGCACAGGTGCTTTTGTATGAACAGATGATATGTTACGTCAGCCAGTTTCCTCACAGGCTGATTTTTCTGTTTTCGCGCGCGCCCGCATTCCAGGAACGGCGCATGCTACAAGGCATCGCGTGCTGAACCGCGCTCTACCCGATGAATCCTCCCAATACGACCGAGACGACTGATAAGCCTCCCATCGTCGAAACCAGGCTGCCCGCGCGCCTCGATCGCTTGCCGTGGGGCCGCTTTCATGTGCTCATCGTCGTGGCGCTGGGCGTCACCTGGCTGCTCGACGGTCTCGAAGTCACGCTTGCCGGTGCGGTAGCAAGTGCGCTGAAAACGAGCCCGGTGCTGCATCTCGACAATGCGCAGGTGGGCCTGGCCGGCAGCGCGTATATTGCCGGCGCGGTATGCGGCGCGCTCGGTTTCGGCTGGCTCACGGATCGGCTGGGCCGCCGCAAGCTCTTTTTCATCACGCTCGCCGTTTATCTGCTGGCCACCGCCGCGACAGCGTTTTCATGGAGCTTCGCGAGCTTCGTGGTGTTTCGCGCGATCACGGGCGCGGGCATCGGCGGCGAGTACGCCGCCATCAATTCGACGATCCAGGAGTTCACGCCCGCGCGCGTGCGCGGCTGGACCGACCTCAGCATCAACGGCACGTTCTGGGTGGGCGCGGCCATCGGCGCAGCGGGCTCGCTCGTGCTGCTCGACCCACACCTACTGCCCGCGGACTGGGGCTGGCGCGTGTGCTTTTTCATCGGCGCAGTACTCGCGCTCATCATCTTGCCCATGCGCCGCTGGATTCCCGAAAGCCCGCGGTGGCTGCTCACGCACGGCGAGCACGACGAGGCGAAGCGCATCGTGGAGGGCATCGAAACGCGCTTCCGCGATGTGGGCCACACGCTGGAAGACCCGCCAGGCGACCCGCTGCGTCTGCATGCGCGCAGCCATACCCCGCTGGGCGCGGTGTTTCATGCCATATTCGTACGGCACCGCCGTCGCGCGCTGGTGGGTCTATCGCTCATGACCGCGCAGGCCTTCTTCTACAACGCGATTTTCTTCACCTACGCGCTCGTGCTCACCGAGTTCTATCACGTGCCGGGCGGCGACGTTGGCCTCTATCTGCTGCCGTTCGCGCTCGGCAACTTCCTCGGTCCGATCGTGCTGGGGCGGCTCTTCGACGTGATTGGCCGACGCACGATGATCGCCGCGACCTATGCGCTCTCGGGCGTGCTGCTCACGGTGAGCGGCTGGTTGTTCGAGCAAGGCATGCTCACTGCGACGATGCAAACCGGCGCGTGGATGGTGATTTTCTTTTTCGCCTCGGCGGCGGCGAGTTCCGCCTATTTGACCGTGAGCGAATCGTTTCCGCTGGAGATCCGGGCGCTTGCCATCGCCGTGTTCTATGCGTTCGGCACGGCGCTGGGCGGCATCATCGGCCCGGCGTTCTTCGGACGACTGATCGATACACACCAGCGCAGCGAAGTGTTCACGGGCTATGTGGTGGGATCGGCGCTCATGATCGCGGCTGCACTCGTGGCCGCGATCTGGGGCGTGGACGCGGAGCGCAAGTCGCTCGAACATGTGGCCGCGCCGCTTTCGGCTGTGGGGGAGGAGTGAGCTGGCTGCGTTACTGCGTTGCCTTCTGTGAAGGTGCGTCGTCCGCGAGCAGCAGCTGGTTCACGAGTTCGAGCTTGAGCGGTTTGTCCGGATCGAGCTTCTTCTTTTCGATCACGTACTTCCACCCATTGCCACTACCAGGATTGCGATAAAACGCGACGATCGCCACGTATTGCGTATCGCCCTTCATCGCCTGTGTCAGGCTTGCGGAAGCCCCGGGGTTGAGCGCGGCCGCCATGCTGTCCTGCAGGTCCTGCGCGAGAACGGTGCGATCGTTCTTCAGCAGATCGTCGTAAGAGGCGCCATCGAAGAGCTTGCGGTCCTTGAGTTGATAGACGCGCACGGCGACCGAAGTCGGACGACCGGCATCATCCGGATTCAATGCCTGACGCGCGGCGAGATCGACGTTGAGCACCTTGACCTTCTTGTAGAAGACCGCGTGAAAAGCATTCGACGTGGTGTCGGAAACAGCCTGCCACGCTCCGCAACCCGACAGCAGGAAGACAGATGCGGCGGTGGTAACGGCCAGACGGATAAACATGAGAGATGCCCGGTTATGCACGTTGCGGACTCAGGTAAGGGTTCGGCGCCGGAGTGGGAAACGCCGCGACGACCCCGAGTGGAATAGTGATCATGCGTTCTTCTTCGGAGGGCAGGACCGTTGTCCAGCCAAGCCGCGGCGCGGGTTCGGCGGCGGCCGAGCCGATTTCCGGCAGTGGCGCAATCCTTGAGGACACCTGCATACGCAGATGGATGTCGGCCTTCACGCCCACATACAGTTGCACGAAAGCCATCAGTTCGCGGTTGAGCCACGCTCCGGGCAACAGGGCGTGCGCCTGCTGTGCGTTGCCCGGACGCAGCGTGGCCCGCGCGGCACGACTGCGATAGGTCAGTCGCTGGCCCAGCACGTAGCCTCCCCCTAGCCCTTCCTGCGCGCCGGCCATCACGGGTTCCGGTGGTGTCGTCGGGCATGAAGTCAGCGGCCGCGGCTTGCCGGTTCCCGTGATCGCCGGAAAAAACTCGTCGACGCGCACGTCCACACCCGGCAAGGCCAGTGCAATGACGCCCGCGAGCCCTTCTGGCGTACGTGTTTTCTGGGTCAGCAGGCCCAGCAGCGCGAGCATGCGTGCATCAGGCAGCCCGGCGCGTTTGGGCTTGTGACCCCAGCCGAACCCAACCAGACACAACAGATTGAGCGAATGCGGGTCGGTTGCGCCCGGACGAAAACTCTCCACATAGCGGTACTTTTTCCACGCACGGTAGAGCATCGTGACGAAGCGGTGATTGAAGCAGTCGAGAAATGACTCGACGGCCTCATGCCCCTCTTCGCGCAAAACGATGTCGTCGATCGTGTGTGACGGCATCGCCGCGTCGACGCCGTAGAGGCCCATGAACGTCGTGCGCACAACAGGCGTCTGATGCCGTCTGGACTCGTCCCATGCATCGCCGAAGTCGACTGTGGCGACTTCGCTCGCGGGAAACCCGGCGCGCGGCCACGAGCCGAAACGCACCGGCTCATGCTCCGGCGTATCGCGGGTTCCGAACCCGGGACGATCTGTGGCGCCGACCTCCAGCAGGCGGCACAGTTGCATGAAACTCATCTGCGGCGCACGGGCCAGCAGGGACGCGACCAGCGGTTCGAGATTGGGAGGATCCTGAGGCTTCATAGCGGTGCGCGTTGTGCCTTGCTGCGCGGCCAGACAGTGCGGGTCTGCGACGGCAGGCTCACGATCGAGAGCTTCGTGAATAAATTGATTTCCGCATACAGCGCGAAGAACTGGTGCAGTAGTTCACCAAAGAGCATGACGTCGCCCTCGCCAGCGAACGCCTGCGCATCGAGCGTCACTTCGATCAGCACCCCGCGCTCGACCGCGCCGCCCGACACTTCCTCGAGCAGTTCCTGCGAAACCCAGAGAATGGCGGCAAGGCGCCGGCGGTTCAGCTCATCGTCAGTCCAGTCGTAGAGCGCGAGCGCGCCGCGCAGCACCTCCGCGTTCATCATCGAGAGGAAGTTCGGAGCGAGATGCGAAAGCACGCGCCACTGGAACCGGTCGCCCGTGGGCGGATACAGCGGCAGCGTGGGCGCGACGAGATTGCGCACGCCCGTGACGTTCGGCGTGCTCGCGGCGAGTTCGCTGATGCTCGCCTCGCGCAATCCCTTGCGCGGCAGCATGCCGTTGGTGCCCGTCACGCGTAGCGAGAGGCTTTCTTCAGGTAGCGTCTCCAGCGTTTCCCACGCATGACCGCCAAGGATCACCCAGGTCTCGTGCAGCCCGGAGACCCCGAGCCGTACGCGGCCATGGAAGTACCGCTCCGGCGCCTCATGCCGGAGCATGCCCCCGCGATGCCTGAACGTGGCAAAGGGGACGTACTCGTAGCGCTCGGCCGTCTCGTGATCGAACGTCTCGATCGCATCGACCGAATGGGTTTCGACGTGCTCCCCGTGATGACCGGCTGGCACGACGCGATACTCGGTTTCGTGATGGTCGATTTCGATCGGTTCCGCGTCGAGTTCGAAGAGGTTGATCACCGGTGCGCAGAACAGTCGAATGTTCTCGCTGGTGAAACGCTGGTCTGATGGGTAAGCCTCATTGAGCACGAATTCCAGCTCGAAGCGGGTCGCTTCCGGGGGGAGCTTCGCGACGTCCAGGCCGCACAGATCGACGAACAGAAACTTCTCGCGAAAGGAAAAATATTCGAGCAGGAGCTGAAATCCAGAAAAGGCAGCATCGGCTTTGGGCCACAGCCGTTCCTCTGTCGAGAAACCCGCGGGCTCGATCGTGATGCCGGGCAGCGGCACAGGCTCGCCGTCGCGCACCTGTGGAATGCGCCAGAGAATCGTGTCGACCTGGCGCGTGAGTGCGAGGTGCATGGAGAACGCCACCGGCAGATCGGCGTTCAGATGCAAGCGCACGCGCGAAAGGTCGGTTTCCTCGCGGCGCGCCGAATGCTGCAACTCGAAGCCCAGCCGAATGACCGAGCGGCCGTCATGGCGCACGGAAGGTCCCGCGTGCGTGATGGCAAGCGGCTGCAGCATGACCGCCTGGGTGGTCCGGTATAGACATTGCACGGTGCGTGCCGTCGTGCCCTCGCTGCCCGCGGGCGGCACGCTGATCGGCGCCGAACGCACCGGTACGCCGGCCGGCACGACCTCAGTGCGCTGGAGTTTCTCCCGCAGGGGAATGAGTTCAGCGATCGAAAGCGATGGAATCATGCGCAGATAGTGCGGCCACAGCAGGCTCACGAGCCCTTCAGTGAGCTCCGGCAGTTCGTCATCGAGCTTCTGCTGAAGCCGCCCTGCCAGAAACGCGAAGCCCTCGTGGAGCCGCTCGACATAGGGATCGCGGTCGCCGACGCGGTCGAGGTTGAGCATGCGCGCGCGGTCGGGATGGGCCTTGGCGAACTCTTTGCCGGATTCACGCAGGTAGCGCATCTCGGCTTCGTAGTAGCGCAGGATGGGATCGTCGTTGTTCATCTATTTTTTCCGGAGCAGATTCACGCGATCGCCAGCGCGCGGGCCGGATCGAGCTGGATCAGTTCGGCCTGCAATTCACCGATACGGCGGGCGAGAACGGGTTTGTCGGTATCCTTGCGATTGGTTGCCGTCGTTAAGGGACGCAGCGGGTCACGCCTGGTCTCGAAGACGTGCGCCGGGTTCCAGCAGATAAGCGGCAGCGAGCGTGCGAAGGTGTCCAGCTCGGCGAAGAATGCGAGCGCCGGCGGTTCAACTTTCGGCCAAAGGAGCAGGATCATGAAATCTCCGATGGTCCTGATGACGGAGAATATGACGGTCCAGAGGAACCGTGGCGGCAGCTTGACCGGCACAGGCTCCTCCGGCCGCAGCAGCGAAAAATTGACAGCCATCACCGCTCCTTCAGAGCCCGCTCGGACGTGGACGCAACGTGCGCGAAATGACATCCCACAGTGCAACGGCTTCGCTTTCGCTCATCGAGGTAGCCGCTATACGATCCTGCATAAATGCATTATTTGAACCGGCATCCAGATCGAGCTGAAGTGCGGGGGAAGTGGTGCCGCCAGTTTTGGAATTTGCCTCAAGCAGGCACTTGATACCCTGAACACCGGAATTGCTCTTGCCAGTAAAGATCCATTCTTCCGCGCTGAGCCCTTGCAGGGCGACTGTGCCCTTCCGGATGGTCCTCCCATCTATCGCCCTCAGATCGTTGTTAATTTCATCACCCCGCTCAAGGAGCGACCTGGACTCTACGATGGAAGAGTCAGTCACCATCCCGATACTCACATCCCGGTAACTGTCCATCACAAACTGAGCCCAAACGTACTCCCCGTCTGCAGGTTGTCCTGAAAGAAATGCACCGGGAAAACAGAGACCTGGTTTTGAAGGAATGGTGTCATCTGCACGACCGTGTAGCCTTTTGACCAAGTCGAACACGAGCTGTCTTTTTTCCGGGACGTCATTTTTTACCGGGATCTGCTGGACAATCGAATCCTTCGTCTGATCTGGATGGAGAAAGTCACTCCCGTCGATACCGAGCTTGAACCGATAACCGCGATCCCACTTGTAGGCCTCGATAACGCGGTTTCCTGGATCGGCTCCCACGTCACCACGGTGGATGAAGTAGCGAGTATTCGGACCATCCACCACATCGTCGGAATATAGAAACGGATACGCGTCGATACTCCTGACGCCCCTGAGTTCCGCCTCTCGTTTCCCGATTTCCCGAAAATACTCATCTTGCGACATCGACTTTGACTCGATTTTTACACCATGAACCGTCGCACCGCCAGAAACGAGTGCATCAGCCGGAATATTGATCACATATCGACCAATACATCGCGGTCTTAGGTTTTTGGTCATTTCACTCACTTTTTGCTTTTCCTGGTCAGTCAAAGGCGCGGGCTGACGAGTGCATGCAGTAAAGACTAGCAACAGCACCGCGAAGAGCCACGGACTCCGGAAAAAAGTCATCGTTTATATTCCAATGATGTACCTTTGACATTACCCACAATGCGGGTGACCGCCCACAAAGCGAAGAGTTGCTGCGGACGCTCCTTGTATGCCCCTTCATGATCTACGCCTGGATATGACACACATGCTTGAACGCCTGCTCTACCCGAAGGAGCTTTCCCGGATCGAACGGGTACGGTGCCGTCTCCATTTCCAGCGGCGGGCAGCAGTACATACATGCTATTGATGGGATCGCTTCTACTGCGTTGCAGTACTGATTTATTTCGCGTGCCGCTGTCAACCAATACGACACCATCTTCTAAGTCGTCTATCTTCGAATACGTCCCCGCCCACTTCAAAACCGGATTAAGCTTGCTCTCCCACACGACCTCTCCCCACGTTTCATGCTTGTCGTCATTTCCGTAAAATGCGTACGTCTTTCTGTGAAATTTACGACCGATGCTCGTATGAAACGGTTTCACATCTTTTTTTATCAATAAAACGTATGATATCCAATCTGCATCGATACTTTTCTTTCCAAAATCAGGCGGATTAACCAACTCGGCTTTGACAAGACTCCACCATTTACCACGCTGCAAATATATTTCCTCGTAGGGATCGCTAGACGGAAGGGTTCTCTGTTCGTTGCCGTTCCTGATCTTGAGCCAGCCCATCCCGTATTCCGGAGTTGGAAGCAGCTGTAACGGGCCCGGGGACTGCGCAAACACTGGAGTCATTGTCGCGTTATTTGGTCCGAGGACTGGACCAGCGAGGCCTTCGGTGCCGGAAACCACGCGCTTGTATGCCGTCGCTGATCCCGTTGTCGGCATGACACCGTGGACGATACCCAAGACATCGTCGCGATGACCGTCGACTTCCGAGTAATATCGAGCAACGAGACCTCCCATCGAATGGGTCACAATGATGACTTTCTCACACGCCAAACCCTTCGCTTTGTAGTAGCTCGTAAATTCCCGAATCTTCTTTGCGAGATGTTTTGCCGAATCCGCATTGGACTGGAGCCAGTTGTAACCGACAGCGTGCACCGGAAGTTGGTATTTGTACGATAACGCCACTTCCTCGAACGACAGTACGCTAACGCCGGGCTCTTGTGCGACGAGTTGCTTCATCAGCAGTGAGCGAAAACCAGACTCAGCGGCGTGAGCGTCATTAAGAGCGTTTTCCAGAAACGGCAAGAAAGTTCCGTAGCTCATTTTTGCCACCGTACCCCAGCCTCGCCGACGCAATTCGGCTTCGCTCTGCGCGGTGCCGGACGGGATATCGCCACCTTCATAGACGTCCGTAGTTTTCGGATCCAGCTTTTGCTTTCGGGTTGACGGGAAACTTCCTACCCAACTCCTCGCCGGTCCCACCATCCCGTTTACCAGCCAAACCGTTTGCCCTTTATACGGGCCGTCAGTCGCAATGAGGTTCGTACCCATGACCCCAGGCACAAAGATTACGGGTATGACTCGCCTCGGCACCATGTAGCACACGGCCGTGCTGTCGTCCGGTGCGGACGTGACAGACGTATAGTGGGCAGACCCATCTTCCGCGATCGCAGGTTGAATGACGCGCTCAATGGTGGCCATGCGCCGTTGGCTCCTGTTCTAGAGATCCTTTCCCGCAACTTCTGATTCCGTTCTGACGTGGGCGCAAAGTGTGATAAGCGAAGTCCCACAACGCTACGGCGTCGCTTTCGCTCATTGATATTCGGATCGCGCTCCCGCTAAGCGCCTTAAGATCACGGTCGATCCGGTCACCCGGCAGGAGGAGCGTATCGGATGCGCGAACAAGCATGCGCGCGCGGTCGGGATGGGCCCTGGCGAACTCTTTGCCAGATTCACGCAGGTAGCGCATCTCGGCTTCGTAGTAGCGCAGGATGGGATCGTCGTTGTTCATCTATTTTTTCCGGAGCAGATTCACGCGATCGCCAGCGCGCGGGCCGGATCGAGCTGGATCAGTTCGGCCTGCAATTCACCGATACGGCGGGCGAGAACGGGTTTGTCGGCATCCTTGCGGTTGGTTGCCGCTTTGAGCGCACGCAGCAACTGGGACTTGACCTCGAACACGAGAGAAGGCTCCCAGCGCATGAGCGGCAACGATTGTGCGGCCGTGTCCAGTTCGACAAGCAGCGCAACTGCCGTATCCGCGCGACCGGCATGATCGGCGAGACGTGCCATCACGAATCGCTGAAGATAGCGGTGCCGTTCGGTCCGCATCCCTGGTAGCGCTTCGAGCCACGCAAACGCTGCTTCTATACCGTCGTGCCCGGCCAGATCCCGCGCCTGCGCCTCGATCTCCGGCCAGTCGCCAGCGCTCTCCTCGTCGCCGTCTGCGGATACCGGCAGCGGTGCCATGCCCTCGCCCGCTTCGAGGTCGCGCACCACGGCGTGGCGCGCAATCCATTCGAGCGTCGTATCGTCGGCGAACGGTGTGCCGTCGCTGAACGACAATCGCTCAATCCCGGGAAGTCGTTCGAGAAACAGGGCGAAGTCCGCGCGCAGCAGCTCGCGCCATGCGTTGTAGGGCGCGCCGAGGTGGTCGAGAGCGGTATGCTGGAAAAACTGCAGATCGAACCAGAGATGATTCACGCCTTCCATGAACGTACCCTCGACACGTTCCAGCAGTTCATGCCACTGCTTTTGCAGCACGAGCCGCTTCATCTGCTGACGCAACTCCGCACGTGGGGCCGTGAGGCGCGTGTGCGAAGCGGCATTCGATGGTGGCACCTCGTGCAACGTGTCCCAGCGCACGGCGCGCACGAGGCGCACCGATGACAGATAGCCGTTTTCCTGGTCGTGCAGCCATGCCGCCATCGTGCGGGCCTGATCGAGCAGGTCACGCGTCGAAGTGATCGGTCCGGTTGATGGACTTGCCGTGGCGGGCAACGGGGGTGCAGAAATCGCCTCTTCTCTGGAATCCGAACCGTTCTTGCGCTCGAAGCGTGAGACAAGCGGGTGCAGGTTGGGTCGTGCGGTCTCCGGCCAGACGCCGGTGAGCGTCACCAGTACGTCGAGTGCCGCGAGCGCCCGCTCGAGGTCGCCAGGTGCAAATTCGCCGCGGCTATCGAGGAGTTCCATCACGCGCGTGGTGGCCAGCATTTCAAGCGCGCCCTTCTTCGCTTCGGCACGCGCGGGCAGCACGGCTTCGCCAAAACGATCGACGAGCGCGGCGGCGAGTTCCAGACCGTCAGCGAAGCCCGCAGGTCCATCCTCGCGCAGCCGCGCAAACGCATAGTAGCCCGCAAGACGCAGATCCTTGCCGGTCTCCTTCAAAAGCTGCTCGCAGGAACGCACGATCAAACTCTCGTCGATGTCCGAAAGTTTGCTCGCCTCATCCTTGAGGGCGAAGAACGCATCCTCGTAACCGGGATCGCGGCCAACGCCCGCCTCGCCCGCGAGCGGCTGCAGCCAGGTCGCCCACGCATCCAGACGCGCGCGGACAAGTTCCCCGGCATCTTCACGCGCCGGCAACAGGCTTCTGAACAGTTCTCCGAGCTTCATTGGACCTCCGGCGCGGAACCACGGGGCAACGGCATGGCCGCCTGTTTCGCCGCGGCCAATGCGGCCGGCGGCAACGGCGACGGACTGCTCGTGGCGATCCTCGGACCTGCCTTCGCGCCGCCGCCTGCAAAGATCCTGGTGGGCAACGTGAAGTGACGGAGTTGCAGCACGCCGAGCGGTCCCGCACCGCCGTCGCTGCGTAACTGGACCTTGAGCGGGATGCCCTGACTCGAGTCTGGCGTCCATGTCAGCAGATAGCGCGCGTTGTCCTGCTGGGACGCCTTTGCACGCTCCAGCAAACGGATCGGCCCGAACCGCCCCTGTGCGTCGAGGGCCGAGCGCAGGCCGCCCTGCTCCGTCTGCCATTCGATGTGCGACAGGTTATCCAGCGACTGGCCCGGCCACTCGAACGGCACCCATTCTTCCTGCTGGTTGAAGTAGTGCAGATCGTTGTTCGAGAACACGATTCGCATATCCGTAATGCCCGGTGTCGCGACGCCGCGCAGATCAAAGCGGATATGGGCATCGCCGGACGGGAACAGCACGATCCCGACGCGTAACAGCCGGTTCAGACTGTCGAGGAAGCCCGGATCGAGCATGAGCGCGCCGTGATCCGTACCTTGCGCGGCCACCCACCTGTCTCCCTGACGCTCGACGATGCCGGCCAGTTGCGTCGCGACGAACTGTGCGATCACGCCGCTGTCGGGACGCATGAAACGAACCATGTCGGGTATCGAAGCGTCGTTATCCGAGTCCGCGAACGGATAACGGCCCCCGAAGGCCTGATTCCAGTCGGCCACGATTGAATTGCGCCAGATGTCGTTCAGACTGGCCGCCGCCGGCTGCACGACCGCCTGCCAGGTCTGATTCAACGGCGCCTGCAGCATCTGGCCGAAACCCGCCCATTGCTCGCCGAGACTGGCGGCCACACGGCTCGCGTAGTCACGGCTGTCCGCGATGTCGGACGTCTTGCCCTGCAACACGGACTGCGCGGCCACCCGCGCCATCGCCTCAGTGTCGGCGCTGTTTGCCATTTGTTGCAGCTTCAAGCGCATCGACGTCACGCGTTCGAGATAACGGGCGAGACTCAGGTCCGAAGTGGACGCGATCTGCGCAGCGGTCTTGCCGGTTTGCGCCGGCGCGCCGGTTACGAGGTCGCTGCCCGTCAGACGCAGGATCGGCCCGAACGCGTCCGCGAGCGGGACGAGTTGGGGCTGCGCCCGCTTCGACGGATCCTTTTCGTCGTTGCCGACCAGCTGCTGCGCCTTGCTGATCAGGGAATCCGAGAGCGATTGCGTCGCTGCGCCCGCGCCCGCCTGAAACACGACTGCGTTCATGAGCGCGACCAGCGGGGAGCGTTGCGGGTCGCCGAGAAGCGTGAGCTGATCGGCAGTTGCCGACAGTGTCGGGGCGGACTGCCAGCGCAGGCTGTTGAGGAACAGCTCCCATGCACGCGCGTAGTCGTCGAAGTACCGTTGTCGCAGTTCGCCTTTCAGGGTCGACGACGCCTGGCTTCCGGACTTCGCATCCGAAAGCACCCAGTCGCCGGCAACGCTGCCCTGCTCGCTCGCTTCGTCGATCGCCTTCGAGATACGTTGTTCCCACGCGTCGCGCGTGAAGATGCCCGGGATCGTCTGCGTCGTGTTGAAGAGGCCGCGTCCGGTGGTATCTCCGAGCAGTGTGGGCAGAGAGACCGGTGGGTATTTCGGTTTCGCGTCGTCAAGGATCTGTTGATAGACCGCATCCGTCGAGTTCTGGATGCCGCGCACGCTGATGATCGTCTGACGGGTGGCCGCGACGAGGCTGCTATCTGCCGCAATGGCAAGCGCGCGGCTACCGGTCGACGCTTGCGTCCCGATGTGACTCGCCAGGAACGCAATGGTGTGCTGACGCAGATCGTCCCATGTCCCCGATGTGACCGATGAGTCGAACGGGCGTGCCGGAACGGCGGTCGCAAGGAGTTGCGGAGTCAGGAACGATGCCGCGGCACGCTCGGGCTTCGCGAGCATCAGATAGGCTTTGAGCGTGTCGTAGGCGGCCTGCGCCTGCGCGTTGCCGCCGCTCGCGATTTCTTCATCGGACATGGAGGCGAGTTGGCGCAGACGGTCCTCGAACTTCTGGCGGATCGGGCTGACGAGGATGCGGCCGGCGGCATCGGCATAACTGGGCCGGAGGGCGGCTAACAGCGTGCGGTCCTGATTCAGGCCAAAGCGAGTCATCAACGGTGCGCCTTCGCGCTGGCGCACTTCGAGCGTATCGATTTGCTTGTCGAGGCTGTCCAGTGTCTGCATTGCCTGCGTGGGACTCTGGGTGCTCGCAAGTCTTGCGATCGTGTCATTGGCGGCGCTGATCGTTGCGCGGTTCGTGAAACCCGACACCATGGTGCCCACGGTCCAGAGGCCAACGGCTGCCGTGGCGATCCATGCGGTTGTCGTCGAAAATGAAAACCCGACGCGCCGGCCGTGCACCTTGCGGCTGTGGTCCGCGATGGTTTGCCAGATCGAGTGGTGCTGAGGGGACGCGCTCTCCTCTTCGGACTCGCCGTCTCCTTTATTGCTTTCGGTTGGTGGGGCTAGCTCGCGCTCCTTGAACAGCGGCGCGAACAGGAGACCGTGCACGGCGTGGCGCCACTGCTGCGCAGTGCGCAAGACGAGTCCCGACAATGCGCTGCCCACCCCTTCGATATGTTGCGAAAGCTCGGCCGGATAGCGGTCCCGATTGTCCTGGGCTAGGCGTGCAACGCCAACGTCGGCCAGCGTGCGGGTGAGACTATCGAGAGAGGTATCAATATCGCTGGCGTTGACACGAGCGTTTGACCAAGTAAGGCCGATGGCTTCATCCGGGCCCGCTGTTTCGGTGCC
Source organism: Paraburkholderia sp. EG286B (assembly GCF_040965655.1). Taxonomy (NCBI): domain Bacteria; kingdom Pseudomonadati; phylum Pseudomonadota; class Betaproteobacteria; order Burkholderiales; family Burkholderiaceae; genus Paraburkholderia; species Paraburkholderia sp. EG286B. The sequence goes on along the minus strand of NZ_JBFRCF010000003.1, from coordinate 384,564 downwards.
GAAGTCTGTGACGTTGAGCAGGTAGGCGGGTGCTGCCCAGCGCAGGGCCCGGGCGTGGCGCGCGAGGCGCTGGCCGGGTTCGTCGTAGTCAAACGGCGCCTTGCTCGCGATGCGATTACACGTGACTGCGACGAGCGCGTCAACCGGGCGACGAGAGCGAAGGCGGCGAATGTGGTCAAGCCAGTCCATGTCGATCTTGGTGCTAGTCTGCTTTGCATAGAGCAGGACGGTATCACCGGTGATCACGTACCCCGAGCTGACAAGCTCAGGTGCCAGCCGTATGACCAGTGGCTCATCGCCAGCCACAAGAATCCAGCGTTCGCGAAAACGCCAGAACATGCCGTGCCGCGCTTTCAACGCAACATGCAACGCGTTCCGTCGTGCCAAGGCAAATTGCAGTCCGTTTCCAGCCGCTGATTCCTCCCGCGCGAGTGGGTCCCGCCTATACGCGTCGCGACGACGTAGTGGACTATGACGCGCTACGGCACCCCAACCGTTGGTCAACGGTGCGCGCGCCAGGATCAGAATGACACCGAGTCCGCACACCCAAAGTACTCGTCGTACGGGCGACGGATCGAAAGTCGCAGCGTGGTCCACAGCATACAGTGCTCCACCTGCTGTGAGGGTTACGACGGTGATCCAATATCCGGAGAATTTCGGCCATTTCATGCTTCAGTACCCGCGTGATCCTGCTCATTTTCATCTTGTTGAACAACCGAAAACCGAAGCGTCCCTTCGCGGGACGCAACAAGTTGCGGGCACTTCGCATGAAGTGCGTTCTCTATACCGAGTGCAATAGCGAGCCATGCAGATACCTCGCCAACATCGCCGAGGAAACTGCTTATGTCGCGAATCGCTTCAACATCACCTCCCTTACGACGGGTCGCCGCTTGCGGTTCGATGTATTTTGCAATCGCGACTTTCTCCCTACCACCTATGCCACTTAGCCATACGTCCTCAACCCTATCCAGACTTGCCTCCCCCCACAGTAACGCGCGTGCTATCGCAGATTCGAAGTCTTGTGGGGGGCTCTCTACAGGGCGATGCAACAGCGCTATCGGGCGAATTCCATGCCGCCGCGCGAGAGGGGCCCAGCCGAGCAAAATTGCAGTGGCTGCTTCAGCGCCTTGGCCCGTCGGACCTTCACGCAAACGTGCGCTCACATACAGCGTACAGCGTTCGAGTGTTGGGCCGCCACGAATGTCTAGCCATTCGTCTAGCTCCATCACCCCCCTCTCGGGAAAAACTAGCGAAATGATTGCGGGCCGCAGCTTTGCTGAGGACCAAATTCCTCTCCAAGCTTCTAACAATGCATCCCGATTGACGTTCTCCGGCAACTGCAATCGGATCGAAAGCGGAATTTCCGAAGGGAGTAGTCTGATAGCTCGTGCGATTGAGGACGTGAGTTCCTTGAAGCAAGCCCGATAGCGGGTAGGATCCTCATCGTCACCGGCGAGCCCAAGCGAGTCATATTGACTTCGCTCACCCCCACTATCCTTCGTTGATGAACCGTTCCCATATTTATTGCACAAGAGCGTGCTGACTCCATTCGTCCCAGCGCCCGTCAGATATGAATAACCTAGAACCGCCAGAGGTTCACCGGCAAATTTGATGCCTTCACGCCTGTCCTCCTGCCGCGCGGTATTGCCTGCTTCGATACGCGCACATTCCTGCTCCCAATACAGGGTTCTCAGGCCAAACGATCCAGCCCATGCCAAAAATGGCCATCCGAACAGTTGAATCCAGAACCTCGCGGTGTTGGCAGGATCGCCAGGAGGCCATGTCGTCAACGTGTAGACGGCGCCAACGACAATCGTAATGACGAGAAGGGCCAACCAATTGACGACGTTCGGAGGTGACGGCTCATGTTCATCACCCTTCTCTCGAGGGAGTTCCACCGGCATCCGTGACCTTTCAGATCAGGCTGGAAAGGAGACGGCACCCGCACATGGCACGATGCCCATGTCGTGCGATCGGCACGCCGTCATCCGTGATTGTTTCGTCACCTTCAATAATTAGGTTGGGACTGATATCGTGGAGCGGACAAGTCACTTCATCGCCTTTTCTCGCGACCCTGCGCCCTTCGAACTCCATAGAGTTCGAAGCGCTCACGACCCGACCGCCGTGATCTGTGTCGTCTCCCAATCTGATAATATTGATCACTCTGAATTCTCCAATGTTAAAGAATCAAAACTACAGCCGCTCTCTTTAACAATGCCTTTATGGATTCGCCACGCGTACCTATGCGGTCGCGCCCGTACTTTCGTTGGTTCGCTCCTCCTTCGCAAGGTTCCAGTCGTTTTCTGGCTCATAACCTTGGTCACCGAAATACATCAATCTCCAGTTTTGCAGTTTTGACATATCGGCTCCGAATCCCGCCACTGAGTCATGGACGAGGTAGTCAAAAAAATCAAGCAAGGACTGGCGCGTAGAACTCGATCCTGTAATCAACGAAACATCTTCGTACGCGCGCGCAAGCATTGCTTCACGTAAACTCAGAGACTTCCCGTTCAGTTTCTTTGTCTCAGCATCGCCCGACGCTCGATTGACGGCATTTCCGCCGGCGGTGATCTTGGCCAGTTCAGCCTCGACGTCCTTCACGAGATCGTTGTTTCCCGTTTGCGCAAGCACCTGCTTCGCAGCCGGAACACGTGCACGAGCGGCTTCGTCGTTCGTCAATTTGGACAAGTAACTCCGCGCTAAATACAGTGGATAAAGGTGCTGCGCAACGACCTTCTCGACCGGGCCGGATGCGTGAGCCCGTGCTTGGTAAGCATCGAAGAGCGCGACTGTCCTTTGCGACAGTGCGAATGTGGTTTTCGTATCCACGTCCATTTCATTGAAAGCTCGAAAGGGAACACCTGCCGCCAGCGCCGCTCGATACATATGCAATAACGGAACCTGACTTAGCTTTTCGTCATCGGTGAGTGACCGCGTCTGCTCACCAGGCGCATATCCACCGCCGATGTCGGAATGAACACCGGGGTAAATTACTTCAATACAGTTCGGAGGGTAGTGATTTCCGTCACGCACCGAATCGAGCGGGAACGAATCTCGCACCTCGTGCGCAGCTACGTAGTGAACGCATTGCTCAACCATCGCAGGGATCTTCAGATTCTTTGCCCAAGCATAGTGTCCGTCCTTCGGAACAAACGTGAGGGCTGAGCTCAGCGATGGAAAAAAGCTTTCGGTCGCAATCTTAACAATTGGGCTGCGATCCAGATATTTTGCACTAGGCGGCAAGCCAGCCGAAGCTACAGTATCCATTAATCCCATGAAATACAGTCGAATAGGATAACCTTGGTATTGCCAACCATTACCCACTTTTTTGCAATCCTTGGCGATTCGAACAGCAAACGCACGTGCAAGCGCTGCTCCTCGGGAAAAGCCAAACAACGATGCGTTGATTGTCCGGATCGGCTGCCTCGGGTTTCTTGCTCGTGCCTTCGCTTTCCGAATTCGATCGTCAAACTGTTGACGAGCCCACTTCAGGCGCTTCTCGCCACCGACTCCGACCGCGAGTCCTAGGTCGGAGTATGTACGCTCGCCTATTTCCGGAAATGGCGTTCCCAAACCGGGAATATAGATCGGATATCTTCCCGTTTCGTCGTTTTCTAGTTGATGCGAAGAGAACAACCTGGAAACGTTACTTTGTTTCAACTTCGGTGTGTCGTAATCGAAATTGTTCCCAGTGCCGTCGAAGAATAGCGATAGCCAGATCGATTGCGAGCAATCTGCGGTGCCAGGTTTCCTCTTCGGATCGGTGCAGTGCATCGCCGCGGCTCGCTGCTCCCGATCAAGTAACGTAAGCGACCTTAAGCCCGCCGCCAGGGGAATTTCGGCATTGTCAAGCATCATCTTCGTCCTTTATCGAACATAGGGAAGCCTTCTCTCAAGCTTCAACCGAGGCGGCGAAGGTCCATCACGCCCAGAAATGGCACCTTCGATGTGCCCATCCGGATAGAAGTGAATCTCAAGATAGCTGGGGTCCTTGGGGATAGGACCGGTTACCTCCACCTTTGCTGACTTATATGGCTGGGACGGTTCAATCATCTTCCTGGGCGGATAAGATTCGAGAGCACTCATTTTGTACTTTACTTCTACCCAGAACGGTGTCACGGTGTCGCGGTCCATCACGACACAACACATCGTTTTTCCTCCGCCGGCCGTTGGCGTGCTCAATTCCACATTCCCTCCCCCTGCACCATTAACGGAGAAGTACGCAACCGCTCGATCGGTATAGTTATAACCGAATACGCCGAGCATGTAGGGCTCTCTTTTGCAGCCCATCAGCGTCGCGGTTGACAATAAACAGAGCAAGACGGTGATTACGCGATCTTTCCGAATTCTCTTCATTTTTTCAACCTTTATCGAACATAGGGAAGTCGACTCTCGTTTCACACAGAGGTCCGTTTCATTTCATCGAATTCTTAACGAACATAGGGAAGTCGTCTCTCAAGCTTCAACCGAGCCGGCGAAGGTCCATCACGCCCAGAAATGGCACCTTCAATGTGCCCATCCGGATAGAAGTGAATCTCAAGATAGCTGGGATCCTTGGGGAGAAGTACGCAATTGCTCGATCAGTATAGTCATATCCGAATACGCCGAGCATGTATGGCTCTCTTTTGCATCCCATCAATGGCACCGCTGACAATTCGCAAAGTAAGACAGTGATTTGCTTAATTCTCGTTGAAATTGTCATCATCTATTCGCCTCGCGTCGACCAAAATGGGCGTAGTTACCATACGCTACCCATACTGCATGACCGTCCCCATCAGGCAGAGTCATCACTTGAATCACCCATAGCTCTCGTCAGTGAGGCTCGCACACGGTTTGCCAACAGGAGTGTGCTGTTCTTCTCATCTTCGCTCGCATCAACCAAGGATCGCTCGCAAATTCGATATCGGGTTGCGGAATCGAATTCGTCTAAAAGGTCGCTATCGGTCAAACGAAGTGTGTAAAGCACTGAATCCGGTAAGCTCGCATCAATGAAAGCCTTCGCCTGCTGCTCACTCAAGCTCAACGGCGCGCGATAGCGATCGACTTCTCCTGAACTGCCCTCAACGCGTCGCAATTGAAGATTTCTGTCAAGGAACCACCATTCTCGGGTCATCGCGAAAAACGGCGTTCGCTGCTCATCGGAGAGAGCTCTATCCAGAACGTCGAGTGACCGCGTATCAAAATACTTCAAATGCCATTCGCTATGGTCTTCAAAGACAACATCAAGGCGCTCGCGCAGTGCGTCGGCGAGTGGCTCGAACTCGAGAGAGGAGAAAAGAAATGAGACACTTCTGAAATCACCGAGACAGCATTCTGCGAGTCTTTCGAGCGATCTCGACGGATGCTCGGTTCCCTGAGAAAGTCGCACCAGAAATGGACCGTATTGGTCGTTTCCAGTCTCGCGTCTCGCATCAAAGATCAATGCGAGACGTGAGTCCGCCACTTCCGGTCCAAACCACTGGGTGAGTTCTGCGTACAGTGCCGGCTGCCCAACCCCATAGACAAGTGCGCACGCCAGGAGCTCAGAATTGGCACGCTGGAATTCATGCACGGCGTTGGAAAGCAGTTCTATATTCATTTGTTACCCAACAATGCGCCTTGATTGTATTCAGCAAGAAGGCACGGAATGCACACCGATTTCGGCAGGAGGGGGAGAACGGGTTGCATACTTTCAGCGCCTGACTTGTTCCACGAGGCGCATTTCTCGAGAATGCTTCCCGGGGTGCCATTTTCAATACCGCCTGCGGAAATGCGGATGTAGGATCCTCCGGCGCCGATCCACACTTCCTTTTTGGCCGAGAGAACAAGCCGCCCGTTCGTGCTTGCTACAGCGAGATCCTTCAGAGCAGCGACTAGCATTTCGTCGCTATGCGCCATTATTTCGCCCTTCCCCTTGGCGGCCAGAACTTTGAAGCCATCGTTCAACGCGAGCAGAGACACCGAATCACCAGCCGCTACCGCAAAATGATTTTTTGCTCCGATGTCCACATTACCGCCGGCGGTTGCAATCAAATTTCCAGCCGCACTCATCTGCAGGTGGGTTCCTGAGGTCAGGCCCATGCCATCTGGTGCACTTGCAAGTATTCCGGCCTGCCGCAAATCGTCTAGCGTTCCGTTCAGCAGCGCTTTTTGTGCTTCATAGTCTGCTGCAACCGCATTTGCAGCTCTTGCTGCCTCGGCGAGAACCTGCATTTGCTCCAAAGCGCGATCGAGCAACTCCTTGGCTGGCTGCATGTCGAGTTGCTTACCCTGCGCATCGAGCTTTTTATCTGCCGACAGGAGCAGTCCCTTTGCACCTCGGACCGCTACATGGCCGTCCGATCGCAGCTCCGCGCCCCGCCCCCGCTCCTTGCGATCCCCATCAACCATATGCCCGAGATTCAATTCGCTGGTCTGAAACGGCGTGGTCAGGTGGATATGCTCAATACCTTCCTTGTCCTCCATCCGCAATTCGTTCTGCGCGGCCGTGCGGATGAGGTTTCGGGTGTTGTTGAGGTTATTGACGAGATCAGGATGCAAACTATCGTGCATCGCGCCGATGATGATCGGACGATTAGGATCGCCCGCCGTGAACTCCAGCGCGACCTCCGCCGAATCGATCAACGGGAAGTGATGACCATAGTTGTCGCCGCTATACGGCTTGGCAAGGCGCACAGGCCGGCTTGTGCCGCCGGGGCTCCACTCGTCCAGGTCGAACGGCAGCTTGATGACATACCAGCCTTGCTCGGTCAAGTACGAGTATTTGTAATCTCCGGGCGACGTAATGCGGGCCGGGAGAATGCCCGTGATGACCTTTGGTTTGACGTCAGTCATCGAGGTCCGCCAGACGCGGTCTGACGGAATGCCCTCGAACGTCACCCGATACGACTTATTGCGCGCGCCGTGCGAGCGCACCGATGTGATGAAGATCCCATGTTTTGCGTCAACCTGAACCGGGTCGACCTTCATGACTTCACCGGCCTCCAGCCAGAATGGATTGCCCATCCCCGTGAAGATCACCTGGCCGGCGAGATGCGCCTCATGACGCAAACGCGCGATGCGCTGACCTTCCTCGGGCGTTTCATAGTGTTCGCCCCAGTGATAGTCGACCGCGTTCGTCGTCGTGTCGCCGCGTGCCGCGTTTTCCTCGACCAGCAGCGATACATCGGCCTGGCGGTGGTTGTAGTCATGCAGCCGCACTGCTTCCGGCACGCGGTGGGTACGGCGCGTGAGCGTCTTGATCGAGTCAGCCCCGACATTTGCAAGGCCCGAATGGCGACGATAAGGCACCGTACGCTGCTTGCGCGAATACGCGTCGAGATCGTCGCCGAACACCACGACGGCGTAATCTTTTCTCTGCTCCCAGCGAAACCAGATGCCCTCTTCCGCGCAGATGCGCTGGATAAACGCGAATGTGGTCTCGTGGTACTGGGTGACGTACTCGTGCCGCTTGTATTGGCCCCGCAGCTTGAACACAAAGTCGACACCCGCCCGATACCCATAGTGACGCAGCGTAGCGGTAATGACCTCCTCGACTGACTGCTTCTGGAACAAACGACTCGTCACGCCGCGATTGAGGTCAGCCAGCTTCGGTTCGAGGCGCACGCGGTAACGCGTTTCATCGGCGGACGTCTCAAGCTCGTCGAACTTCGTGATGATGCCGTGAATGGTGTACACCGGCGGCTTCTTGCTAAAATTATCCGCATTCTCTCCGTACATCCGGTGAAGGTCCCCGAGGTTCGGATCAACGGGATCGATCATGAATCTGGCCGGGCGCCCCAGCACCTGGTCCATCGGAATACCCGCCGTCGGGCTCGTGAATTGAATCTCGTACCAGTACAACCGGCTGACCTTATCCTCGCCAGCGAATTTCAGGATCGAGAACGGCGCGGGATGCGGCGCCAGCTTCAATTCATAAGCCTGCAGAGGCATGACCATCGACATCGAATCTCTCCCGGATACACAATGACGGCAAAAAACTGCCGGGGCGCCCGGCGCGCCCCGGCAGCGACTACTTGAAACGTCAGATCAACTCTTGGCCTTCGGCATCTGCGACACCAGCGACAGGCCGATGTCCATGCCCTCGACCTGAAAGTGCGGGATGATGAAAAGCTTGATGCGGAAGAACCCCGGGTTGTCCTCGATGTCCTCGACCGTGACCTTTGCCTCACGCAGCGGGTGCGACGCCTGCAGTTCGTCGCCCGGGTCCTTCATCTCGGTCACCAGACCCTTGATCCAGTTGTTCAGCTCCAGCTCGAGCAGCCGGCGATCCTTCGTCGTCCCGATGTTTTCGCGCTGGATGAGCTTCAGGTAGTGCGCAATGCGCGATAGCAGGAAGATGTACGGCAGGCGCGAGTTGATGCGGCTGTTGGCAGTCGCTTCTTTTGTTTCGTAGAGCGCTGGCTTTTGCGCCGAGTTCGCCGAGAAGAAGCAGGCGAAGTCGTGGTTCTTGTAGAACGACAGCGGGATGAAACCCAGGTTCGCGAACTCGAACTCACGCGTTTCCGGAATGAGCACCTCGGTGGGAATTTTCGGCTGGGCGCCGGTCCCGAGGTCATACAGATGGACCGGCAGGTCTTCGACCTTGCCGCCCGCCTGCGGACCGCGGATCTGGACACACCAGCCGTTGTTCACGAAGCTGCGCGTCATGTTGGCTGCAAACGCGAAGGAAGCGTTCACCCAGAGATACCGGTTGTGATCCGGGCCCTTCACCGCTTCTTCATAGTTGAAGGCGCGCACCGGCACCGTATCCTTGCCGTACGGCAGGCGGCCGAGCACGCGCGGCATGGTCAAGCCTACGTAGCGGGCGTCATCGGTGTCGCGGAAGCTCTTCCACTTGATGTACTCGGCGCGGTCGAAGTAGTTGCCGATGTCCTGGATGGCAGCGACTTCTTCCATCGTCTTCTTGCCGAAGAACGCGGGGCCCACCGAGCCTATGAACGGCATGTGGGCAGCCGCCGCGACCTTCGAGACGTTGCGCAGCAGGGCGATGTCCTGCGGCGAGTTATCGAACTCGAAGTCGCTGATCATCGCGCTCACTGGCTGGCCGCCAGGCGTGTCGTATTCCTCAATGTACGTGAGGCGATAGAGGCCGCTCTGGATGAGTTCGGACGCGTCCTCGAAATCGCGTTGCAGCGCCTCTTTGGAGACGTCGAGCAGTTCGATGCGTGCATTGCGGCGGAAGTCGGTGCGCGAGACCAGCATCTTCACGCCGCGCCAGCGACCTTCGAGCGCCTGGAATTCGGGCGCGTGCATCACCGCATCAAGCTGGCGACTGATCTGGCGATCGAGCTGCCCGATATGGAAGTCGAGCAGCGACTTGTCGAGGCGATCGACCGGCTGGCTCGACTTCGCCACCAGTTCGAGAAACGCGCCCATGCCGCGCGCGATGCGCTCGTCGGCCGAGGCTTCGGAAAGCGTGTCGCCGTCGCGGAACGCTTCGAGCGGGCGTGCCTCGGCGACGGGTTTGAGATTGATCCTGCTACACAGCGCGGCGTACACGCTGTCTCCATCGAGCACAACGGTCTCGGTTGCACCCGTGGCGGCTTTGTTCTGGCTCATTGCGGTTCCTGTCTGCGTTTGAAACACAAGCTGATTGCGAAAAGCGGTGAATGCCGCCTTGGCGCGGCGCCGCTCAGGCATGCCCTTCTGGCTGGGTCGCAGCCGTCGCGAGTTGCGCCAGTTCGCCGCGCAGTTTGTCGGACAGACGCTTGTCCTTCAGGACCTTCTCGAATTCGCGGCGGAATGTCCCGTTATCCAGCAGATTCGATTTGAGGTCGCGCAGCAGGTTGCGCATGGCGAGCAGCGCCTGGAGTTCGGGAATCTGTCGGGCCACCTGCTCCGGATCGAAGTCCTTCAATGAACGGAACGAGAGGTTCATGGGCAATTCGCCGCCATCTCCAGCCAGCGTATTTTCAACGCCAAACTTCAAATTCGGCGCATAATCGCCGAGCACGGCATCGAAATTGTTTTTATCGATGTTGACCTTCTTTCTGGCGGCGAGCGGTGCATTTTCCGCGCCCGCGCTAAAATTAGCGGCAACAAGCAACTTGAGCGGCAGTTCAACTTTCTTCCGGGCTCCGCCCGTGTGAAGATCCAGGGTAATCGATACGCGGCTTTTTGGGATTTCTCTCTGAAAGCTATCCATAGTATGCCTAATTAATTAATGTTCACGATTGCGCAGAACTGGACGGTCGCGATGCGGTGTCGCGCGCTGCATGCGCGGTCCTTCGCCACATGCATGCTCGTAGGGATCTAGTACCGAAGGCACCCCATGGCGTGGTCTCCATTCGTGCGACCTGTTTGCGACGGCCCATTAAATCTGATTATGCACATGACGTCAATTGGAATTTCTTTTCGACCTTATCTCTAAATACTCAATTGTTAAATTTTTGAATCAGATTCTTGAATATTTCACGATAACCAAAACAATCAATATCAACATTCGAGATTGACATCCATCATGTTATTTTTCAGAAACAAATATCGAGATACGCGATCAGCATATTATTTTTATGCGAGTTGTTAACGTTTGTCAGAACTCAAATCCAATTCGATACAAACTCCGGTTTACCTTGTATAAAGCCGTTCGACTTCCTCGATTGAAGTCACCGTAATGAAAGAAGAAAAGTACGAACCACAAGAGACCATCGCCTATGCGTATCCATAAACCTCTCTGGCACGACGGCCTGATCCTTTCGCAGCAACACTTCCAGCAGATGGAGCGCGCGACCGAATTCGCCGTACAGCAGTTCGTGGCCGCGGCTTTTGCCGAGCCGTGGGGCACGCTGGGTGTCGTCGTGGATGAAGAAGCGCTCAAGACGGGCCGGCTGAAACTCGAGCAACTCAAGCTGCGCCTGCCCGACGGTACCCCTTTCGACTCGACAGTCAGCGACGCGACACCCGGAGGACGCGATCTGACGCAGGGTATTCCGGCGGACCGCCAGAGCTTGATCGTCTATGCCGCGCTCGCGCTGCCCGACGCCAATGGCAACAACTGTCGTTTTGACGAAACCGCGCTCGCGCGGCCGCGACGCTCCTATCGCGAGTTCGTGAAGGTCGTGGATCTGAATGGCACAGCCGAGACCGAGATCGCAATCGAGCGCCATGCGCTGCGCCTGCTCTTCGATTTCGAGCCGCATGCCGATGACACTGTCTGCGCTATTGCGCGCCTCACGCGCGCAGCGAACGGCCAGTTCCAGGTCGATCACCGCTTTGTGCCGCCGTGTCTCACGCTGGGCAGTCATCCGCTGCACATGGAGCGACTCAACCGCCTCGCGGACATCCTGCAGGCAAAGAGTCTCGTACTTGGCGCGCGTCGCAGCGAACGCGTCGAGCAGGTTACCGAATACGGCGTTGCCGACGTGCAGCTGTTCTGGCTGCTGCACTGCATCCATACGGCGTGGCCGCAAATACGGCTCTTCCTGTCACATCCCGCGCGGCCACCTGAGCAGCTTTATATCACGCTCGCCCAACTGGTCAGCGCCCTGACGACATTCTCCACCGCCGTGCAGCTTGCCGACATTCCCGTGTGGGACCACGCCTATGCCGACGATGTGTTCGCAAAGCTGGAATCGATGATCCGGGACCTGCTCGATGCAATCATTCCGTCCCGCGTGATCCCAATTGGTCTCACGCGCAAAACCCCGACGACATGGGCTGGACAGTTCCTTGACGAGCGCATCGTCGATGGTGTGTCCGACTGGTACCTGTCTGTCAACGCGCGCATGACTGCATTCGATCTGGTCGAACAGTTTCCGCGTCTGTGCAAGATCGGCGCACCGGATGATGTCGAACACATCGTCAATTCTGCATTGCCTGGCATTCCGCTCAAGGCGGTCCAACGCGTGCCCGGCGCCATCCCCGTGCGACTGGACAACCAGTATTTTTCGCTGGACTCCAGCGGTCCCGCATACGAGAGGATGCTCGCTGCAAGAGCCTGCCAGATCTATCTGCCGGGGTCGGTCGCTGATGCCTCGCTTGAACTTTACGCGGTGCTGCGCTCATGAAAGTCCTGAACGATCGCCACGACGCGTCCGCGCGCCTCGCGTCGGAGCCCGACTTTGGCCGCGCGAGCACACCCGGCATCCGGGACCTGCTGCGTGACACCGGACTGCTCGTCACCTCACTCGGCGACGACGGAACCGTAAAGGATGCGGAGAAGTTCCGCAACGACTGCCGCAAGCTGATCCAGAGGTTCTCGGACGCCCTCACGCAATACGGCTATCCCGAAGACGTCAAGCGCGAAGTCTCGCTCGCGCAGTGCGGCCTGATCGATGAAACGGCGCTGCGGAATCTCCCTGAAGGCAGCCGGGCAGCGTGGGCACTCAACCCGTTTCAGGTCGAGCGGTTCAAGGTGCACGACGCAGGCGAGTTCGTCATTGACCGGATCGAGGCGCGCCTGCGAGAAGCGGCACCGCATGCAGACCTGCTCGAAGGTTACGCCGCGATCCTCGGCATGGGCTTTAGGGGGCGCTATGCGCTCGATGGGGAAAGCAAGCTCGTCGAACTCATGGGCGCGCTCAACGCACGTCTGAAGACGCTTCGACCGCATGAGGCGCAGTCGTTTATCTCAGACCGAGCGGGACGCCCGCTTTCCGACTGGTTCCATCGGCTTTCGCCATGGGTTATAGCCGCGTCGTCTGCATGGTTGCCGCAATCATCTGGAGTACGTGGGCCGTCGCACTCAACGGGCAGGTCACACACATTCCGTCGGTAAAGGTTGCGCAGCCGTGAAGTCAGACCTGCCCCTGCTGACTTCGGCCCCCAACGATGCGCAGCTTCGCGGCCACGAAGGACTCGACTACCCGTTCCGGCTGCAGGTTCTTGTTGGGACGGCTCTGGCGCTCATCCTGGTCTGGTGCGTGGCGCGAGTCGGCCCGGTGCTTGCGTGGATGTTCTCCGGCGCGGTCGTGCTTGTCGCCATGCTGCTCGTGGTCATGTATACCCGGCGAATCGCCATCGCGCGCAGGCTGGGCGCGCAGGTTCTTTCCGCACTTGGGCAAGCAACGGCCGGCATACCCGTCGACCTCCGTACCCGAATGCCACTCGTGCTGGTGACGGGCGATGATCTGCCCGCACTGTTCAACAGGAATGAAGGCGAGCGTTTCACCTATGTCGGGGAAGGCGCAATCTGGCTACGCGTGGACAGCCCCAAAGAACTGGCGCGTCTGGCCATCGCGGTGAAGCAGTGGCGTGACGGGCGCGCCCCCGATGGCGTCGTGATCTCGGTTGTGCCGGCAAGATATACGGATGTCGATCTTCTAACCCAGTCATTGCGCGCGGCACGTCAGGCACTCGCCGACGCCGCGCGCTTGCTCGGCGCGCGCGTTCTTCCCGGCTATGTCGCGGTCTATCAGCGACTGACGACCGAAGCCGCGGGGCTTGCCGGGCCGCAATGGCACGGTGTTTCGTCGGCCTCCCGCATGATTGACGCGCAGCGATTCGAGACCGTGATACGGGCCGCAGAAGACGAGATCATGGGCGCGCCTAACCGCAATGTGGCGGCCACGCGGGCCGCGGCACTTGCGTCGCTCATCGGCTGGACACAGCGCGTCGTGCTGCACGCGCTTACAGACCCGCGGCAGCCGGCTATGCCCCTGGCGCTGTTCGGTGCCGGCTGGATCGACTGCGGCCCCGCGTGCCGTGCAGGCAACCCATGGAGCGTGGATGTGGAAATGCAGACGAGCGTGGTGCGCAACACGGCGCCGGCGTCACCTGCGCCATGGCCACTACCGCAGCCGCTTATCGAGGCCCTGCCCGTGCGGCACTGGAGATCGCCCCGGCTCGTGGCGCTGATCCATGCCCTTGCGATGTTCGCGTGCGCGGCCGGCATTGCGTTTTACTGTGCCGGAAAAAACAATCAAACGCTGCTCTCGCGTATTCAAGCCGATCTTGGGCGTTACTCGATGATTCCGGCCGACCACGACGTGGCACGGCGCGAAGCGCTTAAGACTCTGGTGGATGATCGCGACGAACTCGACCGCTACGCACGAACGGGTGTCCCGCTCGATCTGTCGTTCGGACTGTACCGCGGCGCGAAACTAATCCCGGCGCTCAACAACGCGATTGCCTCCTATCAGCCGCCCCCGCCGCCGCCAACGGTTATTACGCTTGACAGCATGTCGCTGTTCGACAGCGGCAAGGCCCAACTCAAAGACGGCTCGACACGGTTCATGGTCAACGCGCTCGAGCTGATCAAGGCGCATCCGGACAAGCGGATTCTCGTGGCGGGCCACACCGACAACGTCGGCAAGCCCGATAGCAATCTGCTGCTTTCAACCGCGCGCGCCCAGTCCGTGCGCGACTGGCTGGTTGATGCCTCCGGCATCCCGGCGACGCAATTCGCGATCCAGGGCTACGGTGACACCCGGCCACTTGCGGAGAACGACACGGACGCCGGGCGTGCGAAAAATCGACGTGTAGAAATCACCCTCGTACCTGACGCGGTGCAGACCGCGCCGGCGGCTGCCGCCACGCAAACGGTAGCGCCCGGAGCGGGGCCCAGGTAGGGAGCGTTTGCCCCCGAAGCCCAGGCTTCGGGTTTCGCGGGCCCGGTCACTGTTTCCGAGCAATTCGTAGTACGAAAAAATGGAGTTAAGCAATGGCAATCCCGTCATACATGTGGCTCAAGGACGATGGTGGCGCTGACATCAAGGGGTCGGTGACTGTTCAGGGGCGCGAGGGCAGCATCGAGATCACGCAGTTCAACCACGACCTCCACATTCCGACCGATGGCAACACCGGCAAGCTGACCGGCACGCGCGTGCACGCGCCGATCACGCTCGTGAAGGAAACCGACGCGTCGACGCCGTATCTCTACAAGGCGGTAACGAGCGGCCAGACGCTCAAGTCGGCCGAGATCAAGTGGTACAAGATCGACGACGCCGGCAAAGAGAAGGAATACTTCAACACGAAGCTCGAAAACGTGAAGGTCGTGGCGGTCCGGCCGAAGATGCTCGATATCAAGATCCCCGACTACGAAAAGCACAACCACCTCGAGGAAGTCGAGCTGCGTTACGAGACCATCACGTGGTCCTACAAGGACGGCAACATCATCCACAAGGACACCTGGAACGAGCGCTCCTGAACCTTGCTTCCCGACGCTGGTCCGGCGGTCGTCACGGCATGACGGCCCCCATTTCGCCAGTCCGCGCACGCGGACTGGTGCTTTTTGCTGCATCGGACGGCCACTTCCAGAGGCCGCCCCCTTGCCCTCTGCGCCCGCACAGGCAGCCACGACATGACCCTGTACAACGATCGAAGCACACATTCCCGCGATATCAGCCAGCTTCTGCGCAGGCTCAATCCGCATTGCACGGCGGCGCTCGAGGCAGCAGCAAGTCTGTGCCAGACACGGCTTGCTGACGAAATCACGGTCGAGCACTGGCTACTCAAACTGCTCGAAGCCGGCGACGGCGATGTTCCCGCTATCCTTGACCACTACGATCTGGACGTGGACCCCATATGGAACGCGTTACTCGGCGCCATCGAGCACACCCCGCGCAACCTGCGCGGCCGGCCGGGCCTCTCTCCGCAACTGGCCGCCGTCCTGCAGGACGCCTGGTCCCATGCGCTCAACGCCCGCGATGCACATGAAACGACGATCCGCTCGGGACATGTTCTGCAAGCCATCGTCGAGGCGCCGCACGTGCTGCGCACACGCTCCACCTGGCCGCTGCTCTCCGTAAGCAGCGCGCAGATCCAGCGCCTGCTGCCTCGTCTGGGATCGCGCACGAGCGAAGACCCGCCCGAACGGCCAGAACTGCAAACGACCGCTGTCACCACGGCGCCAGCGGCCGGTAGCGCGAATCTCGCGGAGCCGACAAACGCAACGCCGGCGATCGTACGCAGCGTCGACGGTGACGCCCTCGCCCGCTTTGCGATCGACATCACCGGCAAGGCGCGCGACGGCCAGATCGATCCGGTCTTTGGCCGCGATCGCGAGATCCAGCAGATGGTCGACGTGCTCGCGCGCCGGCGCAAGAACAATCCCATCCTCGTCGGTGAGCCGGGTGTGGGAAAAACAGCGCTCGTCGAGGGCCTCGCGCTTCGTGTGGCCGAAGGCACGGTGCCCAATGTGATCCGCGACGTGCGTATCCTCACGCTCGACCTTGGCCTGCTCCAGGCGGGTGCCGGCGTGAAAGGCGAATTCGAGCAACGTCTGAAGAATGTGATCGACGAGGTGCAGGCATCGAGCGTGCCGATCCTGCTCTTCATCGACGAGGCGCATACGCTCATCGGCGCTGGCAATGCCGCCGGCGGCGCCGATGCGGCCAACCTGCTCAAACCCGCGCTCGCGCGCGGCGAGTTGCGCACGATCGCGGCCACCACCTGGTCGGAATACAAGGAATACTTCGAGCGCGACGCCGCGCTCGAGCGGCGCTTCCAGCTGATCAAGGTGGAGGAGCCCGATGACGACGCAGCGTGCCTGATGCTGCGCGGGCTCAAGAGTCGTTATGCGCAGTACCACAACGTGCACATTCGCGATGAAGCGCTCGTGGCCGCAGTCAAGCTGTCGCGCCGTTACCTCCCGGCGCGCCAGTTGCCGGACAAGGCGGTCGACCTGATCGACACGGCTGCGGCACGCGTACGGATGGGGCTCGAATCGCCCCCAGCCGACCTGGAGCGCGCACGCGCGGCCGTCTCAGCGCTGGAGCTGGAACGCTCGACGGTGGAAGACGACGCTCGGGCGGGCATCGCGGAGATGAAGACGCGTCAGGCGGAACTTCGCGCGGCATTCGTCGAGGCGCAGGCCGCGCTTGAGACGTTGCAGCAGCGCTATGACCAGGAACTTGCGTCCGTGCGTGCACTGCATGAACAACGAGCGTCTGCATCGGGTGGCGAGCCCGGCTCCCTCGCGCAGGCACAGCAAGCGCTCCAGCGCATCCAGGGCAAGGCACCCCTCATTTTCGCAGACGTGGACGCCCAGGCAGTTGCGCGCGTGGTCGCCGAATGGACCGGCGTGCCCGTTGGGAGTCTCGTCGAGGACGAACTGCTGAGCCTTCTCACGCTCGAGGCGCAGCTCGCGAAACGGGTCGTCGCCCAGGACGACGCACTTGTCGCGCTCGCGGAAAGCCTGCGTACCGCCAAGGTCGGATTAAAGAACGAGCATGCACCGCTCGGCGTGTTTTTGCTCGCGGGTCCTTCCGGTGTGGGCAAGACCGAGACCGCACTCGCATTGACCGATCTGCTGTTCGGCGGCGCGGCGGCGCTCACCACGATCAACATGTCAGAGTATCAGGAAGCCCACACGGTTTCGCAGCTCAAGGGCTCGCCGCCGGGTTATGTCGGTTATGGCCGCGGCGGTGTGCTCACGGAGGCCGTGCGACAACGCCCGTACAGCGTCGTGCTGCTCGACGAAGTCGAAAAGGCCCATCGCGACGTGCTGGACCTGTTCTACCAGGTATTCGATCGAGGCGCGATGCGTGACGGCGAAGGACGCGAGATTGATTTTCGCAACTGCGTGATCCTGATGACCTCCAACCTCGGCAGTGCGCAGATCGACGAGTTGACTGCCGACCATCCGGACAGCGCGCAACCTGCGCTACTCGAGGCCATCCGTCCACGGCTCGTTGCCCACTTCCAGCCGGCGCTGCTCGCGCGTTTCCAGACGCTGGTGTACAAGCCGCTCGACGCCATCGCACTCGGCGCCGTCGTGCGGCTGAAGCTCGACAAGGTGGCCGGGCGTCTGAATCGCCAGCACGGTGTCGAACTGGCTTGCCACGATTCCCTGATTGATGCGATCGCCGAGCTTTGCCTTGCCCGTGATTCTGGCGCACGCAACGTCGATGCCTTCCTCAACCAGCACGTACTCCCGGCGGTGTCGCGTGAACTGCTCACGCGCATGGCGAGCGGCACATCGCCGGCGCAGATCGTCCTGTCGAGTTCGGCTGAAGGCGGCCTCACGATTGATTTCGTGGATCAGGCCGAGCCGGTCGCAGCCACGACCGAAACCACGTCCGGCTAACGGAGACCTCACCATGCCGACAGGCCCGTCCCTCTACGACATGCTGCTTGGCCACATCAATGGCGAGGCACTCGAAAACCACGATGACAACACGCTCGAAATCCTGAGCATCCAGGCAAACATCGGGCGAATCCTGAATACTCGGGCGGGTGCGCTCAAGCATGTGCCCGACTTTGGATTGCCGGACCTGACCGACGTCTACAAGAACCTGCCGGCGTCAGTCCACGATTTGCGCAACCAGATGGAGAACACGCTGCTCAAGTTCGAGCCGCGTCTGCGTTCGATCGACATCGAGATCAGCGACAAGCCCGATCCCGGGCTCCTCGCGAGCTTCACGATGGTCTGCCATCTCAGAAAGGCCGGGCTGGTCCGGTTCGGAACGTATTTCGAGCCGCCCGGGCGTATGCGTGTCGAGCGGCTCGTCAATCGCGAGCGTGAGCGCTAGTGCGTTGGCAACCGTTCTTGCGCGACTGGGTCTCCGAATCCGCAATGGTACTGCGATATTTACAGAAACCTCTCACATTAATCGCCCGATCGAGGCCCACGAGACGCACCGCAGCCGGCTCCCTGGGTACGCGCAGTGCCAGGACCCGCGCCTGCTCGCGCGCATTCGCCTGGGCGAAATAGCGGGCGCCGCCGACTAGATCGACCTGCCTAACGCCCCGATCGGCTAAGATACGGCTCCACAAAAGCCATCTATTGAACCAACGGAGTGTTTTCAGTGATTCAGGCAATTCAACCGGGCGCCGCCTTCAAGGACAATCTCGCACTGCTGCCGGGCATCGACGGCATCGAGCGCATCGATCTCGTGGACGCTCAGGGCAACATCGCCGCGAGCATCGAAAACATGCCCGGCAAGCAGGGCTCGCTCGCGGTCTACCACTATCTGCGCGAAGCCTTCGGCACGCTCGACTCCAACGCCGCCGAGCATGGCCTCGCCGTGTTCGCCGAGCACACCGCTGACGCGCGCAACCGTCCGGGCGCACATCCGAACGTCGATCGTCTGCTCGAAATCGCGGCGGGCGGCCCGACGCTGCGCATCGACGTGATCGCCGCAGCCTGAGCGTTGCCTTCGCAGGCGTGCCAGCCGGCACGCCTCCTTCCCTGACAACTCAAGCCGAAAGTTCTTCCAGCCGCACGCCATTCGTGCGCGGTCCAAATCCGCCGATCGAAATCATCACCGCGAGCATGCACACGGTGATCCCGGCGAACACGCCGCTCACGCCAAAGTCGCGCAGCAACGCGGCGATGATGAAGCCCGACATCATTGCGCCCACGCGGCTCGCGGAGTAGACGATACCGTTGGCGCTGCAACGCACTGCCGTGGGGAAAAGCTCGGCCTGGTAAGCGTGATAGCACACGGATATGGTCTGCCCCGCAAGGCTGATCAGGACACCGAGCGAAATCAGCGCGAGCGGTCCGCGCGCCTGCGAGAACATCAACCCGAACACGATCACCGCGAACGCCGAGCTGACGATGAGCCACTTGCGCTCGATGCGATCGGCCACGAGCATCGCGAGCAGCGGCCCGCACGGCAGCGCAATGGCGATCACGACCGCGTAGAGCAGGCTCTTCGTGACGGTCACGCCCTGCCCGATCAGGAGCGTGGGCACCCAGTTCGTGAAGCCGTAATAGCCCACGGCCTGGCAGAGGTTGAACGCGATCAGCATGATGAGGCGCGCCCGATACGGCGGCTTCCAGAGTTCCGCGAGCGAGGCGCGCCGGTGCGCGGGCAGCACGAGCGTAGGCGAAGGCTCGGGCAGGAGCTTGCCGCTTTCGCGCACGGCGCGTTGCTCCATCTGCGCGATCACCCGTTCGGCCGCCCCGGTTTGCCCGTGTGTGACGAGCCAGCGCGGACTCTCCGGCACGGCGCGGCGCACGAACCACACGATCGCCGCTCCGAGCGAGCCGGCGAGCACGACCCAGCGCCAGCCGTCGAGACCGAGCGGCGCCTGCGGCACGAGCCACCACGAAAGCAACGCCGAAATGGGCGCCGCGGCGAACATGATCGCCTGATTCAGCGCCATGGCGCGCCCGCGCATCTGCTGCGGGACCATTTCCGTGACATAGCTGTCGATGGTGACGATCTCGATGCCCACACCGATGCCGGTGATGAAGCGCCACAGGATCAGCCCCTGCGAGGTATGCTGAAACGCCATCGCCACCGAGCCCACCGAATACCAGAGCAACGAGAAGGTGAATACGCTTCGTCGTCCGAAGCGGTCGGGCAGCCAGCCGAGGCAGAATGTGCCGATGAACAGACCCGCGAAGGTCGCGGCCACGAAGGCCCCGATGCCGTTGAAGCCGAAGAATGCATGCGTGGTGGTTTGCAGCATGCCGCTTTTTGCCATGCCCGGCGCGATATAGCCCGTAAAGATGAGATCGTAGACCTCGAAGAAGCCGCCCAGCGAGATCAACATGACCAGCATCCAGAGCTGGCGCGTGGCGGGCAGGCGGTCGAGCCGCGCGGAAAGCGCTGCCGCTGCGCGATTGCCTGCGGGTGGGGCCGTGACGGCGTCGAGCGGGGCGTCCGCGCCGAGGGTTCGTTGCATGCTTGTCTCCGTGACGACGCCTCGCCGGGCGTCATTCTTGTGAACGCCGGTCCGCGAGCGCGCGGCGCGTGCGAGCTTCTGATGGCTCGTGGCACGCGCAACCGTATGGCAGACCAGCGAGGGAACCGCGAACGTGCTGCTGTTATTTTGTCTACCCTCGGCTCAGGGCGCTGCGTGTGACTTCAGGGCCGCCAGCACCGCTTCGGTATGCTCACCCACCTTTGCCAGCGGCTGGCGCACGCCGGGACGGCGGCCGCCCATCATGAGCGGCAGCAGCACGACTTCGGTCGTGCCGCCGTCGTCGGTCTGCATCGGCACGAGTCCGCCGCTCGCCTTCAGGTGCGGATCGTCGAGCAACTGGTCCGGGCGCACGATCGGCGCGTACGGAATGCCGGCCGCTTCGAGACGCGGCATGAGTTCGGCCACCTGCTGCGTGGCGAGCACGGCGCCGAGGCGTTCGAGCAGTTCGGGCCGCACCGCCACGCGCAGCGCGTTGTTCGCGAAGTGCGGCTCGTCGGCGAGCTGCGGACAGCCGATCACGTCGCACAGCGTCACGAACTGCTTGTCGCTCACCGCGCCGATGAAAAGCTGTTCGCCCTCGGCGAGCGTGAACACGTCGTACACACTCCAGGCCGACACGCGCGAAGGCATGGGCGGCGGCGCTTCGTGCGTCATGGCGTACTGCTGCATGTGCTGCGCGCTCAGGAACACGCAGTTCTCGAACAACGCGCTCTGCACCTCCTGGCCGCGCCCGGTCGCGTCGCGCTCGCGCAGCGCGGCCAGCACGCCGATCGCGCCGAACATGCCGCCCATGATGTCGTTCACCGAGGTTCCGGCGCGCAGCGGCCGCCCCGCAGGCCCGGTCATGTACGAAAGGCCGCCCATCATCTGCACGACTTCGTCGAGCGCGAGACGCTTTTCATAGGGGCCGGGCAAAAAGCCCTTGTGCGAGACGTAAATGAGGCGCGGATAGCGCTGCGAGAGCGTGGCGTAATCGAGGCCGAGCTTTTCCATCAGGCCGGGCCGGAAGTTTTCGAGCATCACATCGCACTCGCCGATCAACTCGACGGCCGCTGCACGGCCCGACTCGGTGTTGAAGTCGAGCACCACGCTCTTCTTGTTGCGGTTGAACGAGCGGAAAAAGCCGATGCCGAGGCCCGGCAAATTACGCGTCTTGTCGCCGCCGGGCGGTTCGATCTTGATGACTTCGGCGCCCAGGTCCGCGAGAATCATCCCGCAGGTCGGGCCCATGACCATGTGCGTGAATTCGACGACACGCACGCCCTCTAGCGGCAAACGGTTTTGCGTATTCATAAGTATCTCAAACTAATCAGGCGTGGTGCGCGATTGCGCCAAAGGTCTTCGGCAGTCCGGCGCGCCAGAGCGTGCCGTGCAGCGTTTCGCCCTCCAGCCACTGGGCCACGCGCGCGCGCAGCGCCAGCAGCCGTTTGATGTCGATGCCGGTGTCGATGCCCATGTCGGCGAGCATGAACGCGAGGTCTTCGCTCGACGCATTGCCGCTCGCGCCCGGCGCATGCGGACAGCCGCCGATGCCGCCGAGCGTAGCGTCGAAGCGCGTGACGCCCGCCCCCAGCGCCGCGTAGACGTTGGCGAGCGCGAGGCCGCGCGTGTCGTGAAAGTGCGCGCAGCACAGCCGCTCGCCCGCAATCTCGCGTGCGGCCTCGAAGAGTTCGCGCACGGCGGCGGGGTTGGCGTAGCCCACGGTGTCGGCGAGACTCACGCGGTCCGCGCCCGCGTCGAGCAACGCCTGCATGCAGCGCAGCACCTCGGCTGGCTCGACGCGCCCTTGCAGCGTGCAGCCGAACGCCGTGCCGATGCCGCCTTCGATCAGCGTCTTCGCGCCGCTCGCGTCGCGCGCGGCGCGGATGCGCGCCACTTCGGCCACGACTTCATCGGGCGTCTTGCGCAGATTCGCGAGGCTATGCGCCTCACTCGCGGAAAGGGGCACGAGCAGCAGGTCCGCTTGCGCCTCCAGCGCGCGCTCGGCGCCTTTCAGGTTCGGCACCAGCACCGAGACGAAGAGGTCCGGCAGCGTCTTTGCGTAAGCGACGAGTTCCGCTGTATCGGCGAGTTGCGGCAGGAGGCGTGCAGGCACGAACGAGCCCACTTCGATCTCGCGCTGGCCGGCTTCGTGCGCGGCACGGATCCATTCGATCTTGTGTTCGGTCGGCAGCACCGTCTGGATGCTCTGCAGGCCGTCGCGCAGGCCGACTTCGCGTATGACGGCGCGCGTCCGGGCCCACTGAGGTAATGGGGGCATGAAGGTGTCTCCGGTTTTGTCTCCAGCGATGTGCTAACTTTAGGCATTCCGCAAAATACATAAAGCGGTATTTTGGAAGCTTCAAGATTCCAATCTGGAAACACACGGAAACGCAGTCAGGAGACACCGTGCACGACATCGACCTCAAGACCCTGCGCCTTCTCGTGAGCGTGTGCGAGCACGGAAACATGGGGCGCGCGGCGCGCGAGGAGCACATCGAGCCCTCCGCCATCAGCAAACGCATCGCCCAGCTCGAAAGCGAATTCGGCGTGCCGCTGCTCACACGTTCGCGCCGTGGCGTGCAGCCCACCGCGGCGGGCCTGGCGCTGCTCGAGCACGCGCGCAGCGTGATCTTCACGCTCGAGCGCGCGGCCAGCGACGTCGCCGCGCTCGGCAGCGGCCTCTCGGGCAGCGTGAGCGTGTGCGCCTCGGCCTCCGCGATCGCCGAGGCCCTGCTCGACGATCTCGCGTCGTTCATGCGCCTGCCCGCGTATCAGAACATTCGCGTGAACGTGGAAGAGCGCACCTCGCACGAACTCGTGGAGCGCGTGCGCGACGGCGCGGCCTCGCTAGGCGTGTGCTGGGACAACGTGGAACTCGGGGGACTGCAATCGCGCCCCTGGCGCGAAGACCGGCTGGTGCTCGCCGTGCATCCCGAACACCCGCTCGCGAAACGCCGCACCATCGCCTTCGAGGAGACGCTCGATTACGAGCACGTGGGCCTGCCGACCTCCACGGCCGTGCATACGATGCTGCGGCAGTCGGCGGCGCGCAGCGGGCGTACGGTCGCCTATCGCGCGGTCGTATCGACGCTCGATGCGGCGTTTCGCGTGGTGGCCGCCAACCTCGGCATCAGCGTCGTGCCCCAGGAGGTGAGCAACACCTACCGGCGCATCCTGGACGTACAAACCATCCCCCTCACCGACGCCTGGGCGCGGCGGCGTTTCATCGTCTGCTTTCGTGCGTTCGACACGCTTCAGCCAGCGGCGCAGCGTATGGTCGAGCATCTCGTGGAGCGCGCGGCGCAGAAAAAGCGCGGCGCGAAAAGCGACGCCTGATCGCGCGCCTCAAGCCGCCGCTTTCTTCGCGCGTTTGCGCGCGGGCTCGCGATCGGCGGTTTTCATCTGCGCAATCAAACCGTCGTGGTGTTCGCGCAGCACCTCGACGAATTCGGCCACGAGACGCTCGCGCGGCCGGTTCGGCGGAAACAGCAGGTACGTGGGGAACAGCACCGCCGGCGAGAACGGCCGGATCGCAATGTCCGGCCCCGCGAAATCGCGCGCGACGATGGGATGCGCGAGCGTCACGCCCATGCCGCAGCGGACCATCTCGCAGCAGATCGCCGTGTACTGCGCCTCGATGGCGAGCACGCGCTCCACGCCCGCACGCTGGAACACTTCGTCCATTTGCGTGCGCGTGCCGTCGCCGTGACACAGCGAGATGAACGATTCTCCTTCCAGATCGGCAGGCCGGATCATGGCCTTTTTCGCGAGCGGGTGCGAGGCCGGCATCACGCAGACGGCCGCCACCTTCGAAAGCAGTTCGACCTCGCAGTTCGACGCTTCGCTGATGTACACCGCCACGCCCAGGTCGCAGAACTGTGAACCGGTCCAGTGGTTCACCGTGCCTGATGTGTTCACGTGCAGCGAGACCGTCACGCCCGGAAAGAGGCGGCGGAACTTGTCGATGGCATGCGGCACGAGCGTGAGCCCCGCGGAAGGCATGGCGGCAATGCGCAGACGCCCGCTGCCGAGATTGCGGATTTGCGCGGCGGCGGTGCTGAGGCCTTGCAGGCCCACGTACGCGCGCTCGACTTCGCGAAAAAACGCATTGCCCTCGCTCGTAGGAATCAGGCGGATGCCCACACGCTGAAACAGCGTGAGGCCGGTCTCGCGCTCCAGTTGCCCGATCAGGCGGCTCACGTTGGGCTGTGAGGTGAAGAGCGCCTTCGCCGCGGCCGTCATCGAGCCCGACACCATCACCGCGCGAAACGCTTCGACGTGCTTCAGATTCAAGGTGACTTCTCCTGGGCTTAACCCTGATTTGAGCCTGGTCCTTGCGCCAGGGCCTAACCCTGGTCCATATCATTCCCGTATAGGTTGGCATTTTATTCGTATTGGACGATATGGTCAGCCCGGCACAGACTGCGATGCATCGGCGCACTGTCCGGTTCGCCGTTCCCCACACTCGAATGGAGATCGTCGTCATGAAAGCCGCGATGCGCCGTCGTGCAACCATCCCCCACAAAGCGTTATTCGTCGCACTCGCCGTCGCCGGCTCGCTCGCTGCAGCCTCGCACGCCCAGGCCGAAACCACGCTGTACGTCGCCAACGTCGGCGGCTCCAACGAGCAGCTCTATCGTCAGAAGATCATCCCGGCGTTCGAAAAGGCGCATGACGTCAAGATCGTCTACGTAGCGGGCAATTCGAGCGACACGCTCGCCAAGCTCCAGGCGCAAAAGGGCCACGAGCAGATCAACGTCGCCGTGATGGACGACGGCCCGATGTATCAGGCGATGCAACTCGGCCTGTGCGGCAGGCTCGACGACGCCCCGGTCATGAAGGACCTCTATCCGCTCGCGCACCTTGGCCCGACCGCGGTGGGCGTGGGGATGGTCGCGACCGGCATCGGCTATAACGAACAGGCGTTCAAGAAGCTCGGCCTGCCCGCGCCCGATTCGTGGAAGTCGCTCGAAGACGCGCGCGTGAAGGGCAAGCTCGGCGTGCCGCCCATCACCAACACCTACGGCCTGCATACGCTCGTGATGCTCGCGCGCCTGAACGGCGGCGGCGAGAAAGACATCGACCCCGGCTTCAAGGCGATGACGAAGCAGGTCGCGCCCAACGTGCTTTCGTGGGCGCCCACGCCCGGCGAAATGGACGGCCTCATGCAGTCCGGCGACGTGATCATCGCGCCTTATGGCAGCGGCCGCGCGGTTGCGCTGCAGAACACCGGCTTCCCGCTCAAGTTCATCTACCCGAAGGAAGGCGGCGTGGCGCTGCAGGTGGCCGCGTGCTCCATTGCGCAGAACGCACAGCCGCAGCTCTCGCAGCAGTTCATCCAGTTCCTGCTGAGCCCCCAGGTACAGGCGCAGCAGGCGGCGGACATCGGCCTCGGCCCCGTCAACAAGACCGTCAAGCTCACGCCGGAAGTGGCCGCGCGCGTGCCTTACGGTCCTGACCAGATCGCGAAGCTCACGGCGATGGACTGGAGCACCATCAACGAGCATCGCACTGAGTGGACCGAGCGCTGGAACCGTTCGGTCGAGCGCTGATGCGCGCCCTCCCCGCCCCGCACCCAACGCACAGCGAGGACCGACGCTCATGAGCTTCCTCACCCTGCAAGGCATCTCGAAGCGCTACGGCGACTTCACGGCGATCGAGCAGCTCGACCTCACGGTCGAGCGCGGCGAGTTTCTCTCGCTGCTCGGTCCCTCGGGTTGCGGCAAGACGACGACACTGCAGATGATCGCGGGCTTCGTCACGCCGAGCACGGGCCGCATCATGCTCGACGGCCGCGACATCACTCACGAGCGGCCGGAGAAGCGCGGCATCGGCGTGGTGTTTCAAAGCTACGCGCTCTTTCCGCACATGACCGTGGCCGGTAACGTGGGCTTCGGTCTGGAGATGCGCAAGATGAAGCGCGCGCAACGCGCGGAGCGCATTGCCGAGGCGCTGGAACTCGTGCGTTTGCGCGGGCTCGACGCGCGCTATCCGAAGGAGCTGTCGGGTGGCCAGCGCCGGCGCGTCGCGATCGCCCGCGCGCTGGCCATGCAGCCCGAACTCCTGCTGCTCGACGAGCCGATGTCGAACCTCGACGCCAAGCTGCGGGAAGAGATGCATATCGAACTGCGCGCGATCCAGAAGCGCCTTGGCATCACGACCCTTCTCGTGACCCACGACCAGGTGGAAGCGATGACGATGAGCGATCGGATTGCCGTCATGCACCGCGGCACCATCGCGCAGTTGAGCACGCCGTTCGACGCCTACGAGCGCCCGGCTACGCCCTTCGCTTCCACCTTCCTTGGCCGCACCAATACGCTCGCGGGCGAAGTGCTGCGCCGCAATCCGCGTTGCGCCGAGGTCGAGGTAGGCGGGACGATGCTGCACGTGCCCCACGAAGGCCGCGAGGTGGCGGGCGCCGTGAACGTCTATATCCGTCCTGAAAAAGTGCACCTGGCCAACGGCGACGCGCGCCTCATGGGGCGCGTGACGACACGCGTGTTCGTGGGCAACCAGTGGCTGCTCGCCGTGGACACCTCGCTCGGCAAGCTGCATGTCGCCCAGCCCAACCACGGCGCACCGCCGCCCGAGGAAGGCCACGAAGTGGGACTCGCCTGGACCGACGACGATCTGCGCGTGCTCACGCGGGAGGGCACTCATGGCAACGCTTGACGACTCGCGCGCGGGCGCCGCGCCGTGGCTGCTCTCCGCGCCCGCGCTTTTGCTGTTCCTCGCGCTGCTGCTGGTGCCGCTCATCCTCACCTTCGTGCTGTCGTTCCATGTGTTCAGCGACCTCGCGGGCGTGCAACGCGGCTGGACCGCCACCAACTACCTGCAGGTCCTGAGCGATCCTTACTACGGCGAAATTTTCCTGCGCACGGCGGGACTCGCATTCGCCGTCACGCTGCTCTCCATCGTGCTCGGCGTGCCCGAAACGCTGGTGCTCGCGCGCATGCGCAGGCCCTGGCAATCGGTTTGCCTGCTGATCGTGCTCGGTCCGCTGCTGATCTCGGTGGTGGTGCGAACGCTCGGCTGGCAAATCCTGCTGGGCAATAACGGCGTGCTCAACAACGCGCTGCAGGCACTGCACATCACCGACGAGCCCATTCGTCTCGTCTTCACCATGACGGGCACCATCATCGCCCTCACGCACGTACTCGTGCCGTTCATGGTGATGTCGGTCTGGGCGACGCTGCAAAAGCTCGACCCGCAGGTGGAATGGGCCGGGCGCTCGCTCGGCGCTTCGCCGCTGCGCGTGTTCCGCCGCGTGATCCTGCCGCAGATCATGCCGGGTGTGCTCTCGGGCTCGATCATCGTGTTCGCGCTTTCGGCCTCCGCGTTCGCCACGCCCGCGCTGATCGGCGGACGACGCCTGAAGGTCGTCGCCACGGCCGCCTACGACGAGTTCCTCGGCACCCTGAACTGGCCGCTCGGCGCGAGCATTGCCGTGCTGCTGCTGATCGCCAACGTGGCGATCGTGATGGGCTGCAGCCGTCTCGCCGAACGCCGTTTCAAGCACATCTTCGACTGAAGGGGCCCCGCCATGAAACGCAACGGATTCCTCGGGCTCGCGTTCAACGCGCTCTTTCTGACCTTCATGCTCGCGCCGATCGTCGTGGTGCTGCTCGTCGCCTTCACGGACAAGGGCTATATCTCGATGCCGTTCGACGGCGCCTCGCTGCGCTGGTTCCGCGCGATCTGGCAAAACGGTGACATCGTCTCGGCGTTCTGGCTCTCGGTGCGCCTCGCGTTCGCAGCGGCCACCATCGGCGTCGCGCTCGCGGTGCCCGCGGCGCTCGCCATCGCGCGCTACCGCTTTTCGGGCCGCAGCGCGCTGGTCAGCTTCTTCCTCTCGCCGATGATGATTCCCGCCGTGGTGCTCGGCATCGCGTTCCTGCGCTTTCTCTCGCTGCTCAACCTGAACGGCTCGTTCTGGGCGCTTGTCGCCGCGCACGTGGTGATCGTGCTGCCGTACGCGCTGCGTCTCGCGCTTTCTTCGGCGGTCGGGCTCGATCGCGACGCCGAGCGCGCGGCGCTTTCGTGTGGCGCGAGCCGCTTCACGGCATTCCGCCGCGTGGTGCTGCCGATGATCCGCACGGGCGTGGCAGGCGGCTGGGTGCTCTCGTTCATCCAGAGCTTCGACGAGCTCACCATGACCATTTTCGTCGCGACGCCCGGCACCACCACGCTGCCCGTCGCCATGTACAACCAGATCGCGCAGACGATCGATCCGCTCGTCACCTCGGTGTCGGCGGTGCTGATCGTCGGCACGATCCTGCTGATGCTGCTGCTCGACCGCATGGTCGGGCTGGACCGCATCCTGATCGGAGAAGCCCGATGACACAAAACTCCACCGCGAGCCCCGACGTGCTCGTGATCGGCGGCGGCCTCGTCGGCTCCGCCGTGGCCTACGGGCTTGCTCGCGAAGGCGCGCGCGTGAGCGTGCTCGACGAGGACGACGGCGGCTTTCGCGCCTCGCGCGGCAACTTCGGCCTCGTCTGGATTCAGGGCAAGGGTTACGGCCTTTCGCCGTACGCGCGCTGGTCCCGTAGTTCGGCGCAGCGCTGGCCGCTACTCGCGCAAAGCCTCGCCGACGAGGCGCGCGTGGACGTCGCGCTGCGCCAGCCCGGCGGCTTTCATATCTGCTTCTCTGATGAAGAACTCGCCGAGCGTTATAAACGGCTCTCCACCCTGCAGGCCGAGATCGGCGATTATCCGTTCGAACTGCTAAATCGTGCAGAGTTGCGCGAACGGCTTCCCGGCATCGGACCCGCGGTCGTCGGCGCGAGCTATACGCCGATGGACGGCCACGTCAACCCGCTCAAACTGCTGCGCGCGCTGCATGTCGCGATGCAGCGGCGCGGCGTACGGCTCGTCTCGGGCGAACGCGCCGAGCGTATCGTCGCGGGGCCGGACGGGTTCAGCGTGCAAGGCCGGCGCGGCGTGTATCACGCTGCGCGCGTCGTGCTCGCGGCCGGCCTCGGCAATCGCGTGCTCGCCCCACACGTGGGCCTGAACGCGCCCGTCGCGCCCAATCGCGGCCAGGTGCTCGTGAGCGAGCGCGTCGCGCCGTTTCTGGGCTACCCGACCATCAACGTGCGGCAGACCGACGAAGGCACGGTGCAGTTCGGCGACTCGATGGAAGAAGCCGGCTTCGACGACTTCACCACCACGCCTATCCTGCGCCAGATCGCGGCGCGCGGCGTGCGCGCGTTCCCGATGCTCGCCCATGTGCGGCTCGTGCGCATGTGGGCCGCGCTGCGCGTGTACAGCCCCGACGGTTTTCCGATCTACGACCAGTCCGAGGCGCATCCGGGTGCCTTCGTCGTCACCTGCCATAGCGGCGTGACGCTCGCCGCGGCCCACGCGCTGCGCATCGCGCCGTGGATCGCGGGCGGCCCGATGCCCGCCGAACTGCCCGCTTTCTCCGCGCGCCGCTTCGCAACCGATGCGGCTGCCGAACCGATCCTCGCTCACTAATCCCGCCATGACAGCTCAATCTACCCAGGCGCCCGCGCCGCTGTTCAAGACGCTCTCCGACGCCGAAGCGCGCGTCGATATCTCATTCAACGGCCAGCCGCTGTCCGTGCCCGCCGACCGCTCCGTCGCCGCCGCGCTGCTCGCCGCGGGCGTATCGCGCTTTCGCGCGACGCCCGTTTCGGGTGCGCCGCGCGCGCCGTTCTGCATGATGGGCGCGTGTTTCGAATGCCTCGTGGAGATCGACGGCGTACCGAGCCGCCAGAGCTGCATGGTGCCCGTGCGTGCGGGCATGCAGGTCCGCTCACAGGAAGGCGCGCGCGACCTGCCGCCCGAATCCGGCACGCATGCCGACACGCTCAAGGAGAACGCTCATGCCCGGTGATTATCAAGGCGATGCCAAAGCCGATTTCAATGCGCAAGCCGTCGATGTCGTCGTGGTCGGCGCGGGTCCCGCCGGGATGAGCGCGGCCACCCGTTCGGCGCGTGCCGGACTCTCAGTGGTCCTGATCGATGAGCAGGACGCCGTGGGCGGACAGATCTATCGCGCGATAGGCCGCGCCGACGCGCGCCGCAAGGCGATACTCGGCCCCGACTACGCGGCGGGCGACGCCATCGCCCAGGCGTTCGCGCATTCCGGCGCGCGCCATGTCGCCCATGCCAGCGTATGGCAGGTCACGCGCGAACATGCCGTTCACTACCTCAAGGACGGCAAGGTGGGCAGCTTCCAGGCTAAGCGCGTGATTCTCGCGAGCGGCGCGATGGAGCGGCCGTTTCCCATCCCGGGCTGGACCCTGCCCGGCGTGCTCACGGCGGGCGCCGCGCAAATCCTGCTGAAAAGTGCGGGCGAAGTGCCCGCCTCGCCACCCGTGCTCGCGGGCTGCGGGCCGCTGCTCTACCTGCTCGGCTGGCAATACGTACGGGCAGGCGTGCCGATTCGCGCACTCGTCGACACCACGCGCCATGAAGACCGCTGGCGCGCGAAACGCCACCTGCTTGCCGCGCTCCGCTCGTGGCCGTTCCTGAGCAAAGGCCTGCATCTGATCCGCACGCTGCGCGAGGCCAGGGTCCCCATTTTCGAAGCCGCCGACGATCTCGCCGTGGAAGGCCGCCAGGGCAGTGACGGCGTGCAGCGCGCAGCCGCGCTCACGTTCACGTCGCAAGGCCGCGCACACCGTATCGAAGCCGATGTGATCCTGCTGCACCAGGGCGTGGTGCCCAACACGCAGTTCACCCAGGCGCTGCGCGCCACGCATCGCTGGGACAACGGACAGCTTTGCTTCACACCGCAAACGGATGCATGGGGCGAACTGGACGTGCCCGGCATCTTCGTGGCCGGCGACGGCGCGGGCATCGGCGGCGCCCAGGCCGCGGCGCAACAGGGCGTGCTCGCCGCGCTCGCCGCCGCCGCACAGCTAGGCTCGATCGATGCAGCCACGCGCGATCGCGAGGCGGGTCCGCATCGCGCGGAACTCGAGCGCGTGATGCGCATCCGTCCATTCCTCGACAGCCTCTACCGCCCGCGCGATGCGAACCGCATCCCCGCCGACAGCACCATTGTCTGCCGCTGCGAAGAAGTCACGGCGGGCGAGTTGCGCGGCTTCGTCGGCCTGGGCTGCCTCGGCCCGAATCAGGCGAAGTCGTTCGGCCGCTGCGGCATGGGTCCGTGCCAGGGCCGCCTGTGCGGCCTCACCGTGACCGAAGTGATCGCCGAGGCGCGCAAGGTGCCGCCAGCCGAGGTGGGCTACTACCGCATCCGCCCGCCCATCAAGCCGCTCACGCTCGGAGAACTCGCCGGTGAATGACGCCCGAACTCTCCCTGCGAGCGCCGTGCAGGAAGCGGACGTACTCGTAATCGGCGGCGGCCTGCACGGTTCCAGCAGCGCTTTTCACATGGCGCGGCGCGGCGCGAGCGTGATCGTTCTCGAAGCCGACTACGTGGGCCGACATTCGTCGGGCGTGAACGCGGGCGGCGTGCGCACGCTCGGCCGCCCGCTCCCCGAGATTCCGCTTGCCCTCATGTCGCGCGAAATCTGGCACGCGCTGCCCGACACCATCGGCGACGACGGCGGTTTCGTGCCCTCCGGACAACTGAAGATTGCCGAGACCGAGGCCGAACTGGATGAGTGCCGCGAGCGCGTCGCGCTGCTCGAATCGCACGGCTTCACGCACGAAAAGCTGATCGACCGCGAGACGGTGCTCGAACTCGAACCGGCACTGGCGAAGCACGTGACGGGCGGCATCTGGGTCGAGCGCGACGGTTATGCGCTGCCCTTTCGCACCACCACGGCGTTTCGCCTCGCCGCGCAAAAGCACGGCGCGCGCTTTCACGAAGGCACGGCGGTCACGCGCATCGAGCCGCGCGGCGAGCGCTGGATCGCGCAAACCCCGCGCGGCACCTTTGCCGCGCGCAAGCTGCTCGTCACGGCGGGCGCGTGGGCGGGCGAGCTGGCGCGCCAGGCGGGCGAGCCGGTGCCCGTGCACCCCGAAGGGCTCATGCTGATGGTCACGCACCGCGTGGCGCCCTTCTGCCGCGCGACGCTCGGCGCAACGGGCCGGCCGCTCTCGTTCAAGCAGTTCGACAACGGCACGGTGGTGATCGGCGGCAAGCTGATCGGCATCGCGGATCTGCCGGGGCGCCACGGCGAAGTCGATTTCATGCGGCTCGTGAAAAGCGCGCAGACCGTCGTCGATCTGTTTCCGCATCTGCGCCATCTGGGCGTGAATCGCGCATGGGCCGGTGTGGAAGCGTTCACGGCCGACTCGCTGCCGATCATCTCGGCAAGCCGGCGCACCGCGAATCTCTACTACTCGTTCGGCTATTGCGGCAGCGGCTTTCAACTCGGGCCCGCGTGCGGGCGCCTCGTTTCCGAACTCGTGCTCGACGGCGCGCCTTCGCTTTCGCTCGATGCGTTCGCGATCGACCGCTTCGAGCGCGCCGCAGTGCAGGCGCCGCTGGCCGGCGTTGCCGCGCATTGACGCCATCGATTCCCTCACCCTGTCTCGCCCTTGCGGCGAAGGAGCTTGCAGACACATGAACGATATCGTTCGTATCGAAACCAGTCAGCGCATGAGCCGCGTCGTGAAGGCCGCGGGACTCGTGTTCGTGGGCGGCCAGACGTCGGCCGATCCGTCGCCCGACGTGAAGATCCAGACCGCCGCCGTGCTCGCGAAAATCGACGGCTTTCTCGCCAAGGCCGGCATCGACAAGACCCGGCTCGTCTCCGCGCAGGTCTGGCTCGCCGATATCGCGCGCGACTTTGCGGGCATGAACGAAGTGTGGGACGCGTGGGTGCCCGAAGGTTGCGCGCCCACGCGCGCGACCGTGCAGGCGCAGCTGGCGTCGCCGCAACTGCTCGTGGAAATCGCGGTCGTGGCGCTGGGTTAAGCGCCGCGCATGAGGCTGCCGGCGCCGCCATGAAAGCGCGTCGACAGCCACAGTCGAGCAACCGTAAAGCGACGACTCGGCATCGCGCGCACGCTGTAAGCGCAAGTTCACGTTCGCGCGGCACAATGGCGAGTCCACCCGAACTTAGAGGAGCGCGCGATGGCCCTTCCTTACGGCTACGTCAAGGCGAAAATTGTTTCCGCGCCGCAGTTGAAGGCCACGCGGCGGCCACACGAAGTCCAGTATCACCTGCACTTCGGCGTGACGGTCGATGGCGCGCGCTGGGACATCGCTGTGAACGTGGGCACCACGGACGCGGACGACCTGCTCAAGTACAAGCTCGTGTTCGACTTCAACCATAACGTGCTGACCACGCTCGAGGGCGCGGCCGAAGGCTCGACCGATCTCACGGGCACCGAAGCGCTGCCGGCCATCGACTTCGAGCGCAGCGACTTTCTCGCCAATACGGGCGCGTGGCGCAACAGCGACGTGATGGACGGCTCCGACCAGGTGGAGCCCGTCGCTTCGCTGCAACGCCTGCTGTTGCGTGCGCAACAATCGTCGCTCGACGTCTACGTGTTTGGCCGCTTCTACAGCGAAGGCGACGGCATCCACGACGTCCACATGAACCAGGGCTCGAAGGGCGAGTTCATCCATAAGGCCGGCAACGACGCGAACGACCACAACGACATCTGGCAGGACGGCGCGCTGCTCGTGGATCTGGGCGACCCCGAATGGGCCTTGTATGTGGCGGCGTTCGATCAGCAATACGTGCCCACCGACAATCTCGGCAACCCCACGCCGGATTCGCAGCCGATTTCGTAAACGGCGAGCGGGCGCATGCCGGAATCCCGCCATGCGCCCGCTCGTTGAAGCGGATCGAACGTTTAGAAGTCGATCTTCGCGTTGAGGCTGACCGTGCGCGGGTCGCCCGGCGCGATGTAATCGGAGTACTGGAACATCCAGTAACGGCGATTCGTGATGTTGTCGATGGCCGCGCGCAGCGTCACGTCGTGGCCGCCAATGCGCGTGAAGTAGTTCGCGCCCACGTTCACGAGCATATAGCCGCCCGTTTCCAGATTGTTTGCCGGACGCACCTGGGTGCTGCCCGTGAACTTCGCATCCGCGGCCAGCTGCAGGCCCTGCACGTAAGGCACGTCGTAAGTCACGCGGCCCGCGGCGACGAAGGTCGGCGCGCCGGCTACGCGATTGCCGTTGTACGACTGGCCCTTCGCGTACCACGTATCGAGCAGCGTGACGCTGCCGGCCACCTGCCAGCTTCGGCCCAGCCGTACGCTGCCGGCCGCCTCGACGCCTTCGTAGATCGAATTGCCGTCCTGCACGTAGACGTTGTCGGCGTTCGCATAGGCTGCGCCGCGCTCGATGCGGAACAGCGCTGCCGTGGCGCTCCAGCGCTCGTGTTCGCTCTTGATGCCGATCTCGTACTGGCGCGAGCGCAGCGGACGCAGCATCGCCCCGCCGTTCGCGTAGATGCTGTCCACGATCGCGCCCTGCTCCAGCGCCTCGACGTAGCTCGCGTACAGCGTCGTGTTCGGCTCGAGCTTGTACATGAGCGCGAAGGTCGGCGTGAGCACGCCGTTCTGGCTGTACTGGGAGGTCTTTTCGCCCGTGGTTGCGTAGTTGTTCTGACTATAGTTCGTGTAACGCAGGCCCGCGAGCACCGACCAGCGGCTCGTGATCTGCATCGTGTCGCTCACGAACGCCGAAGCCTGCGTGATGTCGCTCGTGCGGTACGTTTCGAGCCCGCCGCCCGAATAGAAGCGCCACGGGTTGGGCTGATACAGATTGCCGTTGCCGATCACCGTATAGATCGAGTTCAACGCGTAGTTGTTGGTCTGGTGCTGGTACGCGCCGCCAATCACGAGTTGATGCGTGAACGGCCCGGTCTTCACCTTGCCCTCGAACATGCCCTGCCAGTAAATGTCCTGATGGGCTTCGTCGCCGTTCCAGCGTGCGTCGGTGTAGTCGCCTGCCTGGTTGAGCAGCGTGAGCGTGCTCTCGTTGCGGTCGCGCGCCGACTTGCTGTAGCTGCCCGAGGTGGTGAACGACCAGTCGGGCGTGAGCTGGTAACGCACGCCCGCCGTGTAGAGCTGCAAGTTGGTGTTGATGTGCTGGTCGGTGCCGCCCAGCAGGTTGCTGCCGCCGCTGATCACCGCGGGCAGGCTCGACGCCGTGTAGCTGCCCGTGTAGATCGCGGGCGTCTGGCCGCTCGAA
The DNA here is from genome assembly GCF_040965655.1 of Paraburkholderia sp. EG286B. Classification (NCBI taxonomy): domain Bacteria; kingdom Pseudomonadati; phylum Pseudomonadota; class Betaproteobacteria; order Burkholderiales; family Burkholderiaceae; genus Paraburkholderia; species Paraburkholderia sp. EG286B. Next base: position 348,962 of record NZ_JBFRCF010000003.1, on the reverse strand, counting down.
CGGATCGTCTGGTAGAGCGCGTTGAACCACACCTGCAGGTCGCGCGTGAGTTGGCCGTCGAGTGCGAGCGAAACCGAGTTGCGGTTGATATCGCCGGCGTTATAGGTCTTGCCCGCTTCCTTCGTGTAGTTCAGGCGCGCGCCGAACATGTCGTCCGGGCCGAAGCGGCGGCTCAGGTCGACGTGCGTGCTCAGCACGCCGTCCATGCGATAGCCCACGTCGAGGCTCGTGACGGGGTCCTTCTCCGGCCGCTTCGTCACGTAGTTGACGAGGCCGCCCGGCTGCGCGAAGCCGTACATGAAGCCGCCCAGGCCCTTGAGCAGTTCCACGCGCTCGAGTTGCTCGTAGGGCATGGTAATGCCGTACGAAATGAACGGATTGCCGTCGATGCGAAAGCCGTTCTGCCAGTCCACGGGCAGGCCGCGAATCGTGATGTAGGTGGCCCACGCGTTATAGGCGTTGCTGTTGTTGGTGACCGAGGCGTCGCCGGCAAACACATCGCCGAGCTTGTAGACCTGGCGCTCGGCCAGATTCTCGCCCGTCACGACGGTGGTCGAGAACGGCGTGTCGAGCTGCGAGCGCGTGCCGAGCGCGCCGGTGTTCACCGGCGTGCTCAGGTTCAGCGGCGAATCGGCGACCTGGCTCGCACTCACCTTCACGGCGGGCAGCGCCTGGTCCGTGCCGGTCGTACTGGTGGCGGCAGCCTGAGGCGGCGCCTTCTGGGTTGCGCTCGTCGCGGCGCTGTCCTGCGTCGACGTTTGGGCAACAGCGGCTTGAGCCGCCGCGAAAGTAAGCCAGGCCGCAATATGCAACGGCCGCGGCAGCGTGCGTCGCGCTTGCCGCGCGTGTTCTCGGTTGTTCATGTCGTTTTGGAAGGGTCGTCTCGCCAGTGCTTGCCAGGATACTTCAATGAGAAGCATTCTCATTTTCACTGGCGGGCGATATTAACAAACCCTTACGACTTTTCCTAGAACCCGCGGCTCATTCGTCAGTTTTGATGAATTCCCTCGAAATACTGCTCAAAACGGACTCAAAGCGGCCAGATAGTGTCTATTTCACGCAATGATTTCCGGAAATCGTCTGAATTGGACAGCTGGACGAAAGGTGGCGCACCCGTGCCCGGTTTGCTGCTTTGCGTGATGCCAGCGCCTGGAAATTCGCTAAGCCGCGACATAAAATACAGGCCCAGTCAGTGCATTCACGTGGTGACCGAGTATGAGACACGCTACGTTCCCCGTGCTGATCGTTCTGGCTTCGGTCCCGGCCGCATGGGCCATGGGCCTCGCCGCGGCGAACGAAAACACGGATCTGCCCTCTCCCCAGAGCGCGGCACCTGCCACGCTCCATTGGCCTCCCGCCTCCCCCTCGTCCATCCCGCCGGGCATTTCGCGCGCCGCGTTGCATACGGGGACTCAGAAAGACGACAAGACGTATTTCGAAGCGCTCCCGGGCGACGATAAGAAGCTCGACGACGAAGGCGCGCCCCTGCGCGGCGATCGTTTCCACTGGCAGCAGCCCTAGCTGCGAACGAACAATACAGTTTGACAACACCAGCGACCGGATATGACATGCCATGCCTTCGTCGACCACTCATTTCCCCTGTCGCAGCGCCATCGCAAGCGGTCGTGGGAAGACCGGAAGATTTCGGATACACATTCGCCGCCGCGCGCACGCAAGCGCCTTCATGATGGTTACGCCAGTACGCCCGGTACCAGAAGCTCTCGTAGCCCGCGCGCTCGATAGGAAGCAGGATCAGGAACACGCCGTTAGGAACACCAACGAACCAGAACCAGAACGCTCCACCACTGGCGGGTTGTCCCTTCGGCCAGAACAGCATGGCGACGGCGACGCCGAATACGTTGCAGGCAAGCCAGATGCAGGACCACCACGGCCAGAACCGGGGGCGGCGCGGATAAGCACTCGGGCGCCCGGCTGGAGACAGGTCGACCGGCATTACTCGATATTGACGTTCTGGAGCGACGAGAGATCAGGCGGCAGCCGCACGCGCAGAGGTGGTGATGGAAGGCAACCCATTTGCCGTCGCGGTCAAGGGCCTTCGCGTAGCCCATCGTCGATGACGGTCGGGTCGTCGCACATGGCTTCGTCGCCCTTGCGGGCGAGCGGGCGACCCATGAAGTTGAGCCATTCGGAGCCGCCCGTCACTTCGCCGCCGTTTTCCAGTTTGTCGCCTTTGCGGATAGGAGATTTCATCATTGCACCTGTACTGCCGTTTTCAAGCGTGACCAGCAGAAAGATGGTTCTTTGCGTGAGGCACGATTTGGTTGATTTAAATTATCAATTCAAGGACTGCAAAACCAGACTCACCCCCACATCTTTCACTTCAACTTGGGCGCTACAGGATATCTTTTTGCGAGTGCCTTTCGGATCGAATCAGCGTCATTATATTGTGCATGTGTAGAGTGTCCATCGCGAAAGCCACATTCACATTGATCCACAAAGGGTGCGCTAGCATCGCTCTGCAATCCCACAAAAACCGCACCCTTCTGAGTGCTTCCAGTTAACTTATAAATGTAACCATCGAAATATTCGCCGCCGTAATCGTAGTGATTGAGCGGCGTTCGTACCAGAATAACGACCTCCTTATCTTTTGGATCATGATCTGCGTTCGCAAAAAAGAAACTAGTAATTTCTGGAACACCATCTTCTTTCAGGTAACGATCAAATAGCTCATCGTGCCAAATATGGTTTCCGTCTGCGAAGAGTAAATGCGAATCCAATATGTAAGGTCTGTTATCTGTTGTATAACCTGGCACATCGGACGTATTCGTCACAAAGTAGATGTACGCTCCTTGCATCGCAGGTCCAGCATCAATAATCGGCGGCTTCAATTTGTGACCTTCATCGGTACGAGCATTTACCGCCGCCTGAATCGCAGCAGGAATGTCTGTTGCATAGACCTGCTGGAAAATCAACAGAAAAAACGACGCCAACAACAAATGAACTGTAGAAGTCCATCGAATATTCATAACAACTGAGCCTCTGAAAAATTCAACTGAGATATGTCCCAACCGAGACAAAGCCGAGGATGCCATCTGAAGACGTTGCATTTTTTGGACGGGAAAGCAGATCACGTCCCTTCCTCCATCTGACGTTCCAACGTGCTATCCGTCGGCATACCTGGCGTATCGCCAAGTATGAAATACGTGTAACGAAACAACTGCTGCCGCGCAGGCAACCCACCTGCACCACCCACTAGGCCAAAGCAACCTTGGATATCTGTGTTGTTAGAACCATGGTCGGCCTTTCTGTTGATACGAGTCTTGACCCAGAAGTAGCCGGCAGAATCTGCAGCCGTTTCTGCGTCAGATTGCAATAGTGTGGGGTTCGGATCATTCGTAAAATCCTTGGCGCGGTAGGCTCCATATTCACTGTAACCTTTTCGCCAGGTGAGATGAATTAAACCTCGACCGCAGAAGCGAGGACCGTCTCCCGACTGTACATTCCCACCGGCCACGGCTTTCGCGTGAACCTCACCGGGACGCTGGGCTATGTATGTAGCGCGATCACGGCTCTTCAGAAAGCCAAGATTCTTAATCCAATTGTACTTATTGTCGAAATCATAAGCGGCATCACTAGCGGTATAATTCTCATACATTTTCCGGAAGTAATCTGCGCTTCCATTTTCCCTTGTCGAGCATAAAGCTCCAGTCTCCTTGAAAGCCTGCCCCAAAAAGTGGGCTTTCCGAAGGCCACTATTAAATCCGTATTTTAGAAACATATGATTGAGCGCTAGCCACATGCGCTTCGGCGATAGCCCCCTGGAATCGTCGTTACCAACAACAAATCGCTTCTTGCTTTCGAGCCACGATATGTGACCGCCAGCATCAGATATCGACTTACGAGGTAGCAGTTGAATCTGTTCCTGAAGGCTTAACCAGCCACACTTCCTGAGATGCCGGATAAACGCGAGTGGATGGAAGAACCAGAGCTTCTGCCCGGCGGGCAAGCCGGTCGTATCCCAGAACTGGATTTCCTTGAGGTAGTTGAGGAACTTGTTGTAGCCCTGCTGGTTACCGTGATAGAAGCCGCCCTCGTCGAGCAATTTGGCGTAGCGCGTCTCGTTGTTCGTGCTGTCCCATTCGCTCGGGGCGTTGCAGATAAACCCGCGCAACGCCTGGCGTACCTGATCGTTTCTCCGTACGTAGCTCGAAAGCTCATCCGCCGTCTGTACCTCTGCCGTTTCAAGAACTACCGTCCGCTCATGGTTGCTGGCCGCTGCATCTCTGACGAGCTTCTTGAGCGCGTCGATATCGCATAGCCCGTCGCCGCCGAATGGCGTAGCACCATCGCTGAGCTTCTGCCAGCCCATGAATGACGGGAAATCCGCATCGGACAGCTTCTTGATCGCCGCTTTGTTGATATTGATATATCCCTGCTGTCCGGCAGCGTATGTTACCTGTACCCACGTCGCACAAACCGCCTCGGCAAGAGTCGGAGGTGTCGAGAGGATGCGCCCGAAGCGCAGCATCTCGTACCCATCGCTCGGACAAGTGTCATAGAGCGCGGTCGCACGATGATAAAGATCGTATTCATAGTCGGCCTCGGACACTGGCTGCTCCGTCAGCAGCGTGCGCGAGCCGTCCGTTGCAACGCTCCAGACATTCGTGTATTTCGCCCCCTTGCTGAAGTAGGTCTCGACGACGAGCGGCGATGCGTTCGTACCCGTCTGGCGCGGTTCGAACTTGATGCCATGCAGCTTGTTGTGCACGTCCGTTTGCGGCGGCAGCGCAAAGAACTGCTGGCCGGCTGGAATCATGTAGTACGTATGCCCCCAGCAATCCGACGCCGTCGGCGTCGTCGGCGCTGCAATGCCAAGCTGCGTATCGCTGAAGTACGTATCGAAATCCCCCGGCATCATGAAGATCTCGAAGTGCATATACACCACTCCTTCATACCGCCCGACAAAACCGATAACGTCCTTGCGCCGTACCTTGTTATCACTACCAGCCGCCGCAGGTGTTACCTGTCCTTTGGTATCCGGGCCGGAGGGTTTGCGCAGGAATTCGGGCAAGCGCGTCCCGTCGTGCCCGTACCCGGGCTGGTACTCGGCGAGTGGCAGCAAGTGCATGTAGAGCGAATAGAACGTCAGCGTGCGACCGTCGCCCGTTTCCGTCGAATGCTTGAGCAGGACGAAGCCCGCGTTACCGTTGCCCGAGTCCATCGCATGCTGGCAGACCCGGTACGCGACGACCTCGCCGTCCGCGATGGCATGGACAGGGCCATGTGTGTCAGGCGCAAGATGGACGCCGCAATGCCAGCGCCGGTCGAAGGCTATCGGGTAAATGCCGTGTACGAGTTCAAACTTGTCGACAGCGTCCATCATGGGGTCCGGCTTCGATCCGTCGGTGGACGTAAGGCCGGATTCAGGCAGAAACGGAGGGCTGATAATCATGGCGAGTCAGTTCGTGTGGGAGTACCGCTCATTGAGCGTCAGGTCGCTTTTCGGCAGGATGGGCAGCTGGGCCGGCACGTTCTCGGGTCCGACGAACGTGAACGAGCCTGCCTTGATGGTGAACGCGCCAGGGCAATGGAAGGTCATGTTGCCGTTCTCGATGACGAGTGAGGCGCCGCCGCTGTTGAACGTGATTTTCGACTTCGCGGAGACCTGGACGTCCGCGCTCTCGCTCGCGATGCGTAGCTGCTTCTGTGCGAACAGGTCCATGCCGTCGGTGAGCGCCGACGCCGTGAACTTCCCCTTCGCCGCAACCAGATTGATACCGAACTTGTGCGCGCAGAACGAGATCAGCTCGCCCGCTGCCATGCGCAGACGTTCCGCAATGCTGACGTCCATGTCCCGGGCAGTCGCGATCAGGTTCTCGCCCGCCGAGTGCTGTACCGACTTTGGTGTCACGAACGCCATGCCGCCGGGGGCGCTTGCGAGCAGGCCCGCATCGCGAAGCTGGTTCAGGCCGTCCTGGAGCGCCGCCTGCGTCGCCCGGTCGGCAGGGTCGGCCCCGGCCTGCGTCGTCGCCGCCGCGAGGTCCGTTACGCGCTGTAACGCCGCCTTGAGCTGCGCGACGGCAGCGGGCATCTCGAGCTGTGGCGTATCCGGTCCCGCGGCTGCGTCCGCCGAGAAGAACAGACCCTTCGCTGCGCGCACTGTCCCCCACCCCTGGGTCGTCGCCTCAAATCCGTTCACACGAGGGAGCTTATTGCCGTTGAGCAGGTAGCCCTGGTTAAACGCAGTCTGGCCATAGACCGTCGCGATACGCGCGCTTTCCTTGCCCTTCAGGTCATTGAAAACGATCTCGGCCCCGAGGAGCGGCGAGCGCCAGATTGCATAGCTAAAAAGCGCGTCGGTGCTTCGTACCACATCAGGGTGCGAAAAATCGTGCAGGGCGCCAGCTATATGGAGACGATCGATATCGCCGTGGGCCCCGTCGAGCAAAACCTCGGTGGCGGGAAGCAGCGGCGAATGGAAGCCGCCCTGGTAGGACGATGACGGACGCAGCAGGCGCAGGTTCAACAGCTTGTTACTGGTGTTCCCCGAGCCCTGCAGGAACTTCGGTACAACGGGATAACGCCCGTATTCGTCGACGTATGCGTAGGGGGCCGAGTCCAGGGTAGTGACCACGCCGACGACAGGCCCCGTCAGAAATCGCCAGTCCCGCTCGTAGTCAAACACCGGCCGGTAGGCCAGATGCGCGGGCATCGCCTTGAAGCGGGTATAAGCGGGTTTTGTACGGCTCCCCTTCATCTTGAACGAAGTCACCACGAAGCCGTATTCGGCGCTGGGCATCTTCGTATTGGTCAGCTTGATCACCACGCCCGGCGCAATGCCCTTCGCGTCGCTCGCGCCAGCGAGCGTCACCTGACGCGCGATCTGCTCGTCGCGTCGAGTCTGCGCGAGTGTCTCGCCCTGCTGCTGCGTCAGATGGAACTCTGCGCTGCGGCTGATCTGCCCGTATACCGAGCAGTCGTCCGTCTCCCCGGAGACGCTTGCTGTGGCCCGTAGCGGTTCCTCAGGCGTGCGGTAGTTGCGCTCCCACACCTCGATCGTCGCAGGCACCAGCGTGCGCTGTTCGTGGACCGCCTGCGCCGCCTCGTGCGAGTTGCTCTGCAGTCCCGCGCTGGCCAGCAACGGCAAGTTGACCGAGCGGATATAGGCGCGCGGATTGTTCGCGAATACGAGGATATCGAGCAATCCGTTCTCGCCGCGCTCCTGCCGGTAAAACCAGAAAATGCCCTTGCGCTTCGCATGGCGCGCGATGAAGTGCCAAACCGACTCCTCGTACATCACGATCTGCTGCATCTTTTCCTGCGGCCCTTCGAGATGGAACTCGACATCGAAGGCGTCGAAGTTTTGCCCGTCGACCAGCTTCTTCCTGACCATCTCCTCGAACGTGGCATCGTCGAGCACATCGGAGTGGACCATGCGCTTGCCGAGTGCGGCAAAACGCGGTTCGATGCGCACCTCGTAGGCCGCCTCGTCGCGGCTTGTGCGGATACGCTTCCAGCGCGTCACCACCCCGTTGAAGGTGGCCGCCGCATGGTCGACCGGCGTCGTCCAGTTCGCCGAGGGCACCGCGGCGCGCTCGTCGACCTGCAGGCCCGCGCGCCGCCCGACGTAGTCCTTGCCGTCGATGTCGAGGCACGCAGACGTGACCGTGACAATGACGACGTAGTCCTTGCAGAATCCGCCGCGCACCTTGAAATCGAGCACATCGAGATCGTGCTCCTGCTTGCCGATCCACAGCCTGAAATGCTGACTCAGGCGTACGCTCGGATGACTAAGCGCATCGGTAAAGTTCTTGGCCACAGCAGTCATTCGCACATCCCATTCCGGTTGAAAGGCACGAGGTTAGAATCGTGGCTTCGCAGCTATCGGCTCCGGCATTTAGGGGTTACGGCAAAAAAACGTCAATCGAATTGAACGGAGACGTCTAAAATAATCAACGCTTTTTGTTAATAAATGACAAATGCGATTTATCCTATTTTCCGGGATCGAATCTCTTGGTAGCAGAGGCACTGACTGAAGGGCGTACCGTCCACGCACTTTCAGGGAGCTGTTCGCACCAACTGCCTCGCTTGAAGACTCTCGATCCACCTCACTTCCGACGTCGATATGCCCGCCCCCCCCGATAGCCCGACCTCGCCACGCAGGGGGACCTTCCCATTTGATCGTAATTCCCGCGCCGGACAGTTTTCCGGCACATCGATATTTGCAGCCAGAGGTAGCAAATGCTCCCATCCGCAGTATTCGATGATTGCCTGAGCAGCGTATAGTCCTACACCGGACAGAACTACAGCTCCGAACATCAGCGGCGCGTCTCCGCGTGCGCCTAGCACCGCACATGCCCACCACAACCGCCTTGCGCTGAAGTGCCACGTCGACTCCCGGTTGTCGGTAACCCGCTCGAGCGTGCGCGGATAGTGTTCGCGGTGTCGGTGTGTGTCCGCGACAGACACTGGAAGCGCTGCGAGCAAGCGCTCCTTCGCTACCTGTTGTGGTTTGCCGGACCGGGCGAGTAACTCGGCGGCCACCGTGTCAACGTACGCTGCGAAACGCTCGTCGTCCGGTGACGCAGTTTCTGAGGACGATCTTCGGCGCGTTCCGTCCGTTGCCGGCATTGAGAGCGTTTCAACAAGCCATGTGCGGTCATGCTCGTAGACCCACGGCGTGATGCGATTCGCTCTGCGCCACAGGTCTTCGAGCGTCGTTTTCGGGATTTTTGACAGCTCGTCGCGTATCCGGCCTCGGTGCGCCGCATGTGGCTTGGATGGAGGCGACGCCAGGGAACGCCCAGATTGAGATTCAGCGGCCCTCGTGCTCGTGTTGCGAACTGCATCCTCATCGGACACTCTTTGCAGGGCCAGCACTACCGTGCAAAGAAATGCATCATCCAATTCTCCGTTCAAGTGTTCCTGGAATGCTTTCGCGTGTACCTGCAATCCCCATCCAAAGCCCAATTCACGAATACGGTTCTGATACGCAACACGCAGGCGAAGGCGACCTACCTGACCCAATGGGGAGTTAAGCAGATCGTGAACGAAATGCACGCAATCAAGCATGCCCCGCACGTCCAACGCACCCGTGTCTTCCGTGCCTGCCTGGTTCACAAAGCAGCTGACCATGTTTTTCTTGCCACCGGTCTTCGCCACACGCGGATGCTTCAGGTCGTCGATGATCAGTACGCCGACGAAATGCATGCTCGCGATCTGCTCAATCTGGTGAACAAGCGGGACGATCCTGCGTACTGACCGGTAGCGTTTGGCATAGCGCTCATCTCCAATCGCCGGGTCAACGGCCCGAAAGAAAGCGTGGCACAACTCAGTGTGCGAACCGTCGAACGGACATTCGATCTTCAGCCAGTGGATCTGCACCTGAACAGGCTCGTGGCCACTGTACTGCTGGTGACGGATAGCCTGCAGATATAGCCGGAGAATGGATTCCAGTGCCGTCGATTTGGCGATCCCGCTCAGTCCCGCAACGCTCAGTGTGGATGCGATGGACCGGAAACCACTTTCCGAGGCCTGGCCATGGGCTTGCGCATACATGTGCTGCCACGTCGAGTGCGCAAGTGGATTGCGACGGACGGATCCGCTACGGATCCGCGAAGACAGCGCAGATTCGAGTTCCAGGTGCATCGGCAGCGGTTGAACCAGGTGCAGGCATACGCGTTTTTGGTCGCTGACTTGCCGGTCATGCCAAGCCGGCTGTGATAGTTACAGTGCAGCACACTGCGGATCATGATGTGGGTGACCTCCTCGAGGTCGAGAATCGCTCCAGGCCGACAAACATTCCCACAATCATGGTCGAGAAAACGTCGATCACAACGTACATGACGGGGCGTCCAATGATCCAGTTCCGGTTTTATCGGCTGACCAGATAGATGTCCGCAATGGACGCGTCGACATCGAAGCGGTGTCCCGGCCCGTAGACGCCGTCGTTGGACCGCCCGGTCAATCCGCGATGATCCTTTTGCCAGCGCCGCCCGCCCAGGCGTGACCGATGAACCACCAGATCATCAAATGCCTTCTCCCCCGTAGCTGGACTGCCGAAGACTTGGCAACTGGTGGAGCGGCTTGAGCGTAAGGTCGTCCGTCGACGCGCCGGGCATGGCGTGCTCTTCAACGTAGAACCGTGGCAGGTCCATTGTTCGCTCACACTAGCATTCACAAGCTGCACGCCTGCACGCTTATGGTCTTCAGTTTTCCTGATTATCGTCGACGGCCGCCAGCATCAACTGGCGGCCCGGCCCTCACTGCGTTGCGCGCTTACGCTTTCACTGCCGGCGCATGCGGCGGTGCGATCGCGGGCGGTTGTCCCGATGCAGGCGCCGGCGCATGCCCCGGATAGACGACGATCACCGGCCCCGGCATCGCCCACGCGGGCACCGCGAACAGCACCGGCATCGGTGTGGGCATCGCGAACGCACCGTTGAATGCCGCCTGCTGGAGCTGCTGCATCTGGGCCTGCATGGCCCACATCTGCGTGGTCATTGCGCGCATCTGCTGCAGCGCCCACGCGGGCGGCGGTCCGCCGCTGCTGCTCTGAACCTGAATGCTGCTGGCGCCGTTCGGGCTATGCCAGCTCCACGTACTGATCTTGAGCGGGCCTGCCGAGGTCTGGACCACATGGGTGTCGCCCTGAGCCGGAACGAGGTGGCCGTCGACGTTGACGAAAAGCGGCTGGGCCGCCAATGCGAGGGCCGGTGCGCACACCAGTGCGGCCGCCGCCATAGCAGTGCGAAAACGCATCTCATCCTCCATTGTTCGAGTCTCCACGCGCGGTTTGCGCCGGGAGGCGTTTTCTACTATGTCGAGCAAGACTTAAAAATCGCTTAAAACGCGTCTGCGCATTGGCATTAATCCACCGTTAAGAATCCGCTCCTATGCTCGATTTGCGAGCCGCCAGGCCCTTCGCCGGTGGCATCGCGGCGAACACGATGGAGGTCGGATCATGAAAACCGGAATCTATTCAACCGCGCTCGTTGCGGCGCTGCTCTTGCCGGCCGCTGCCTTCGCGCAAAGCGGCCACGCCTACACCCAGCTCGATTTGAACAGCGGCCCCGCGGCGCATGCGCAGCTTCCCGCCGACGTGCACGCCGCCGAAGCCCGCGTCGCGACGCGCAGCGGCGCCGACGATGCCACGCTCTGGGGCGTGGGCGGCGTGCCGGGCGCCACATCGCAGTCGGGCATGGGCACGCACTCGCATTCGCGCGCCGTGCTGTATCTGCACCACTGAGCCGCCGATAAACGGCCAACCGGCCAGCGACAACCGCACCAGGCTATCCGCGCCGCATAGCGCGCGCGAGGGCATGCCTGTGCTTCGGCCAAGTTGGAACGGCTCAAAGCGCGTTCCATGACATGATCGGCGCGTCCTGCAACTGGAACGCCATCATGTCCCGTCAGGTTGGTTCGCGTCTGCGCCTGAAAGCCCGCGTGCTTGCCGCTTCGCTCGCCTTGCTGGCTGCGCCGCTCGTCATCGATTCCGCACAAGCCTGCACGCGCGCGCTCTATGTGGGCGACAGCGGCCTCGTCATCACGGGACGTTCGATGGACTGGTCCGAGGACATGCGCTCGAACCTCTGGGTCTTTCCGGCCGGGATCGAACGCGACGGCAACGCGGGCCCGCGCTCGTCGCACTGGCGCTCGAAATACGGCAGCGTGGTGGTCTCGGGCTACGACATCGGCAGTGTGGACGGCATGAACGAGCGCGGCCTCGCGGCCAACGCGCTCTATCTGGCCGAAACCGATTATGGCAAGCCCAACTCGGGGCGGCCGCCGCTCGCCATCAGCCTGTGGGCGCAATACGTGCTCGACAATTTCGCCACCGTCGGCGAGGCCGCCGATGCGCTTGGCCACGAGCCATTCCAGATCATTGCGCCGCCGCTGCCCGACGGCAAACCGATCACGATCCACCTCGCGCTTTCCGATTCGCAAGGCGACTCGGCCATCCTCGAATATATCGACGGCAAACTCGTGATCATGCACGACAAGGCGTACAAGGTGATGACGAACTCGCCGATCTACCCCGAACAACTCGCGCTCGACATGTACTGGAAAGGCGTGGGCGGGCTCGCCTTTCTGCCCGGCACGAATCGCGCGGCGGACCGATTCGTGCGTACCTCGTTTCTACTCGATGCCATTCCGAAGAAACCCGATCCGGCCTATATGGCGGGCGTGCCGCAGCAGAACCCAAACTATCAGGCCGTGGCGAGCGTGATGAGCCTCATGCGCTCGGTGAGCGTGCCGCTCGGCATCACCACGCCCAACATGCCGAATCTCTCGTCGACGATCTGGCGCACGGTGGCGGACCAGACGAACCGCGTCTATTACTTCGATTCCGCCACGCGCCCCGACACCTTCTGGATCTCGCTGAGCAAGCTCGACCTCAAGCCCGGCGCGCCCGTGATGAAGCTCACGATCGATTCGGGCCAGGTGTATTCGGGCGAGGTGTCGGGCAATTTCGTGGCGACGCCGTCGTTCAGGTTCATGCCTGCGCCCGCGCCTTGACCACCTTGCGGCGAGTCGCGCTTATTTGGCGAACAGCTGGCCGATGTCCTTGAACGCCTTGAATTCAAGCGCATTGCCGCACGGGTCGAGCAAGAACATCGTGGCTTGCTCGCCCACCTGCCCCTTGAAGCGTACGTAGGGTTCGATCACGAACTTCACGCCGAAGGTCTTGAGGCGCTCGGCCAGCGCCTCCCAGTCGCCCCAGCCCAGCACGACGCCGAAGTGCGGCACCGGCACGTCGTGGCCGTCCACGGGGTTCGTGTGCGCGTGGTCCTGCGAGGCCGTTTTCGGGTGCTCGTGAATCACGAGCTGATGGCCGAAGAAGTCGAAGTCGACCCACTGCGCGCTGGAGCGCCCTTCCGCGAGGCCGAACACGCGGCCGTAGAAGTCGCGCGCGGCTGCGAGGTCATAAACGGGAATGGCGAGGTGAAAGGGGGAAAGCGACATGCGTGTCTCCACTGTCTTCGAAAGCGATCCCGCCATGGTAGACAGGCCGAATCAAAAACAAAATCAATATATAATTTTCTGATATACAAATATTCTTGATGAATGATACGCGAACTCAGAACCCTCGTGGCCGTGGCGAGAGAAGGCACGTTCGCCGCGGCGGGACAGAAGATCGGCCTGACCCAGGCCGCCGTGAGCGCGCAAATGCAGCGACTCGAGGCGGCGCTGGGTTTCGCGCTGTTCGACCGCGAGGGGCGCGCCGCGCGCCTGAACGCGATGGGCCAGCAGATCCTCGCCCAGGCGCACGAAGTCATCCGGCTCTATGAAAACCTCAGTTCGAGCGCGGCCGGTCCCGCGGCGACCGGGCGCGTCACGCTCGGCGCAATCGCTTCCGTGCAGCGCGCGCTGGTGCCCGAGGCGCTCGCCGAATTCCACCGCCGTTGTGCCGGCTGCCGCACGCGGGTGATCCCCGGCGTTTCGATGGAGCTTCACAATCTCGTGGATGCGGGCGAAATCGACATGGCGGCCATCATCCGGCCACCCTTCGCACTGCAAAGCGACTTGCGCTGGACCACGCTCGCGCGCGAGCCGTTCCGGCTCATCGTGCCGCGTCACGTGAAAGGCCACGACTGGGCCGAGCTGCTGGCGACGCAACCCTTCATCCGCTACGATCGGGCATCGTTCGGCGGGCGCCAGGTCGACCGCTTCCTGCGCCGCATGCACTACACCGTGCAGGACCTGAGCGAGCTCGACGAACTGGAGGCCATCGTCGGGCTCGTCGCGAACGGCGTGGGCGTCGCGCTCGTGCCGCAAACGTCGGCGTGGCGGCGCTGGCCCGCCAAAGTGCGCGCAATCGATCTCGGGCAGCACACGTTCCACCGCGACGTCGGCCTCGTGCATCGCGCGCCCGGTACGCTGAGCGAGCCTGCGCGCCTGCTGATCCAGCTGCTCGAATCGCGCGCCCGTGAGCAACAGCCGGCGGACGAGGCGCCATGAACCCGTCATGCCTTGCACGCCCCCCCGGAGAAACACACGTGAGCACTCCCGAACAATTGCTTTTCCTGCCCGGCGCCTCCGGCAACAAGGCCTTCTGGCAACCGCTGTCCGATCGGCTCGTCACGCCGGCAGCGCGCCGCTTCGTCGGCTATCCGGGTTTTGGCGGCGAACCGCCGGACCCGGCGGTCGCCAGCATCGACGCCATCGTCCAGCGCGTGCTGGCCATGCTGGATCGGCCCACGGCGTTGATCGCCCAGTCGATGGGCGGCGTCATCGCCGTGTGCGCGGCGCTCGAGAAGCCGCAGTTCGTCACGCATCTGGTGCTCTCGGTCACGTCGGGCGGCATCGACACCGCGGCGCTCGGCGCGCAGAACTGGCGCGCGGGCGACACGAGCGCGTTCCCCGAGTGGTTCGTCTCGTTCCATGCGGACCTTTCGAACCAGATATCACGCATCACCCAGCCGGCCCTGCTGCTTTGGGGCGACAACGATCCCTTGAGTCCCGTCGCGGTCGGCGAGCGGCTCAACGCGCTGCTCGCGAAATCCACGCTGCACGTGGTGCGCGGCGGCGAGCACGATCTCGCGAGCGTCCACGCCCAGGCGCTGGCGCCGCTCGTGGAGGCGCATCTGATGGCGGGCTGACCCGTTGCCCTGCGGGACGCAGCGACAGTCGTTTCGACCAAATTCGTCGAAAAATACATTAAAAATAACTGGACGAAAATCAATACGATTGCACAAACCACTAGACCGTCGCTGTCCAACCCACAGGAACGCCTATGCCGCGCCCCATCGCCGCCCGCATTCAACCCGACGCCATCCGTCACAACCTGCAGCTGGCGAAGCAGATCGCCGCCGGCTCGCGTGCCTTCGCCGTTATCAAGGCCAATGCGTACGGACACGGCATCGAGCGCATCTATACGGCGCTCGCGGGCGCCGACGGCATCGCCCTGCTCGACCTCGATGAAGCCGTGCGCGTGCGCGAACTGGGCTGGACCAAACCGCTGCTGCTGCTCGAAGGCGTGTTCGAACCCGCCGACATCGAGCTGGCCGCAGCGCACCGGCTCACCGTGGCCGTGCATTGCGACGAGCAGCTCGATCTGCTCGCGGCAGCGAAGCCGCAGCATCCCATCGATATCCAGCTGAAGATGAACTCGGGCATGAACCGCCTGGGTTTCCGTCCCCATGCATATCGCGCCGCGTGGGAACGCGCACGCGGCATTGCGTCGATCGGCGCGATCGGCCTCATGACGCACTTCGCGAACGCCGACGACGGCCACATCGACTGGCAGCTCGACACCTTCGACGCGGCGGTGCAGGGCATTCCCGGCGAGCAGTCGGTGTCGAATTCGGCGGGCGTGCTCTGGCACCCGCGCGCGCATCGCGACTGGGTGCGCCCCGGCACGATCCTCTATGGCGCGTCGCCCACGGGCGTGGCGCGGCATCTGGAAGGCTTCGGGCTGCGTTCGGCCATGACGCTCACGAGCCGCATCATCGGCGTGCAGACGCTCGCGCCGCAGGAAACCATCGGCTACGGCCGCACCTTCGAGGTCGACCGGCCCATGCGCATCGGCGTGGTGGCGTGCGGCTATGCGGACGGTTATCCGCGCCACGCGCCCACCGGCACGCCGATTGCCGTGGACGGCGTGCGCACGCGCGTGGTCGGGCGCGTCTCGATGGACATGCTCACGGTCGATCTCACGCCGTGCCCGCAGGCGGGCATCGGTTCGAGCGTCGAGCTGTGGGGCGACCAGGTGCGCGTGGACGAAGTGGCCGAAGCGTCGG
This sequence comes from Paraburkholderia sp. EG286B, assembly GCF_040965655.1. Lineage (NCBI taxonomy): Bacteria > Pseudomonadati > Pseudomonadota > Betaproteobacteria > Burkholderiales > Burkholderiaceae > Paraburkholderia > Paraburkholderia sp. EG286B. The sequence continues at coordinate 333,258 of NZ_JBFRCF010000003.1, read as the reverse complement.
GCACGATTGGCTACGAGCTGATGTGCGCACTCGCGCCGCGCGTGCCGGTGGTCGTGGCCGACGGTGCGGATACGGCCCGCGCCGCGCAAATACACGGCGAGCGCGTGGCAGCCTGACGACGCCGAAAGCTCGCTGACGAAATTTCGTCAAACTTCCGGTTGAGCCCCGGCCTTGCGTCACCTATTTTGTGTTGAAACGCGCGGCGCATCGCACGCCGCGTGCCGCCAACACTTCAAGGAGACACTCGTGGCCGACCAGGAGACTCACGCCTACGCGCCGCATCACGCGGACTACCGGCTCATCGGCGGTGCAGGCGAACGCGCGCGCGCAGCGGGCCTCGTCAACGCGGACTGGTACCGGTGCGCCGTGCCGCGCCCCGTGATGAAGCAGCTGATGCAGCGCAGCGACGCGCGCGCCATCCGCGACACCGTGCTCTGGTACGCGGCCATCATCGCGAGCGGCGTGCTCGCCGGGTTCCTCTGGCACGCGCATTCATGGTGGGCCGTGCCCGCGTTCCTGCTCTACGGCACGCTCTATTGCAGCCCCGCCGATTCGCGCTGGCACGAAGCGGGTCATGGCACCGCATTCAAGACACGCTGGCTGAACGACGTGCTCTATCAGATCGCGTCGTTCCAGGTGTTCCGCTGCGCGACGATCTGGCGCTGGAGCCACGCGCGCCATCACACCGACACGCTCGTGGTGGGCCGCGATCCCGAGATCGCCGCGCCGCGCCCCACCGACTGGCTCTCGCTCGCCCTCAACATCTTCGCGCTCAAGCACGCCTCGCGCGAGCTGCCGCGCATGATCTCCGCTGCGTGCGGACGCCTGGGCGCGGAAGAACGAAGCTTCGTGCCCGCCTCCGAATGGCCCAAGGCCATTCGCGAAGCGCGCCTGAGCCTGCTCGTCTACGCGATGGTGATCGGCGCGTGCATCGGCTTTCGCAGCGTCCTGCCGCTGCTCTATATCGGCCTACCGAGCCTCTACGGCGCGTGGCTTTATCTCTACTTCGGCCTCACGCAGCACGCGGGCATGCCCGAGAACGTGCTCGATCACCGGCGCAACTGCCGCACGGTGATGATGAATCCCGTGTTCCGCTTTCTCTACTGGAACATGAATTATCACGTCGAGCATCACATGTTTCCGATGGTTCCTTTTCACGCGCTGCCGCGCCTGCACGAAGTCGTGAAAATGGATATGCCGCCGCCCTATCGCAGCAGCCTTGCCGCCTACGCGGAAATCATTCCCGCGCTCGTGCGGCAAACACGCGATCCCTACTATCACGTGGCGCGCCCGGTGCCGGGTCACGCCGAAGCCTGAGCCGTTGCGCGCGCAACCTTTAATATCAATAGGGAGACACCCGATGACCCAATGGATCGACGCTGCCGCACTCGGCGATATCGAAGACGAAGACGTCATGCGCTTCGACCACGGCGGACGCACCTTCGCAATCTACCGCGTGGAAGACCAGGTCTACGCGAGCGACGGGCTTTGCACGCACGAACACGTGCACCTGAGCGACGGTCTTGTCATGGGCCATGTGATCGAATGTCCAAAGCACAATGGCCGCTTCGACGTGCGTGACGGCAAACCGCTTTGCGCACCAGTATGTGAGAAGCTCGCCACGTATCCGGCCAGGGTCGAAGGCGGACGGATCTATATTGAAGTGTGATGCACCGAAACCTTGCAAAGGGAAGCGAAAAAAACGCGCAAACGTTAGCGTGGCATTCGCCGATCAATACGGTGTATTAAACAAGCGAACTCGAGCGCCTACTCACGTCCATGTAACGAAAATGACATAAATAGCCATTAGCGTGCTGATTCTCCATATTAATCGGAATGGATAGTCATGCACCCCGCGCTCGCGCAGTTTCGTCGTCCGGGTCTTCCCGTAGGCCCGCGCAGCGCCGGAGAACTTGCTCTGGAAGTGCCGGCCATCGACGCTTCGGATTCGAACTCACTCGTCATGGAGATCTTCTATTCGAGGCGCGACATGGCCAGTCTCGCGGTGATCGAAAACGATCGCCCCATCGGGCTCATCAACCGCGATATTTTTCTGTCGCAAATGAGCAAGCCGTTTCACCGCGAGCTGTACGACAAGAAGAGCTGCATCGCGTTCATGGACAAGGAGCCATTGATCGTCGATGCGGCCATGAGCATCGAGGCGCTCACGTTCAAAACGGTTGAAGTCGGCGAAAAGGCGCTGGTCGACGGTTTCATCGTGACGCGCGACGGCCGCTTCGCTGGCGTGGGCAACGGCTTGCGCCTGCTGTCCATCGTCGCGGAAATGCAGGCGGAAAAGAATCGGCAGATCATGCAGAGCATCGAATATGCGAGCGTGATCCAGCAAGCCATGCTGCGCGCCTCGCGCGAAACGCTCGCGACCATGCTGCCCGATGCCGCGCTCGTCTGGGAACCGCGCGACGTGGTGGGCGGCGACTTCTACCATTTCGCTGCGTTCGCCGACGGCTGGTTCGGCGCGGTGGCCGATTGCACGGGGCACGGCGTACCCGGTGCGTTCATGACCTTACTCGCCTCGGCGTCGCTCTCGCAGGCGCTCGAACAGATCGGCCCGCGCAACCCCTCCGCGCTGCTGGCAGCCGTCAATCGCAATGTGAAGGGCTTGCTCGGGCAAATCAATGGCGCTGGCGACGCCCCGCAGTCCAACGACGGTCTGGACGCCGCGTTTTTCTGGTTCGACGCCGCTAGCCAGGTGCTGCACTTTGGGGGTGCACGGGTCGCGCTGCACGTATTGCGTGCGGATGCGCAACAGTTCGAGAGCATTGCCGGCGACCGCATGGGCGTGGGCTATGTCGACAGCCTCGCCGATTACACGTGGAGCCAGCACGCTGTAGCTGTGCCGCACGGCAGCCTGCTGTTCGTTTCCACCGACGGCCTGACCGATCAGATCGGCGGCCCGCGCAAGATCGCCTTCGGCAAACGCCGGACGCTCGACCGGATTCTCGCTGAGCGCGAGCACGCTTCTTTTTTCATCTGCGCACGCTTGCTCGAAACCTTCGCCGAATGGCAAGGCTCACAGGCGCGTCGCGACGACGTCACGCTTTTCTTCGCACGAGTTTGAGGTAGTTCACCAATATGTCTGGATTTCTGGATCAAAACTGCTGCTTCTTCGAAATCGCTCAGAAGCGCAGTTTGCTCTTCTATCACAAAGGCTATTTCTCGCACAGCATCGTCGCGGCGATGAGCGAGGTCGTCAAGCTGCAACTGGAAGTGGCGGGACTGAGTTCGTCCACGCGCAGAAGGATCTTCTCGTCATTCATCGAGCTTTCGCACAATATCGTGCACTACTCGTGCGACGCGCTCTCGGAAGATCAAGGCCAGGGCGGCGCAATACGCGAAGGCGCGATGTGCATTTCCGCCGAAGGCGAGCGCCACCTCATGGTATGCGTGAATCCCATCGCCACGGCGGCCGTGGACGACTTGCGCGAGAAGCTGGAGCCGCTGCGCAACATGTCGATCGAAGAAATCAAGCAGGCCTACAAGATGTCGCTGCGCGCCGACACGCCTGCCGACAGCAAAGGCGCGGGACTGGGTTTTCTGACGATGGCGCGCGACGCCAGTGCGCCGCTCGAATTCGCGTTTCATCCACGCGAAGACGATACGGGCACCACACTGTTTTGCCTCAAGACCATCATCTGACCAGGGCACGCGTACAAAATGGAAAACCTTTTTATCGCCGCCACGGCAACGTCACCGGAAATCGACTTCCGCTTCGACGAAAACGTGCTGTCTCTGCGAGGCGAATCGTATCCCGAGAATGCCGCCGCGTTTTATGCGCCGATCATCGAGCGGCTCAATCTCTGGCTCAAGGATTGCGAAAACGCCGCGATCACGGTCGAGGTCACGCTCACCTACTTCAACAGCTCGAGCACGAAAATGCTGTTCAGCGTGTTCGACGCCCTCGATCGCGCCGCCGCGGCGGGCAACCAGGTGCAGGTGAACTGGTATCGCGACGAAGAAGACGAAACGATCCTCGAATTCGGCGAGGAACTGCAAACCGACTTCACCGCAATCAAGTTCAATGATTGCCCGGTTGCAACGTGAGGATGCCTTGAGGACGACGCGCGTGGAAACGACTGGCCTGCGGGACGCAATGAAGGATCACTACCTCGACCTGTTCCGCAGCGAAAGCGAGGCGCTGGAGCGGGCCCGGATGATTGCCGAGGCTCCGGAGGCGTACGCGCACAGTCATCGCGAGGCGCTCATCGAGCTGATCCAGCACTACGAGCGCCTGATGCGCGAAACGCGCCGCCTGATCGGACGCAGCGATCGTGCCGAGCGCGAAATGCAGGCGCTCACGCAGCAACTGCAATATCGCGCGACGCACGATGCGCTGACCGGGGTGCTCAATCGCAGCGCCGTGATCGAACGCACGGTGAAGGCGCTGCGCGCGAATCGGGCGGTGATGATCCTGCTCGACATCGACGACTTCAAGAAGGTCAACGACGACTTCGGGCACCCGGCCGGCGACAGCGTGATCTCGGGCATCGTGAACTGCCTGCGGCGCATTCTCGGCGAGACCGGCATCATCGGTCGCGTGGGCGGCGAAGAGTTCACCGTCGTCTTGCCGGGCTTCGACATCGCCGATGCCTTGCAACTCGCCGAGCGCATGCGCGCAGCCATTGCGAATCACGCGTTCGCCGCGCCGGTGTGCCGCCCCATCACCGCCAGCTTCGGCGTCAGCGACAATCCGGCCGGCACCGATTTCGACACCGCATACGGACTCGCCGATTCCGCGCTGTACACCGCCAAGCGCGGCGGCCGCAACTGCGTGACGTTCGAAGGGCAGATCGCTTCGGCGGGTTGAGCGACGGCGGCCATCCGGGCCGTTGCCACGCAACGCTCGTCTTTTCCGAACGCCACTACAATGGTGCGGAGAAAACGGCGACGCGTCTGAAGAATGCAGGTCACGAAAGCGCGCGCCGGTAGAGCAAAACAGCGAGGCGATCGATGACAGCGAAGCAGCCGGCAAGCCTGGCGTTGCCAGGGCAAGTCGTACTCGTGTTGCAGGGCGGCGGCGCGTTGGGCGCCTATCAACTCGGCGTCTATGAGGCGCTGCACGAAGCCGGCATCCAGGTGGACTGGGTGATCGGCACCTCCATTGGCGCCATCAACGCTGCGTTGATCGCCGGCAACGCACCGGAGCACCGCTTCGCGCGTCTGGACGAATTCTGGCACCGCGTGACCGACCGCACCCGCCTCGACGTGGCAGCCGCGTGGCCCGGCTTCGCGCCCGGCTGGGACAAAACGTTTGCAAAGCTGATGATCATCGGCGGCGGCATTGCGGGGTTCTTTCAGCCCAACCCCGCATCGTGGTTCGGTCCGCTCGCGCACCTCGGCGTCGATCGCGCGTCCTACTACAGGATCGCCCCGCTGCACGACACGCTCGTTTCCCTGGTCGACTTCGAATTGCTGAACGCCGGGCACCCGCGCCTCACCGTGGGCGCGGTGAACGCCCGCACGGGCGCAATGCGCTATTTCGATTCGCGCGACCAGCGCCTGAATGTCGAACACATCATGAGCTCGGGCGCGCTGCCGCCCGCGTTCCCGGCGGTGCGCATCGACGGCGAGCCGTACTGGGACGGCGGCATCTATTCCAATACACCGGTCGAGGTCGTGCTGGACGACAAGCCGCGCCACAGTTCGGTGATCTTCTCGGTGCAGGTGTGGAATCCGGCGGGCCCCGAGCCGCAAAGCATCTGGCAGATCGCGGAGCGGCAAAAGGACATTCAGTACGCGAGCCGCACGGAGAGCCATATCGCGCGCCAGCAGCAGATCCACCGCTTGCGCCACGTGATCCGCGAACTGGCGAAGCGCGTGCCCGAGGCCGAACGCGACGCACTCGATGTGAAGGAGTTGGCGGCATGGGGCTGCGAGACCACCATGCGGCTCATCAAGCTGGCGGCGCCGCGACTCGACGGCGACGACCAGTTGAAGGACATCGACTTCACGCCGTCCGGCATCGCCGCGCGCCGACGCGCGGGCTACGAGGCCGCCATGCGCGCGATCGAAGCCAGGCCCTGGGAAGCCCCGATGGACCCGATTGAAGGCCTCAGCGTCTACAGCGCGGACGAAGAATAAAAGAAAGCGATAGAGCACGAAGCCCCTATCGCCCCACTCGAACCGCAGTGGAAAAAAGCCGGCGGGTGGAGCCACCGGCCGAGCAGATCGGTCCGTTCGTTCAGTGCGCGCCTGCGGCGAGCAGCGATTTGAGTTTGGTCGCGCTGTCGGCAAGACACTCGGGGGCGATGCGCGCGCGGCGCGCAATCAGTTCCTGCGCAATCCGTACGTCGCGGGCGATTTCGCCCGTTTGTCCCACGCCGCTCGCGCCCACCAGCACGCCTGCCTCGTCGAACGCGAAGAACACCTTCGATGCCGTGCCCGTCGCGCGCACGGCCTTCGTCGAGCCGAACGCGGGCAAGCCCGCGATCTGGATCGTCATGTCGTATTGATCGGACCAGAACCACGGCACGGCGCTGTGCGCCTCGTCGCGACCGAGCATGTTGAGCGCCGCCACGCGCGCCTGATCCTCGGCGTTGCGCCAGCATTCGAGACGAATGCGCCGCCCGTATAGCGGATGCACGAACGAACACGCGTCGCCCGCTGCGTAGATATCCGGGTCGCTGGTGCGCAGCGTGGCATCGACGGCAATGCCGTTATCGATCGCGAGACCCGCTTCCTGCGCGAGCGCCACACGCGGCGCGACGCCAATGCCGACCACGACGGCATCGCAAGGCACGACGGTTCCGTCGCCGAGCACGACAGCATTGACGCGCCCTTCGCCCTCGACGCGCTGCACCTGCACGTCGAAGCGCACATCAACGCCTCGCTGGCGATGAAGGACCACGAGGCACTGCGCCACCTCCGCGGGCACCGCGCGCATCAACGCGCGCGGCGCGGCTTCGAACACGACGACTTCGCATCCGCGCTGCGCGGCCGAGGACGCGACTTCGAGCCCGATGAAGCCCGCGCCTACCACGGCAATGCGGCGCCCTGACCCGAGTTCGCCCGCGATGGCGAGCGCGTCGCCGGCATTGCGCAACACGTGCACGCCCGCGAGATCCGCGCCGGGCACGCTCATGCGGCGAGGCTCGGCACCGGTCGCGATCAGCAGGCGACGGTAGGCAAGCGTCTCGCCGTTCTCGAGCGTTACCGTGTGCGCAGCGCGATCGATCGCGCTCGCGGCGCAGCCGCTGCGCAGATCGACACCGTGCTCGCGATAGAACGCCTCGCGGTGTATCGCGCCCTGTTCCGGCGTGCGCTCGCCCAGCAGCACCGCCTTGGAAAGCGGCGGCCGTTCGTACGGTTGCGCGGCTTCATCGGCGATCAGCGCGATCGCGCCTTGCCAGCCGCCTTCGCGCAGCACCTGCACGGCGCGTGCACCGCACTGGCCGCCGCCGATCACCACCATGGCATCGCCCGCACTCATGCTGACTCCTTGCACGCTCAACGATACTGGCCCGCGAGCGCAGACACCTGCTGAATGTTCTGCAGCGTGATGAAGCCCGGCCCGGAGCTGATATTGCGCGCCTCGTACACGGGCTTGAGCCCATAGTCCTTCAACCGCTGCTGGAACTTCGGGTTCTGCTCGAGCGCGGTGCGCGCCTGCAGCACGTCGTTGTTGTGGTTCTGACGCATGATCGCCAGCAGGGCCACCGGAATATATCCCTGCAAATACGGTTGCTGGTCGGTGCAGAACTTGATCGTGCCGTCCTTGATGCCCTTCGCGACGTCCGAATCGATATCGAAAGTCGCAAACCAGATCTTGCCCGCCAGCCCGAGGCTCTTCACCGCGCGTATCGTCGGATCGGCCGAGGTCGGACCGAGCGTGAGCACGGCCTGGGTGTCCGGGTGGTTGCGCAGATACGCACTCACCTTCGATTCTATGCCCGTGGGATCGGTGCCTGCATCGAGCACCGAGGTTTTCATGTTCGCGCCGATGGCGTCGGCAAAGCCGCGACAGCGTTCGAACGAGAGCGGATTCGTGGCGTAATGGTTCACGCACAGGAACGTCTTCACGCCGTCCGCCTTCGCGCGCAGCCCCGCCTCCTTGCCCGCGAGATATTCGGGCTGGCCCACGTGCATGAGCGCGCCAAGCTCGGCGCTCTGCTGCTCGGTGCCCGTATTCGCGGTGATGAAGGGAATGTTCTTCGCTTTCAGGCGCGCCACAGCGCCCTTGAGCAGATCGAAATCCGCAATGGTCGTGACCACGCCGTCGTAATTGCGCGCGGCCGCCTGATTCACGAGCTGCACCATGTCGGCGATATCGCCATTGGGCGGATTACGGTAATCGGTCTGTACATTGAAGTCCTGATCGGCCTGCTTGATGCCGTTTTTGACGGTATTCCACCACGCATCCGAATCGGGCGCGTGCGAAATGAAGTCGAAATGCGCCACGGGGTCCGCGTGCGCTACGGGACTCATTGCGAGTACCAGCACCGTCGCCGCCAGCGGCAAGACCTTCAGGAAAGGAACATTCACGGCTGTCTCCTAAGTTGCATCGTTATCGTGGTGCTTCAAAGATTCGTATGCCGAATCAATCCGCGGCGAGCCCGAGATAGATCGTGCCGCCTTCCACCTTGACCGGGTGCGTGGCGAGGTTCACGCAAACCGGCGCCCCCTTGGCCGCGCCCGAGGGAATGTGAAAACGCCCCATATGCATCGGACATTCGATGATGTCGCCGAACACGAGACCTTGCGCGAGACGCGCCGTTTCGTGCGTGCAGACCCCTGCGGACGCGTAGTAGCCCGTGGGCGTGTGATAGATCGCGTACAGCTCGCCTTCGTGCTCGAACTCCATCACGTCCTCTTCTTCGAGTGCGTCGCTCGCGCATACCTCGTGCCATTGAAGAATGTTCATGGTCGTCTCCTCCATCGTCATCTTTCGAAAAGGGTCTACAGGTAGCGTCCAGGCGTCATTGCGTATCGGCGGCAAAGGCATTCGCAGCGGCGGCTTCGCGCATCGCGCCCGCCGTCTTGCCGGGCGCCTGCGGCGTGATCATGTAGTCCGGGTCGTGGCGCTGCATGCGCAACACGTGCACGATCTCGGCCCACGCGTCGAACAGACCGTCATAAGCGGGCGGCAAGTCGGCCTCGATCGCTTTGCGCAGTTTGGGCAGCGCATGAAACGGCACGTTGGGGAACATGTGGTGCTCGACGTGATAGTTCATGTTCCAGTAGAGAAACTGCAGCACGGGGTTCAGGCGCAGTGTGCGGGTGGAGAAGCGGTGATCGAGTTCGTTCTCGCGCAAACCGGTGTGCTGCGTAATGGCCAGCAGTTCATGCAGCCAGGCGCCGTAGGCGCGGGGCAGCAGCAGGAACACCACGGGCAGCCAGCTATGCACTGCGAAGGCCCACACGCCAACGGCCACGTAGAGCGCGAGCATGACCCGCGAATTGCGGCGCATCGCCCGATATTCGACCACCGGCACAACGGCCTTAGCGCTCCTCGTCACGATGCCGAGGCTATGCAGCACGATGTTGCCGAGATGGTGAATGCCATGGGAAACGCGCAGGAAGTCGGTGGCGAGCTTGACGTAGTTGGGCGGCCGCTTGACGGCGATCTCGACGTCGGCAGGCACTGTGGCCGTGAGGTGCGTATAAGTGTGATGCTGCGCGTGCGACCAGCGGCTATAGATCTGCTCGCGCCAGGTCATGAAGCAGATCACCCAGTGCACAGACTCGTTGAGCCACTCGCTCCTGAACGGCGTGCGATGACGCAGCTCGTGTTCGATCGCCTCGGCGAACGCGTAGATCGTGCCGTACAGCAGAAAGGCCGGAATGCACCAGAGCGTGCCCAACGAAAGCCACGCGAGCGCGCCGGTGGCGAGCACGAGCGCCATGAAGCCGCCGAAATACGTCAGGGCAGTCCTGTCGTTGCGCCGCGTGACCTCCTTGAGCACCTTGCGGTCGAGCGGGCAACGGTACCAATCGTCCATCGTGATGACTTGTGGCGAGCCTGGCTGTGCGGACATGAGTCGAACTCCCGTGCATGACATTGAACGCTGATGAGCCGCTTTGATTTTGCTCATCCTTGAGTCGAATTACAGGCTCTAAATGAGCCATCGTCAAAGGATAAAATGACTCATATTGAGCATCAGAGGGTTTTCACCTAAGAAATTCGCGCCTGAAAACGTTCTCCACGTGGAGATAAATTTCAAATATTCGGATCGAAAGACTCATTTTGAGGCAAAATGCGATCGTACTCATTCGCTCCGGAGCCCCGATGAAGAGCCGCCCGACGCTGAAGCAGTTAATGGAACTCACGCAGCTAAGCCGCGCGACCATCGACCGGGCGCTCAACGACCGGCCCGGCGTGCACCCGCGCACGCGCAGCGCCGTGGAAGCCGCGCTCAGACAACTGGGCGCGGGCGACTGCGAGGCGCTGTCCCAGGCATCGCGTACTTCGTCCCATGCGCTGCGCGTGCGCCTCCTCCTGCAGGCCGGCGACGCCTTCACCGCGGAACTCACACGCACGGCAGCGAGCCTCGAAGCCGAGTTCGCGGCGGCGGGCGTGACGCTCGAGGTGGTCAATTGCGTGGGCGCCAGCGACGAAGACGTTGCGCTGCGCGTGCGCGATGCGGCGCAAGGCGCTGCCGACGCCATCGGCATCGTCTGCACGAACACGCCGCCCATTACGTCGGCGCTGCGCGAATGCATGGCGCGGGGTCTCGGCGTGGTGACGCTGATCACCGACGTCGACACCGATGCGCGCCACACCTACGTGGGCGTGAACAACCGTGCCGCGGGCCAGTCGGCCGCGTTCCTCGTCGGCCGGCACCTCGAGGGACGGCCCTCGCCTTCCGTGGCCGTTGTGGTCGCAACGTTCTCGTACACCTGTCACGAAGACCGCGAGATCGGCTTTCGTTCGCTGTTGCGCCAGCGCTTTCCCCACGTGAACGTGGTCGAAGTGATCAAGGGCGCCGACTCCGGTCCGGCAACCTACGAGGCCACACGGCGCTGCATGGAAATGCACGGCGCGCTCGACGGCATCTACAACGTGGCGGGCGGCAACGAAGGACTCGCGGCGGCGCTGCGCGAGCGCGGCCTTGCGGGCCGCACGCTCTATGTGACGCATGAGGTGAACGCCGTGACGGAGCCGCTGTTGCGCACGGACGTGATCGACTATCTGCTTTCGCAAGATTTGGGTCTGCTGCTGCGCACGGCCGTCGAACAGATGCGCCACGCGGCGGCCGGCGGCACGCCGCCCGCGCAGGCGCTCCTCCCGATCGAAACGTATTCGCGCTATTCCCTGCCCTGACGCGGCTGAAGCGGCTGCGCCCCGAACGCCGCACGGCCGGTTGCATGCATTGCCCGTTTACGATATTTTATGCTCGTTTTTGCTCGATTCGACGGGCAAGCCAACAAGCAAGCGGGAACCGAAACCCATGCAACGAACACGCCTGGCGGCCAGCGAAGGCCTGCTCCCCGACGAGCGCGAGCGCCTGATCCTCGAAAAACTGCGTGCCGAGGGCCGTGTGCTGGCCACCGAACTCGCCGCGCAGCTCGACACTTCGGAGCACACGATCCGGCGCCATTTGCGCGACCTGGCCGAGGCAGGGCACTGCAAGCGCGTGTATGGCGGCGCGCTGCTCATCTCGCCCGCCAACAAGCCCGCCTCCGTGCGCATGCGCGAGCAACTGCCCGCCAAGGCGCGCCTTGCGCGCGCCGCCGCCGCGCTCGTCAAACCCAACCAGGTGATTCTGCTCGACGCGGGTTCCACGAACGTCGAGATCGCGGCGGCGCTGCCCGAGAACGCCGGCCTGACGGTCGTCACCACGTCGCCCCAGGCCTGCGTGCGACTGCTCGAGCGCCCAGGCATCGAAGTCATCCTGATCGGCGGGCGCGTGAGCGCGCAGGCCGCTGGCGCGCTGGGCGCGACGGCGCTCGTGCAGATTCAGCAGATCAAGGCCGACCTCTGCTTTCTCGGCGCCTGCGCACTCGATCCGTCCGAAGGCATCGCGGCCTTCGATGCAGAGGATGCCGAAATGAAACGCGCGATGGTCGCGGCCAGCGGCCAGATCGCGGCGGCAGTCACCACGGAAAAGCTCATGACATCCGCGCCCTTCGTCATCGCGCCGTGCGCCTCGCTCGACTATCTGGTCGTCGATGCCGACGTGCCGAAACTCCATCTGAAGCAACTGAAAGCCGCATGCGGCGACGTGGCGGTGGCGCGATGAGGCCCCTGCGCGAACGCTACGCCACCACGGCGGTCTTTCTGGCGAACGGCTTCGGCATCGGCGCGTGGGCCGTCGAGGTGCCGCGCGTGAAGGACAAACTGCTGCTTGGCGACTCCCTGCTCGGCGTCGCGCTCTTTGCCTTTGCGCTCGGCGCCATCGTCGCCATGCCGCTTGCGGGTCGTCTCGCGCCGAAATTCGGCAGCGGCCGCGCGACCGCCCTGCTCGGCGTGCTGTTCGCCGCCGCGTTTCCCTTGCCTGCGCTCGCGCCCAACGCGCCGCTGCTGTGTGCCGCGTTGCTGCTGCTCGGCGCGCTCAACGGCGCGCTCGACGTTTCCATGAACGGCCATGCCAGCGCGATCGAGAAAGTGTGGCATGCGCCGATCATGTCGTCGTTCCATGCGGCATGGAGCGCGGGCGGTCTGGCGGGTGCGGCCGTTGGTACGGTGCTTCAGAAAGCAGGGTTCGGTGTGCTGAGCGGTCTCGCGCTGCCCGCCATTCCCATCGCCGTGCTGATCGTCGGCGCGGCTTTGTTCTCGCTGCGCGACGTGGGCACGCGCCCGGAGGCTGCGTCGGGCGGCGGCTTCGCGTTGCCGCAGGCGGGCGTCGTGAAGCTCGCCGCGCTCGCGTTCCTGTGCATGATGACCGAGGGCGCCATTGCCGACTGGAGCGCCGTGTACCTGCGCACCGCCTTGCCCGCTCATGCGGATAGCGCGGGCATCGGCTATACGTCGTTCGCGTTCGCCATGGCGGCGTGCCGCGTGGTGGGCGACGCGTTCGTGCGGCGGCTGGGCGCGGTGCGCGTGGTCGCGCTGGGCGGCCTGCTTTCGGCTGCGGGTCTGGCCGCCGTGCTCGCTGCGCCGGCGCTCGCGACGGCGGTGGTGGGATTCATCTGCGTCGGCATTGGGCTCGCCAACGTGGTGCCGGTGATTTTCAGCGCGGCCGGGCGTACGACCGACCCGCCCGTGACCGGCGTGTCGATGGCGGCGACGACCGGGTATGCAGGCTTTCTCGTGGGGCCGCCGATCATCGGCTTCGGCGCGGGGCTCGTTGGATTGCAACTCGCCCTCGGCGTGCTCGTGCTCGCGACGCTCGCGGTGTGCTTTGCGGGTAGCCGCGCGGTTCGCGATGTCGATGCGCCGCGCGGCGACTCGGCAACGCATGCGCCGGTGCGCAAAGATTCGCGCGACGCGGATCGTATCGAGGCGGACTGACCTGCGTTCGCCCGACGCATCGAATATCACCACAAGATCCGGATATCTCCACCCAGGCGCCCTGCGTAGACTCGATCCCGAAGCTCAAACCACCGCATCCGGCCCGCGCCGGATCGATCTTCGGGACATCGACAATGAGCACAACTGGTAGTGCGACGCCACAGCGCGTCGTCGTCAATCTTTCGCACGCGAGTCTCGCCGCGCAATTCAGCGAGCAGATGGCCATTGCGGTCATCCCGATCGTCGCCGTGGTGGCATTGGGCGCCACGGCACAGCAAAGCGCCTCGCTGCAGGCCGTCAATACCCTACCGTTCCTGCTGCTCTCGTTGCCCGCCGGTCTCATTGCCGATCGCAGCCGGCGCAAGCCGCTCATGATCGCGACCGAACTGCTGCGCGCCGCCGCCCTCTTCGTGCTGTTCGCGCTGTTCCATGCGCGCGTGCTGTCGCTCTACATGCTCGGCACGCTGGGCTTCGCCATCGCAACCGGCACGGTGGTGTTCAGCGTGACTGCGCCCTCGCTCGTCGCGGCCATGGTCGAAACGGGCGACCTGCTCGCCGCCAACCGGCGGCTCGAAATCGCGCGCAGCATCGCCTATACGGCGGGGCCTTCCGTGGGCGGCATTTTTGCGGGCTGGGCGTCGGGCGTGTTCGCGTTTCTCGCGGCGTTCGCCCTCTCGCTCGCCAGCGCGTGGTGTCTCGCACGCCTGCCCGCCGAGGCGCCGCGCCCGCGTTCGCGTCGCGCGCTCGCACGCGAACTCTTCGACGGCGTGCAGTTCATCGCGCGCAGCACGCATCTGCGGCCCATCGTGGCGACGGCCTTCGTCTTCAATACGTCGTGGTATCTGCTGCTCGCCGTGTTCGCGTGGTACGCGATACACCGGCTCGCGTTCGCGCCATCGGCCGTGGGCGTTGCGCTTGGTGTATATGGCTTCGGGATGGTGGGCGGCGCGTTTCTCTACAAGATCATCGCCAGGCGGCTCGTCTTCGGGCGGCAAATCCTGCTCGGCCCGACGAGCGCCGCGTTTGGCTCGCTGTTGATGGCGAGCACCGCCCTCACACATTCGCGCGCCAGCGTGTTCCTGGCGTTCTTTCTGTTCGGCTTCGGGCCGATCGTCTGGACCATCTCGACCACGGCGTTGCGCCAGGTCGTCACGCCTCGCGATCTGATCGCGCGCGTCTCGTCGGTCATCATGATGGCGACGTTCGGCGCGCGCCCGCTCGGCGCCCTGCTCGGCGCTTTCCTGAGCACGCGCCTCGGCATGACGAGTTGCCTCGTGGGCGCCGCGTGCGGCTTCGCCCTTCAGCTCGCGATCATCGTGTTCTCGGCGCCCGCGCGGCTGCGCTCGATCGAAGGTCTCGATGAAGCGCAAGCCGAGCCGCCCAACGTGAAGCCAATGCGCTTCGCGACCGAGAGCCGCCAGGAGTAAGGCGACCGAAGTCGCCCTTCATTGCCTAGCTGTTCGAACCGTCGAAGTCCACCACTTCGACCCAGTTCGCCCCCTTGCCCACCGGGTACTTGCCAAGCTCACGCAGCGCACCGCTCTTCGCATCGATGCGGTACGCGCTCAGCGTGGGCGAGAGCTGGCCCACGGCAAGCAAATACTGGCCCGACGGATCGATATTGAAGCCGCGCGGCTGCTTCTCGGTGGCGTACGTGCCGATGCGCGTGAGCTTGCCCGTTTGCTGGTTCACGCGATACGCACCCAGTGTGCTCGACGTGCGCTCCGAGATATACAGGTGGCGGCCATCGGGCGTGAGGTGGACGTCGGCGCCCCACGGCTTGTCGCCGGAGAAGCCGGCGGGCAGGATCGAGATCGTCTGGATCGGCTTGACCGAGTCGTTCGCCGCGTTGAAGGCGAGCACGTGCAGCTTGCCGTCGAGTTCGTCGATCAGATAGACGAAGCGCTGGTCCGGCGAAAACTGGAAGTGACGCGGGCCGGAATCTTTGGGCAGCGAGTAAGCGGGCTTCGCGTCTTCGGTGAGCGCGCCCGTCGAGGCGTCGAACTTCAGGCGCAGCCAGGTGTCGGCGCCGAGCACCGAGGCGAACGCATAGCGGTTGTCCGGCGAGGTGCGAATGATGTGCGCCATCGGGCCCGTCTTCACGGTTTGCTGCACGTCGCCCGCCACGCCGTTTTCGCCGATGGGGTTCACCGCCAGCAGATTGCCGCCGTACGAAGCGGAGAGCAGATAGCGCCCCGTGCCGTCGGTGGACACATAGGCCATGCTCTCGGCGAGCGGCGCGCGGCCCAGTTCGGCGAGACGGCCGTCGAGCGGATTCACGGCGAAGCTCACCACGCGATACGGCTTCGAGCGCAGCGCCGCATACAGGTGGTGATGGTCGGGCGAGAACGCCATCGGCATCACCGTGCCGCCCACCGGCACGGTCTCGACCGCGGCCAGCGCGCCGCTTTGCGCATCGAGGCGGAACACCGAAATGTCCTGGCTGTCGGCGTTCGACACATACACGTAGCTAGCCGCATGCACGGCCACCGATGCCGCGAGCCCGAAAGCGGCGCCCGCCACGCTGCGCAAGATTGCCTTCTTCTTCATGTCGTCCCTTCTGGTTTGTTGGTTCTATTGATTGGTCTCGCGCGTATCGATCTTCATGCAAGCGCGCCAACGCGAAACACCGAAACCGCTTCCTTCATCGATTGCGCCTGGTGCTCCAGCGCGCTCGCGGCGGCGGCCGCCTGCTCCACGAGCGCCGCGTTCTGCTGCGTGACCTGATCCATCTGGCTCACGGCCATGCCCACCTGCTGAATGCCCGTGCTCTGCTCGGCAGTGGCCGTCGTGATCTCGGCCATGATGGTGGCGACGTTGCGCACCGAGTTGACGATCTCGTTCATCGCCTCGCCGGCCTGCGCGACGAGCGCGTTGCCGTTGCGCACGTCTTCCATCGAAGCGCCGATCAATTCCTTGATCTCGCGTGCGGCGCCCGCGCTGCGTTGCGCGAGCGTGCGCACTTCGCCCGCGACCACGGCGAAGCCGCGTCCCTGCTCGCCCGCGCGTGCCGATTCCACGGCGGCGTTGAGCGCGAGAATATTGGTCTGGAACGCGATGCTGTCGATCATGCTCGTGATCTCGGCAATCTTCTGCGAGCTGGCGCTGATGTCCTGCATGGTCTGCACGGCGCGTCCCACCACGTCGCCGCCGCGCTGCGCAAGTTCGGCCGCGCCCGTGGCAAGCGTGCTGGCCTCGGAGGCGTTCGCGGAGTTCTGCTTCACCGTGGAGGTGAGTTCTTCCATGCTCGCGGCGGTTTCTTCGAGCGAGGCGGACTGCTCCTCCGTGCGGCTCGACAGATCGAGATTGCCCGCCGCGATCTCGCGCGCGGCCGTGTGAATCGCGTCGCAACTGTCGCGCACGCCGGCCACGGTCTGCGAGAGCCCCGCCTGCATCCGGCGCATGGCCGCGAACAGCAGGCCGATTTCGTTGCGGCCCGCTTCGGGTACGCGCACGGTGAGATCGTTCGAAGCGATGCGGTCGAGGACCGCCGCGGCGTCGGCCAGCGGCCGCGACACGATGCGCTGCAAGGCAAAATGCGTGAAGACGACGAGCGCCAGCGCGATGGCCACGCCCACGCCCACGAGCGTAACGATCCATGTGTAGCGCGCGTTGCCGTCGTCGAGCGTGGCCTCGGCGAGCGCGTTGGCGAGCTTCTGGAACTTCTCCACGTTCACGGAATAGGCCGCGCCCGCGGCGGTGATGTCGGTGTCGTTGACCGCCACGTAGGCGGCCGTGTCGCCGTTGCGCAGCGCGTCGGTGGCGCGCGTGAGCGTGTTCGAGAGTTGAGCCGCCGACTCGAGCAACTGGCGCTTGAGGTCCGCGTCCATGCCGTCGAACGCCGGTGCATTGGCGAAGGCCTGGGTCTCGCTCGCCGAAAGCTCGAAGCTGTGGGCCGCGCTCTTCAGCGCGGAGTCGCGCGTGGCCGTGTCGTTGCGTTCCTTGAGCGCGCTGTAGCCGCGCACGAGCGCCGAACGCGTGCGCGTGGTGTCTTTGTAGGCGTCGTTGACCAGAATGGTCTGGCGCGCGATTTCATGCAGGCGTTGGGCGCTGGCGTTCGACTCCCTGAGCGAGAACACGCCCGCGAAACCGCCAATCAGGATCATCACGCCAAAGATCACCAGCACTGCAAGGAGGCTGGCTCGTACCGTCGTGTTGCGCATGTTGCTTCAATCCCCGGTTTCCATGGTGTTCTTCTTTACGGCTCAAACGCCGGAGTCTTGAGGGTGCAGACGCCATGTTGTCCAACAACTTGGCCGCATCATCCCACCATCGCGCGGTTATCCTGAAATTCGAGTTTACCCTGAGACCGACTCAAGAGGCATACAGTCTGGTTGCTTCGGCTTCCCGGGCGTTGTACGATTAGCTCAGACAACCAGCCGTGATGTCAAACAACTTACTGACAACTGGCTGAACAAGCAGCTAATCAGGTCCGCAAACGGAACGCGCCTGACGCGAGTCAGGCGCGTTCTTGCGTAAGTAGATGCGGCGCGCACTAGGCGCGCCGTCCGGAGACAGCAGATTCAGGCCGCAGCGTGACCGCATCGGCCTGAATCTCGCGCACGAGAGAGGTCGATCCACATGTCGTTGAGCCGCACCGCCACGCAGTCCGATGTCGCCAGGCGCACCAGGGTGCGCTACCTGATCCTCTCGCTGATCTTCATCATCACCACGCTCAACTACGCGGACCGCGCCACGCTCTCGGTCACGGGTTCGGCCATGCGCACCGAGTTCGGTCTCGACGCCATCCACATGGGCTACATCTTCTCGGCGTTCAGCTGGGCCTATGTGCTCGCGCAGGTGCCCGCGGGCTGGGTGCTCGACCGCTTCGGCGCGCGCCGCGTGTACGCGGGCAGCATCTTCCTGTGGTCGCTCTTCACGCTGCTGCAAAGCTCGATTGGCCTGCTCGGCAGCGCCGGCGCCGCGATTGCGGGCCTGTTCGCACTGCGCTTCGCGATGGGCGCGGCCGAAGCGCCCGCCTTCCCCGCCAACGCGAAAGTGGTGGCGAGCTGGTTCCCGGCGAAAGAGCGCGGCACGGCCTCGGCCATTTTCAATTCGGCGCAGTATTT
The DNA here is from genome assembly GCF_040965655.1 of Paraburkholderia sp. EG286B. NCBI lineage: Bacteria > Pseudomonadati > Pseudomonadota > Betaproteobacteria > Burkholderiales > Burkholderiaceae > Paraburkholderia > Paraburkholderia sp. EG286B. Next base: position 314,781 of record NZ_JBFRCF010000003.1, on the reverse strand, counting down.
CGCGGCCGTGGTGTTCACGCCGCTCATGGCGTGGCTCACGCATGCGTATGGCTGGCATCACGTCTATATCGTGATGGGCGTGGGCGGCCTCGTGCTCGCCTTCGTGTGGATCCGGTTCATGAAGAATCCGGCCGATCACCCGGGCGTGAACCCGCAGGAACTCGAATACATCGAGGCGGGCGGCGGCATCGTGAACGGGCATCAACGCGCCGAGCGCCGCAAGGGTGCGAACTGGGCGGTCATCCGCCAGCTGCTCGGCAACCGCATGCTGCTGGGCGTCTATCTCGCGCAGTACTGCATCAACGTGCTCACGTACTTCTTCCTCACGTGGTTCCCGATCTACCTCGTGCAGGCGCGCCACATGACCATCCTGAAGGCGGGGCTGATCGCCTCGTTGCCGGCGATCTGCGGCTTTCTGGGCGGGGTGCTGGGCGGCGTGGCTTCGGACGCCTTGATCCGCTCGGGCCGCTCGCTCACCATGGCGCGCAAGGTGCCGATCGTCGGCGGCATGGTGCTGTCGTCGTGCATCGTCGGCTGCAACTACGTCAACAGCGACTGGATCGTGGTCGCGCTCATGTCGCTCGCGTTCTTCGGCAAGGGCCTGGGCGCGCTCGGCTGGGCCGTGATCGCCGATACCGCGCCGCGCGAAGCGATCGGCCTCTCGGGCTCGATCTTCAACATGTTCGGCAATGTGGCCGGCATCGTCACGCCGATCGTGATCGGCTATCTCGTGGCGGAAACCGGCTCGTTCAACGGCGCGCTCGCCTTTGTCGGCATCAACGCGCTCTTGACGGTGATCAGCTATCTCGTGATCGTGAAGGACATCAAGCGCGTGGAGTTGAAGCCTGCCTGATTGCGTGTGATCGTGCGGCGCGTTATGGCTTCTCGTGGGCTCGCCGCGCGAGCGCGCGGGCCGCGACGATCGCCGCCGCGAAGCCCGAAGCCGCGCCCACCAGCAAGGCCCAGCGCGGCCCCCAATGGTCGGCCACCCACCCCACGATCGGCGCGCCGATGGGCGTGCCGCCCAGCGCCACGGCCAGACGAATCGCCAGCACGCGGCCGCGCATGCCGGGTTCGGTGGAAAGCTGCATGAGGCTGTTGGTTTCGGTGGTGAACGTGAGCGCCGCGATGCCGATCATCACGAGCGCGCCGCCGAACCACCAGTAGCCCGGCGCAACCGAAGCCAGCAGGCACCCCACCCCGAACGCCGTAGCCGCGAACAGCAGCGAGATGAAGCGCGGATGGCTGCGCCCCGCGCCGAAGAAGGCGCCGCTCATGGTCCCTACCGCCATCATTGAAGACAGGAGTCCGTAGCGTCCCGCGTCGGCGTGAAAGACGTTCACGGCCATCGTCGAGATGAAGATCGGAAAATTCAGCCCGAAGGTGCCGATAAGGAACAGCATGACGAGAATGGCCCGCAGGTCCGGTCGCGCCCACACGTAGTGGAACCCCGCGGCAATGCCGCCCTTCGCGGGTTGCGCACGCCTCGCCGAACGCAGCTCGTCCACGCGCAGACGCGTGAGCGAGATCAGCACGGCGACGAACGACAGGCCGTTGAGCAGGAAGGCCCAGCCCACGCCCACCGACGCGATGACGAGCCCCGCCACGGCCGGGCCGATCATGCGCGCGGCGTTGAACGAGGTGGAATTGAGCGCGACGGCGTTGGAGAGATCGGCGTCGCCCACCAGCTCCGAGACGAAGGTTTGCCGCACCGGCGAATCGAATGCCGTCGTGCAGCCGAACAGGAACGCGAACACGTACACGTGCCAAAGCTGCACGAGCCCGGTTGCCGTGAGCACGCCCAGTGCAATGGCCAGCGTGCCGAGCAGCGCCTGCGTGACCATGAGCAGCCTGCGCTGGTCGAAGTGGTCGGCGGCGAAGCCCGACCAGGGCATGAACAGCATTTGCGGCCCGAACTGCAGGCCCATCACGATACCGACCGCCGCCGCGCTGTGGTGCGTGAGCCCGGTGAGCACGAGCCAGTCTTGCGCCGTGCGCTGCATCCACGTGCCGACGTTCGAGACGAGCGCGCCAGCCGACCACACGCGATAGTTGTAAGTCCTGAGCGAACGAAAGAACCCGGAAGCTGGAGCGCCCATGTGACGGCCTCGCCTTAGTCGGCCACGAGCCGCTTGAGCAGTTCGACTGCCGCGGCTAGCTGCTGCTGTTCCGGGGCCGAGAGGCGCGTGTCGATCCTGCGCGAGAGCCAGTCCTGGCGCGCCGCCCGCCCTTCCTTGAGCCACTCGCGAAAGGCGTGAGTGAGCGACCAGAGCGTTTGGCGCCCGTCGTTGGGGTCCGGTGCGCCGCTGATATGGCCCGCTGCCTCGAGCGGTGCGATGAGCGTGCCCATCGACTGCGGGCGCATGCCCTCCGCGCGCGCGAGGCTCGACACCGTGGACGGCCCCTCGCGCTCGAGCCGCTGCAGCACGGCCATCTGGGAAGGCGTGAAGTCGCCGAGGATCGCCTGCTCGCGAAAACGGCGGCGCAACTGGCCGACCAGGGCGCGTAGGTCGCCGGCAAGCGCCGCGGCGAGGTCGGGAGGGGGAGTTTGGGCGCGTTCGGTCATCCCCGCATTCTAGGAGATATGAAGGTAAACTGCAAAGATAACCTTCATATCTCCGGCGAGGCGGCAAGTGCGAGCGAACGCGTCACCGGCGCGCCCGCAGCCATTTCTCCCGCTCGCCCAGGCGCCGCTTCCAGTCAGGCGCAAGGCCTGGAACGGCGATCAACTCGACCAACGCATCGATGGACGGACGATGCGACAACTGCACCTGCCAGAACGCGTCGATGGAGAAGCGCTCCGTTTGCCGGTCGACGAGCGTGATAGCGTCGCCAAGCGCAATCAGGCCGGGGCGCAGGACACGGTAATACCAGCCGGTGATGCGCCCCTTGGCAATATGCATCGACATGCGTTCGACGCCGAAGCGATGATTGATCTTCCAGCAAGGGCTGCGCGGTTGCGAGACTTGCAGCATGGCGCTGCCGGCCTCGTAGATATCGCCGATGTGCACGTTACGTTCGGTCAGCCCCGAGGCCGAGATGTTCTCGCCGAGACTGCCGGGCACCAGTGCCTCGGCGCACTCCGCGAACGCCTGCGCAATGCAAGCGTAATGCTCCGCCGCGTAGTGATGAACGGCCTTTTCCGGGCCGCCGTGGATGCGCGGGTCGCCATGCTCGTCGCCGACGATCCCCTGTGCCTCCACGCGAACCGGCCCGGCGATGCGCCGCTTGAAAATGCCGCTGCGCTGCCCTTCGTGGTCCAGATAACCCATTCCCCCGGCGAACAGGCGCTCAATGTTCGTAGTCGACGTCATCACCACATGCATCCTCCCGTTCGCGTTTACGACACTGTGCTCGCGCCGTTCAATCTAGTAAAGTGATGGTAAATGATGAAATCCATCATTATTTGTGAATCTTGGAATTCGCCATGGAGATGCGTCAGCTGAAGATTTTCTGTGCGGTGGCGGAGCACGGCAGCTTCACCGCGGCGGCGGAGAAGGTGCACACCGTGCAGTCCAACGTCACGATGCGCGTCAAGGAACTCGAAGCCGAGCTCGGTCAGCCGTTGTTTATCCGGCAAAAGAGCGGCGTGGTGCTCACTTCGGCCGGGCAAACCTTTCTGGGCTACGCCCAGCGCATCCTCCAGCTCACCGAAGAGAGCCGCAACGCTCTGCTCGATACCGCAACGCCGGCAGGCACGTTGAGGCTCGGCTCGATGGAGACGACGGCGGCAATCCGCCTGCCCCAGGTACTGGCCAGATACCGCGAGAAGTATCCTCAGGTCCAGTTGTCGCTGCTCACCGGCACGACCGCCGAGCTGATCAAGGCCGTCGAGAGCCATCGCCTCGACGGCGCATTCGTCGGCGGTCTGCACCAGAATCCGGTGCTCGCGCAAGACGAGGTCTTTCAGGAGGAACTCGTCCTCGTGAGCAGCTGCGAGTTCGCCTCGCTCGGCGAACTCATCCAGGTCATGCCACAGCAGACGGTGCTGGTCTTCCGCACGGGCTGCTTCTATCGCTCCACGCTCGAACACTGGTTCTATCAGGTCGGACTCGTGCCCAACCAGGTGCTCGAACTGGGCACGCTCGACGGCATCCTCTCATGCGTGGCCGCGGGCATGGGCGTGACGCTGCTGCCAAAGGCCGTTGCGCAAAACTATGCAGCGCGCCAGGCCATCGCCCTTCACGCGCTCCCGCGCGAGTTCGCCAACGTCAAGACGGTATTCATCCGCCGTAACGACACACTGGCGACGCCGGCATTGAGCGCGTTTGTCGCGCTCGCGCGCGACCAGCTCGCGCTGTCCACTGACGATACGAAAGCGAAGCGCGCTGGTACACCGAGTCGCAAGAGCACGCGGCGTTCGACGGCGGCGGCCTGAGCGCCGCCGAACACCGCGTCAGGGTCAGCAAGCGGCGCGGCACTCGGCCGGTTCCACTTGCGCCAACGCCCGGCTTGCGCCGTATGCCAGGCCATCGAGCATCGCCCGGGCATTCGCCGCAACCGTCGAGGCCGGCAGGCCCGCCACCAGCTCCGCCACGCGCTCGGCTGCCGGCACCACGCTGCCGATCTTGCTGACGCCCTGCCCCGCATAGAGCGAGAGCTTCTGCGCCATGCGCGGTTTGTCGATCATGCGTGCACCGCCGCCAACGAAGCGCAGCAGGTTCCATTTGTCGCGATTCGGAATCACACAATGGGGCGTGCCGTACGGCCAGCCGAACGAATACCCGGTGCGATACTCGATGTCGTCCACGCTGGCTTCGACGATCTTTTGCTTGTAGAGCGGGTGCGCATTCGATTCGTCGGTCGCAACGAACGCGGTGCCCACGAGCACCCCTGACGCGCCAAGCAGCATCGCGGCCCGCACATCATCGCGCGTCGTGATGCCTCCAGCCGCCAGCACGGGACGCCCCTGCGCGACTTCGCAGATCGCGGGCAACAGCGACATGACGCCGATCGTCCCCCGGTTGAGGTGGCCGCCGCTTTCGCTGCCCTGCGCGACGACGATATCCGCGCCGTGGCGGATCGCGTGCCGCGCGAGCGCAACCGATCCCACCTGGACCATGACGATCATGCCCGCATCTTTGGCACGAGGGATCATGTCTGCCGCATAGTCTTCGGCGTAGAACAACGAGAGCATGCGCGGCCGCTCCTGCAACACGACCTGGAACTGGGCCTCGAACACGGTCGGGCCGCCGAACTTCGGCACGAGATTCACGCCGAAGGGCTTGTCCGTCTGCTCCCGCGTTTCCCGTATCCACCTGCGCAGCGCGAGCGGCGGCAAACGCAGCCCGCCGAGCGTTCCCATGCCGCCGGCATTCGCCACCGCGGCAACCAGCTTCGGGCCGGAAATCGCCGCCATGCCGCCGAGAAAGACGGGATACCGGACGCCACACAGCTGCGTGACCGCGTTCCCGCTAAAAGCCGATTTGAATTCGCTCATCGCTCAAAGCTCCACATGTTTGCCAAGCATCCGCTTGAGGGCGTCATTGCCCAGCGCGAAATGATTCTTCAGTGCTCCGAACAGATGCAACGCGAGGCCCAGCAGAAAAGCCGTCGCTCCGATATCGAAAAGAATATCCACGACCCGTTGCACTGCCACGCTGGGTTCGATGAGCGTGGGGATCGCCAATCCTCCCGGCAACTCGACGGCGACACCGGCCGCCGCCCGGGAAAGCCATACCGCAACCGGCAGAAGCACCATGGCGAGCGCGAGGCCCACCGCAACGGAGCGGCTGACGATCACTTCGACGGGGTTCGGCGTGCCCACGGGCAGCGGATGGTACGAAGAAAGCCGTGCCCAGAGCCGATAGATTGACACGACGAACAGCACGGCGCCCAGCAGATTCTGCGTACGCACGAGGTTCAGTCGTTGGACGTCGTCCGCGCTAAACATGAGCCCGATGCCGCATCCGGCGATCGACAGCAGCAGTGCTGCGACGATCCAGTGCAGCGCGATCGTGATGGGCGAAAAGCCCAGACCGTTGTCACGCATTTGCATGATTGTCTCCTTGTTGGCGTTGACTAGTGACCGACGGCTCCGGACGCGCCGAAGCCGGTCTGCGCGCGGACGGCCTGCTCGCCGAAGTCGTCGCGCTCGCGCTGCGCCCGCTGGCTGCGGTCCGTGACGGAGCCCAGCCACGCGAACAGGAAGGCGATGCTCATCGACACGATGGCCGGATAGTCGTAGGGGAAGATCGCCTTCGCATGGCCCAGCACCGTGACCCAGATGGCGGGCGACAGAATGACGAGCGTGACGGCGCTCACCAGGCCCGCGATACCGCCGGTGAGCGCGCCGCGCGTCGTCAGCCCCTTCCAGTACATCGAAAGCGCGAGAACCGGAAAATTCACCGAGGCGGCGACGCCGAACGTCAGTGCGACGAGAAACGCGATGTTCTGATCCTTGAACACGATGCCCAGCAGCACCGCCACCACGCCTATGCACACCGACGCGATCCTGGAGACCCGCCGCTCGCTCGCGGGATCGGCCCGGTTCTTCTTGAGCACCATCACGTAGAGGTCGTGCGAGATGGCTGATGTGCCCGCCATCGTGAGCCCGGACACGACGGCAAGGATGGTCGCGAACGCCACGGCCGAGAGGAAACCCAGCAGCAGATTGCCGCCGAGCGCCTGGGCGAGATGCATGACCGGCATGTTGCTGCCGCCGATCAGCTTGCCTCCGGTCAGGCCACCCACGTAGAACGACGGGTTGCTGCCGACAATCGCGATCGCCGCCACGCCGAGCACCATGATGACCAGATAGAAGAAACCGATGAAGCCGGTAGCAACGAACACCGACTTGCGCGCTTCTTTCGCATCCGGCACGGTGAAAAAGCGCATGAGGATATGCGGCAGCCCCGCGGTGCCGAACACCAGTCCAATCGCGAGCGAAATCAGCGCGATGGGATCGGACACCAGCTTGCTCGGCAGCAGAATATGCACGCCGTTCCTGTGCGCGGCGACCGCCTGCTCGAACAGTGCGTTCAGCGAAAAGCCAAACCGGGACAGTGCGAGAACGGCTAGCAATGTGCCGCCGAACAGCATCAGCGCGGCCTTGATGATCTGCACCCACGTGGTGGCCACCATGCCGCCGAAGGTCACATAGACCACCATCAGCAGGCCGACCACGATGATCGCGTCGTTATAGGGAAGACCGAACAGCAACTGGATCAGCTGCCCCGCACCGACCATCTGGACAACCAGGTAAAAGCAGACGACGGTCAATGAACCGAAGGCGGTCATCGTCCGGATCCGGTTCTGGTCGAGCCGGTACGATGCGATGTCGGCAATCGTCACACGCCCCAGATTCCGGATGCGCTCCGCGAACAGGAACAGCAGCAGCGGCCACGCGACGAAAAAGCTGATCGCGTAGATCACGCCGTCGTAGCCGTGGAAAAAGATCATGCTGGTCACGCCCAGCAACGCCGCCGCCGACATATAGTCGCCGGCCAGCGCCATGCCGTTCTGGAATCCGGTGATGCCGCCCCCGGCGGTGTAGAAGTCGTCCATCGAACGGGTGCGCGACGCCGCCCAGTACGTAATGCCGAGCGTCGCCACGGCGAACACCAGGAACATCGCGATCGCCGTGAGATTGAGGGGACGCTGTTCGACGCCGTGCAGGACCTCCGCGGCCGCTGCGCGAGCCGCGACACCCAGCAGCAGCAGCGGGAAGACGAGAGCAAGAGCGGCGCGCTTCATGGTTTCGCTCCCGCCAGGATCTGGGCGGTGAGCGCGTCGAATTCGCCATTGGCGCGGCGAACGTACAAGCCCGTGAGGCACCAGCTGCCGACGATCAGCGCGACGCCGATCGGCCAGCCGATATTGACGATACTGTCTGCGGAAAGCCGGATGGCCAGCAAAGCGGGGGCGAATCCGACCAGCACGATGAAGCCGCAATAGGGAATCAGCGTGATGGCGGTCAGGCAGGCAATGTATCTGCGCCGGCGTTTGACCAGCGTGGCGAACAGGGGATTGCTACGAATCCCATGCAGGGTCGTGGGGTTCATCCGATTGTCTCCGTCCATGGAAGGTGTCCGGCATGCCCTCGCCCGTGATATCGCCGTCGATCCACCGGGGGCTGCCGCTTCTCGTGAACTTCACAATAGGTCGAACCAAAAATCTCTTCAAATGATGTTTCGTGATGGCGTCAATCTGTTTGAGTGAAGCGTGGCGCTTGCCGTCACGATTCAATCAAACGCGCTTGCCGGATTCGGCTTGCCGTTGCGCCTCGAGCAGCGCGGCGAACCGTTCCAGCGCGGCCACGCTGCTGTGAACGGAGTGGTATTCCTGCTGGCCGATGCGTGCATCGAGCACGACCGTCATGCCGGATTGTCGGGCGAGATTGAGGATATCCATCTCATACTCCTTGCCTGAAAACTGGGTGAATCGCTTTGCGTGAAATGCAGCGCTTCCTGATAGTCAGATTACGCGCGGCACCACAAAGATCAACGCGGCGCGGACGAAATCACCGTTATGAAACGCCGAACAATCTCGCGTCTCACGGTGCTTCGCGGGCGCCCCAGTTTTCGGCAACACCGCATGCTCAGAAGCCTTGTGCGGTTCCCGTAGAATGCGCGACGAGCAGCACGACACCCAGTATGCAAGCCCCGATCATCGCGGCCAGCACGACCGCCACGAACGGCAGCCACTTAAAGTTCACGCTGGCCAAATCGGCTTCGTGCGACGCGCTTTTACGCACGCCGAAAAAGCTCCACAGAACCATGCGCATCATGTGAACGAGTTCCATCATTGACTCCGGTTACGTCGATCAGGTCGATCGGATAGCCTGATCTTCAACCTTGCGCGTTGCCAAAAAAAGCAGCAGTTACGAACGATTTGAGCGATGCAGCCGATTCACGCGGCGGTAGAACCCGACAAAGAAACGCCCCGGTACTCGCGCACCGGGGCGAAAGGCTTGCCACGCTACAGGCAAAAAGAGCCGCAAGCTCTGCGGGTTTAGGTGATGATCCAGGCACTCGCGCAGTAATCCCGGCGCATCCCGGGAGAACAGACCCGGACGGCGATGCGCACTGCCCGCAATGATCCGCCCGCGCGGGAAACACGTATAGAAGCAGTCGACGCATAATTGACCGTAGCAGATCGGCTTCGCGGTCGCGCGCCATGAGAAAATCGCTCGAAGCACGAGTCCACCCATGACCTCTCTGGAAGAACCCGGACGCATGACACGCTACGAACGCCTCGCGCAGAGCATGGCCGCCGAGATTCGCTCCGGCAACCTGAAGCCGGGCTCGCGCATGCCCTCGCTGCGGCAGATCATTGCGCAGCACGGCGTGAGCCAGTCCACGGCGGCGCGTGCTTACTACGTGCTCGAACAGTGGGGCCTCGTGCGCGCCGAAGAGCGTTCGGGCTACTACGTCGCGCCGCTCTCGAAGCCCGGCAAGACGGATTCGCGCGCAACGACGGGCGAGTCCGCCACCGTCGATATCAGCGAACTGGTGTTCTCGGTGCTCGACGCCGCCAAGCGCCCCGGCATCGTGCCGCTCGGCTCCGCCTTCCCTTCTCCGCTGCTGTTTCCGCTGTCGCGCCTGGCGAAATCGCTCGGCCAGGCCGCACGCAGCGTGAGCCCGTGGAGCACCGTGGTCGATCTGCCGCCCGGCAACGAGAACCTGCGGCGGCAAATTGCGCTGCGCTACATGCGGGTTGGCATCTCACAGCCGGCCGAGGACATCATCATCACCAACGGCGCGCTGGAAGCGCTCAATCTTTGCCTGATGGCGGTCACGCAGCCCGGCGATATCGTCGCCGTGGAGTCGCCGTGCTTTTACGCAGCGCTTCAGGCGATCGAACGGCTTGGCCTGCGCGCGGTCGAAATTCCCGTCGATACCGCCACCGGGCTCGACCTCGAGGCGCTGGCGCAAGCGCTGGACAAGCACCCCATCCGCGCCTGCTGGTTCATGACGAATTTCCAGAACCCCACGGGCGTCACGTTGTCGGCTCAGAAGAAGGAAGCGCTCGTCGAACTGCTCGCGCAGCACGAGGTCCCGCTCATCGAAGACGATGTGTACGGCGAGTTGCACTACGCGCCGAACTATCCGCCGCCCGCCATCGCGTTCGACCGGCGCGGCCTCGTCATGCACTGCGGCTCGTTTTCGAAGAACCTGGCGCCCGGTTATCGCGTAGGCTGGGCAAGCGCCGGGCGCTTCGCAGAGCGCGTGCAGCGCCTGAAGCTCATGACGACGATCTCGGCCAGCATTCCCGCCCAGGCCGGCATTGCCGACTACCTGGAGCATGGCGGCTACGAGCGTCATTTGAAGAAGATCCGGCTCGCCATGCAGACGCAGCGCGATGCGATGATCGAGGCGATCCGCCGATGGCTGCCTGAAGGCACGCAATACACGCGGCCCGAGGGTGGCTATTTTCTGTGGCTCACGTTCCGCGAGCGCATCGACGCCATGGCGCTCCATCGTCTCGCGATCGAACGCGGGATTAGTGTTGCGCCCGGCCCGCTCTTTTCCGCGTCACGTGCATTCGAAAACTGCATACGGCTCAATTACGGGCATCCATGGTCGGCGCGCATCGATGAGGCGATCCGCACACTGGGCGAACTGCTCGTTCATCCCGATGTGTGTGCTTGATCGCGATCGATCGATGCGCGCGGCGCCAGCCCATAGCGACCTTAACTGCCAAAGAACAGGTTGCAGAAACTCACCGGGCCCACACAGGTATTGGCGTCCCGTGCCGGCGTCCTGGCCGGACGCTGTGGCGCCTGATACGTATTCGCCCGGGACGTATTCGCCTGGGCCGTTTGTTGAGCATCCGTATGCGCGGGAGCGAGGGATTCGGCGTGGACAGCGAAGCTGGCCGACAGCGAACAGGCAAAAAGGACAGCAGTAAGCAATTTCATTTCAATCTCTCTCTAGCAAGGTGATGGAGGCGACGCCTCCGGGGAAACAGCCTGGCCAGATTAATCACTTTCACCATGCAAGAGAATCCCGCAGTCTCGGGAATGATCCTTCCGCTTTTTGGGAGTCTCGGGAAGTCGGCTCGCTGCGTAGAACGCGCGAAAAATCGCAGCAGGCAAACACGGCTCAAATCCCCCGCGCGGCGGTAGACGTACGTGTCGAGATTTGTTCTCGCGGCGCAAGACTCTTTGTCCATGATGTGTGTTCGCACGCGCAACGGATGCGCCTACAGTGCATCTCCATCGGATCCGTCGATTCGAACGGCCACCCGGCCGACTTACCCATACTGCGAGACACACAATGAGCACTTCCAAGGTCGTCATTGTCACCGGAGCATCGCAAGGCATCGGCGCGGAAACCGTCAAGGCCTTCCGCGCGCAGGGCCATCGCGTGGTCGCCACGGCCCGTTCCATCACGCCGGCCGCCGAGGCCGACTACGTTGCCGTGGCCGGCGACATCGGCGACGCCGCCACGGCTCGCCGCGTGGTGAACGCCGCCATCGAGCACTTCGGCCGTGTCGACACGCTCGTCAACAACGCGGGCATTTTCATTGCGAAGCCCTTCACGCAGTACACCGCCGACGACTACGCCGCAATCCTGAACGTCAACCTGAACGGCTTCTTCCACATCACGCAATATGCGATCGAAGCGATGCAAAAACACGGCAGCGGCCACGTGGTGAACGTCACCACCACGCTTGCCGACAAGGCGAACAGCAAAGTCCCGTCCGTTCTTGCGTCGCTCACCAAAGGTGGTTTGAACGCTGCGACGCGCTCGCTCGCAATCGAATACGCTCGCGCGGGCATTCGTGCCAACGCGGTTTCGCCTGGGATCATCAAGTCGCCGATGCATGCTGCCGAAACGCATGCCGCGCTCGGCGCGATGCATCCGGTCGGCCACATGGGCGAAATGAGCGATATCGTCAATGCGATCCTCTATCTCGACTCGGCACCGTTCGTGACGGGCGAGATCCTGCACGTCGACGGCGGCCAGAGCGCCGGTCACTAAGCGCTCGAGCCTCGCCCGCGCTCCCGGACTCGATGGTTCGTCGGGGCGCGGGCGCGGGGGCGGCGGCTTATGCCACGTTGGTCAGCGTCTTGGTGATGACGAGCCATCTGTCGCGCTAGCGCACGATCGAAAAATAATTGTAGTAATTGAAGCCCAGCATGCGCACATGCAGTTTCGCCGTCGCGATGTTTTTCTGAACATCGAGCATCAGCAGTTCCGTATCGACGGCCTCGCCCAGTTCGGCCGGCGATTTCCTGTTTGCGATACCCGCAAGGTACTCGTCGATCGTCTTGTAGTAGGGCTCGCCGTTCACTTCCCCGGCCACGATCGCGCGCGCATCGAACACGGTTCTCAACTGCTCCACATCGCCTCGCCAGGTGGCGTCGAAATAGCGCTGGACGAGTTCGACGATTTCGTTGCTATCGTTCATTGCATCACACTCCTTATTGATTCAAGCCTCGCTCCGGCAAGTCGAAGCGGGCTGCGCAATCGCTCGCGCAGCCCGCTTCGCACAATCCGGATCAATCACGATCAGGCAAGTGGCCCCTCGATCTCGTTGAGCCGTTCTTCGAGCGCGTTGACGCTCGCATAGCCCGAATGCACGGCGTACGTCCGGCCTTGTTCTTCGAGCAGCAAGGTCGGAAACGATGCGACGCCAAGCGCTCGCGCACGGGCGAAATCGCGCTGCGTTTCTTCTTTCGTTTCCGCTGCTGCCCATGCCTGGTAGAACGCGTCTGCACTGACCTGAACGCCCACGGTATTCAGCTCCGTTGCGGCGATTTCGCTCAACACGCGACCGTCGGTCGTATCCAGTCCTTCCACATAGAAGCCGTTCTGCAGCGCACGGAACACCGCAAGCAAGGCGTCGCCGCTGGCGAAGCGGCGCGCCGCCACGACCGCACGGCAGACCGGCTCGGTGTCGTAGACGAACCCCTCGCGCGCCATGAACGCTTCGCGGTTGAACGGCAAGCCGCTCAGCGCTTCCACACGTTGCCAGTGCTGCAGCCGGAAACGCTTGCCGGCCGTGTCGAGCACATCGGTCGCGCCCGCGCGAATCCCGCCGACCACGATTTCCAGTTTCAGGTCCGGCACGCGCGCGACGAGCGCCGAAAGCTCCTTGCCAAAGCCATAGCACCACGAACACATCGGGTCGCCAACATAGATCAGTTTCATTCCTGCTCGCTCACATGAAGAGACAACGCGGGGCCCGCAGGACCCCATGCCCCGCATCGCTCCCAGCCATCAGAGTCACTATAGGGTTGAGGCTGGACTCGATAAACGCCGTCGCCAGAACTTCTTTTGTTACATGGCGGAAAGACGAAATGCGCCGCACGAGCGGGCTGACGCGGTCGTACTGGCCTAGAACATGTCCGAAGCGCTTCGAGGACCCGCGCGCGGGCTCCCCGACTCCTCGCCATCTCTCGACGGGATGAACGGCCCGGTGATCATCTCCGCATAGCTCATGCCTGGCCCGACCATCGGAAACACATCGGCATCCTGATCGATCATGACTTCGAGGAAAGCGGGACCGTCGAACGCCACGAAAGCCCGGAGCTTTTCCTCGACCTCGCTCAGGAGCTCCACGCGCTGCGCGAACTCGAACCCGTCGGCTCGCGCGGCCATGACGAAGTCCTTTCGATGCAGCGACTTGTCGCTCACGCACAGGCGCCCGTCGTAAAAGAGACGCTGCCACTGCCGGATCATCCCGTCACCGACGTTGTTGAACAGCAGCACCTTGACCGGCACGCCATAGGTGGTCGCGGTCTCCAGATCGCCGATATTCATGCGCATGCTGCCGTCGCCGTCGATGTCGATAACGAGGGCATCGGGGCGTCCCATCTGGGCGCCGATCGCAGCGGGCAGGCCAAAGCCCATCGTCCCCATGCTGCCCGACGTGAGAAAGCTGCGCGGCTCGACGAAGTCGAAGAACTGCGCGGCCCACATCTGGTGCTGGCCCACGCCCGTGGTGACGATGGCCCGGCCGCCGGTAATCTCGCTCAACTTTTCCACCACGAACTGCGGCTGAATGAGCGGACTCGCGCGGTCATAGTTCATGCCGTAGCGCTGCTTCAGCTCCCTGATGTGGTCGAGCCACGCCAACGGCGCCTGCACGTGCGTTTCGTGTTGCATCAGCGAAAGCAGAGCGTCCTTCGCGTCGCCCACGTGAGTCCAATGCGCGCGCTTCACCTTGTTGATCTCCGCTTCGTCGACATCGATATGCGCGACATGGCGCGCTCGCGGCGCGAATGCATGCGGGCGGCCGCCGGCGACGCGATCGTCGAATCGCGCGCCCACGGCAATCAGGAAGTCGCAGTCTTCCACCGCGTAGTTCGCGCAGGCCGCGCCGTGCATGCCGAGCATGCCGAGCCCCAGCTCGTGCTTCACCGATATCGTGCCGAGCCCCATCAACGTGTTCACCACGGGAATGCGGTAGCGCTCGGCGAACTGACGTAATTCCGCCGTGGCGCCGGCTGTGATGATGCCCCCGCCCGCATACAGCAGCGGGCGCTTGCTTTGCGCCAGCAGAGCGAAGAATTCGTCGCGCTTGCGCTCTTCGAGGCGTGCGCCCTTCGCCACCTTGCGCAGGCGGTCGGAGTAGCCGCGAAACGCGAGTGTGCCGTGCCCCTGCCAGGTGCCGGTCCAGTTCTGGATGTCTTTGGGCACATCCACCACGACCGGGCCGGGACGACCGGTGCGCGCGACTTCGAACGCCGTGCGCAGCGTCTGTTCGAGCTTGTCCGGGTCGGTCACGAGAAACACCTGCTTGGCGCACGCCGACATGATGTTGAACACCGGCGCCTCCTGGAAAGCGTCGCTGCCAATAGCGGCACGCGGCACCTGCCCGCAGATGAGAACCACCGGGACCGAGTCGCCATTGCAATCGGCAATCGGCGTCACCGCATTGGTCGCGCCGGGACCCGACGTGACCATGAACACGCCGACCTTTCCGCTCGCGCGCGCATACCCCGCTGCCATGAAGCCAGCGGTCTGTTCGTTGGCGGGTACGACGAGGTTGATCTGACGCTCGGGCTCGTCGGCGTGCAGTTCGTTGAAACGGAACACCGCGTCGTAGGTCGGCAGGATCGCGCCGCCGCTATAGCCGAACACGGTATCGACACCCTGTTCGCTAAGTACGCGCAAGATGATGTCGGCGCCCGACATCGGTCCGCCGGGAAGCGGCGCTTTCTGGGAACTTTTTGGAGCAATTTTCGGGTTCTGGGTCATACCTGACTCGCACGGAAACGGGCGCTGAGGCGATCAGCGGCCAAAGACAACGGATCATTTCCCTTCCGACTCAAGAACAGCGTATGTCCCCTACCAGCGCGTGGACGACGGCTTCAGCGGGTTCTCCGCACGAGCCACAGTCCACCCGGCACTCTTTTGACGTGCGCCTGGAAATACCGTGAGAAAGGGTTCCAAGGATTTTGACAACGATTGAAGCGGCGCGCGTCAGCAATAACGGTGTTTATGGGCCAGGATGCGTCGCTTCCGGGCCACCACGGCTGACGGCTGACCGTTCCTACCATTCGGCAATGCCCACGTCCATGTCCTCGTCGTAGAACGCGACGAGAAACTCTTCGGGCATCAACCACGAATCGACGCTCACGGTTTGTGCGCCCACATCGACATCGACCTTCGCGTCGGCGTCCACGGACTTCATCGCATGCACGATCGTCGCGAGATCGTCCGTGCGGATTTCAGTTTTCATCGCGAACTTCATTTTTCACCTCTCTGTCTGGAGAACCAGTCTCGATAACTATAGGATCAACGCCTCATGCCACCAACCAGGTTCACCTCAATTCACTCTTTACATCGCGTAACTCAAGCCAGTGGCACGAGGCGGTCATTCAAGGATTTCAACCGGCCTTCAGGTCATCCGTGGCCCAGCCGCCGCCGAGCGCGTGAATGAGGTCGACATTCGCATCGAGTTGCCGCGTGCGCAGCGCGATGACGCTGCGTTGCGCTTCCAGCTCGGCCGATTGCGCCTCGACCACATCGAGGTAACTCACCGCACCGCGCTGATAGCGCGCGAGCGCCAGGTCGAGCGCGGTCTGGGCGGCACGGGCGGCGTCCTGCTGCTGATTCGTCGCGGTGCCCAGATCGTCGAGCAAGGTGAGGTTGTCCTCCACCTGCAGGAACGACGCCAGCACCACGCTGCGATAGCGTGCGCCTGCCTCCGCCGTGGCCTCCTTCGCCGAATCCAGCTGCGCGTGGCGCTTGCCGCCGTCCAGCAGATACACCGCCAGCGACGGACCGATCGCCCAGTACGAACTGGACAGGCTCAGCAGATTGCCGAGCACCGAGCTTTGCACGCCGCCTTGCGCGCTGAGCGTGAGCGTCGGGAAGTACGCCGCGCGCGCCACACCAATTTTTGAATTGGCCGCCGCGATGCGCCGCTCGGCTGCGGCGACGTCAGGCCGCCTTTGCAACAGCGTCGAGGGCACCCCGACCGGAATCACGGGCAACGCGATCGAATCGGTACTCGGCGCGAGCTGGAACTCCGAAGGCGAAGCGCCGACCAGCACCGCCACCGCGTGCTCGAGCAATGCGCGCCTCGCTCTGAGCTGAGTAAGTTCGGACTGGACCGATGACAACTGGTTGCTCGCGCGCGCCACGTCGAGACCCGAGACGATGCCCACGCCATGCCGGTTGCGGGTCAGGTCGAGCGCCTTCTGGTACGCGGCCTGGGTCCCCTCGATCAGCTGAATCTGCTGATCGAGACCGCGCAGATCGATATAGCTTCGAGCCAGCTCGATTTCGAGGCTCAACTGCGTCGACGCGAGATCCGCCTTCGACGCCTGCCCTTCGTCCTTGCTTGCGGCAACGGAATCGCGCACGCGTCCCCAAAGGTCCACTTCGTAGTCGACTTCGACACCGAGCGTGGCGGAGTTGTAATCGGTCGGCCCAGTCGGGCTGCGCAACGGCCTCGTGTCCGACTCGCGATCGCGCTGGACATTGCCTAAGGCGGAAACCTGCGGGTACATCTGCGACTTGACCTGCCTGATGTACGCCTGCGACTGCTCATAGTGAAACAGCGCCGCGCTCAGGTGGGGGTTATTCGCGATCAGCCGCTGCTCGAGGTCGTCGAGTTCGGGCTCCTTGTACAGCTTCCACCATCCCGCGCGGTCGAGCTGGTCCGCGGGGCTCGCGACGGTCCACGGCCCCTGGGTCTGGTACTGCGCCGCAACGGGCGTTTCGGGCACCTCGTAGTGCGGAGCGAGCGAGCACGCGGCGAGCGCCACGGCACTCACCAGCATCGCCAGTTTCAGATACTTAGTCATGCTTGCCACCTTTTGCCGTGGGCGCGATCACCTGAACATGGTCGCCTTCGACGAGACCGTCGGGCGGCGCATCGACAACGCGGTCGCTTTGCGCCAGCCCCGAGCCGATATCGACCGCGTTGCCGAGGTCCTGCACGATCGAAACGGGTTTGAAGTGAACGGTGTCGCTGCGATCGACGGTGGCGAGCCGCAGCCCCCCGTTGTCGAATATCAGCGCACTGGCCGGCACCCGCAGCGCGTCGGCACGCGCCGGCAACGCAAAGTGCAGATTGACGAAGTCGCCCGGCAACAGCAGATGACCGGGGTTATCGACCATCAACTGGACGAGCGACGTGCCCGATGCCGCGTTCACCGAGTCGGCCAGACCCACCACCGTAGCGGTGAACGCCTTGCCGGGATACTCCGGCACGGTGAAGGTGCCCGTTCCCCCCGGCTTGACTGCCGGCACGTATTCCTGCGGCACGCGCACGTATACGCGCAGCTTGTCCACGCTCGATACGGAAAACAGTTGCGGCCCCGTACCGCCGCCCGCATTGATCAATGCACCGACGTCCGTGTTACGGGCGGTGATCACACCGTCGAACGGCGCGACGATCCGTGCGAAGCTCTTGGTCGCAACCAGCCGGTCGAGGTTGGCCTGCGCCGCCGCGACGCGAGCCTGCTTCGCCACATAGTCCTGCGTGCGGTCATCGACCTCCTGGCGCGACACTGAATCGGAGTCCAGAAGACTTTGCCAGCGTGCGGCGGTCGTTTTCGCGAGCGCGGCATCGGCTTGCGCGCTCGTGAGGTCGGCCTTCGCCTGAATCAACTGCTGATCGAGTTCAGGCGTCTCGATCTCAGCGAGCGCCTGGCCGGCCTTCACCGGCGTGCCGATGTCGACGCTCCACGATTTCAGGTATCCGCTCGCGCGTGCGTAGATGGGCGCGCTTTCGAAGGCCTCGAGTCTGCCGGGCAGGTCCAGCGAGCCGCCCGGCGCCTCCGGGGCGGGCACCACGACATTCACGGACGGCACGGCTTGCGCCTCGGTCCAGTCTTTGAGTTGATGCTCATGCTTCATGCGAAGCGAGACGCCACCAACCACGATGAGGACGGCGAGCGCACCACCGACAATGCCTGTAAAAGAGAGCTGACGCTGCGCGAGCGCGGCGCGCGTTGTGGGTTCAGAGGACATGGATCGAATCTCCGGTAAGCTGCGCGGCCGTCGATGTGCGACCCCGACGCGAGTGGATCATGCAAAAAATAGCGGGCACGAGAAAAAGCGTTGCAGCAGTGGCGAACACCAGTCCGCCAATCACCGCTCGGCCCAACGGCGCGTTTTGCTCTCCGCCCTCGCCAAGACTCAGCGCCATCGGCGCCATGCCGATGATCATCGAGAGTGCCGTCATGAGGACCGGCCGGAACCGGGTCGTACCGGCTTCCAATGCCGCCTTGAACGCATCGCCGTGCCCGGCCAGACGTTCGCGGCTGAAACTCACCACCAGAATCGAATTGGCCGTGGCCACGCCCATGCACATGATTGCGCCAGTCAGTGCGGGCACCGAGAGCGTGGTGTCCGTCGCAAACAGCATCCAGACGATGCCGGCCAACGCGCCGGGCAAGGCCGCCACGATCACGAGCGGATCGGACCACGACTGGAAATTGACGACGATGAGCAGGTAAATCAGCACCACGGCGCCCAGAATCCCGAACGACAACCCGCCGAAGGCGTTGTTCATCGTCTGCGCCTGGCCGAGCAGAACGACCTTCGCCCCCTTGGGCGCGTCCTTGGCGTTGGCCGAGACGATGTGGCGAATGTCGGCGGCGACGGCGCCGAGATCGCGGCCCTGGGTCGTGGCGAACACCTCGACCATCGGCTGCACGTTGTAGTTGCTCACCACTTCGTTGCTCGCCGTGCGGTGAATGCTCGCCACCCCGCCGAGAATTTGCCCGTCGTTGGCCTCGGCCCCGCCACTCACGGGCAGATTCACGAGCGACGAGAGCGAATCCACGCTGTATTGCGGCGTCTGGAGCACGATCGAATACTCCACACCATTGGCCGCATTGAGCCAGTAGGTCGGGTCGATCTGGCTCGACCCCGCCATGTGCACCACGAGGCTATTGGTCACGTCGCGTTCGGTCAGGCCTTGAAGCGAAGCGCGGTCGCGATCGACGTCGATATTGAATTGCGGATTGGCCTGCGACTGCTCGATGCGCGCATCGACGACACCGGGCACGTGACGGATCTGACGCAGCAGCGCGTTCGCGTAGGCGAAATCGGCCGGCAGATTGTTGCCGCGAATCTGCAGGTCGATCGGTGCGGGCGAGCCGAAGTTCAGGATCTGGCTCACGATGTCCGCAGGCGGGAACGAGAACGTCACGCCGGGAAACGCGCGCGGCAGCGATTCGCGCAGCTTGCGCACGTAGGCGGCCGTGGGCCCATGGCCCTCCTTCAGCGAGATCTGAATGTCGCCGTCCTGCGGGCCGATCGTGCCCGTGTTGTTGTAGGCCGTATTGATGGAGCTGGTGGAAAGACCAATGTTGTCCACCACGGTGCCCAGTTCGGACGGCGGAATCGTCGCGCGCACCTGCGCTTGCACCTCGGCGAAGATCTCGGCAGTTCGCTCCACACGCGTCCCCACGGGCGCACGCACGTGCAGCAGAATCTGGCCCGCGTCGACGTCCGGGAAGAAGTTGCGCCCGAGCAGCGGCATCAACGCGAACGACACCACGACGAATGCAAAGAAGCCGATCACGAACGCGCGGCGACGTTCCAGCACCCATTCGAGCATCGCGGCATAGTTCGCACGCACGCGTTCGAAGCGCTGCTCGAATCCATGGTGAAAGCGCGCCCACACGCTGGCAGACTCGTGATGTCCCTGCTCATGCGCGTGGGACTTCAGCAGGGACTTCGCCATCGTCGGCACCAGGGTGCGCGACAGAATGAACGAGGAAATCATCGCGAAGATCACCGACTCGGCCATCGGCACGAACAGGAACCTCGCCACGCCGTTCAGGAAGAACATAGGCACGAACACGATACAGATGCACAGCAGCGAGACGAACGCGGGCGTCACGATTTGTGCCGCGCCATCGAGAATCGCGCTTTCGACGTCCTTTCCTTGCTCCAGGTGCCAGTTGATGTTCTCGATGGTCACGGTGGCGTCGTCCACGAGAATGCCCACCGCCAACGCGAGCCCGCCCAGCGTCATGATATTGAGCGTCTCGCCGAGCACGGAGAGCACGGAGATCGAGCCGAGAATCGCAAGCGGAATGGAAGTCGCAATGATGACCGTCGAGCGCCAGCTGCCCAGAAACAGCAGGATCATCACGCTCGTGAGCAAGGCGGCAATCAGGCCCTCGCGCGCCACGCCCTTGATCGCGGACCGCACGAAGATCGACTGGTCGCCGATCGCGTCGATCTGCAGCGCGTCGGGCAAGGAGGCCTTCGCATCGGCAACCTTCTGACGAATGCCGCCGATAATCGACAAGGTCGATGCCGAACCGTTCTTGAACACGGTGAGCAGCACCGAACGCTTGCCTTCCACGTGAACGATATTGGGCTGCGGCGGGCTGCCGTCGGTCACGTCGGCGACATCATGCATATGCACTACGGTGCCGTTGGCCGACTTGATCGGCAGGTTCGCAATGGCCGCGATCGTCTCCGGCGCGTCGTTGAGCTGCAGCGTGTACTCGTAGTTGCCGATCTTTTCGGTGCCGACCGGCGTCACGAGGTTCTGCGCCGTGAGTGCGTTGAGCACATCTTCAGCCGACAAGGAGCGCGCCTCGAGTTCGGACGGCTTGATGTTGATCTGAACCTGCCGGTCCTTGCCGCCGAACGGAAACGGGATCGCAGCGCCATTCACCGTCGCGAGGATCGGCCGCAACTGGTTCTTGCCGAGGTCCGCCAGATTCTGTTCCGAGAGGCCCTTGCCCGAAAGCGCGAGCTGGATGATCGGAACGGTCGAAGCGTTGTAGTTGATGATGAACGGCGGCGTCGCCGAGGGCGGCAACTGCTTCAGAATCTCCTGCGAAATCGCGGTCACCTGCGCATTCGCGGTACCAATGTTGGTGCCCGGCTGAAAGAAGATCTTGACGATGCCGTAGCCCGTGAGCGACGTGCCTTCGATGTGCTGAACGCCGTTCACGGTGGTCGTCAACACCCGCTCGTACGGGGCCATCACGCGACCTTCCATCTGGTCGGGCGAAAGCCCCGTGTACTGCCATACCACACTAATCACCGGGATATTGATCGAAGGGAAAATATCCGTAGGGGTACGAAACGCCGACAGAACGCCGACGATCAGGATGAACACGGCCAGCACAACGAAGGTATAAGGCCGTTTCAGCGCAATGCGCACGATGCCAATCATGATAATTCCAGTATTGAAGCTGGCATCGCCCCTAACCGCGGCGGATTCCAGCAAGCAGATGCTCGATGCCTTGAATCAATCTGCGTTTGATGGGACCCGGCCCGCGGACTCGCGAGGCGCTCCGATCCAGTGGATAGCGGCAGCCACGATGCCGAGTGCGACACCGAAGGCGACGATGCCCGACCAGCCAAAGCGGCTCATGAGCCAGCCGCTGACCGTCGCGCCGACCGCGCCGCCGAAGAAGGTGGCCGTCATATAGAGGCTGTTGATGCGGCCTTGCGCTTTCGGATCGACCGAGAAGGCCCGCGTCTGGTTGGAAACGAGACCGGACTGCACGCCGATATCGAGCACGATCACGCCCACGATCAGCAGCGTGAGCGACGTGGCCGCGCCGGAGAGAAGCACGTAGGCAAGCGTCGCGATGCCGATACTGGCGCCGATGACCTTGCGGAAACCCACGCGGTCGGTGGCATTGCCGCCCAGCGAGGCGGCGAACGCGCCGGCCGCGCCGATGATGCCGAAGCCGCCCGCCCACGCGCTGCCGAGGTGCCACGGCCCGCTCTTGAGCAGCGCGGCGAGATTGACCCAGAAGGCGTTGAAACAGGCCCACAGCAACGCCTGGATGATCATCGATTCGCGAATCGGACGATTGTCGCGAACGAGCGGCCACAGCGAAGCGAGCAGACGCCCATACGAAAGATTCGTCGACGGCACGCCCTTGGGCAGCAGCGCAGCGGCGGCGATGAAAACCGGCACCATGAACGCGGCTTCCGCGCCGTACACCGCACGCCAACCCCACGCCGCGCCGATCACACCCGCGATCGTGCGGCCGACCAGGATGCCGACCATGATGCCGCTCACGACGGTGCCGACGTTACGCCCGCGCTCGCTCGGCAGCGACATGACGGCGGCGAACGGCACGAGCTGCTGGGGCACGCAACTCACGATGCCGACCGCAAACGAAGCCGCGATCAGCGACCCGATGCCGGGGGCAACCGCCGCCGTTGCCGCAAACACGAGCGCAAGCGCGATTTGCGTGAGCACGAGCTTGCGCCGGTCGAAGCGGTCGCCAAGCGGCAGCAGCAGCGCGAGGCCGGTCGAGAAGCCGAGCAACGCGGCACCGGCGACGAAATCGACCGCCGTGATATTGACCCGCAGGCCCGCTGCGATCAGCGGCAGAATCGGCTGCGTGCAATAGATGTTTGTGATCACTGCTCCTGCGATGATCGCCATCATGACGATCTTGCCGCGCGATGCGACGGCGGGCGTAGCTGCACTTTCTCGGGTGCTGGGTAAGCCGCTCACGACAACCTCCTTGTTCGTTGAATTTCTCCGGTCGTTGCAGCGAATTGCCGCGATCCAGATTGAGGTCGAACGTTACGCGCTTGCATTTACGAAGAGAATCCCTCACGATCAAGATTCATCCTTCCACTATTTGATAGGGTCCATGAATCGCCTCGAAGCCATGGCCATCCTCGTTTCGGTCGCCGACGCGGGCAGTCTCTCGGCAGCTGCGCGGCGTCTCGACATGCCGCTCGCCACGGTCAGCCGCAAGGTTGGGGAACTGGAAGCGCACCTGAAGACGCGCCTCTTTCACCGCACGACGCGCAAGCTTTCATTGACGGAAGCCGGCGCCGCATACGTGGCCGCGTGCCGGCGCATTCTCGAAGACATCGGCGAAGCCGAGCGCGCCGCAACGGGCGAATACGCCGCGCCCAAAGGCGAACTCGTGGTCACCGCGCCCGTTGCGTTCGGCCGCTTGCACGTGGTGCCGGTGGTGGCGGAATTTCTCGCGCAGTACCCGGAGATCGACATCAATCTCCTGCTGACCGATCGCGTCGTTCATCTGATGGATGAACATGCGGACGTCGCGGTCCGCATCGGCGCGCTGCCCGACAGCACGTTGATCGCGACGCGCGTGGGCACGGTGCGCCGGGTCATCTGCGCCAGCCCCGCCTATCTCGCGAAGCATGGCGTGCCCGCCGAACCCGCGGACCTGGCCGGCCATCAATGCATTACCTTCGAGGCGCTCGCGTCGCTGCGCGCGTGGTCTTTCGGCTCCGGCAAGTCGGAGCAGTCCGTGCCGGTTCATTCGCGGCTTGCCGTGAATACGGCGGACGCCGCTATCGAAGCCGCGATCCTCGGTGTGGGGCTGATACGCGTGCTGTCCTACCAGGTTGCACGCGCCGTTCGCGCCAACGAGCTGCGCGTCGTGCTCGACGCGTTTGAAGCGGCGCCGCTGCCCGTCAATCTCGTGCACGCGGGGCAAGCGCCCCTGCCGCTGAAGCTGCGCGCGTTCCTCGACTTCGCGTCGCCGCGCCTGCGCGAGCGCACCGCGGGCGAACTGGTCAACGCCGTCACCGCGTGAAGGCCTGAGCCGCCCACGCAAAGGCGCTGCGCGCTCGCGCCGGAAGAGAATCCGCTAACATCGGGGATTCTCCCTTCCCGTTCTCGAGAAGACCATGGACCGTCTCGAAGGGATGTCCATCCTGGTCGCAGTCGTCGATGCAGGCAGCTTGTCAGCTGCAGCCCGGCGGCTCGGCCAGCCGCTGGCGACAGTCAGCCGCAAGGTCGGCGATCTCGAAGCGCACCTGAAAACCCGTTTGCTTCATCGCACCACCCGGCACCTCTCGCTCACCGAGGCCGGCGAGGCCTATGTCGCGTCGTGCCGGCGCATTCTCGAGGACATCGGCGAAATCGAACGCGCCGTGACGGGCGAATACGCGGCGCCGAAAGGCTCGTTGGTGGCCACGGCGCCCGTCGTCTTCGGCCGGCTGCATGTGGTCCCCGTGATGTCGGCATTTCTCGCGCACTATCCGGAGATCGACGCCCGCCTCGTGCTGACCGATCGCAACGTCAATTTTCTCGAAGACCACGTGGACGTTGCGGTGCGCATCGGCCAGTTGCCGGACAGCAGCCTCGTGGCGATACGCCTTGGCGAGACGCGCCCCGTGGTGTGCGCGAGCCCCGCGTATCTCGCTGAGCGAGGCACGCCGCAAAACCCGGATGATCTCGCCGATCATGCGTGCATCGGTTTCGAGGGAATCAATTCGTCGCGCACGTGGACGTTTGCCGGCGAAAAGTCGGAACAGAACGTGCCGATCCACGCGCGGCTCGTGACAAACACGGCGGAATCGGCCATCGACGCCGCGACGCTCGGGACCGGTTTGACGCGGGTTTTGTCTTATCAGGTCGCGAACGCCGTGCAGGATGGCCGCTTGCAGCTGGTGCTGGAAACCTTCGGGCTGGCGCCCATGCCGATCCATCTCGTCCACGCCGGCCAGACGCCGCTGCCGCTCAAGCTGCGCGCGTTCCTCGACTTCATGTCGCCGCGCCTCAAGGCGCGCCTGTCTGCCGTCTGAATTTCCCGCGTTATTGAGCGCGAGTATCAACTGTTGTTCATCGCAGGTGGTTTTTGTCAGCGTCGTTCGTGCGTAACCTTGGCTCGCAAATGGGAAAACGCAAGGCGAAACGCAATGGATATGTCAGCAATCACCGCAATGAAGGCTTCCGCGCCCGTCGAACCTGCGCTTTCGCAGCAGCCCGCGTGGCGCCGCGTATTTCGCGAGGACGCGCTCACGGTCGGACTGATCCTGCCGCTCGAAACGCATCCGGACTCGCCCGTCCCGACCATGCGCGATCACGTCGCCATGGCGCAACGCGCCGAGTCGATGGGCGTGGCCGCGCTGTGGATGCGCGACATCCCGTTCTACGATCCTGCGTATGGCGATGCGGGCCAGATCTTCGAACCGCTGGTGTATATCGCCAGCCTCGCGGCCGTGACGAGCGAAATCGCGCTCGGCACGACCGGCATCGTCCTGCCGATGCGCGAACCGCTGTTGCTGGCCAAGCAGGTGAATTCGCTCGACCAGCTGACGAATGGAAGGCTTCTGTTAGGGATGTCCTCGGGAGACAGACCTTCCGAGTATCCCGTCTTCGGCATCGACTTCGATACGCGTGGCGAGCGGTTTCGCGACGCGTTCGAGACCTATCGGACAGTGAGTGAGCAGCCCTTTCCGGTGTTTTCCTCGCCCCGTTTCGGCAAATCGGGCGGCACGCTCGACATGCTGCCGAAGCCGCCTTATGGGCGCACTCCCGCCATTGCCGTCGGCCGGGCACAGCAAAGTCTCGAATGGATCGCGGCACATATGGACGGCTACCTCGGCTTCGTGCCCGGCCCCGCCGCGCTCGACGCATTCGTGCGCAACTGGAAAGACCAGGTCGCCCGGTCGATGGGCCGCGAAGCCTTCAAGCCGGTTGCCTTTGGCGGCTACCTCTACCTGCATCCGCGGCCCGATTACCCGTTCCGCGCCATCAAGGGCGGCTTCGCCATCGGCAGCCGTTCGCTCAGGCATTTTCTGGAGCAGGCGCACGAAGCGGGCGTGAGCCACGTCGCGCTGAATCCGAAAGTCACGCCGCGCCCGTATGCCGACGTACTCGACGAGTTGCACAGCGAAGTGCTGCCGTACTTTATCCCGGAGGTGTTTCATGCAACACGCGAATCTACGTGAAGCGCTCAATGCGCACTGGCAGGCGTCGGCGGCCGGCGATCTCGAAGCCGAACACGACATCTACGCCGACGACGCCATCTGCGACTATCCCCAATCGGGCGAACGCATACTCGGGCGCAGGAACCTGCAGGCGCTGCGCGGACATCATCCCGGCAAGCCGTCCGGTTTCGAAGTCAGACGCATGCAGGGCGAAGGCGATCTGTGGGTGACCGAATACACCATCGCCTATCAGGGGCGAAGCGCTTTCACCGTGAGCATCATGGAATTCCATGAAGGCAAGGTCGTTCACGAGACCCAATATTTTTCGGAATCCTTTGAAGCGCCCGCCTGGCGCAGTCAATGGGTTCAGACGATGACGGCCAGCTAACGTTCGCTTCGAAAGATCGATTACGCAAATTGCAAAGCGAGACAGCCGGCCATGACCGCGCCGGCCATCTTCAAGCGCGCGGCGTTTTCACGCCGCGCTTACCTTATTTCGAAGCGGGCATGGCGAACTCCGCGCCCTTGTCGATGCTGTCGGGCCAACGCTGCGTCACGCTCTTGTAGCGCGTATAGAAGCGCACGGCCTCCTCGCCGTAGGCGTGGTGATCGCCGAACAGCGAGCGCTTCCAGCCCCCGAACGAATGCCACGCCGACGGCACCGGACTCGGTACGTTGATGCCCACCATGCCGATCTGAATTTGCCGGGTAAACGTGCGCGCTGCGGCGCCATCAGCCGTGAATAGGGTGACGCAATTGCCCAGTTCGTGCGCATTGACGAGTTCGATGGCACTGGCGAGATCCGGCACGCGCACCACCGAAAGCACCGGCCCGAAAATCTCTTCGCGATAGATCTTCATATCCGGCTGCACGTCGTCGAAGAGCGAGCCGCCGAGGAAGAAGCCCTCTTCGTGCCCCGGCACGGTATGGCCGCGCCCGTCCACCACGAGCTTCGCGCCGGCGGCGACGCCCGCATCGATATAACCCAGCACCTTGGTGCGATGCGCAGCGCTGATCAGCGGCCCCATGTCCAGATCGGGCTCCATGCCCGCCCCGATGCGCAGCGCGCGCACGCGCGGCGCGAGGCGCTCGATCAGTTCGTCGCCAATGCTGCCGACCGCCACCGCGACTGAGGTCGCCATGCAGCGCTCGCCCGCCGAGCCATACGCCGAATTGATCAGCGCATCGACGGCCTGATCGAGATTCGCGTCGGGCATGACGACGAGATGATTCTTCGCACTGCCGAGCGCCTGCACGCGCTTGCCGCGTTTGGCGCCCTCTGCGTAGATATATTCGGCCACCGGCGTGGAGGCGACGACGGACATCGCGGCCACGTCGGGATGCTGAATCAGCGCATCGACGGTGCCCTTGTCGCCGTTCACCACGTTGAACAC
This sequence comes from Paraburkholderia sp. EG286B, assembly GCF_040965655.1. NCBI lineage: Bacteria > Pseudomonadati > Pseudomonadota > Betaproteobacteria > Burkholderiales > Burkholderiaceae > Paraburkholderia > Paraburkholderia sp. EG286B. The sequence goes on along the minus strand of NZ_JBFRCF010000003.1, from coordinate 287,339 downwards.
GCCTTTGGGGAAGCCCGCCTCGATGAACAGTTCCGCCAGCCGGATCGACGACGACGGCGTGCGCTCCGAGGGCTTGAGGATGAACGTGTTGCCGGTCGCGGCGGCCATGACGAACATCCAGCACGGCACCACCACCGGGAAATTGAACGGGGTGACGCCAGCAATCACGCCCACGGGCTGGCGCAAATTCCAGCTGTCGACGCCGCTGCTGCTTTGATCGGTGAAACCGGTCTTGAGCAGGTTCGGAATACCGCACGCGAATTCGACGATTTCGATGCCGCGCATCACTTCGCCCCTGGCGTCCGAGAACAGCTTGCCGTGGTCGCGCGTAATGAGTTCGGCGATTTCGTCGAGATGCGCCTCGAGCAATTCCTTGAACTTGAACATCAGGCGCGCACGCTTGAGCGGCGGGGTTTCGCTCCAGGCCGCAAACGCGCTTTTGGCGGCCGCGACGGCGGCGGCAACCTCATTGGTATTCGCAACCGGCACGCGCGCGGTAATGCGGCCCTGCGCGGGATCGTAGACGTCGTTGAATCGCCCGCTCACGCCAGCGGTGTATTGACCGTCGATGAAATGTTTCAGTTGGCGCACCGCGCCCTGGTTTGCTTCGCTCATACGTCCTTCCTTTCGTGGGTTTGGGCGCGGCGCGCGGATCGAAGAAAATCCGCATCACAGCGCACATCAAGTCAAGTGGCCGGGCATCACCATGACTCCCCGCCAGGATCGGCAGTCATCGACCGCCGACGAGAACAGTCTATGTTTTACGGCTCCCAGCCGATGGGCTAGCTGCGACGGTTTGGGGACATTCCCGGCGCGTATCCGGCCATCGCGACAAAGCGCAAATCGTGGCTCCCCGAAGGGTCGAATGGCTTTGCGGCGCGGCGCGCATTCGGGCTATCGATTACCCGCCATAGGTCGACTCCCACCCCCCTCCCAGCGCTTTACAAAGCGTAATGAGATTCGTGGCCGCCGTGGCCCGGCTTTGCTCGAGATTGCTCTGCGCTTCGAGCAACTGCTTCTGCACGTTCAATACGTCGAGATAATCGAGCGCCCCGGCCTTGTACCGCTCCCGCGCGACCGAAAGCGCGCGCTGGTTCATGGTCACGGCCTGGGCCAGCCGGTCGCGCCGGCGCTGTTCGGCGTCGTAGGTGACGAGCGCGTCGTCCACCTCCTGCCACGCGCGCAGCACCGTCTCCTTGTAGGCAATCGCGGCTTCCTGCTGTTGCGCCTCGCGCAGCTGGAGCGTGCCTTTCAGGCGACCGCCTTCGAAGATGGGAAACGTAATGGAAGGGCCGACGACGAACTGCCCGGACGCCCAACTGGCCAGACTCGAAAGCTGAAGACTCTGAAAGCCCGCGCTGCCATTGAGCATGATGCGCGGATAAAAATCGGCCTTCGCCACGCCGATCGACGCCGTCGCCGCGTGCAGTTCGGCTTCCGCCTTGCGGATATCGGGCCGGCGCTGCACGAGTTCGGAAGGAAAGCCGATCGGCACCTGCGCCGGCAGTACCGGCACCTCCTGCGTTGCAGCAAGCGTCTGACGCAGCGCGCCCGGTTCCTCGCCGAGCAGCAGGCCGATGGCATTGATGGTCGTTTCGGAGTGCGATTCGAGCGTGGGAATCAGGCTTTCGATATTTTCCACCTGCGCCGAAGCGTTCGAAACATCGAGATCCGTGGTCACGCCTTCATGTGCACGGACCTGCGTGAGCTTCAGCGCGTCGTTGGCGATGTCCAGGTTTTGATGCGCGATCTGCAGGAGTTCCTGCGTGTCGCGCAGCTCGATATAGTCTCGCGCAAGCTCCGCGCGCGCGCTCAGCAAGACCGCGTTCCGGTCCTCATACGAGGCGGCCGAAAGCGCTGTCGCCGCTTCCACGCTGCGTCGCACGCGGCCCCAGATATCGACCTCCCATGACGCGTCGAAGCCGACCTGGTACAGGTTATAGGCCGGCGAGCCCTTGGAGCCCGGCATCGCCGCCACGCCGAGCGGCGCGCTGCCGGAGGCCGACTGCGGCTGACTCTGCGTGGGCGTCACGCCGAGCAGCGAGAGAATGCCGTTTTCACTGCCGCGTTCGCGGTTGTACGATGCGGCGCCGTCGAGCGTCGGATATTCGGCTGCGCCCGCTACGCGGCGCTCGGCCCGGCTTTGCAGCAGGCGCGCGGAGGCGGCTGCCACGTCCAGGTTTGCGTCGGCGAGCTGCTTTTCGAGGCCGTTCAATACGGGATCGTTGAACAGCGTCCACCATTCCGGTCCGAACTGGCCTTCCACGGCTTTGCTCGGCGCCTGAGCCGTCTGCGTGCGGTTGAAGACCTCCGGCGTGGGCGACTTCGGCGGTTCGAAATTGGGACCCACCGTGCAAGCCGCCATAGCGAGACATGCGAGAACCGTGAGCGGGATCGCGCGGATAGAGAATTTGCTCGTATTCATTTTCTTTCCGCTCCCTCAGCCGTCGCTTCTGCGCCCCGGCCAACGGCCACTTCGGCTTCCACCGAGAGCCCGACGCTCAATGCCGCTGCAGCAGGCTGCCCGCGATCGATCGTGATCTTGACGGGCACGCGCTGCACCACCTTCGTAAAGTTGCCCGTGGCGTTGTCGGGTGCGATCGGCGCGAAGCTCACGCCAGTCGCCGGTGCCAGGCTGTCGATGCGGCCATGAATCACGACGCCGGGCAGGCTGTCGACCGTCACGCGAACGCTTTCGCCGGGCCGCATGTTGGTGATCTGGCTCTCCTGAAAGTTGGCGACGACATACGCATCCGAAAGCGGCACGATTGCGAGCACGGGGGCGCCGGGCGTCACGAAGGCGCCGACCCGCGCCGAGCGGCGCCCCACCTTGCCGTCGACGGGGGCGCGAATTTCCGTATAGGAGAGGTTGAGCTTCGCCTGTGCGAGCACCGCTTCGGCGTGTTGAAGCGCGCCAGCGGCCTTGTCGCGCTCCGTGCGCAGGACGTCCAGATTCTGCTGGGTGGCCGACAGCACCGCCTGATCGTGCGACTGCTGCGCAAGCTGCTCGGCGAGCGTGCTCGAAGCCTGTTGCTGCTCCTGCGCGGTCCCCGCCCCCGCCGTGGAAAGATTCTGGTAGCGCGCCGCGTTGGCCCGCGCGAAGCCGATCGCCGCGTCGTCGGAGCGCAACGTGGCGCGCGCCTGATCGACGAGCGAGGGCTGACGCGCGATCTCCGCTTCGAAGTTCGCCACCGACGCCTTCGCGCCGACCACCTCCGCCTCGGCGCTCATCAACGCGGCGTGATAGTCGCGGTCGTCGATGCGCACCAGCAACTGGCCCGCCTTCACGTCCTCATTATCGTTCACCAGTACGTCCGTGATCTGCCCCGCGACGCGCGGCGCGACCAGCGTGAAATCCGCGGTGACGTAGGCGTCGTTCGTGGATTCCGAACTGGAGTGAGACAGGAGCTTCGTGCCTGCCCAGGCAGCGACGCCGACAACGGCGACGACTGCTGCAATACGAAGCCATTTCAGTCTGGACGGCGTAGAGTTGGGTTTGGTCGATGACATGGAAAACGTACCTCATTTCGAAGCGGGCGGCGTAGTGCTCCACGGCGGATAGATCCGCACCGGCAGCACCGGAACAAGAAGAAGCAGAACGAGCGCAACGCACGCCATCACCCGGTAGAGATCGGCGGACGTCAGCACGACGGCCTGCTCGTGAATACGGTGCGCGAGTTGCCCCAGCGCGTAAGACGTGTCGAGGCCGGGGCCCGTCACCAGCGCGCGGTTGCCCAGCTGGTCGACGAGCATGCTCGAATGGAAATGTTCGCGCGCGGTGCCTACGCCCTCGATCAGCCCCGTCGCGATGGCGGCGGCGAACGTCTTGACCGTATTGAACATGGCCGAAGCGAACGGGCCCTCCGTTGGCGGCAACCCCGTCGTGACGCCCATGAGGATCGACATGATCACCATGGGCTGCGCGATGATCTGCAGCGCCTGCAGCACGTAGAAGTTGTCGCGAATCCACTCGGACGTCATGAAGCTGCCGAGTGCGCAGGTCGTGAACATCAGCGACAGACCGATTGCGATCACCCAGCGGTGATCGGCGCGCCGCGTATTCAACAGAGCCGCCGTCAAGGGGAGCGTAATCAGCAGCGGAATGGCGAGCAACAGCGAGAGCGGCGCCGTCTGCAGCGGCCGGTACGCATGAACTTTGGCGAGAAACTGCCCGGGTATAGCGGCGACGCCCACCAGCAGGATCACGGTGCCGACCAAGGTCGAGAGGCCGTGCGTGAAATTCCTGCGCTCGAGTAACTGGAGCTTGAAAAAAGGCACGGGCTGAAACCACTCGTTGACGAGGAAGACCACGAGCAGCAGTGCGCCGCCGCCCAACATCACGCGGATAAACTCCGATTCGAACCAGTCGAGCCGGTCGCCTTGCAAAAGCCCGGTCACGAGCATGGAGAACGCGGGGAAGCCCGTGATCAACCCGATCCAGTTGAACGTGCGAAAGCGCTCGAGCTTGACCGGATCGGCGGGCAGCCCCTGCTGAATCGCGATACAGCACAGCACGCCGAGCGGAATGATTTGCCAGAACGCCATGCGCCAGCTCACGAACTCCGTCCACAACGCGGCGAGCGGTGTGCCGAGCGCCGGCCCGAAGGTCGCAGTGAGCGCATAGCCGGCGAGCCCATACAGCTTGAACCTGGGCGGCAGATAACGCAGCGCCACGATGATCAGCATGGGGGGCAGACAGCCGCCCGCGATGCCCTGGAAGATACGCAGGACATAGAGCGTCGCCAGATTCGGCGCGAACGGGCACAGCAACCCGAACAACATCGTGGCGAGCACGGCGCCGATCGTGAAGCGCTTGAGCGTAAAGGTGATGCCGAACCAGGGGGCGAACACCATCGTCGCGACGTTGGCGGCTTCGAAGAGCGAGGTGAGCCACGTCCCGTCGTCATGCCCGATCAGGAACGCGCCCTGGATATCGGCCATTGCTGCCGCGGTCACCTGTTCGTTGAGGATGGCCAGCAACGAAGCGAACAACATGCCGAGCAGGCCCACCACGATGCGCCCCGTGAACGCCACCTGCGCGGGGGCGGGCTGCGCCGGCGCCGCGGCTCCACGCACAGCGCGTGGTTCCAGCGCCTGTGGGGCCGTTGCCGCTTCCGTTCCAGTCGTCAAAGGGTTCGCAGTTGTCATGGCGATCAGCAACTTCCCGGGTTTCGTTAGCTGTACTGTTTGATGTGGCTAGTTCATTGTGAGGCTATTCAGCGTCCTGCATCCTCCCGCCATGCGATGACCACTCCTCCGGTTTCGCCGCGCATTGTTGCTGTTCACTGACGGCTTTATTGTCAGAGATGAACCCAATTTCTTAAAGTCTCGCCTGGTCTGATTTTGGGCCATCTAGTGCGAGAATTTTGCCAGGCCGTCCGGTCGTGATTCGCCCAACGCGTGTGCGCCGCGTCGACGCAAACCTGACTGATTACGCGCGGGTCATTTCTGCACGCTTTTGGGCCAATTGAGGTCGTACGGCGATACCAGACGGCACACGATGCTTAGAATCGCGACGTAGGCATTCAGGCCGCACGTTGATCGCGATAGACACGATTCACGAAGGTTTGAAAACGAACCGGCAACGGTAGACGCCAAACGGTTTTTACTGTTGTTTTCCGTTTGCAAGAGATTCAGATTGGGAAGTCAAGATGGACAGATTACGTGAGATGGAGGTGTTTGTAGCCATCGTCGAACGCGGCAGCTTCAGCGCCGCATCCGATAAATTCGGCTTGTCGCGCGCGGCGGTCTCGCGGGCGGTCAACTCGCTCGAAACGCGCCTGGGCGCGCAGCTGCTCGCGCGTACGACACGCTCGGTCCGGCCCACGGACGCGGGTGTCGCTTACGTTGAAGCCTGCCGCAAGCTGCTGGATGGCATCAGCGATGCTGAGTCGCATATCGCCACGGATCTCGCCAACCCGGTGGGCACGCTCACGATTACAGCCCCGGTGCAACTCGGCCAGCGCTTCATCGCGCCGCTCGTCAACGCCTACACGATGCGCTATCCCGACGTCAGCGTGAACGCTGTTTACCTCGATCGTCCCACGCGCCTGCTCGAAGAAGGCGTGGATATCGCCATACGGATTGGTCATCTCGAAGACTCGTCGACATTCGCGGTGCGCCTGGGGTCCGTGCGGCGGCAGACCTTCGCGTCGCCCGCTTATCTCGCCGCGCATGGAGAGCCCATGCATCCGCGAGACCTGGCCGGCCACCATTGCGTTTCCTTTACCGGCGTTTCCCAACCGCTCGAGTGGACGTTTTACGAAAATAACGCAAAGATTCCTGTGCGGCTGCAGCCGCGCCTGATCGTGAATCTGGCGCCCGCCGCCATTTCGGCCGCGGAAGACGGCGTGGGTATCACGCAGTTGCTGTCTTATCAGGCCGCAAGCGAAGTCGCTTCCGGAAATCTGGTGCCGATTTTGCGGGCCTACGAGCCCGAATCGACGCCGGTCAGCCTGCTTCATGTCGAACGGCGCGGGACGAGTGGAAAGATCCGCTCCTTCGTGGAGTTCGTCACCGAAACGCTGCGCAACAACACCTATCTTCAATGTGCGAGCGGATTGACGAGCGAAGGCGAATGCGTTCCATGTCAAGGCAATCGCGAACTCGCCACGAGGCATTCCGAAGCGCATGCCCCATATCTACAACCGCTTGTTCATTCACTCGGCAACTGATGACAATTGAGCCGCAATACGAAGTTCGCGGTACGCGCTCGCCAGCGCGTCGAGGCTGAATGCGCGATTCAAGCCGCTCGGGTTCGGCAGCACCCACGCCTGCGCGCCGCCGAACCTGCTGGATTGCAAACCCCACTGGATATCCCGCTTGCCGGACATTTCGGCAAGCGCCATCTTGCCGAGAAAGGCGATAAACCGCGGCGCGTAGTGTTGAACCTTCAGCTCGAATTGCGCCGCGGCGGCCTGAATCTCCGCTCTCGACAACTCGTCCGCGCGTGCCGTCGCGCGCGAAACCGCCGTAGTCAGACCAAAGCCATGCTGCAGCAACTCACGGTCGTTCTCGGGGCGAAACTCCTGCGGCGTAAAACCTGCACGATGGAGCACACGCCAGAAGCGGTTCCCTCTGCCATCGAAGTGGCGCCCCGTGGCCGCCGCACGCATGCCCGGATTGATTCCGCAGAACAATACCGACAAGCCGGGCGCGATGATATCGGGAAGGCATGGCGCAGTATTGGCGTTTGCCGGTTCCGCCAGGGAATCGTCGCTATGCACTCGCCTCCCCGCGGAATCGCAGACGATATTGTTTTGGCGTGACGTTGAGGCGCCGCGAGAACGTCGTGCGCATATGCGTGGCGCTATGAAAACCGCATTTGAATGCGACCGTCTTGAGCGGCGCATCCGTATCCTCGAGGAGTTTCCTCGCCGTGTCGACGCGAACCTGCTCGACGAATACGGAGGGCGTCACCCTGGCGTTTTTCGCAAAGATGCGCGACAAGGTGCGCCGGCTCACGGCAGCCGCACTCGCCAGCGCCTCGATCGAAAGCGTATCGGTGATATGTTCGCTCACGTAGCGATACACCTTGCTGAGTATGGGGTCCTCGTCCTTGCCGGCGCCGATATACGGGCTGTATTGCGACTGACCGCCTTCGCGCTGGATATACACCACCAGCCGCTTCGCCACCCGCACCGCCAGTTCGTGTCCCCAGTCTTCCGCCACCAGCGCGAGGCACAGATCGATGCCCGCGGTCACGCCCGCCGACGTAAACAGCCGCCCGTCGCGCACGAAAATGCGGTCCGGCTGCACATTGGCGTGCGGGAATTCATTAGACAGACGGCCGGCATCCGACCAGTGGGTCGTCACTTCCTTGCCGTCGAGCAGCCCCGCATGTGCGAGCACGAATGCGCCGTTGCACACCGAACCAAAGCGGCTCGCGCTGCGCGCCTGGTTTTGCAGCCAGGCCAGAAACTCGTTCGACGGATGGACGTCGGGCAACTGGGGGCCTCCGGCTACGAGCAGCAGGTCCCATTGCACGTCGCTGTCGGCATAGCCACGCGAGACCGCCAGTTGCATGCCGTTCGAGCAGGTCACGGCGCCCGCCTCGCGACCGACGAGCGTCACCTCGTAGCGCTGATGCTCGGAGAGGAACGTATTCGCTTCGGCGAACACATCGAGTGGGCCTGCAACATCTAGCGCCTGCACACCATCGAATACAACAATGGCGACTTTCATGCCGTGACCTTCAGAGGTGGTGTCCCAACCAGGACCGTGGCGCAGCTTAACGCATCGTCGTTAGCGCATGCAGTCTGTCCCCGGAAAAAGTATTTTGCGCCGGTGTAACAAATCGGCAGCGTGGCCCAAAACGTCCACTAGTTGGCAGGCGGCGGCACCACGCGCGCATTTCGCCGGCTGCCCCGCCTAACTAGACTGTGTTCACGACTGCGGCTGGGCAAACAACCCGGGCGGACCGGAAGGCGTTATCGCCGTCACTCCACGTGTTGCGCCCCACATTGAACCGCACACCGACCAAAGGCGGATTCATCATGTTGAAAGAACGTCAGAGCTCTTTCCTCTTCGGGGGCAACGCCCCTTACGTCGAAGAGCAATATGAAACTTACCTGGCTGACCCGGATGCGGTCACCGGTGAATGGCGGGCGTGGTTCGATGCACTGCGCGAAACGCCCGCTATCGACGGCAGCGATCGCGACGACGAACCGCACGCCCCCGTCATTTCCAGCTTCGTCGAGCTTGCGAAGCGGCCGCCGCACGCGATCGTTCATGCCGACACCACCCTCGCGAATGACGCCGGCCTCGGCCTCGCGCGCAAGCAGGTCGCGGTACAGTCGCTGATCGCCGCGTTCCGCATGATCGGCACACGCACGGCCGATCTCGATCCGCTGATGTGGACGCCGCCGCGCGCCTACGCCGAGTTGACCCCGGCTTACTACGGCCTGACGGCCGCGGACATGGCGACGACCTTCAGCACCGCCGACACGTTCCTGTTCGACGACGACGCCACGCTGAAGGAACTCGTCGCGGCGCTGAAGCAAACCTACACGGGTACGCTCGGCGCCGAGTTCATGCATCTCACCGACGCCGAACAGCGGCGCTGGTGGCAGATGCAGTTCGAATCCACGCGGGCGAGGCCGTCGCTGCAGGCCGCCGAGAAACGCCGGCTGCTGGAACGCCTGAGCGCGGCAGAAGGCCTCGAGAAGTACCTTCACGCACGCTATGTCGGGCAAAAGCGCTTCTCGCTCGAAGGCGCGGAAGCGCTGATTCCGCTGCTCGACGAAGTCGTCCGCTACGGGGCTTCGAAAAATCTGCGCGCGGTGGTGATGGGCATGGCGCACCGCGGACGCCTGAATGTTCTGGTGAATATCGTCGGCAAGCCGTTGCGCGCGCTGTTCGACGAGTTCGATGGCAAGGATCCCGAAAGACTGCCCGCGGGCGACGTGAAGTATCACAAGGGCTTTACGAGTTCGGTCGATACGCCTGACGGGCCGGTCGAAGTGATGCTCGCGTTCAACCCCTCGCATCTGGAAATCGTCAACCCGGTCGTGCAAGGCATGGCTCGCGCCAAGGGCGAGCTCCTCGGCAGCGCGGACGGCGTCGAGGTTCTGCCGGTCGAGATTCACGGCGACGCGGCGATGTCCGGCCAGGGTGTCGTGATGGAAACCTTGAGCCTCTCCTATACGCGCGGCCACGGCACGGGCGGCACCCTGCATATCGTCGTCAACAACCAGATCGGCTTCACGACCTCCGATCCGCGCGACACGCGTTCGACGTTCTACACGACGGACGTCGCGAAGATGATCGAGGCGCCCGTCCTGCATGTGAATGGCGACGACCCCGAAGCCGTGGCGATGGCGGTGCGCCTTGCCCTCGACTATCGCACCGCGTTCAAGCGCAGCGTGGTCATCGATCTCGTGTGCTTCCGCAAATACGGCCACCAGGAACAGGACACGCCGGGCATCACGCAGCCGCTGATGTATCGCGCGATCGCCAGTCATCCCGGCGTGAGAACACGCTATGCGCAGAAGCTGATTCAGCAAGGCGTGCTGACCGCCGAAGAAGCCGAGGGCTATGTCAGCGAGCGGCGTCAACGGCTCAAGCAAGCGAACGAAACCGACGGCTCCGACGCGGCCTCTTCACGCGAGGAAGCGGCGAACGCGGCTTCTCACCCCACCCCGTCGACGGAAGCGCTGCGCAGTCTGGCGCAGCAGATTTCGACCGTTCCCGAAGGCCTGGCGCTGCATCCGCTCGTCAAGAAGATGATGACCGGGCGCCAGGAAATGGCCTCGGGAAAACGGCCGCTCGACTGGGGCATGGGCGAGCATCTGGCCTTCGCTTCGCTGCTCGCCGATGGGATCAGCGTTCGACTGAGCGGGCAAGATAGCGCGCGCGGGACGTTCAATCATCGTCACGCCGCGCTGCACGATCAAACACGCATGAACCGGCCGGATGGCGTCTACGTTCCGCTCGATCATCTCGGTGATGCGAGTGACCACGCGCCAGGCCGCTTCAGCGTGACGAACTCCATCCTCTCCGAGGCGGCGGTGCTCGCATTCGAGTACGGCTATACGACGGTGAACCGCGATGCGCTGGTGATCTGGGAAGCGCAATTCGGTGACTTCGCGAACGGCGCGCAAGTGGTGATCGACCAGTTCATCGCGGCGGCGGCCGCCAAATGGGGGCAACGCAGCGGCCTGACGCTCTTCCTTCCTCATGGGCAGGAAGGCGCGGGACCCGAGCATGCATCGGCGAGGCTCGAACGCTATCTGCAGCTGAGCGCGCAGGACAACATGCGCGTCGTCCAGCCGACCACGCCCGCGCAGCTGTTCCATGTGCTGCGCAGGCAGGCGCTCGCCGCCGATCGCCGCCCGCTTGTCGTCATGACGCCCAAGTCGCTGTTGCGTCACCCGGAAGCAATCAGCACGTTCGACGAATTGAGCGAGGGCGCATTCCGCGAGGTTCTGCCGGATATGCAGGTCGAGGCGTCGCGGGCATCCAGCGTCGAGCGCGTCGTCGTGGCCACGGGCAAGGTGTACTTCGAGTTGCTCGAGCATCGCCGCGCGGACGCGACCGACACGCCGATCATCCGCGTCGAACAGCTTTATCCGTTTCCCGCAAAACAGTTGGCCGCCGAACTCGCGCGCTATCCCAACCTGAAGACGGTCGTCTGGTGTCAGGAGGAGTCGCGCAACCAGGGCGCATGGAGTTTCGTCGAGCCGCAGTTGCGCGAGCTCCTGCCAACGGGCGCGAAGCTCGCCTACGCCGGTCCCGACGCCGGTGCATCGACCGCGCCGGGCTACCATTCGGCGCACGTCGCGCGGCAAGCCGCGCTGGTCGAACAGGCGTTCACGGGGTAACGGGCGCATGCGTGTCGCGATGATGCTCTATGCGGGTTTTCAACTGCTCGAGGTGAGCGGCCCGATGGATGTATTTCACGAAGCGAATCGCCTGTATGGCGGCGCGTTTTATGAACCGCACCTCGTCGGGACCTCGCCTGGGCCCGTGCCGTCTTCCAACGGCACGGCGGTGGGCACCACAGAATGCCTGTTCGAAACGCGCACGCCGTTCGACGTCGTCGTGGTGCCCGGGTCTCCCGTGGTCAGTTCGTCGAGTGAGCATCGCGAACTCGTGACGTGGCTCGGCGACGCCGGGCCCGGAACCCAAAGGATGGCCTGCATTTCCAATGGCGCGTTCCTGCTGGCGCGCGCCGGGGTTGCCGACCGCCGCTGGCTGACCACGCATTGGCGCGACGCTCACCGCCTCGCGGCCGAACATCCACGCGTGCACGTCATGTCCAATCCCGGCTGCCTGAAGGATGGCAACCTCTATTCGTCGGGCGGCGCAAGCGCCGGCATTCATCTGGCGCTGTCGATCGTGCGGGAAGACCTTGGGGAAAGCGCGGCGGGAACCATCGCCAGAACGTTGTTGATGCAGCCGCATTGAAGCACGCGAGAGCACAGGGAACGCCATGATAGACGCGAACCGGATTCACAAGGCCCTCGCCAATCCACTGCGGCGCGACATCCTCGCGTGGCTGAAGGTCCCCGCCGACACCTTTCCAGAGGGCCACGTCGATCTGGGCCACGGCGTACCCGCACACGCCATCCAGGCGCGCAGCGGGCTCTCGCAGTCCACCGTATCGGCGCACCTTGCCGTACTGGTCGAAGCGGGACTGCTCGTTTCGACGCGAGTCGGACAATGGATGTTTCTTTCACGTAACGAAGAAGTGATACGGACCTTTGCCGAACAGATTCGCCTGCATTTATAGGAGAATCTGGCGTGGCGCGAGTTGGCGTCGTAGTTGCGTGCAAGGCAGAACTATCCGTGGAAAACGCGTAATGGACAAGCTGGACATGATGCGGATTTTCGTCCGCATAGCGGAAGAAGGCAGCTTTACGGGCGCGGCCGCGCGCCTGGACATTCAAACCAACAATGCGTCGCGGGCGGTCTCGCAGCTCGAGTCGCAATTGCGTACGCGCCTGCTGCATCGGAGTACGCGGCGGCTTTCGCTAACCGAGGCGGGCCAGCGCTATCTGGAGCGCTGCGAGCGGATCCTCGCTTATGTCGACGAGGCCGAGGCAGAGGCGGCCAACGCACAGGTCGACCCTTCGGGGCGCCTACGCATTCATGCGTCGCCGAGCTTCGGCCAGGCCTATGTGGTGCCGGCGCTCGTGCGCTATCGCGAGCGGTATCCCGCGGTGTCGATCGAATTGACGTTGTCGCAGCACTCGCCCGATATCATCGAGGCCGGCTACGACGTGATGCTGCAGTTGAGTACAACGGAGTTGCCGGACTCGCGGCTCGTGTCACACCGGCTAGGCGATGTCCACAACGTGCTGTGTGCGGCACCCGCTTATCTGAATACGCACGGCGTGCCGCGCACGGTACGGGACCTTGAAGCGCATACGTGCCTGCAATTCGTCACGACGTTTTTTCCGCGCGATCGCTGGCATCTGCATGGCCCCAACGGCCGGGAAACCGTGGCGTTCCCGAATGCGCCCGTCGAAATCAATCTTCCCGATGCGCTCAGCGTCGCCCTGCGCGAAGGCGTGGGCATCGGCGCGCTGCCGATGTCGACGGCGCTGGCCATGCTCGATAGCGGCGCGCTGGTGCGGGTATTGCCCGAGTATCGTCTGCAGAGGCTCACTGCCTATGCGGTGCACGCCTCGCGCAAGTTCCTCGACGCCAAGATCAAGACGTTCATGGACTACCTGCGCGAGGCGGTGCCCAAAGCGCTTGCCGCGGATGCGCAAGCGCTTTGCCGGGCTGCCAGACTTCCTTAGCTCGCGTTGCCCTTATGATCGCGCGCCGCCACACGTTGCGGCGAGGGTTGTGACGCAGTTGCAGCCGCAGCGATTTCGTTTTGCTTGATGATCTTTTCGATCTCGCCATCGGCTTGCGCGTCGTACTGTGCGAAGACGTCGGTGCGATAGCGCGTGTTTTGCGCCGCGCCGAGCTGCGAGCCCGATTCGTCGTGCGTATCGGCATCCACCGTCATCGAAAGGCCGATGCGCAACGGACGCGCCGCGAGTTCGCGTGGATCGAGCGCGATACGCACCGGCAGGCGCTGCACGATCTTGATCCAGTTGCCCGTGGCGTTCTGCGCCGGCAGCGTCGCGAAGGCGCTCCCCGTGCCCGCCGAGAAGCCTTCGACGCGCCCGTGATACTTCACGCTCGAGCCATAGACATCGGCAGTGAGCGTCACCGGCTGGCCAATGCGCATGTGCTTGAGCTGCACTTCCTTGAAGTTCGCATCCACCCATACGCCGTCGAGCGGCACGATCGCCAACAGCGGCGTGCCGGGCGACACGCGCTCGCCCACCTGCACCTGGCGCTGCGCCACATAACCCGTCACGGGTGCGGGCAAGGTATCACGTGCATAGGCGAGCCAGGCCGCACGCACTTTCGAGGCGGCCGCCTGTACGTCCGGGTGCTGTTCGACCGACGTGCGATCGGTCAGTGCGTGATTCGCCGCCCCTTGCTGGCGTGCGGCGTCGAGCGCGGCCTGGGCGGCCTGTACCGCGTCGCGCGCGTGGGCGATGTCTTCGGCAGAAACGGCGCCCGAGTCCGCCACCGCCGTGCGACGGCGCAGATCGTCGTTGGCACGGGCCAGGTCCGATTCGCGTTGCGCCACGTTCGCCGCATAGAAGTCGTTGTTGACATAGAGGCCGCTCACGCGACGCACGGTCTGGCCGAGCGACGCTTCGGCATCGGCCAGCGCGATTCTTGCGTCGGCCGGATCGAGCGTCACGACCGGGTCACCCTGCTTCACGATCTGCGTGTCGTCGGTGTTGACGGCCACCACCGTGCCCGTGACCTGCGGCGTGAGCTGCACGAGATTGCCGCTGACATAGGCGTCGTCGGTCGATTCTTGAAAACGGCCTTCCGTGAAGTAGTACGCGCCATACGCCGCGCCCGCGATCAACGTCACGACGCCGAGCAGCGCGATCAGGCGCTTGCGGCGGCCCGGCGACGTGGGCTGCTTGTCGCCGTTGGCCGGGGCCGCTTGCGCGTCGCCTTTCTTCTCGTCGAGTTGATCTACCGGCTCGCGGTCGGTCGTGATCGTTTCGCTCATTTCAGTTCTCCTGACGGGTTTGCAAACGTGCCGTTCAACGCGCGGCAGCAATAACGGAATGGGTTTGAGGATTGGATTGCGCGGCAACGTCGGCGCCGTGACCGGCATCGGCCGAAGTGTCGACATAGCCGCCACCCAGATCCGAGGCCAGCGCGATCTGCTCGTCGCGGCGGTCCATCTTCAGGTTGGCGATGGCTTCGTCGGCGTTCAGTGCCGTGACGTCGGCGTTGAGCACCGTGAGCTGATTAGTCAGGCCGCCCTTGTATTGCGTGATCGCGAGCTGGTCGGCGTCGCGTGCCGCCTGCTGCGCGGTTTGGGCATCGACGAGCTGCGCATCGCTCGAATGGATCTGCGCGAGCTGCGTGGCCACGCCGCTGAGCGCGCCAATCAGCGTCTGATCGTAAGCGGCCACGGCGTAGTCGAACTCCGCGTAGCGGCCCTTCAACTGCGCACGCAGTTCGCCGCCGTCGAAGATCGGCAGGTGAACCGCGGGGCCGACCGACGCCGTGCGGCTCGCGGCGGTCAGGAAGCGGCCGAAGCCGAACGCGTCCAGACCGATCGCGGCGCTCAGGTTGATGTCTGGATAGAACTCGGCCTTCGCCTCCTTGACTTCGTGCGTGATCGCGTCCACGCGCCAGCGCGCCGCTACGATATCCGGGCGCCGGCTCACGAGGTCGGCGGGCAGGTTGTCCGGCAAACGCACCTCGTCGCCCACGCCGAGCGTCGGCCGCGTGATCGCGAGTCCGCGGTCGGGGCCCTTGCCCAGCAGCGCGGCCAGCTGGTAGCGCGTCGTGAGAATGCTGCCGTCGAGCGCGCTCACCCGCGAGCGGCTCGTCGCCAGGTTCGCCTGCGCGGTCTTGCGTTCCACCTGCGTGTCGAGGCCCGTGGCAATGCGGCCCGCCGTGATGCGGTCGATCTGCTCGCGGCGCGTGACTTCTTCCTGCGCGATGTCGCGCAGCGCATAGAGCCGCGCCAGCTGGTTGTAGGTGCGTGCGATCGAGGTATCCAGCGTGAGCTTGACCACTTCCTCGTCGGCCTCGCTCGCGGCCGTCTCCGAAACGGCTGCGCGCAGCGCCTCGCGGTTCTTGCCCCACAGGTCGAGATCGTAGGATGCGGTGAGCAGCCCCTTGTTTTCGGTCTGCCACGAACCGGCATACGGCGGCGGAATCAGCGCCGTGCTGCTGAACTGCTGGCGCGTGAGCGTGTAGCTGGCGTCCACGCGCGGCAGCGTGCCCGCCTTCGCGGTTTCGCTATAGGCCTGCGCCTGGGCCACGCGCGCCTTGGCCTGCTCGACGCTCGGGCTGCCCTGCAGCGCTTCGGCAATCAGCGCCTTCAGCTGCGCGTCGCCGAACTGGTCGACCCAATCGGCGGACGGCCAGTGCCCCTGTTCCTGCGGCAGGCTCTGCGCCGTCTCGAACTGTTGCGGCTGGGCCATCTGCTTGTCGCTATGGATGCCCGCGTAGTTGGCGCAAGCCGCCAGCGTGGCCATTGCGATCGCCGATACGCCCAGCTTCAGCGTACGGGCACCGATGCTTGCTCTAGAAGTCTGAGATTTCATTTTCTGACATATCAGATTAATGGTCGAAAAAAAGCGCGGCACCACGGCCGCACCGTTTAGTCGTCTGCGAACTTGCGAAGCAGGCGGTTCAGTTCGGCGAACTCCGCCTTGGTGAATTTGCGCAGGCGTGCGTTCAACACTTGCGGCGCGACTTCCGGAATCTGCTCCGCCGTTTTGAGTCCCTTTGCCGTGAGGTGCAGATTGACCACACGACGGTCGTCTGCGTCGCGGGAACGCTCCAGCAGACCCTTCGTTTCCAGCTTGTCCAGCATCCGCGTCATGAGGCCCGTATCGATGCCGAGCAACTTCGACAGTTCGAACGGCGTGGTCGCCACATCCTGCATCAGGGAAACCAGAATGCCCATTTGCTGGCCCGTGATCCCGAGGTCCTTGAGCGCCGCGTCCATTTCCGCGACGATCACATTGCGCGCCTTGACGATCCTGAAACCGACACTTTCCGTAAGCATGAAATTTTTTGTCGTATAGTGGTCCATCGCGACATCCTCCGTGTTGAACAGCACAATATCTGCATTATCAGATACTGTCAAGATAAACACGCTAGTGCATTGCCGTCTGAACCGGGTTCAACCGCAGTATTCAGTGTCCGCCAGCGGCTGCCGCGCCCGCGCCACCGCCCTTGACCGGCCTCGTCACCCAGATCAGCGGGATGATGACGACGAAGATCACCGCCGAGATCCAGAAGATGTCGTTCAACCCCAGCATGGTGGCCTGCGCGTTGAGCGAGCTTTCGTAAAAGGCCGTGGCCTTGGGAATGCCGCCACCCAGCGTCGCCTGCAGGTGCGCAATGGCGCCGGTGAAAGCCGGATTCTCCACGCTCGTCTGCTCGGCGAGCCGGGCGTGATGGAGGATCGTGCGGTCGTTCCAGGCGTTGCTCATGAGCGACGTGCCCACGGCGCCGGCGAAAATGCGCGCGAAGTTGGACAGGCCCGCGGCCGCCGGAATCTCGTCGGGCCGCAGACCCGAGAGGATGATGCCAGTGAGCGGCGTGAAGAACAGCGCCGTGGGAATGCCTTGCAGCAGCGTCGGCAGAATCAGCGTCCACGCATCCACACCGGTCGTGTAGTTCGCGCGCATGAAGAACACGGCGGCGAAGCCCACGAACGCCAGGGTGGCTAGCACCCGCAAATCGGAGCGCGGCATGACCTTGCCCATCACGGGGGCCAGGATCACCGCGAAAATCCCCAGCGGCGCGGTAACGAGCCCCGCATCCACCGCGCGGTAGCCGAGAAAGCCCTGAATCCACTGCGGCAGGATCACGAGGTTTGCAAAGAAGATCGCATACGCGACCGAAATCGCAATCGTGCCGCCGAGGAAGTTGCGTTTGGCGAATAGCCGCAGGTTGACGATCGGTTTTTCCTCAGTCAATTCCCAGATCAGGAAGAACACGAAGCTGACCGCGGCGACGATCGTGAGCACCCAGATGACCGGCGAGCTGAACCAGTCGAGATCCTTGCCCTTGTCGAGCATGATCTGCAGCGGCGCGACCCACGCGATAAGCGAGATCAGCCCGACCTTGTCGATGGGCAGTTTGCGTGCCGGCGTCTCGCGGTCGCGATAGATTGCCCAGACCACGCCGGCGGCAAAGAGGCCGACCGGCACGTTGATATAGAAGATCCACGACCAGCTGTAGCTGTCGGTGATCCAGCCGCCGAGCGCCGGGCCCGCGATCGGTCCAACGGTTGCGGTCATCGCCCACAGCGCCAGCGCGTTCGAACTCTTTTCCTTTGGAAACGAAGCGAGCAGCAAGGCTTGCGACAACGGCACCAGCGGCCCCGCCACCGCGCCCTGAACGATACGGGCGACGAGCAGTGTCAACAGGTTCGGGGCCATACCGCACGCTGCCGACGAGAGCACGAACAGCAGGATCGCCCAGACGAACAGCTTGACCTGGCCCACGCGCTGCGTCAGCCACCCGGTCAACGGGATGGACACCGCGTTGGCCGCGGCAAACAGCGTAATGACCCACGTGCCTTCGTCGATCGACACGCCGAGGTTGCCGGAGAGCGTGGGAATCGCGACGTTTGCAATCGACGAATCCAGCACGTTCATAAAGGTGGCGAGCGCCACGGCGAAGGTGCCGAGCGCGAACTTCGCGCCGGTCAGCTGGGCCGGCCCGCCTGGGTTGGTCGATGGATTCATGTTAGGTTCTCTCGTCTGGATGCGAATGTCCCGTCAAGCACGGGCAGTTATCTGACATGTCTGATAATTGGGCAAAAAAAACGCCGCCCTAGCCATGGAGCAGTCTGGAAAGCAGCGTGCTCAAGGCGTCGAAGTCGGACTTCGAGAAGTGCGAGAGCCGCTCGCTCCAGGCACCGGGGGCAACGTCTGCGTTGCGGGCCGCGACCGAGCGGCCCTCCCGCGTCAACGAAACGTCCACGAGGCGACGATCCGTGCCGTTGCGCTCACGCTCCACGAGCCCGCTGGTTTCGAGCTTGTCCAGCACGCGGGTCATCCGGGCCGGGTGGACGCCAAGCAGCTTTGCCAGCGCCGCCGGCGTTTTCGCGCTCCCGCCGGCCAGCGTCAGCAGAATGCCGCGCTCCTGGAGGTTCAGCCCGGCGTCCTTGAGCCCTGCCCTGAGTTCGGTGGCCATCAGGTGGTGCGCCTGACCGAGCACGAACACCAGCTTCTGCGTGCGCTCGAAATCTTCATTGACGGGATCGCTCATCGATTGCCCTCCTCGATATCTGACGCGGACTATATCTGACATTGCAGATGTGTGCAAGGAAGTTTCCGCGGCCGCATGGGACGGGCCGGCGCCTCGATGCAGCGCCCAACCGCCTTCTGCGCGCGACGCGATACACCGTGTAAAAAGTGATGTGACCGGCAAGCGATAATCGACGCCGATCTTCACAGCTATATTGTTTCGGCAGGGATTGGATCCGTGAAGTGCGCAACGCCGGATCGATGCACTCTTTATTCAGGAGAATCGAAGCATGACTGACAAACCGCTTACGCTGGGCATCGATCATGTCGGACTGACTGTGCGCGACCTGAATCTCACGCGTGACTTCTTCGTGAATTGCCTGGGCTGGAAACAGGTTGGCGAAAGGCCCAGTTATCCGGCTGCGTTCGTCTCGGACGGTCACGTCATGTTGACGCTCTGGCAGGTGACCGATCCGAACCGCCTCGTCGAGTTCGACCGCAAGACCCATGTGGGCCTGCATCATCTTGCCTTGCGCGTAGGCAGCGAGGTAGCGCTCAACGATATCTTCTCGCGCGTGACCGCCTGGCCCGGTGTGAAAATCGAGTTTGCGCCGGAGAACCTCGGCCCGGGGCCGAAGCGCCACACCATGGTGTACGAGCCGGGCGGGATCAGGCTCGAGTTCGACCACGATCCGCGCACGCAGGCCTCCTGAGGCTCGCAGTGATCCGCGTGTGAGCGCTCACGCGGTCAGGCCGGACCATTTTAGTCAGTTATCCAAAGCGAAACAGGCGTCATTCGCATGAAGTTCATTCGCTGCGCGCCGTCACGCCCAACCTGCAGTCATTTGTTCCTGCGACTCACAACTGTTTGTCCGCGTCCTGTATTCAAACCGGGGGCATGGATGCGTAAATTGGTCGTCATCGGAGCAGCAAGCCCGATCAAAAACAGAGTCCAACTTACTTCGAGGTTCATATGAGTCAAGCCCCCAAAGTCATCGTGATCACCGGCGCATCGCAAGGCATCGGCGCCGAAGCGGCCAAGGCATTCCGCGCGCTCGGCCACAAGGTGGTCGCCACCTCGCGCAACATCAAACAGACTGACGATAGCGATCTCGTCGCAGTGGCGGGCGATATCGCCGATCCGGCCACGGCGCGCCGCGTCATCGAAACGGCTGTCTCGCGCTTTGGCCGTGTCGATACGTTGATCAACAACGCGGGCATTTTCATCGCGAAGCCGTTCACGCACTACACCGCGGAAGACTACGCAGCGATCAAGGGCACCAACCTCGACGGCTTCTTCCATATCACGCAGCTCGCAATCGCGGAGATGGAAAAGCACGAGAGCGGCCACGTCGTCACGATCACGACGACGCTCGTCGATCACGCGATCGACGGCGTGCCGTCGGTGCTGGCCTCGCTGAGCAAGGGCGGTCTCGCCGCCGCCACGCGCTCGCTGGCGATCGAGTACGCGAAGCGCGGCATTCGCGCCAACGCGGTATCGCCCGGCATCATCAAGTCGCCGATGCACGCGCCCGAAACCCACGCCGCACTCGGCGCGCTGCATCCGATGGGGCATATGGGCGAGATGAGCGACATCGTCAACGCGATCCTCTATCTCGACTCGGCGCCCTTCGTGACGGGCGAAATCCTCCACGTCGACGGCGGCCAGGTCGCCGGCCACTAAAGGCGCACTGCGCTCCACGGGGCCCCACCGGGCCGACGAGGGAGCGCCGCTCGCCGGCGCTCCCCGCAACGATCACCATCGAGGAAAGCGAAATGCCGATCGTCACAATTCAGGTTACACGCGAGGGCACGCGGCCCGGCACGGATTCCGTCACGGCGGAAGAAAAGGCCCAGCTCATCAAGGGCGTGAGCCAGCTCCTGCTCGACGTGCTGAACAAACCGCTGGAGGCGACCTTCGTCGTCATCGAAGAAGTGCCAACGGAAAACTGGGGATGGGGTGGCCTGCCTACCGACGTCTATCGACGACAGAAGGGACTCATCAAGTAAGCGCGCTCGGCCCGCTCGAGAGCGGGCCGAGCGCAATTCGTTGTGAAAACGTACGTATTCAAGGAGAACGTCATGAAGATTCTTATGGTTTTGACTTCGCACGACGAACTGGGCAATACGGGACGCAAGACCGGGTTCTGGCTCGAGGAACTCGCCGCGCCGTACTACGTGTTCAAGGACGCCGGCGTGCAGATCGTGCTCGCGTCGCCCAAGGGTGGCAAACCTCCGCTCGACCCCAAGAGCAACGAGCCGGACTTTCAGACCGACCTGACGCGTCGCTTCGAAGCCGACCCGGCTGCGTTGGCGGATCTGGGCAACACGGCAAAGCTCAAGGATGTCGCCCACGACGCATTCGACGCCGTCTTCTACCCCGGCGGCCACGGCCCGATGTGGGATCTCGCAGAAGACCCGGACTCTATCGGCCTGATCGAGCGCACGATCGCAGCCGGCAAGCCGGTCGATCTCGTCTGCCACGCACCCGGCGTGCTGCGCCACGTGAAGAGTCCCGACGGCAAGCCACTCGTCAACGGCAAGTCGGTCACGGGCTTTACGAATAGCGAAGAAGAAGCGGTTGGCCTGACCAAGGTGGTGCCGTTCCTCGTTGAAGACGAACTCAAGGCGAAGGGCGGCAACTATTCGAAGGGCCCCGACTGGCAGCCGTATGTGCTCGAAGACGGGCTACTGCTCACCGGGCAGAATCCCGCGTCGTCGGGGCCGGCCGCCAAGGCATTGCTGGAGAAGCTGGGCAAGCGTCACTGAGTCTCGGCCCTCGAGAGCAGGATAATGGCGGCTGCCCGGCTCGGGGGCCGCCCCAGCCCCCACAACAACCGCCAAAATCCAGGTAACAGGCCGCTTATATTTTCATTGCCACTCGCGCACGCTAAACGCGCTGCTCAGCGTTCGCACTCCGTGATCGCGCTGTAAACGAGCGTGCGCAACTGCCGGCGAATCGGATACGCAGTCGAAGGCAGAAGCTGGGTGAGAAACAGCACGATCATGTCCTCGCGAGGATCGGCCCAGAAGAAGGTACTGGCCGCGCCGCCCCAGAAGAAGTCGCCCGCGCTGCCCGGAATCAGCGTGGATGCGGGCGCAATCGTCGTGGCGAAGCCGAGCCCGAAGCCCACGCCTTCGTAAGCCGCTTCGGTGAACATCGAGCGCGAGAGGCGCGGCAGGTCGACGCCGCCCGGCAGATGGTTGGCGGTCATCAGCGCGATGGTCTTCGGCCCCAGCAGCCGCACGCCGTCCAGCTCGCCGCCCCGCAGCAGCATGCGCGCGAAGCGCATGTAGTCGGCCGCCGTGGAAACGAGGCCGCCGCCGCCCGAAACGAACGAGGGCGGCTCGCGATACGGGCTCGTGTGAGGATCGTCCTGCAGCTCCGGACCTTTTTCGGAGACGACCTTCGAACCGAGCGTGCCGATGGCATAGCAGGCGCAGAAACGCGACACCTTCTCCTGTGGCACGTAAAAGGCCGTATCGACCATGCCGAGCGGCTCGAAGATCCGCGTTTTCAGAAAGTCCTCGAAGGCCATGCCGCTGACCTTGCCGACGAGATAGCCGAGCACGTCCGTGGAAACCGAATAGTTCCAGGCCTCGCCCGGCGAAAATTCCAGCGGCAGCGTGGCCAGCTTCTCGATCATTTCGTCGAGCGTGCCCGCGGTCGCAAGCTCGCCCACCTTCAGCTTGCGATAAGCCGCATCGACATTGGTGTTCTGCTGAAACCCGTAGGTCAGCCCCGAGGTATGCCGCAACAGGTCGACCACGCGCATCGGGCGCGCGCTCGCGCGCGTCTGGAAGCTCTCCATGAAACCGCCCGCGTACACGCCAAGTTTTTCCCACGACGGGATGTACTTGCTGACGGGGTCGTCGAGCGCGATCTTGCACTCCTCGACCAGCATCATGATCGCCACCGAGGTAATGGGTTTGGTCATCGAGTAGATGCGGAAGATCGAGTCCTCGGCCATCGGCGTGCGCCGTTCGCGATCCGCGAGACCCAGCACCGAATTCAGCGCGAGTTCGCCGCGCCGCCACACCTGCGTGACGGCGCCAGCGAGCGTGCCGGATGCGACGTAGTTCTCATCGAGAAAACGTTCGATCCGCGCGAGCCGCTCACACGACATACCCTGCTTTTCCAGACCTTCCCTACCCATGACGCCTCCTTTGATGGATTGACCGAGCGAATTCGGAACCGATGGATTGCACGCGATGCGCGTCACAGTATCGGTCATTCGGCGCGAAGTCGCATTGCATTGCGTATCGGCGCCATGCGCGTTGAAATTTCGTTTTTTTAGCGCCTCGACACGCAGTATGTGTGGGGTACACTACCGGGCGACAAAATACAGAATTACAGCGGGGGGCTGCCATGGGCGAGACGGAAACACATTCCTGGCCCGGGAAAGCGTTGTTTCGTGCATTTCCGAAGGACCCAGAGAAGGAGCAGGCCGTACTGCGCATCACGCTCGGTTCCGTCGTTCTTCTCGCCTACCTCGTTGCCTGCTCGATCTATCGCTCGACCCACGTCTACGCAACGCTTCTGGCGGTCACCGCTTATGTGGCGTTCGGCGTCATATCGTATGTGGCAGTCACCGTCGCGCCAGCGCGCTCTCTCGTGCGCCTCACGCTCGCCACGATCGCCGATCAGGCCATCGTCACCGGCGCGCTGGCCGTGGGCGGAACGGCCGCGCTGCCGCTCCTGTGGGTGGCCTTCTGGTTTCTGGTCGGCGCGGGCTGCCGCTATGGCCAGCGCATGCTGGGCCTTTCCTGTGTCGTGGCGCTCGTCGGCATCATGGGCCTGATGCATTGGCAACCGTGGTGGGGCGCCAATATCACGGCCGCGCTTGGCATTGCGCTCAGCATCGTGGCGACGTCCATCTATCTGGCGGTGCTCGTCCACCGGCTGGAACGCCAGGCTTCGACCGATCCGCTCACCGGGCTCTACAACCGTGTGCGTCTCGAGCAGGCCATCGGGCGCACGCTCTTTACGCGCACCGCCGAGGTCGATCGCACGGCGATGCTGCTCGTCGATCTCGACGGCTTCAAGGAAGTGAACGACTCCTTCGGGCACGCGGTGGGCGACGAACTGCTGCGCAGCTTCGCCGCGGCACTGGTGCGGCGCATGCGGCGCGGCGATACGCTCGCGAGACTGGGCGGCGACGAGTTCGTGGTGCTGGCGCGGCACGTCTACGACAAGAACGACGCACTGACCGTCGCCAACAGCATCCACGCGATTCTCGCCAACATGCGCACCGTGGGCGGCTATCCGGTGACCGTGTCGTGCAGCATCGGCGTGTGCCTGCTCACGGAAGGCAGCGGCAGCCGCTCGCTCGATGCGCGAACCCTGATGCGCGCCGTGGACAGCGCCATGTACCGGGCCAAGTCGCGCGGCATGGGCAAGACCGAGTTCGTCGATACGGTCGGCGTCGTGCCCGGCATGGTCTGACCCCGCTCGCTCCCGTCTCGTTCGGGAAATGGTGGGCTGGCGCCACGGTCGTGCCCGGATTGTTCTCCTGGCGGAAACAGTGAATTCGGCTATTAGGTATTTACCCTAGTCCCTGACCTGCTACACTGACTTCACCGCTGCTTACAACCCTGTAGGCAGTTCAAGAAGAAAGTAAATCTGGAGGTTAGTCATGAAATCGCTCGTCCAAGCCGTTGTTATCGCTGCCGCCCTCGCCGCTCCCGTTGCCGTGTTCGCCCAGTCGAACCAGCCCGTGACCCGCGCACAAGTCCGTGCAGACATGGTCCAGGTCGAAAAGGCCGGCTTCAATCCGGCACGTTCGAACCCCAATGAATATCCGGCGAACGTTCAGGCTGCCGAAGCTCGCGTCGCTGCGCAAAACAGCGCAGTGGGCGGCGTGAACAACGGTTCGTCGCAAGCCGGTCAGGCAGCGCAGTAAGCTGCCCGGCTGAATTGCCGCGCTTTGTAGTCGTTGCCTTCTGGCCCGCCATCGCAGTGTCTTGCGATGGCGGGCCAGTTGTATTTCTGGCGTCCGCAACGCCTCGCGTAGCGCCTTGTTAAGCCTGAATGCGCAACACGACCTCTCCGTCACCCGCCGGTAACTGCACCTGCACGCCCAACTCCCCGGCTTGCGACTTCAGCCCACCGGCATCGCGCAGTTCGGGCCATTGCCGCAGCGTCAGCGGTAGCGGTCCCTTCACGCCGTCGTAGCGCACATTCAGCGTATCGCCGCGCCGGGTCACGCTCACCTGTGTCACGCGCGCGCCGCGCTGGTCGCGCAGCGTCACGGCCGCGCTCGCACCATCGGCCAGTTCGAACAGATGCAGTTCGCTGCGCGATGCGTAGTCGTAGTCGGGACGCTGGTCCTCGGCGCCGATCGCGAGCAGCGTATTCGGCCGCACGTAAATCGGCAGGCTTAGAAACCCGTGCCGCTCGCGCACCCACCTGCCGCCCTCGACCTGCCGGCCCGTGAACAGATGCGTCCAGCGGCCCGCCGGCAACCAGAAGTCCACGTCGCCCGCGGCGTTGAAGACCGGCGCCACAAGCAGCGATTCACCGAGCAGATACTGGCGGTCCAGATGCTCGCAGGCTGGGTCGGCGGGAAACTCCAGCAGCATGGCGCGCAGCATCGGCGTGCCGTGATCGACCGCCTGCTGCGCGGCGTCGAACAGGTACGGCATGAGGCGCGACTTCCATTCGGTGAAATGGCGCACCACCTCCACGGCTTCGTCGTCGAACAGCCATGGAACGCGATACGACTTGCTGCCGTGCAGGCGGCTGTGGCTCGACAGCAGCCCGAACGCGCACCAGCGCTTGTAGACGTCGGCGGGCGCGGTGTGCTCGAATCCGCCGATGTCGTGGCTCCAGAAACCGAAGCCGCTCAGGCCTAGCGAGAGGCCGCCGCGCAACGTCTCGGCCATCGATTCGTAGGTCGCGCTGCAGTCGCCGCCCCAATGCACGGGCAACTGCTGGCTGCCCACGGTGCCGGAGCGCGCGAACACCACCGCTTCGCCCTCGCCGCGCACGTCGCGCAGCACGTCGAACACCACCTTGTTGTAGAGGTAGCTGTAGTAGTTGTGCATCTTCTGCGGATCGGAGCCGTCGTGGTAGACCACGTCGGTGGGAATGCGCTCGCCGAAATCCGTCTTGAAGCAGTCCACGCCCATTTCCAGCAAACGCCTCAGATGTCCCGCATACCACTGTGCCGCGGCGGGATTCGTGAAGTCGACGATGCCCTGGCCGGGCTGCCAGCGGTCCCACTGCCACACGTCGCCGTTGGGCTTGCGCAGGAGGTAGCCTTTCGCCATGCCTTCGGCGAACAGTGGCGAGGGTTGCGCGATATACGGATTGATCCACACGCAGATCTTCAGCCCGCGCGCCTTGCGTGAAGCGCTCCAGCACGGCTTTGGGCGTGGGGCCGTCGATCACGTAGTATTCGAGCCGCTCGCCCGGTGAATCATCCGGAAAACGTTTCGGAGTTCCCGAATACCCATGCGCTGGTTGAATGATGTTGGAATGTGTGCGGGCTCGCGGAGCCCGCACGGTGCGAAACATCATAACCGTAAGTCAGCGATAGGCCGAATAAGGCGAAGAAGCAGAAATGCCAGCGGACGTTCCTCACGTCCGCTGGCTGAGCGCCAGGCAGGGCCTGAAACTTTGCCTCTATTGTGTCGAGAACACCGATATCCCGCCATTCGGGAATGCCGCCGACCCGGGCTGGTACGGCACGAAGACCTCGCCGAGGCTGCTGTCGATGCCAACCGAGTGCGCGCCTGTCCCCACCGCCACGGTGTAAATGAGCTTGCGCGTCGCGCCGTCGATCACACCCATGGTCGGGGTAAAGCCCGAAGACGCCGCGGTGCCGCTCGTGACGTAGTGGCGCGCAGGCAGGAAGTAGCGATTCGACGCGGGATCATAAGCCACCTGGTCCACGCCGCCGAACGGCACGGATGCGAGTTGCGTACCCGTATTGCGATCGAGGATCAGCGTAATGAGCGGATCGCCCGCAGAAGGATCGCAACCAATCAGCACGTCGCTGTTGGGACCGAGCGCAATGCCGGCGGGGCCGCATTTGCCGAGCGCAAACGCCTTGCTCACCGCAGGCGCGCCCGACGTGACCGAACTGGCGGTGATCACGTCGAGTTCGCCGTCGGGGTTGGCGGTGGTGCCGTCGTTGTTGATGAGAAAGTTCTTCGAGGCCGGATCGTACACGCAGGCTTCCAGGCCTGAAGAGCCGTTGAATACCAGTTTGTTCACGACAGTTTGCGTCGTGGTCGAAATGAAGGTCACGTAGGGCGGCGTGTCGCCGGGGCTCGCAAACATGACGAGATGGTCGTCGGGATCGTAGCAGCCTTCATCGACGCGCGAGCCCGACGTGCTGATGGGGATCGTCTTGACCGTTTGCATCGCGGACGTGTCGACGATCTTCACGCTATCGACGTCCCCTACGTACAGCGTATTCATTCCCGTCACGCCCACGATGCCGTCAGGTCCGGACGCATCGGTGCTCGCGCCCGCACCGGTGAAGTTGCCCGGAATCTGCGCGAGCAGCGCTTTCGTTTTGGTATCGACGACATCGACGGACTTGTTGTTGCGATCGGCCAGATAGTACCGGCCCGCTTCCACATAGCCGATATCGAAACTGAACGCCGGGCTCGTCGTATTGGGCACGGTAATGTTCGAGAGCAGTTTGGGCGCGGACGGCGTGGCCGCGGCCGACGCCGGGTTGGAACTGGAGGAGTCCGATCCTCCGCAACCGGCAACGGCCACCGTCGCCGCGAGTAGAAAGGCCAATAAGGGTTTATTCATCAGTCGGCTCCTTTGAGCAGCAGAACAGGTGGATCAACACGCGAATGCCTCTCGGAATCTGCGGGAGCGCCTCGACGAATCGCCATCGCGCTGCGGCTCACATCATCCATTTTCTTGAAGCGGCCGAACGGCGGGCTTCGATCTGGACGTAAGAATGCGCAAGGAGCGGTAATAATGCACAGCAAAGAAATTGATCGTTTCCATTTAAAAGCGCGTATGCATGTATGGCTCTAGAAACTTGTCGATGAATAGAACCATCGCGCCCAGTAAGTTTCGGTTCACGCCTTTATTGCTGGAATGAAACTCAGAATTGATCAGGTCGGGAAAAGAATTTCGGCGTGCTGCGCCGCGCCATTTCCTGCACTGCCGTGCCGCGATGGCCTTGAAGCGCGCGCTTCAGCTTGTCGTTGAGGTTTTGATGCGAAGGCACATCGAGATGCGGAGTTTGACGCGGCGTCGGTTGAGCCGCGTGCGAACGGGACACGCATGTAAGGTTCGGTTGTGAAGTCGAAAGCGACATTGGCGGTCATTCGAAGATCAAGCCGCCAGAAATAAAAGAGAGGCCAGGGAAAAGCCTGACCTCCGTTTGATTCACCAGGAATATAAGCGCGCCGGAATCAGAAGTTCAAAGCGGCACGTCCTCGATCAAACGCGCTTTCAACGCGCGAATACGCTGATCGACGAAATAGCCGCCGCCTTCCGTATAACGAAGATAAAGGCGTCTGCACACCGTGCATTGCCACACGCCGCAACGGTTATACGGAAAGTACCGGGGCGCGATCGGCGCATTTTCCGACCAGTAGCCCACCTCTCCCGGCAGATGTTCGGCGAAGGTCGGTTCGGCTTCGTCCGCGCTAACGAGCGTGCCGATCTGTTCCAGCTGCCGCTCGTCGAGCGAGAGCGGCTGCGATTGCCAGCCATCCAGCGGCGTTTTCGTGCAGGTGCAAGGCGGCGGGTCGGTTTGCTCCGCGTGTTCGGCGAGTTCGCGCAGCGCGGCAGCGTCTAGGTATCGGGGCATGGAACAAGAGTGGATCTGCGGTTGAGCGAGGGAGCACAGGCTCCAGCGCGCATCTTAACGCCTGACGCCGCCTGGGTTCATCAGGCGCCGCTTCTCATGCGCTCGATGTGCGGCATCACCCATGCGCGGTCGAAGCACCCTTCGGCGATCGCCTGCAAGGCGGCGGCCTCCTTTTCGCCCTGCCGGCGCGCGCCCGCAATGACGGTCTCCACATCAGCGGGCGCGATGGCGAGCAAGCCGTCCTCGTCGCCCACGATGATGTCGCCGGGATTGACGACCATCCGGCCGATGGTCACCGGCACGTTGATTTCGCCCGGACCGTTCTTGTAGGGCCCGCGGTGCGTCACGCCGCGCGCATACACCGGAAAGTCGCGCTGGCGAATCGCGCCGACGTCGCGGATCGCGCCGTCGATCACGAGCCCCTGCACGCCGAGACTTTCCGCGTAGCTCGACATGATGTCGCCCATCAGGGCCTGGGTCACTTCGCCCGCGCCGTCGATCACGAGCACGTCGCCCGGCCGGCAGAAGTCGAACGCGCGATGGATGGCGAGATTGTCGCCGGGACGCGTACGCACCGTCACCGCCGTGCCCGCCATCGGCCTGGGCCTGTGGAACGGCCGCAGGCCGAGCATGCCGCTCGAACGCGCCATGTTGTCGCTCAGGAGCGACACTTGCAGTTCGCGCAACGCAGCGAGCGTCGCTGCGCTGGCCTGCGGGGCGGACTCGTGTTCACGCCAGCCAATCTGATTCATTTCGTGATCCCTTCCAGTGCGGTTTGTCGTTCGATCTGCGCGGAAAGACGGCTGTACACCGCACGCGCGTTGCCTTCGTAAATGCGTTGCCGGTCGGCGTCGCTGAGCCATTCGATCGCATCGATATAGCGGCGCGTGTCGTCGTAGTAGTGGCCGGTTTCCGGGTCGATGCCCTGCACCGCGCCGATCGTCTCCGAGGCGAACAGGATGTTCTCCACCGGAATCACCTTGGCGAGCAGGTTGGAGCCCGGCTGATGGTAGACGCAGGTATCGAAGAACACGTTCTTGAGCAGGTAGTCCTTCAGGAGCGGCCGTTTCATGTCCTGCGCCAGACCGCGATAGCGCCCCCAGTGATACGGAACCGCGCCGCCGCCGTGCGGAATAATGAAGCGCAAGCTCGGGAAGTCGGCGAACAGGTCGCCCTGCAGCAGCTGCATGAATACCGAGGTGTCGCCGTTGAGGTAATGTGCGCCCGTCGCATGAAAGTTAGGATTGCAAGACGACGAAACGTGGATCATCGCGGGCACGTCGAGTTCCACCATGGCCTCGTAAAGCGGATACCACGAGCGATCCGTGACCGGCGGCCCCGACCAGTGCCCGCCCGAGGGGTCGGGGTTGAGGTTGCAGCCTACGAACCCCAGTTCCTCCACGCAGCGGCGCAGCTCCGGAATGCAGTTTTCCGGCGTCACGCCCGGTGCCTGAGGCAACTGGCAAACACCCACGAAATGCTGCGGGAACAGCGCGCACACGCGATGCACGAGATCGTTGCATTCGGCCGACCACAGCGCATTCGCCGCCGCGCCTGCCTGGTGGTGGCCCATGCCCGCAGCGCGCGGGGAAAAGATCGTCAGGTCCGTGCCACGCTCGCGCTGAATGCGCCGCTGGCCGTTTTCGATGCTTGCGCGAATCTCGTCGTCGCTGATCGACGGGCGCGGCGGAACTGGCGTGCCGTCCTTGAGCGCGGCGATCTGTTTCGTGCGCCAGGCTTCGTGCTGGGGCGGCGAGGTGGTGTAGTGACCGTGGCAATCAATGATCATGTAGCAATTCCATCAGATGTACGGAAGATTAAGATCAGCTCTCCGTCGCTTCGTCGTGGCCAACGAGCGCCCGGTTCGAGGTGCCGCTCCCGGCAGGCTTCACGCGCATCACGATGGCGATGAGCGTGGCGACCACGAGGAAAGCGGCGATAGTGAGCAACGCGAGCTTGAAGTTGCCGGTGGCGTGACGCACGAGACCGATGGTCCACGGCCCCACCACGCCGCCGAACTGCGCGATCGTATTGATGAGCGCGATCGTCGCCGCGCCCGCCGCACCGGTTCTGAACGAAGCGGCAAGGCTCCAGAACAGCGGGTTGCCCGCATAGATGAAGAGGCCCGTCACGCAAAGCAGCGCATACGCAAGCAGCGGATTCGGCGCATACGCGCTGCCCGCAATCGCCAGTGCACTCATGCCGTAGACGAATGCGAGGTGGTACTTGCGGTCGCCGGTGCGGTCCGAGCTGCGGCTCACGAGGTACGTGCCCAGCACGCCCAGCAGCGGCGGCGCAGCCGAGAGGAAGCCCACTTCGATGTTGTTGAGGTGACCCAGGCTTTTCACGATCTGCGGCAGCCACAGGAACAGCCCATAAATGCCCACCAGCGCGCAGCCGAACAGACACGCGAGGCTCCAGACGCGAATATCGCTCGCCACCTTCAGCAGCGGAAAATGCCGATGGCCGCCCAGCGCCTCGCGCTCCCTGGCGAGCGTGGCTTCGAGCCATTGCTTCTCTTCCGTGGAAAGCCAGTCGGCGTCAGCGGGGCGCTCGGTCATGATGCGCAGCGTGACCAGGCCGAGCAGCATGGCGGGCACGCCTTCGATAATGAACATCCACTGCCAGCCGTGCATGCCGAGCGCGCCGTTCGCGTAAGTCATGACCGCGGTCGAGAGCGGGCCGCCCAGCACGGCCGAGAACGACCCCGCGATGATGTACCCGCCCACGGCGCGGGCGCGGTAGCGCTCCGGAAACCAGTAGGTCAGATACACGGCGATACCCGGCAGAAACCCCGCTTCCATCACGCCCAGCAAAAAGCGCAATACATAGAAGCTCGACGCGTTGAACACGAAGGCCGTTGCGGCCGCAACGGCGCCCCACGTGAGCAGAATGCGCGCGATCCAGCGGCGCGCTCCGACGCGGTGCAACAACAGGTTGCTGGGCACTTCCAGCAGCATGTAGCCGACAAAGAAAATACTGCCCGCAAAGCCGAACACGGCCGGGTCGAAGCCCATGTCCGAGTTCATGTCGAGTGCGGCGAACCCGATATTGATACGGTCCAGATAATTGAAAAACATCATGCAAAAAAGGAGCGGCACGAGCCGCTTGTAAACCTTTCGCATGGTTGCTGCTTCATCGAAGTGACTCATGCTGTCTCCGCTTCATGGCGACGGGCGGTGCCGTCGCTGCATAGTTATCGGCCGGCAGCGATGAGCGTTGCCGGCGGCACCCCGCGAGACAGGGCACCTGAGTTTCGATAATAAGAAGCGGGGGGCGTCGAGTCCAAGACGCGATACTTATGCTTCTATAAGCGTGCGCTTATAGTGTGCTGGCGAGCGGCGGCGGCAGGCATTCGAGAAACGCGCGCAGATGCGGCGAGGCGTCGTCGCTGCGGAACGTCGCGGCCAGCACGGTGCGCTGTGAAGCGCCGGGGCCATCGAGGTGGCGCGCCACGACGTCGGCGCGGCCATGGCGCGCCACCGACTCGCCCACCACGGTCACGCCGAGCCCTGCCGCCACGAGCGCGATGGCGGTCTGGATCTCATAGGCCTGATGCGCGACGAGGGGCGTCACGCCAGCGTCGCGGTAGAGCGCCTGAACCGTGCGCTTGAACTGCGCGTTTTGATGCTTCGGGTAGAGGATCAGCGGTGTATCGGCGAGTTCGTCGATGCGCACCTTCTTTCGCTTGGCGAGCGGGTGATCCGACGCCATCAATACCACGAGCCGCTCGCGCAGCAGCGGCAAGGTCGTGTAACCGGGCACGGCGAGCGGCTGCCGCCCGATGCCGACATGGATGCGCATGTCGCGCAGCGCGTCGGTCTGCTCGTCGGTCAGCATTTCGAACAGCTTGAGTTCGACCTGCGGATACGCCTGATGAAACGCCTTGAGCGCAGGCGGCAGGACGCTGTACATCGACGAGCGCGTGAAGCCGACACTGAGCCAGCCGCGCCGGCCCACGCCGATCTCCAGCGCGCCGTGCGTCACTTCGGCGAGCGAGCCGAGAATCTGCCGCGCTTCGGTGGCGAGGTACTGGCCCGCTTCCGTCAGGCGCAGCGGGCGGCGCGTGCGATCGATCAGTTGCGTGCCCACCCGGTCCTCGAGGGCGCGGATCTGCTGGCTCAAGGCCGGCTGCGCAATGTGCAGACGCTCCGCGGCGCGGCTGAAGTTCAGTTCCTCGGCGAGTGTCACGAAACACTGCAGGCCCCGAAGCTCGTTCATCTCGTCATCTCCGTATCGATTTGCCCAGCATCGTAATACAGCGAACAACCCGCAGACCGGGCACGTCATTTGCTCGCGATCGAACCGCGCATGCCGATCGCCATGTGGAGCGATGGCCCTCTCGGCTCTGGAGGCTCGATGAAAGGCAGGCGGGTACGGATCGCGAGCGTGGCCGTGGTCCTTGTTGCGCTCGCTGCCGCCTATGGCGGCCACGTTGCGCGTGCCTGGGAGCGCGGGCTCGCACCCGTGGCCGCGCCCTCGCCGCCGGCGGGCGACGCCGCGGCGATCACGCGCGGCGCGAAGCTCGCGGCCATCGGCAACTGCATCACGTGTCATACCGCGACTCAAGGTCAACCGCTCGCGGGCGGCCTGCCGTTGCAAACGCCCTTCGGCGTGATCTACTCGACCAACATCACCCCGGACAAGGACACCGGCATCGGCGACTGGTCGCTCGACGCGTTCACGCGCGCGATGCGGCGCGGCGTGTCGCGTGACGGGCATCTGCTCTATCCCGCGTTTCCGTATCCGCACTTCGCGCAGATGAGCGACGCCGATATCGCCGCGCTCTATGCATGGCTGATGAGCCGCGCGAGCGTCAACGCGCCAGCGCCGCACAATGCGCTGATGTTTCCGCTGGGGTTGCGGCCGCTCATGGCTGTCTGGAATCAGCTCTATCTGCCGCCTGCGTCTGCGGCGTCTACCGCTTCCGCCACGTCGACGGACGCACAAGCGCAGCAGGTCGCGCGCGGCCGCTATCTCGTCGAGAGCCTCGGTCATTGCGGCGCGTGCCACACGCCGCTCAACCATCTCGGCGCCGAGCGCCGCGACCATGCGTTGCAAGGCGGCACCCTCGAGGGTTGGGACGCGCCTGCGCTGACCGACCTCACGGCACGCCCAAGGCCCTGGACGCAAGCACAACTGACGAACTATCTGCGTACGGGCTACGCCAGCGAGCACGGCGCGGCGGCCGGCCCGATGCGTACGGTGACGCGCTCGCTCGCCGACGCCGCTCCCGAAGACATCGACGCCATCGCCGCCTATCTGATGACACTGCAGTCCAGCCCGAATGCCGCTGCGCCGCCTGCCGCCGCCAGCGTCCATGTCTCGACCGCGCCCGCCAACGGCGCTACCCTGTTTGCCGCGGCCTGCGCGTCGTGCCATGCTGAAGGCGCGGCGATGTCGACCGACGGCTATCGTCCGTCGCTGTCGCTCTCCACCGCCGTCAACGCCGACAGCCCGCGCAACATGGTGCGCATCCTGCTCGACGGCATCGCCTGGCACGAGAGCGAAGCCGGGTCTTTCATGCCACCGTTCGCCGGCACCTTCACGGACACGCAGATCGCGGAGCTTGCCAACTACACGCGCGCGCGCTTCAGCGCGCTTGCCCCCTGGTCCGCGCTCGATGCTCAGGCCGTGGCGCGTCTACGCAAGGAAAGCCCATCACGATGATTACGCTCAACGTCAACGGCGTCAGCCATACCGTCGATGCCGATCCGTCCACGCCGCTGCTCTATGTGCTGCGCAACCAGTTGCGGCTCAATGGCGCGAAGTTCGGCTGCGGGCTCGGCCAATGCGGCGCGTGCACGGTGAGCGTGGGCGGCGAGCCGGTGTTCTCGTGCCTGCTGCCGGTCGTGGCCGTGGGCGAGCGGCCCGTGCGCACCGTCGAAGGACTCGGCAGCGCGGATCATCCGGGGCCGCTGCAACAGGCCTTTATCGACCAGCAGGCCGCGCAATGCGGCTACTGCATCGCGGGCATGATCATGCGTGCGCAAACCCTCCTGGAGCGCACGCCGCACGCCACCGACGACGAGATTCGCCGTTATATGCAGCCGAATCTGTGCCGCTGCGGCACGCATATGCGCATTCTCGCGGCGATCCGGCAAGTGGCTGCGGGCACGCAATCATGAGCCGCGCCCGCCCATCCCCTGCGTTCGACCCTGGCGGCCCCGACGATGTCGCGCGCCGCCGTTTCCTCGTGGGCGGCTCGCTGATGGTGAGCTTCGCCATCGTGCCGGGCATGGCCGCGCTCGCGCAAACCACCACCGAAGCGGGCACTTTCCACGCGAGCGCCCCGAAGCTGCCCGGCAGCCTCAAGACCACGCCATCGCTCGACGCGTGGATCAAGGTCGGACCCGACGGCCACGTGAGCGTGTTCACGGGCAAGGTGGAACTGGGCACCGGCGTTCGCACGGCGCTCCTGCAACTCGCCGCCGAAGAACTCGACCTCGCGCCTCAGGCGATCGAACTGGTCACCGCCGATACGGCCACCACGCCAAACGAGGGCTACACGGCGGGCAGCCACACGATGGCGGACAGCGGCACGGCGATCCTCAACGCGGCGGCCCAGGTGCGCACGCTGCTCGTCGATAGCGCAGCGGCGCAGTTGGGCATCGATGCCGCCGCGCTCAGCACGCGCGACGGCGCAATCGTCGCCGCCGACGGAAGGCGCGTGAGCTATGGCGAAGCGGTGCAGCACGCGAACCTGCATCAAGACGCGCAGTCCAACGCCGCGACAAAGCCGCCCGCACACTACGGCGTGATCGGGCACACGCTGCCGCGCGTGGATATTCCGGGCAAGGTCACGGGCGGCGCGAGCTATGTTCAGGACCTGCGGCCCGCCGGCATGCTGCATGCGCGCGTCGTGCGGCCGCCTTCCTATGGCGCGCGGCTCGTTTCCGTCGATAGCGCGCGCGTGGCGGCGCTACCTGGCGTCGTCAAGGTCGTGCGCAACGGCGATTACCTCGCCGTGGTCGCCGACGACGAATGGCGCGCCATCGTCGCGATGCGCGAACTCGCGCTCGCAGCGCAATGGCAGCCCGGCCCGCCACTGCCCGATCCGGCCAGCATTCACGCGTTTCTCATGAAACTGCCGGCACAGGAAATCGTCGTGGCGGATCAGGGCGCGAGCGCAAGCCAGCCGGCGGCGACGTTGAAAGCCCGCTATACGAAGCCCTATTTGACGCACGGATCGATCGGGCCGTCGTGCGCGCTCGCGCACCTCGACAACGGCGTCATGACGGTATGGACACACACGCAAGGCGTCTACCCGCTGCGCGCCGGCATTGCCGGGATGCTCGGCATGCCGCGCGAGAAGGTGCGCTGCGTGCACGTGGAAGGTTCGGGCTGCTACGGACACAACGGTGCGGACGACGCCGCCGGTGACGCCGCGCTCATCGCCCGCGAGCTGCCCGGCCGCCCGGTGCGCGTGCAGTTCATGCGCGAGCAGGAACACCTGTGGGAGCCGTTCGGTCCCGCGATGACGGTGGAGGCGAGCGCATCGCTCGATGCCGGCGGTTCGATCATCGCCTGGCAATACGAACTATGGAGCAACACCCATAACAACCGCATCGAGAACGCGGGCCGTCTGTTGCCCGCGCAGCTGCTCGCGCAACCGTTCACGCCCGCGCCGCCCAAGCCGATTCCCATGCCCGAAGGCGGCGGCGACCGCAACAGCATTCCGCTCTACCGCGTGCCGAGCCTGCACGTGCAGCATCACTTCCTGCCCGACATGCCGATACGCGTTTCGGCCATGCGCTCGCTCGGCGCGCATATGAACGTGTTCGCCATCGAGAGCTTTATCGACGAGCTTGCGGGTGCCGCGCACGCGGACCCCGTCGCGTTCCGCCTCAAGCATCTCGACGATCCGCGCGCACAAGCCGTCATCCATGCCGTGGCCGATCGATCCGGCTGGCAAGCGCATGCCGCACGCGCGAAGCACCCGGACGTGCACGCGTCCGGCACCGGCTTTGCAGTCGCCCAATACAAGAACCTGATGGCCTACCTGGCCATTGCGATGGACGTGACCGTCGTGCGCGATACCGGCGAGGTGCACATCGACCGCGTGGTCGCAGCCATCGACTGCGGCCAGATCGTCAATCCGGATGGCGTGCGCAACCAGGTCGAAGGCGGCATCCTGCAGTCCACGAGCTGGACGCTCTTTGAGGAAACGCAGTTCGACCGTGAACGGATTACGAGCTTCGACTGGAGCACTTACCCGATCATGCGCTTCGCATCGGTACCGAAGCGCGTGGAGGTGTTGCTGATCGACCGCCCTGGCCTGCCGTTCCTCGGCGTGGGCGAAGCGGCGCAAGGACCGGCCGCGGCGGCGCTCGCCAACGCGATTGCCGACGCGACCGGTGTGAGAATCCGCGACTTGCCGCTGCTCGGGGCGAAGTCGCGCAATGCGCTCAAGGCGTAGCCAAACCGCCGTTTGTTTCGCTAGTGCTTTTTAGGCGGCAGAGGCTGGTCGAGGCCCGGCTCGACCGGTGTGGGCACCGCGTCGCCCAGCGGCCTGGAAATATCGTTGCGCGGCGCTCGATCTTTCTCGCCCGGGTCCTCGCCCGCCTCCTCGGTTGGCAAAGTCTTCGGCGGCAACGGCTGGTCGAGACCGGGCTCGGTCGGTGCGGGCACAGCGTCCCCAATTGGCTTGGGCAGATCCGTGCCGCGCGGTTCCGGCGCATCGTCGGGCTTATCGGTATGTTCGGACTCGTCGGACTGGTTGCTCATCGTATCGACCTCCCTTCGCGATGGATATCGCATGGTCCCGCCAGATCATGCAGGGACCGTGCCAGCGGAAGCGGGCCCAACTTCAGTAGAATGAGGGACACTGAGCGCCGAATCCGGCGGCCGACGAAGAAGCACGCCCGGAAAATCCTGGAACACGCCTGATGCCGCACGCCCTCGATCGCCGCACCGCCGTCGCATTCCTTGTGGCCGCAACGTTCTTCATGGAGAACCTCGACGCCACCGTCATTACCACCTCGCTGCCCATCATCGCGCGCGACTTTCACACGGCGCCCGCGTATCTCTCGATCGGCGTCTCCGCGTATCTCGTCGCGCTGACCATGTTCATCCCCGTGAGCGGCTGGTTCGCCGAGCGCTTCGGCGCGCGGCGTGTGTTCGCCACGGCCATCACCGTATTCAGCGTGGCCTCGCTGCTGTGCGCGCTGAGTTCGGGCCTGTTCGCCTTCACCGCCGCGCGCGTGCTGCAGGGGCTGGGCGGCGCGATGATGGTGCCGGTGGGCCGGCTCGTCGTGCTGCGCGACACGCCGAAGCACGAGATCGTGCGCGCCATCGCGATCCTGACCTGGCCCGCGCTGGTCGCGCCGATTCTCGGGCCGCCGCTCGGCGGCTGGATCAGCACGCACTGGAGCTGGCACTGGATCTTCCTGCTCAACCTGCCGCTCGGCGTGGCCGCGCTCGTGGCCGCCCTGCTGCTCCTGCGCGACGAGCACACGCAACCGCGCCGCTTCGATACCTTCGGCTTCGTGCTGAGCGGCCTCGGCTTCGCGTTCGTCATGAGCGGCATCGAGATGGCGAGCCGCTCCGACGTCACCGCGCCCGTGTCGATCGGCACGTGCGTGGCGGGCATCGCGCTGTTGGCGGCGGCCGTCGTGCAACTGCGGCGCGTGCCGCATCCGCTGTTCGATCTCGCGCCCGTGAAGATCAACACCTTTCGCGTGACCGTGTTCGGCGGCTCGCTGTTTCGCACGGCCATCGGCACCGCGCCGTTTCTGCTGCCGCTCATGTTCCAGGTGGCGTTCGGGTGGAGCGCCGTGGCTTCGGGCGCGCTGCTGCTGTGGCTGTTCGCCGGCAACCTGTGCATGAAGCCGGGCACCACGTGGGTCATGAACCGCTTCGGCTTTCGCACCGTGCTGATCGGCAACGGCACGCTGGTCGCACTCGGCTTCGCGGGCTTCACGCTGCTCGGGGCCGATACGCCGCGTGTCGTCGTGGCCGCATTGCTGTTTTTCAGCGGCCTCGTGCGCTCGATGCAGTTCACCGCGCTGAACACCATCGGTTTCGCCGACGTGCCCCAGGCGCAGATGCGCGACGCGACGACGCTCTTCTCCGTACTGCAGCAGATGAACGCCGGCATGGGGATCGCCGTGGGCGCGCTGGCGCTTTCGGTTGCCGAGGCGCTGCGCGGCACCCATGCGGGCACTGCGGGCGCCGCCGACTTCCATCTCGCGTTCTGGTTCATCACGGTGCTCGCGGCGCTGGGCGTGGTCGACAGCGTGCTGCTGCCGCGCAGCGCGGGCGCGCACATTCTCGCGCGACGCTAGCGAGCCTCGGACCCCTGACTCCGTTCCTCTTCCAAAACGATGCTGACCGTTGCGCTTCTCGTCTTCCCTGGCGTCCAGGCACTCGACGTGTTCGGCCCCACCGACGTCTTCTCGGAGGCCAATCGCCTGCTGCCGCCCGAGGCGCAATACCAGCTCGAGCTGATCGCAACGGAACGCGACACCGTGCGCTGCTCGAGCGGCGTGCGCATTGGTGCGGACCGCCACTTCGACGAAGCACGCGGCCATTACGATCTGCTGCTCGTGGCGGGCGGACCCTCGCTCGTAGAACAGCCGCTCGCCGATGCGGCGCACGCGTGGCTGCGCGAAGCCAGCGCACGCGCCCGGCGCTTCGGGTCCATCTGCAACGGCGCGCTGACGCTGGGGCGCGCGGGCTTGCTCGACGGGCGCACGGTGACGACACACTGGAACGACGCGGCCGCGCTCGCCGCGATGTGCCCGACCGCGAACGTCGAATTCGACCGCATCTTCATTCAGGACGGCAATCTCTATACCTCGGCGGGCGTGACGGCGGGCATCGATCTCTCGCTGTATCTGCTGGCTCAGGATCACGGCCCGGAAATCGCGCTGAAGGTGGCGCGACGGCTCGTGGTATTCGTGCAGCGCGCGGGCGGCCAGTCGCAGTTCAGCCCGTATCTCACGCCCTACGCGGAGGCGACGTCGCCCATTGCCCAGGTGCAGCAGTATGTGCTCGGGCATCTGAACGAAGATCTGGGCGTGGAAGTGCTCGCCGGCGTTGCGAAAATGAGCAAGCGCAACTTCGCGAGAATCTTCGTGCGCGACACCAGCATGACGCCCACCGAATTCGTCGAGAGCGCACGCATCGACGCGGCGCGTGTGATGCTGGAAAACAGCACGGCGCCGTTGAAAACGGTGGCCTTTCGCTGCGGCATGCGCGACGCCGACCATTTGCGCGTGGCCTTCAAGCGCAAGCTGGGCACCACGCCGCAGCAATATCGCGCGCACTTCGGCGCCGTGACCGCCAGGGCCAAACGCACCGCAAAAGCCGAGTCGTAGCCGCGCGGTCGAAACTACGCGCCTACGCCCCCGCGCGCACTTCGCGCCGCACCGCCTGCGGCGGCACGCCGAAGCCACGCACGAACGCCTCGCGCATATGCCGCCGGTCGCGAAAGCCGGTTTCGCGAGCGATGACGTCGAGCGGATGCGTGCTCTGCTCGATCATGAGCCGCGCCGCCTCCAGGCGCAGGCCCTCCACGGCGCGCGCCGGCGACTGCCCCGTTTCCGCCGTGAACACGCGGCTGAACTGGCGCGGGCTCAGGTGCACGGCCTCGGCAAGCTGCTCCACCGTGAGCGCGCTGCTCAGGTGGCGGCGCGCGTAGTCGAGCGCGTTCTGGATGCGATCCGATTTCGGCGCGAGCGCGAGCATTTCGGAATGCTGCGACTGGCCGCCCGAGCGCCGCTGATGCATGACGAGCTTGTGCGCCACCGAGCGCGACACCTCCGCGCCGAGGTCGCGTTCGACCATGGCGAGCGCGAGATCGAGCCCCGCCGTCATGCCCGCCGACGTCCAGACCGGCCCGTCGACGATATAGATGCGGTCGTCTTCCACACGCACTTCAGGAAAGCGCTGCTGCAGATCGCGCGCGTAGTACCAGTGCATGGTGGCGCGGCGCCCGTCGAGCAGGCCCGCCTCGGCCAGCACGAAACCGCCCGTGCAGATGCCCGCCACCCGCCGCGCGCGGCCGCTCGCGCGGCGCAGGAACGCGAGCACCGCGGGCGCCGCGTCCGCGGTACGCGGGTCGTTCACGCCCGCCACCATCCAGGTGTCCACGCGGCTGCGCGCGGGCGCGGGTGCGCGCAGCGTGTCCACGCGCATGCCGAGCGACGAGCGCACCGCGCCGCCCTCCACCGAATAGTTCTCGATCGCGTAGAAGGGCGAGCCGGACGCCATGTTCGCGTATTCGAAAACGCTTTGGGTCGCGAGCGCCATCACCTGGAATTCGTCGCTCAAAAGGTAGCCGATGCGGTGCATGTCCTGCTCCTGTCGCTGCATGTCCTGAATCACGACCCTATACGTCATTTGCGTCACGGTCAATCGCGGCCAGAATGCATTCACAGCAGCGCCACTTGCATGTTACCTAACCACCTGCGCCGCTACGCCAAGGAGCCTGATCATGAACCAGCCAACCCATCGCGGCACCGCGCTCGTCACCGGCGCGTCGTCCGGCATCGGCGCCGTGTACGCCGCCGAACTCGCGCGCCAGGGCTACGACCTCGTGCTCGTCGCGCGCAATCGCGAGCGGCTAGCCGCGCTCGCCGGACGCATCACGAGCGAAACCCGGCGCGACGTGGAAGTGCTCGCCGCCGATCTCAACGACCGTGACGATCTCGCCGCCGTGGAAGCGCGCCTGCGCGACGACGCCAGCCTCACGCTGCTCGTGAACAACGCGGGCATCGGCACGCACACGCCGCTCGTGGAGAGCGACGTCGATTACATGACGCGCATGATCGAGCTGAACGTCACCGCGCTCACGCGGCTCACGTATGCGGCCGTGCCGGGCTTCGTCGCGCGCGGCCAGGGCGCGATCATCAACATCGCCTCCATCGTCAGCATCGCGCCCGAGATCCTCAACGGCGTGTATGGCGGCACCAAGGCCTTCGTGCTCGCGTTCAGCCAGTCGCTGCATCACGAACTGGCGGCCAGGGGCATTCGTGTGCAGGCGGTGCTGCCCGGCGCCACGGCCACGGAGTTCTGGGAAACGGGCGGCCTGCCGCTCGAACACCTCGACAGCGCGATCGTGATGTCCGCGCAGGACATGGTGAGTGCCGCCCTCACCGGCTTCGAGCGCGGCGAAACCGTGACGATTCCTTCGCTGCACGACGTGGAGCAATGGAACGCGTTCGAGACGGCTCGCCGGGCGATGTCGACGCAACTGTCGAGCAGCACGCCGGCGCCGCGCTATCGCATTGCGCAGTGACCGTCGGGTTCGATCGGGTCGATTGAGCGTGAAGCGGGGGGCTCGCCCCCCCGCAGCCTACACTTCCCGCTTGCTGCGCCCGTACAGCAGCAGCATCGCGGCAATCACCACGCCGTAGATGATCTGGCGCCCCGCCTCCGGCATCTGCGCGACCGAGAGAATGGACTGCAGCAGCGTGATGAGGATCGCGCCGGCGACGGTGCCGAGGTACGAGCCGCGGCCGCCAAGAATGGAGGTGCCGCCCAGCACCACCGCCGCGATCGCGGGCAGCAGATAGGCGTCGCCCATCGACTGTGCCGCCTTCGACGCATAGCCCGCGAGCAGCACGCCGCCGAACGCGGCGAAGGCGCTGCACACGGCGAACGCGGCCACGGTCACGAGCCGCGTATCGATGCCGGAAAGATACGCGGCGCGCTCGGTGTTGCCGATCGCGTACAGTGTGCGCCCGAAGGTCGTGCGCGAGAGCAGGAATATCGTCGCGGCCCCGATCACCACCCACAGCGCGACGGCATTCGGCACGCCCGGCAAGAGCCAGCCCGCGGCAAGCCAGCGCATGACGTGCGGCGCCGAATCCTGCGGCGACGAGCCGCCCGTATAGACGATCATGATGCCCTGCGCGACCGCATTGGTCGCGAGCGTCGCGATCATCGAGGGAATACGCAGGAGTGCGACGAGAATGCCGTTGACGATGCCGATCAGCACGCCGCAGCCAATGCCGACCGGAATCGCGAGAATCTGCCCGAGTTCGCCATGCCCGGCGACGGCACAGGCCATCATCGCGCCCACCGTGATCGTCCACGGCAACGAGAGGTCGATGTGGCCGAGCAGAATCACCATCATCAAGCCGGTGGCGATGATGCCGAGAAACGCGCCGACTTTCAGCTGCAGCAGGATGTATTCCGGCGACGTGAAGTTGCGCGAAAACATCCCGCCGACGAGCAGCAGCGCAACGATGCACCCGAACGAAATCAGGATCGGCTTGTCGATCCTGCGCGTGAGCCGCGACACGAAGGTGGTCCGCGTGCTTGCCGAAACGCCGCTCATTGGAACCACTCCAGACGGTTGCGCACCCTGAACAGCCCGCATGCGCCAATCGCGACGGCCAGCAGGAGAATCACGCCCTGGAATAGCGGCTGCCAGAGCGCGTCGACGTTGAACACGAACAGCAGGTCGCCGATGGAGCGGAACGCGAACGCGCCGAAGATCGCGCCGATCGCGCTGCCCTTGCCGCCGAGCAGCGACACGCCGCCGATCACCACGGCGGCAATCGAAAAGAGCGTGTACGAGTTGGCGCTGCCGAGGCTCGCTTCGCCGGTGTCGGTGAAGAAGGTCAGAAACAGGCCGCCAATGGCGGCGAGCAGGCCCGCCAGCGTATAGCTCGCGAACTTGGCGCGGCGGATCGGCATGC
The DNA here is from genome assembly GCF_040965655.1 of Paraburkholderia sp. EG286B. NCBI lineage: Bacteria > Pseudomonadati > Pseudomonadota > Betaproteobacteria > Burkholderiales > Burkholderiaceae > Paraburkholderia > Paraburkholderia sp. EG286B. The sequence continues at coordinate 244,136 of NZ_JBFRCF010000003.1, read as the reverse complement.
CCGAGAGGAAGGCTGCGGGTTCGGACGAGCCGGTCGCATACGCCGCCCGGCCCACCGCCGAGCGTTTGAAAGGAATCCAGACGATCATCACGGCTGCGATCAGGATCAGCAGACTCGCCGGCACGACGCCCGCGACCTTGCCGGTCAGGGCGTCGGCGAGATCTTCGTTGATCGTGCCGCCGGGCACGGGGCGCAGCAGCAGCGCCAGCCCGTAAAACACGGCGCCCGTCGCGATCGTCGTCACGATCGGCTGCAGACGGCCGAAAATGATGATCACGCCGTTGAGCGCGCCGCACAACGCGCCCGCCGCGAGCACGCCGACGATGCCGAGCGCGCTATGCAGCGCGTCGCCCGTGACGATCCACGAGCCGATGCAATTCGTCAGCACGAGCATCATGCCGATCGAGAGGTCGATGCCGGCCGTGAGCACGACGAGCGCCTGCCCCATCGAGACGAGCGCGAGCAGCACCGCCTTGTTCGCCGCGGTCTGAAACACGTTCGCCGACAGACTCGACGGATAGTTGACGAGGTAAATCGCGAACATCAGCACGAACAGGCCGAACGCGAACACGGTCCCGCGATTTTCCGCATACCAGTAACGCAGCCCGCTCATGGCGCGACTCCCGTGGAAGACGAACCCTGCGCAACCTGTCCGACTTGTCCAACCGGCAGGTCCAGTGCGCTCGCGATCAGGTTCTGTTCGGTGATCGCCGGCCCGACGAGCTCCTTCTTGATCCTGCCTTCGTACAGCACGAGCACGCGGTCGCAGCAGCCGATCAGCTCGTCATAGTCGGTCGAATAGAACAGGATCGCAGCGCCTTCGTCGGCGAGGCGCCTGAGCAGCTGATAAAGCTCCTGCTTGGTGCCCACGTCGATGCCGCGCGTCGGGTCGCTGAGCAGCAGGATTCTCGGCTTGCGCATCAGCCACTTCGCGATCACCACCTTCTGCTGGTTGCCGCCCGACAGCGAGCCCACGGGCGCATCGACGCCGTGCGACTTGATCGCGAGAAGCTCCATCATCCGGTCAACATAGGACTGCTGGCGAGTGCGATCGATCACGCCTGCCGTCGACATGCGATCGAGCGCAGCGAACGAGAGGTTCTCGCGCACCGACATCGGCAGCATCAGGCCTTCGGTCTTGCGGTCCTCCGGGATCAGCGCCATGCCGATTCCCTTGGCGCGCGCGGCAACCGGGCTGCCGATCGACACCGTCTTGCCGTCGATTTCGATCTTGCCCGCGCAGCCGCGCAGCACGCCGAACAGCGCGAGCAGCAGTTCGCGCTGCCCTTGCCCGTCGAGACCGCCCAGCCCGAGAATTTCGCCGGGCTGCAGTGAAAAACTGATGCCCTGCAGCGTCTCGCTCCACGCGAGATCGTAACAGGCGAGCACTGGTGGGCGCTCGGCCTTTGCCGCGGGTTTGTCGGGGAACACATGCTGGTACGTCCGCCCGATCATCATTTCGATGACCTCATTATCCGAGCGCGTGCCCGCCTCGAAGCTCATCACATGGCGGCCATTGCGATACACCGTGCATTCGTCCGCGAGCGCCTTCACCTCGTGCATGCGGTGCGAAATGAAGAGCAGCGCGAGCCCCTCTTCGCGCAGCCGCTTGAGCACGTCGATCACGCGCGCCACGTCGGCGGCGGTCAGCGCCGAGGTGGCCTCGTCGAGGATCAGGATGCGCGGTTCGTGCGCGAGCCCCTTGGCCAGCTCGACCATCTGCTGGCGCGACAGCGGCAAGTCGCGCACTTTCGCGAGCGGATTGATGTCGGCCGCACCCGCGCGGGCCAGCGCTTCCTCGGCCTGGCGACGCTGGGCCCGGCGGTCGATCATGCCGAAGCGGCGCGGCGGGTTCGAAGCGAAGATGTTGTCGGCCACGCTCAGGTCGGGGATCAGCGACAACTCCTGATACACGCAGACGATGCCCGCCGCGTTCGCCTCTGCGGGCGAGGCGAACGCGACTTTACGGCCATCGAGGTGCATCACGCCCTCGTCGGGCTGCACCACGCCGGACATCACCTTGAGCAGCGTGGATTTGCCCGCGCCGTTCTCGCCGAGAATCGCGTGAATGCGGCCCTTTCGCACCGCGAGTTCCGCGTGATCCAGCGCCACGGCGCCGCCGTAGCTCTTCGACACGGCAGACATCTGAAAAAACGGCTGCTCTGCACCCTGCTGCATGCTTCGCCTCCCGTCACGTCACGCGGCAATCACGCGGTCACTGGTTGCCCTGGCTCTGCTTCATGATTGCCTGAGCGGAGAAGTTGATGCCGCAAGTGGGAAACGAGTTGCCCACGAAGAAGTTGTCCGACTCGTTCGGGAAATAGTTGACGCCCGCCTTCAGCATCGAATCGTCGGTGACGTCCAGCGGCAGCTTGATCGCCACGGGAATGGTCTGTCCATCGAGCGCCGCGAGCGCCGTCTTGATCGCCACGGCCACCTGCGCGGGACCGGTGCCCGCCGACGTGCACTTCAGACCCTGGGCGCCGTACTGCGCGCAGAACTTGCGAAAGCCATTCTCCGTCTCGCCGCCGAACGGCACGAACGGATGTTTCGCATCGATCATCGCGCGCACCACCCCCGTGTCGCCGCCCTGCGCCGAAATGGCGTCGAAATGGCCCTGCACGGCGATGGCGTCGGCGGTGGCCTTCTGCGCGACCGCGTCGTCCCACTTGCCGTAGACCTGCACGACGTTCCACTTCTTGCCGGTCTCGTCGAGGGTCTTCGTGAAGCCATTGTGCCGATCGGTGTCGACCGAGGTGCCGGCCACGCCGCGGACTTCCAGCACCTTGCCGCCGTTGGGCACATGAGTCGCGAGCCACTTGGCCCACAGCACGCCAAGCCCGTACTGGTCGACGTCCACGTTGATCGCGTCTTCGCTGTCGAGCGTATTGTCGAACGCGACCAGCACGACGCCGGCTTTCTTCGCGCGGCGGATCGCGGGTCCGAACGAGGCGGGATTCTGCGCGTCGACGATGATCGCGTCGTAGCCGGCGTCGATGAAGTTGTTGACGGCCGAGATCTGCGCGGGCACGTCCTCGCCCGTCGAGACGACCTTGAACTCCTTGAGCTTGGCGGCGACGGCCGGTTCAGCCGTATAGGCCTTGGCCGTCTTGATCATCTGGATGCGCCACGTGTTGGCGATGTAGCCGTTCACGAGCGCGACGCGATACGGCCCGCTCTTCTTCGGATACTTGATGAATTTGGTGTCGGTCTTCCAGGGGACCATGCACGTTGGGTCGCTGGACGGGCCGGAAACGATCGATGCCTGTGCGAAAGCCGCGCCTGCGCACAGCACCATTGCCGCGGTCGCCGCCGCTCGAAGCACCTGGATTCCTGAAAGCATGTTGTCTCCTTTTTGTCGGATAGAACTTACTGATTGCCGGCGCACCGGGTTCGTCGGGAATGGCCGACACCGTGTGCGTGACGCAGGGAATCTTGCTGGATGTGCTGCAGCGGGACTGGACCGGACGCGCCGGACCAGCGGAATGACCTCTTCAAAGGCGTCCCCTCGAAGCAAAACGTCGGGCATGCGTGAACGCCTCCCCGTCTGACAGTACTGGCATACCAATCGGCGCGCGATAGTGGTTTACCACTGGACCCCGCGCGTGCTGAAAGCGGGCGGAAACCCGCGCCGCCTCGACGCTTGGCGGCGCGGCAACTGGTGTACCATTCTGGCGAACTTCAGCCGCCTCCCGGCGGCTTCGACGCTTTCGAGAATCCTGGATGGCCGATCTTTCGCACACGCCAACCGGTCGCGCCGCCGATGCGGACGCAACCGACCGCTCCTACGTCGGCCTCGCGAAACAGATCTACGACCTGATCGCGGCAGGCGACGTCGGGCGCGCGCCGGGCGCGCCTCGCACCCGCCTGCCCTCCGAGCGCACGCTCGCCGAGCGTTTCGGCGTGAGCCGCACGCAGGTCAGAGAGGCGATCATCGCGCTCGAAGTGCAGGGCGTGGTCGAGGTGCGCGTGGGGTCGGGCATCTATGTGGCCGACGCGCAGGAGACGCGCGCCATCGCCTTCGAACTGCCGCGCGGGCCGGGCCCGATCGAGACGCTGCGCGCGCGCGAAGTGATCGAGAGCGGCATCGCGGCGCTCGCCGCGACCGAACGCAAGGATGCGGACCTCGATCGCCTCTTCGCCGCGTTGCGCACGATGCGCGAAAACATGGACGACAAGGCCGCCAACGAGGCCGCCGACCGCGAGTTCCATCTGGCGATCGCGGGCGCGACCGGCAACGACATGCTGCGGCACGTTGTGAGCGCGATGTGGGACAACTCGCGCGCCGACCCGCTGTGGAAAAAAATCGAGGAGCACTTCCATACGCCCGCGTTGCGCGCGGCTTCGCAGGAAGACCATCAGCGCATTTTTTCGGCCATCATGGCGCGCGACGCCCACGCCGCGCGTGCGGCGATGCAGGCGCATCTCGCACGCGTGATCGGCGAGTTCACGCAGGCCTGGCGTTAGCCCCTCATGCCACCGCAGGCAGCGCGCTTGCCTCGTGCGCAACCGCCGGCGGCGTGACGGGCGGCGTCAGCGACGGCGTGTCCGCCGTCTCGCTCACGCGGAACGTCGCCACGGCATCGGCCATCTGGCTCGCCTGCTGCTCGAGCGACTCGGCGGCAGCCGCCGCCTGTTCCACGAGCGCCGCGTTCTGCTGCGTGACCTGATCCATCTGGCTCACCGCCGTCTCGACCTGCTCGATGCCGGCGCTCTGCTCGACGGTAGCCGAGGCGATCTCCTTCATGAGGCCCGACACCTTGTCCACCGAAGCGACGATCTCGGCCATCGTCGCGCCCGCCTCGCCCACGAGCGAGCGGCCGTTGCGCACGTCGTGCACCGAGGCGTCGATCAGCGACTTGATCTCGCGCGCCGCGGCGGCGCTGCGCTGCGCGAGCATGCGCACCTCGCCCGCGACGACGGCGAAGCCGCGCCCCTGCTCGCCCGCGCGCGCGGCCTCGACCGACGCGTTGAGCGCGAGAATATTGGTCTGAAACGCAATGCCGTCGATGATGCCCGTGATGTCCGCGATCTTGCCCGAGCTGCGGCTGATCTCCTCCATCGTGTCGATCACCTGCTCGACCACGCGTCCGCCGCGCTGCGCGACATCGGCGGCGCCCGTGGCGAGCGCGCTCGCGGCGTTCGCATGCTGCGCGTTCTGACGCACGCTCGACGTCAGCTGTTCCATGCTCGACGCCGTCTGCTCGAGCGACGCAGACTGCTGTTCCGTGCGGCTCGACAGATCGAGATTGCCCGCCGCGATTTCGCGTGCGCCCGTGTTGATCGCATCGCAGCTCGATCGCACGCTGCGCACCGTATGGCTCAGGCCGCCCTGCATGCGCCGCATCGCGCCGAGCAACTGGCCGATTTCGTTGCGCCCGCCGCCTTCGATATGGACCGAGAGATCGTTCGCGGCGATCTGGTTGAGCACTTCCACCGCCTCTTTGAGCGGCGCCGTGACGAGGCGGCGCAGCGCCAGATGCGTCGCGACGACGAGCGCCAGCGCCCCCAGCAGACCGACCGCCACCATCGCCATTACCCAGTTGTGCTCGCGCGCGGACTGGTCGAGCGTCGCGCGCGTGGCGGCATCGGCGTTCGCGCGCAGTGCGGCCACGCTGGCCGAGAACTGCGTATTCGCACTGGCGACATCTCCAGCGGCCAGCGCGGCATAGGTTGCCGTGTCGCCGGATTCGAGCGCCGTGGCCGCGCGCTGCAGCGACTGCGCAAGCGCGCTCCACGCGCCGAGCAAGGCGTCGCGCTGCTGGGCCGCATCAAGGTCGAACGGGGCGCTCTCGCGCAGCGCGGCGCTGTGCTTCGAGGCCTGCTCGAGGAGATCGCGTGCTTCCTGCTGCGCGTGCTGTTGTGCTTCGGCGGCGCCTTTCTCCATCTCGGCCTGATAAGCACGCGCCAGCGCCGTTTGCGCGAGCGCCGCGTCCTCGCGCAAGGCGAGCGCGAGCGCGTCCTGGCGTGCGACTTCGTGGATGTAACGCGCCGAGTCGTCGGCGCGGCCGATCATCAGGACACCGACCGCTGCGCCCACCACCAGCATCGCCGCGAACGTGCAGAGCACGAGCAGCAGCCCTTTTCGAATCGTCAGATTACGCATTGCCTTATTTCCGCTTCAGGGCCTCAACGTGGTGGGAACGGCATCGCTGCCCAGCCGGGCCAGCAGCATGTTCGCCTGTTCGATCAGCGTGGCACGGTATTCACCTGGCAACAGCACGTCGTCGGCCACGGCCATCGCTTCGCCAAGCTGCGCGCGAAACGCGAGGATCGTGCGTTCGATCTGCGCCGTGGACAGCTGCGGCAGCACCGCCTCGACGAACTTCGTCATCACCACCACACTCGCGCCGAAGCGCGAGATGGCCTTGCCATGCGCGCTCACTAGCGCGGTCATCGAGTTCAACAGCATCTCGTCACTGGTGCTCACGGGATTCTCCGGATACTTCGGCTAAAGGGGGAAAGCAAAGGCCGTCTTCAGCCCGCCACGCACGCCTCGAGCGCGCGCGGCATCAATTCAGCCGGCGCGGGACGCGCAAGCAGGAAACCTTGTGCGCGGTCGCAGCCGATCTCGCGCAGAAACTCGAGTTGCCGCGGCGTCTCGACGCCCTCGGCCACCACCGTGACGCCGAGCGAGCGCGCCATCGCGACGATCGCGCGCACGATCGAGCGGTCTCGCGCGGCGCTTTTCTTAACACGCGGCGACATCCCGGGCCCCGGCTCGGCCATGTCCGCGAGGAACGAACGGTCCACCTTGAGCGTGTCGACCGGTAAGGACTGCAGATACTTGAACGACGAATACCCCGTGCCGAAGTCGTCGATCGCGAGGCTGATGCCGCGCGCGGCGAGCTCCTGCAGCAACGCCTCGATGCCGCCGCGGCCCGACGTCATCGCCATGCTCTCCACGAGTTCGAGCTGCAGGCGCGTGGCTGGCAGGCCGGTCTCGCTGAGGATGGTCGTAAGCTGATGCAGAAAACCGTCGTGCAGACATTGCCGCGCCGAAAGATTCACGCTGATGCGGCCGAAATCGAAGCCCTCGTCCAGCCACTCGCGCGCCTGCCGGCAGGCCTCACGCAACACCCATGCACCGAGCGGCACGATCAATGAGGATTCCTCGGCAATCGGGATGAACTGGTCGGGCGGCACGAGGCCGCGGCGCGGGTGCTGCCAGCGCGCGAGCGCCTCGATATTGACGAGCGCCCCGCTCGCCACCTCGAATTCGGGTTGATAGTGCAGCACGAGTTCGCCCGCCTCGAGCGCATGGTGCAGCTCGCTTTCGAGCACGATGCGCTCCATTGCCGACGATGTCATCGGCGTGGCGAAGAAGCGGAAGTTGTTCTTGCCGGCGTCCTTGGCCTCGTACATCGCGCGGTCGGCTTGCATGAGCAGTTGCCGCGGATCGTGCGCGTCGTCCGGATACATGCTGATGCCGATGCTCGGCGTGACGAACAGCAGCTGCTCGCCGATGTGCATCGCGGCGCCCACGCGCGCGAGCAGCCCCTGGGCGATCTGCCCGACGTGGCGAATGTCTTCGATATCCTCGATCAGCAGCGTGAACTCGTCGCCGCCGAGGCGCGCCACCGTATCGGTCTCGCGCACGGCTTCGCGCAGGCGCGCAGCGATCACGGTGAGCGCCTCGTCGCCCACGCCATGGCCCATCGTGTCGTTGATGAGCTTGAAGCGGTCGAGGTCGAGGAACATCACCGCGACGCGCTTGCCCGAGCGGCGCGCGCGAGCGAGCGAGAGCGTGAGGCGCTCGGTGAAGAGCGTGCGATTGGGCAGGCCCGTCAGGGCGTCGTGCGTCGCGAGGTAGCTCAGGCGCTCCTCGGTCTCGCGGCGCTGCGTGATGTCCGCGAAGATCGCGGCGTAATGCGTGCAGCGGCCGCTCGGGTCGCAGATGCTGGAAATCGTCAGGTATTCCAGGTAAAGCGCGCCGTCCTTGCGGCGGTTCCAGATTTCGCCCTTCCAGTGGCCGTTCTGCTGCAGGCTGCGCCAGAGCGCGCCGTAGAACGCCGGGCCCTGGCGGCCCGAGTTGAGCAGGCTCGCGTTGCGCCCCAGCGCCTCGTGCTCCGTATAGCCCGTGAGCCGCGTAAAAGCGGGATTCACGCGCTCGATGGTGCCGTCGAGGTCGGTGATCATCACGCCGTCGAGCGTCGACTCCACCACCTGGTCGGCGAGGCGCAGGTTCGCGCGCGAGGCGAGCAGCGCGTCGTCGCGCTCGCGCAGCGCCATCTGCAACTCGCGCACGAAGCCGCCTTCGATGTCGTGCAGGATATGCGAGAGGTCGAGCAGGCCCGCGAGACGCCCGTCTTCGCCGATCACCCCCACGTGACGCATGCGGTGCTCGAGGAGATACTGACGCGCCGCATAGAGGCTTTGCGAATGCGCGAGCGAGCGCAGCGGCCGGCTCGCGCGCGCGCCGACCGTACCGTCGAGCGCGCCGTCGGCAGCGAGGCGCACCACATCGCGCTCGGTGACGATGCCGAAGTCGCCTTCGGGATAGCTCACGACGAGCGCGCTCAGACGCCGCGCACGCATGCGCTGCATGGCCTCGTGCATGGCCATGCGCGCGTCGACCACGAGCGGCATCGCCGCGTTGACCGAGCCGACCGTCTTCAGCCGCAGAAAGCACTCGAGCCCCTGGTTCATGACCAGGTCGGTTTGCGTGACGATGCCGAGCGAGCGGCCCGACTGATCCACGACGAGACAATGACGGATGCCCTCGCGCTTGAAGCGCAGAGCGGCGTCGCGCAGACGCGTGCTCGCCGGCAGCGCGCGCACCGGATGGCTCATCGCATGGCGGATGGGCAGCGCGAGCGCGGCGGCGTCTTCGCCCAGCGCGAGCGCGTCGTGCTCGGTCCAGATGCCGACGGGTCGCCCCATTTCGGTAATGACGATGGCGCTATAGCGCCGCTCGCTCATCATGCGCGCCGCTTCGCGTATCGGCACGTCGGGCCCGCAGGCAAGCGGCGGCCCTGAAAGTAGCTGCCCGATTTCCAGGTCCAGCGTGTGGTGTTGCATGTTGCGTCCCGAACCGCACGGCGATGTCTTTATGAGATAGCGGGAAACTAACAGCGGGCAGCAGGCCTTCAATTGACGAAAATCAAGGTTTTGACCGCCCAAAACGACGCAAACGTTTGCGTGTCGGCGAACCGGAATATCAGGGCGACATCATCTGTCGCATGCCTGCGACAAACTTGATGCGCATAAACTTTTATATACGGAATTGCATAATCTAGTTTACTAGACGAACAAATCCATTAAACTGGAAGACATGGATATCCACACCACTATCGCCCGCCGCCTGCGCGAACTGCGCGACGCCAGAGGCTGGTCGCTCGAAGCGCTGGCCGAGCGCAGTTCGGTGAGCCGCTCGAATATCTCGCTCATCGAACGCGGGCAAAGCAGCCCCACGGCCGTCGTGCTCGACAAGCTCGCCACGGCGCTCGGCGTCTCGCTCGCCTCGCTCTTCGAGGCGCCGGGCGACGATGCGCGCCAGACCCCTTCCCCGCACGCCGCGGCCCGTGATCAAGCAGTCTGGACCGATCCCGAGTCGGGCTACGTGCGGCGCAATCTCTCGCCGCCCGTATGGTCGCCCATCCAGCTCGTGGAAGTGCACTTTCCGCCCGGCCAGCGCGTGGCCTACGACACGAGCCTGCACGACGCGGAAATTCATCAACAGGTCTGGGTGATGGAAGGCGTGATGGAGATGACGGTGGGCGAGCGCGTGTGGCGGCTCGAAACCGGCGACTGCCTCGCAATGCGCCTCGACTGCCCCATTGCCTATCGCAATCCCACGAACGCGCCGGCGCGCTACGTCGTCGCGCTCTGCAGGACCACTAACTGACCGGGTTCACAATCCCATGAGCGAAGCCATCGAGGTACGCCGCCTCACCGCCGAACAGGCGCAAGCCTGCGCACCCGCGCTTGCGGACGTACTCATCGACTGCGTGGAGGGCGGCGCCTCGGTGAGCTTCATGCTGCCGATTGCGCGCGAGACGGCGCTTGCGTTCTGGCACGGGGTGGCGCAAGACGTGGCGCGAGGCGGCCGCATTCTGCTCGCGGCCGAAGACGCACAGCAGCGCATCGTGGGTACGGCGCAACTCGTGACGGCGCAGCCGGAAAACCAGCCGCATCGCGCCGATGTCGCCAAGGTGCTGGTGCACCGCGCCGCGCGCGGACAAGGTATCGGGCTGCGCCTCATGCTCGCGATCGACGAGGCGGCAAGGCAAGCCGGAAAATCGGTGCTCGTGCTCGACACCGTAACGGGCGGTGCGGCCGAACGGCTCTATGCGCGCGCCGGTTGGGAGCGTGTGGGCGGCGTGCCGAATTACGCGCTGATGCCGGACGGCGCATTGTGCGGCACCACGTTCTATCACAAGCAGCTGGTGAGCCGGTGAGGCGCCGTCGCTTCCTCAAGCGCCTCGTTCGAGCATGTTGCTGATGGCGAGCGCCAGGCCATCGGGATTGTCGTACGCCATCATGTGCTCGGTATTGGCAACGAGTTCGACGGCGCAGCCGGCTTGGTCGAATTGGGCAAGTTCGCCACTCGTGGCCGTTTCCGGAAGAATCACCCCTTTTCTCGCATTCAGCCTGGCGAATTTGCCGAGCCAGTCTTCCGCGTTATCGTCCAGCGCGGATTTTGCCCATTGGTAAATGGCATGAGGCGATGCGACGGCAAACGGGTCCAGCCAGGCGTCGTTGCCGCCCGCGGCTTTCAACTGCGCCAGCAGCTGCGAAAACCCAACGGCTACGAATTGCGCTTCGGTCATCGACGTTATTTCCGACAACATCGCTTTGCCGTAATCGTTCAGACCGGGCGCACATAAGACCACGGTACCCACCTGGACCGGCAGGCGTTTCGCGAGCTTCAGCGCGATGAACGCGCCAGCGCTATGACCGAATAGATTCACCCGCGTGAAGGGCTCGCTCGTGACGAAGTTTGAGAGGACATTCGCCTGGGTCTCCGAATCATAATTCCCGTCCTCTGGTTTGTCGCTGAACCCCGCTCCCAAGAGATCGACGAGGAGCGATCGGCGTTTCGGGTATGCATGGGAGCCCACTACCGGTGGGTAATCGCTGCTGGCCGCACAACCCAAACCATGAATGAACAGAAGCGGCTCGGAGGAGTGCGTGCCGGAAAATAAATCCAGGTAGCGAAGAATGTGCCCTCTGTCATCAGTGGTGAACGGGTTCATATTCCGGTCCGCGAATTCAGGGCGTTGCCTCCGCGCGCAACGCCTCGGAAGGCCGCATGCCGAACATGCGCCGGTAATCGGTGGCGAACTGGCTCAAATGCCAGAAGCCCCAGGCGGTGGCCACGTCCTGCACCGAACCGGCCGCGCGAGCGCACAGGTCGCGCCGGGCGCCGTTCAGGCGCAGCGCGCGCAGGTAGGTGGCGGGCGCCATGCCAAGCACGTCCTGAAAGCAGTACTGGAGCGTACGCCGGCTCACGTGCAGCTGCTCGCAAAGCTCCGGCACACCGACCGGCCGCGCGCGATGCGCGAGCACGTAGTCGCGCGCCTGCGCAACGATCCAGCGGCGCCGCGAGGCGGACTCGATCACCGCATCCCCGCTGCCCGCGCAGGCGTCGAACAGCGCGGCGAGCACTTCCGCCTGCAATGCGTTGCGTTCGAGGTCCGAAAGCGGTGCGTCCGGCACGTTCTCATGCGCCTGGCCGCCATCGTCGAGACACCTCGCGAGCCGCGCGCAAAGGCGTTCGATGCTCGCCGCGCCCGCCTGCACGACAGGGGCAGCCGGCAAACGCTCTTCGAGCGCCGTGTGCTCGACCGCGGCCGCATAGTGGCGCAGCACGTCGCCGCGCACGACCACGCCGTAGATCGAAAATTGCGCCGGCGTGAGCAACTCGAACTCTACGTTGCCGGGGCGCAGCGCAAACGCCTGCGCGCCAATGGGCTGCGCGTCGACACGCGCCTCGCCTTCGCGCGGGACCGGTATGCCGAACCACCAGGCGTCGCCGCGCACCTCGCACGCCTGGCGCAACGTGTGGCTCGTGGTCTCGCGGAACACCTTCATGGTGTCGAGTGGCAGTTCCGTGAGCGTGCCGACGAAGCGGCCCGCCGCCAGCTGGTCGTAGGTCTGCCGCCAGCCCACGAGGTTGCGCGCCTGCTCGTCGGCGTCGTGCGCCACGCTGACCACGGTGCGGGCGCCAGGCGCGTTGCATCGCGCCTGCCCGGCCGTGGCTTCGGTTCGCTCTGCCGTTTCGTTCATGATTGCCTCCCAGCACGCGCTTGCTTCGATCGATCGTCGATTGATGCAAGAGTCGCGCCAGCGAGAACGGTATGCGGCATGGCCATGCCGGGCGCCGCGCTGCTCCACGGCGGCGCAATGGCGGCGAGCGGAGTGCTCAATCCCTGCACAGGCGGCAGCACCGCCGCGGTGCGTCGCCTGCTCCAACGGTTGCGGCGGATGCAGTCTCCGCCCGCGCGTGCGGACCCTCATGCAGACGTGATCTGCCCTGCCGCCCCGACGCCCGGCAGCGTCGCGTCGCTATCGTCCTTCAGTCCGACGCCGGTCAGCCCGAGCCGCCGCGCATGCGTGAGGAGGTAGTGGAGCTTGTGCGCGGCCGCTTCATACGGCAGCCCTTCGGGACGCACGTTCGAGATGCAGTTGCGCTGCGCGTCATGGCAGCCCACCTTCGGCGCGTAGGTGAGATAGACGCCGAGGCTGTCTGGCGAGCTGAGCCCGGGCCGCTCGCCGATCAGCATCGCCACGAGTTTCGCGCCCAGCAGTTCGCCGATCTCGTCGCCGAGCGCCACGCGTGCCTGGCGCGCGACCACCACTGGGCCGATGCGCCAGTCCGCAAGACGCGCGCGTACGGCGAGGAGCAGCGGCGCGGCCTGTTTCGCGGCGGCGATCGCCGAAAGGCCGTCGCCGATCACGAACACGACTTCGGGCGGCTCCTCACGCGCAGCCGTGGCCAAACCCGCCGCCTCGACCAACGCGGTCCGGCTCGCCTCCGACAAGCGCCGCCCAAGGTCTGGCCGGCGCAAATAATGCTGCCGGTCCGGCGCCGCGCTTTCCACGCCGAGCGTGGCGAACCCCTCGGCTTCGAGCGTGCGCCGCAAGGCTTCGGCGTCGAGCGGGTGATGCACGGCGTCGCGCGCCTGCGCGTGCGAGAGATTGAACGCGAGCAGCGGCGCCGTGGGCAAGCCGTTGCCCGCGCGCCCGAGCGCGATGCGCGCGTTCGTGAACGCCTTGAGACCGCCCCACGGGTTCTTTTCGACGGCGTCGCTCATGCGTCGATCCCCAACCACTCGTGCGCGCCCGCGAGCAGCGGCACGCGCGCGGAGCCCGGCAGGAGCGCGCCTTTCGCGTCGACGATCTCCATGGTCTCCAGCCACTCCTCGAACTCCGGCGCGCGGCGCAGGCCGAGCAGGTCGCGCACGTAGAGCGCGTCGTGAAACGAGGTGCTCTGGTAGTTGAGCATCACGTCGTCGGCGCCCGGAATGCCCATGATGAAGTTGATGCCGGCCGCGCCCAGCAGCGTGAGCAGCGTGTCCATGTCGTCCTGGTCGGCTTCGGCGTGGTTCGTATAGCAGATGTCGCAACCCATGGGCACGCCCAGCAGCTTGCCGCAGAAGTGATCTTCGAGCCCCGCGCGAATGATCTGCTTTCCATCGTACAAATACTCGGGGCCGATGAAACCGACCACCGTATTGACGAGAAACGGCTCGAACTTGCGTGCGACCGCATAGGCGCGCACCTCGCAGGTTTGCTGGTCCACGCCGTAGTGCGCGTTCGCCGAGAGCGCGCTGCCCTGCCCCGTCTCGAAGTACATGAGGTTGTTGCCGACCGTGCCGCGTTTGAGCGAAAGCGCCGCCTCGCGCGCCTCTTTCAAAAGTGCCAGCGAAATGCCGAAGCTCGCGTTCGCCTTCTCCGTGCCCGCTATCGACTGAAACACCAGATCGACGGGTGCGCACTTTTCGATAGCCGCGATCGTGTTGGTAACGTGCGTGAGCACGCAGGACTGCGTGGGCACGCGGTAGCGCTCGCGAAACCCGTCGATCATCGCGAGCAGCTTCACGATGGCCGCCAGACTGTCCGTGGCGGGATTGATGCCGATCATCGCGTCGCCGCAGCCGTACATCAGGCCGTCGAGCATCGAGGCGGCGATGCCCTTCACGTCGTCGGTGGGATGGTTCGGCTGCAGGCGCACCGACATGCGGCCCGGCAGCCCCACGGTGTTGCGAAAGCGAGTGACCACGGGCCGCTTTTTCGCCACGGCGATCAGGTCCTGATTGCGCATGAGCTTCGACACCGCCGCGACCATCTCGGGCGTGAGGCCCGGCGCGAGGCGCTCGAGCGCTTCGGTGGTTGCCGCGCCGGAGAGCAGCCAGTCGCGGAAGTCGCCCACCGTGAGGTGTGCGACGGCCGCGAACGCGGCGGCGTCGTGATCGTCGACGATCAGGCGCGTGACCTCGTCGTCTTCATAAGGCACGAGCGCTTCCGCAAGAAACGCCTTGAGCGGCACCGCGGCGAGCGCCATTTTCGCGGCCACGCGCTCCTCTTCGCTCGCCGCCGCCACGCCCGCGAGCTGGTCGCCGGAGCGCAGCGGGCTGGCTTTGGCGAGCAGCGTCTTGAGGTCCGCGAAGCGGTAGGTGCGCGCGCCGATCGTCTCCGTATAGTTCATGCGTTGGACTCCTGTGAATCTGGAGGCTCACTCCTCGAGCAGCCCCTCGGCGGGCACCCCCTCGCGCTGTGTGCGCGTGGCGAGGAAATACGCGTAGCCGAGCGCGAGAAACACCACGAACACCCCCGCCACCAGCGCGTTGAAATACACCATCGTGCCGAGGCAAACGAGCGCGGCGACGAGCGCAAACGCCGGGAAAAACGGGTACAGCGGCGCGCGAAACGGCCGGTCCATGGCCGGCTGCACGCGGCGCAGCCTGAAGAGCGCCGCCATGCTGACAATGTACATCACGATTGCGCCGAACACCGACATCGTGACGATGTTGGCCGTGAGCGTCTGCCCGCCGAACTGGATCAGCTCGTCGCTGTAGATCGCGGCAATACCGACCACGCCACCCGCGAGAATCGCGCGATACGGCGTCTTGAAGCGCGGATGAATTTTCGCGAGCCACGCGGGCAGATAGCCTTCGCGGGCCAGCGCGAAGATCTGCCGCGAATAGCCGAGGATGATGCCGTGAAACGAGGCCACGAGACCGAACAGCCCGAGCCAGACGAGCATGTGCATCCAGCCGCTGTGCTCGCCCACGATGAACTTCATGGCTTGCGGCAGCGGGTCGTTGATATTGGCGAGCGTGGTCCAGTCACCGGCGCCGCCCGCGAACACCATCACGCCCACGGCGAGCGCGACGAGCGTGAGAATGCCGGCCACGTAGGCGATGGGAATCGAGCGGCGCGGGTTCTTCGCTTCCTCGGCGGCCATGGCCACGCCTTCGATCGCGAGGAAGAACCAGATGGCGAACGGAATCGCGGCGAACATGCCATGAAACGAGCCCAGCGAAAAATGATCGTTACCCGACCAGCCGCCCTTCGTGAAGTGGCTCCATGCGAAGCCCGGCGACACGACGCCCATGAACACGAGCAACTCGAAGATGGCGAGCAGCGTGACGATCAGTTCGAAGGTCGCGGCGATCTGCACGCCCACGATATTGAGCGCCATGAAGACGAGATACGCGCCCATGGCTGCGTGTTTGGGCTCGAGTCCGGGGAACTGCACGTGCAGGTACGCGCCGATGGCGAGCGCGATGGCGGGCGGCGCGAACACGAATTCCACGAGCGTGGCCGCCCCTGCCAGATACCCCCCGTGCGGGCCGAACGCGCGGCGGGCGTAGGCGAAAGGCCCGCCCGCATGCGGTATGGAGGTGGTGAGTTCGGTAAAGCTGAAGATGAACGTGGTGTACATCGCCGCGACGAACAGCGCCGTGACGACGAAGCCGAGCGTGCCGGCGCTGGCCCAGCCGTAGCTCCAGCCGAAGTACTCGCCCGAGATCACGAGGCCGACTGCGATGCCCCATAACTGCCACGTGCCGAGCGTTTGATTGAGCGCCGGCGCGCCCGGCTTGCCCGGTGATGTACCAACTGTCGTGCCAACTGCAGCGGGACGTGCGTTCGATTCGCCTTGCATGGTTTTCTCCCTCTGGGTGGCCCGGGCGGCCGGCCCTGGCCACCTCGGTTGAGTGGAACCATGCTATTGAGTCATTAATCGACGTGTTATCGAAAATCGGCAAATCGTGCCTGCGGCGCAGCACAGGCCATTGCGGGCTTCCTTGCGGCAGCCTTTCGCGCGTTGCGCCTAAAGCAGCGGGTCGATGAGCGCGACCTGTTGCGCGAAGCGCTGCTTGTCCTCGCCCTGCAAGGGATCGCGATGCGGCAAGTCGACGGTAAGCGGATCCTGCGCGACCTGATCCACGTGCACCTCGTAGTGCAGATGCGGCCCCGTCGCCCAACCCGTCGCGCCCACGTACCCGATCACCTGCCCCTTGCTCACCGTCTGCCCCACTTTCAAGTGCTTCGCAAAGCGCGAAAGATGGGCGAAGGTCGTGGAGTAAGGGCCGAAGTTTTCGAGCTTCACGACCTTGCCGTAGCCCGTCTGCCAGCCGGCGAACTTCACAGTGCCGCGCGCGGTCGCGTGAACGGGCGTGCCGACGGGCGCCGCGAGATCGACGCCTTCGTGCGGCTGCACGCGATGCGTGACCGGATCGAGCCGTCGCATCGAGAAATGCGAAGACACGCGCGAGAACCTCACGGGATAGCGCAGGAACGATGGCGCGGCAGCATGACCGTCGGCCGAATAGTAGAACGCCTTGCCCGCGAGGTTCCGGTACAGAAAGAGATCGTGCGAGACGTTGCCGTTCGAGATGCGGATCGCGACAGGCGTGTCGTCTGAAGACGCTGTGTTCTGTGGTGTACCGGCATTCGCCGCGCTCACGTCGCTTGCATCGTTTGCTTCGCTCGCGCCGTTCGCACCGTCTTTGTCATCGCGAAACACGAAGCGTATTTCGCTGCCGCGTTGCAGATCGCGCCGGAAATCGAGCCGGCCCGAGAAGGCGCGCGCCAGCCTCGCTGTCGTCGCCGCATCCACCCCGAGACGCTGGGCCGCCTCGGAGAAGCTGTGCTCGACCACGGCGGTCTCCACGCGAAACGCCGGCGCGCTTTCGCTCGCGGGCGCCGCGCTGGCCGCCGCCTGCGACGCCGCATCCTGCGCCGGCGTCGCGGGCGTCGCCGTCGCCGCGTCGGCAAGCGGATCGTCGGTAGCAACGTTCGCATGTCGATGGGCGAGCCACGCGGCGCTCGTCAAACCGATTGCTGACACAACGATGAGTTTCCCCGCGAGGCCCGGGGAGGCCGCTATTGCACGAAAAGCCATGAATCGAATGACGGATTGCAGAGCAGAGAAACGCGCACGCGTGCCGCGCTTCTCGAGGTGAAATCGGAAGTGAGATCGATGGCCGCATCGTTGAACCGGCGAGCATCGATGATGCGAAGCGCTTCAAATTAAATGGCCTTTCTTAAACGAAACTTAAGAAAGCGCAAAGAGCGGAACATTCTGCCGCAGCGCCTCGATGCAATACCGGGAACGCCGCTTGCTAAAGCCCACGATGCAGAAAAAGCGTACCTGTACGTCACTTTCTGTCGCCTTTAAAAAACGGGAAATGCTACCGAAGTTTTTTTATCCGGATAACTTATTAATTTCCCGAAATGACATACCGAATGCAACCCGACCTGTTATACGTCAACTCGCGATCGTTCCCCAAGGTAGACGCACCTAATCGAATGATCTATACTCATCTCGTTTCGATCACAACGAAGTCGTTCTCGTGCGCATTGAGATACCCGGTCCACGCTAAAGGGCCGCTCTGTCGCAAGCGCCGTTCAAATGGGCCTCCGGCCCTCGCGTAGCGGTTCAAAGCCGCCGCATCCAAGCCGTCATCCGGCGGTTTCCTGCTCCAGCGCGCATCGATCTGCTCGGTGCCGTTGAGCTGAACATGATAACCAGAAGAACGCCATAAAAGTGCGTTCATACCACTGCGGCCACGTCGCCATCGTGCGCGGGCGGACTGGTTTTTGTCCGCGTTTTTGCCCGCGCTTTTGCCCGATTTTCTGTCCGTTGTTTTAGTCGGTTCCAATCGCGGCCATGCCGGGATCACGAACTTCCTTCGCGGCGCCTTGAGCATCCTCATGGGCGTCCCCGCTGCGCAGCGTTGCGCCGCGCGGCACAAAAACAAGGAGGCGTACCTTCATGACTCGACGCTCTGCCCTGCTCGCGGGCAGCCTGATCGCCCTTGCCGTCATCGCGTGGGCCCTCTCGCGCGCCATCGGCGCCGATACGTGGCAAAGCCACGCAGGCGACCTCGCTTACTACACCGGGCGGCACCTGCTGCTCGTCGGCTATTCGATGGCGCTCGCCATCGTGGTCGGCGTGCCCGCCGGCGTGCTGCTCAGCCGGCCGCGCTTCGCGCGCCAGGCCGAACGCTTCATGCAGATCTTCAACGTGGGCAACACGATTCCGTCGCTCGCGGTGCTCGCCATTGCGCTCGGCGTGTTCGGCATCGGCGACATTCCCGCCATCGTCGCGCTCTTTCTCGCGTCGCTGCTGCCCATCACGCGCAATACGTATGAGGGCGTGAAGAACGTGCCAGCCGCATTGCGCGAAGCCGCGCGCGGCATCGGCATGACGGGCTGGCAATCGCTCACGCGCGTGGAATTGCCGGGTGCGCTGCCCATCATCGTGGGCGGCGTGCGCACCGCGCTCGCCATCAACGTGGGCACGGCGCCGCTCGCTTATCTGATCGGCGCGGACAGCCTCGGCTCGCTCATTTTCCCCGGCATCTATCTGAACGATCAGCCCTTGCTGCTGCTCGGCGCCGCGTTCACGGCCGCGCTCGCGCTCGTACTCGACGGCATGGTCGCCGCCGGCAGCCATCAGTGGCTCTCGCGTCACGGAGGGCTCGCATGATGTTCGCGTCACCTTTCAAGTCCCTGCGCCGCTTCGTTCGGGCCTGCGTGATCGGAACGGCGCTCGTTGCCGCCGCCACGCCCGCGTTCGCGCAGCCCAAGCTCGTACTCGGCGCGAAGAACTTCACCGAGCAATACGTGCTCGCCGAAGTCACCGCGCAATACCTGCGCTCGCGCGGCTATACCGTGGAGGTGCGCTCCGGCCTCGGCAGCACGCTCATGCGCAGCGCGCTCGAGAACGGCCAGTTCGACCTCGTATGGGACTACACGGG
The DNA here is from genome assembly GCF_040965655.1 of Paraburkholderia sp. EG286B. Lineage (NCBI taxonomy): Bacteria > Pseudomonadati > Pseudomonadota > Betaproteobacteria > Burkholderiales > Burkholderiaceae > Paraburkholderia > Paraburkholderia sp. EG286B. The sequence continues at coordinate 224,919 of NZ_JBFRCF010000003.1, read as the reverse complement.
CACGGCGGCACTCGTCTACGACAAGCTGACCGAGAAGCTTGCGCCCGAAGCGATGTACGAGCGCGTGAAGGCGCTCGATGCGCCGCGCGGTCTCGTCTGGCTCAACGCCTCGCCGCTCAACGACACCTATGCAATCGGTCTGCCGAGCAAATTCGCCGAGGAAACCGGCATCACCACGGTCTCGCAGCTTGCGCAAAGGTTGAAGACGGACCCCGACGCGAAGCGTTACGTGTTCGGCATGGACGCCGAATTCGCGAATCGTCCGGACGGTCTCAAGCCGCTGCTCGCCACCTACGGCATGAGCTTTCACCGCTCGCAGATGAAGCAGATGGACCCCGGTCTCGTCTACACGGCGCTGCATAACAACCAGCTGAAGATCGGCCTCGTCTACACGACCGATGGCCGCGTGAAGGGCTTCGGCATCGTGCCGCTCGAAGACGACAGGCACTTCTTCCCGCCGTACAACGCCACGCCCGTGGTGCGCAAGGAAGTGCTGGAGCGCAATCCCAAACTGGCCGCGCAGCTCAACGCGCTGTCCGCCGCCCTCAACAACGACGTGATGCAAGACATGAACAAGGCCGTGGATCTGGACGGCAAGCCCGCCCAGCAGGTGGCGGCGGAGTTCCTGCGCACGCATTCGCTCCCCTGAAGGAGGCCAGGCCATATGAACGTATTCGACTATCTCGCTTCGAGCTGGCCCGAGCTGCTGCAGCTCACGCTCCAGCACCTCTACCTCGTGGGCATCGCCGTGGGCTGCGCGATCATCGCGGGCGTGCCGCTCGGCGTGCTCATCAGCCGCCATGACTGGCTCGCCGCGCCGCTGCTGGGACTGGCGACCATCATCCTCACGCTGCCCTCCATCGCGCTGTTCGGCCTGATGATTCCGGTGTTCTCGCGCTTCGGCCAGGGCATCGGCGCGGTGCCCGCCATCACGGCAGTGTTTCTCTACTCGCTGCTGCCCATCATGCGCAACACCTACCTCGCGCTGCGCAACGTCGATGCGGGCATCAAGGAGGCCGGCACCGGCATCGGTATGACGTCGTGGCAGCGGCTGCGTCTCGTCGATTTGCCGCTGGCCGTGCCCGTGATTCTCGCGGGCGTGCGCACGGCGGTCGTGATGAACATCGGCGTGATGACCATTGCCGCCGTGATCGGCGCGGGCGGCCTCGGCACGCTGATCATTCGCGCCATTGGCCAGAGCAGCATGATGAAGCTGCTCGTGGGCGCCGTGCTCGTGAGCGTGCTCGCGATCGTCGCCGACCTGTTGTTGCAGATGCTGCAGCGCGCATTGACACCGAAAGGAGTACAGAAGACATGATCGAACTCGACCAACTGACGAAGACCTTCACGCAGAAAGACGGCCAGGCCGTACGCGCCGTCGACTCGGTGAGCCTTTCGGTGGCCGAAGGCGAGATCTGCGTGTTCCTCGGCCCCTCGGGCTGCGGCAAGACCACCACGCTCAAGATGATCAACCGGCTGATCGAGCCGACCTCGGGCCGCGTGCTCATCAACGGCGAGGACACCACGGGCCTGAACGAAGTGGACCTGCGCCGCCGCATCGGCTATGTGATCCAGCAGATCGGCCTGTTTCCGAACATGACGATCGCGGAGAACATCACCGTCGTGCCGCGCCTGCTCGGCTGGGACAAGAAGCGCTGCGCCGAACGCGCGGCGGAACTGATGTCGATGGTCGCGCTCGACCCGAAGCTGTATTTGAAGCGCTATCCGCGCGAGCTTTCGGGCGGCCAGCAGCAACGCATCGGCGTGATTCGCGCGCTGGCCGCCGACCCGCCCGTGCTGCTCATGGACGAGCCGTTCGGCGCGGTCGATCCGATCAATCGCGAGGCCATCCAGAACGAGTTCTTCCAGATGCAGCGGCAACTGAAGAAGACCGTCATCATGGTGAGCCACGATATCGACGAGGCGATCAAGCTGGGCGACCGCATCGCGGTGTTCCGGCGCGGCAGGCTCGTGCAGTACGATCACCCCGATACGCTGCTCGCGCGCCCGCATGACGACTTCGTCGCGCAGTTCGTGGGCCAGGACAGCACGCTCAAGCGCCTGTTGCTCGTGAAGGCCGGCGACGCCGCCACGCAGCCCGAAACGGCGCGTGCCGAAACGCCGCTCTCGCACGCGTTCGCCGCGATGGACGAAAGCGACTCGCGCTACCTCACCGTGCTCGACGACGCGCAGCATGCGCTCGGCTTCGTGGCGCGCCGCGCCGCGCGCGGGGCCGAAGGCGCGTGCGGCGATCGCATCACGCCCTTCCCCGCCACCGTGTCGGTCGACGACAACCTGCGCATCGTGCTCTCGAAGATGTACCAGTTCCGCGCCTCGTGGATGCCGGTGCTCGACGCCGAGGGCGCCTACGTGGGCGAGATCACGCAGGATTCGATCGCCGACTATCTGAGCTCGGGCCGCTCGCGCCAGCAGACCGGACAGCCGCCGAGCGCGGCGGCGCGGCCGGCGGCTGCCGCCGTGTGAGCGGCTTGACGCGCTAGAACGTGGTGCGCAATCCGACCATGACACTGCGCCCGCCCTCGGGCGCGATGTCGCGCACCACGGAACTGGCATAGCGCACGTCCTGATTCGTGAGATTGTCGCCGCGCACGTATGCGAGCCAGTTCGTTGCGCCCACATGGAATTTGTAGGTGAGCGCCAGCGCGATCGTGGTGTAGCCGGCGGTCGGCAAATCGTCTTCAGGCACGCGGTTTTGCGCCCACGCGTGCACGAGTTCGGCGTGCGCGCCGAACGGGCCGTAGCCGTAATCGGCGTTCAGCGTCGCCCGCAACGGCGCAATGCGCGGCAGCGGCGCGCCCGTATCTACGTTGCGCGCGTGCGTGTAGTCGGCGGCCAGGCCGATATCGAGCCGATGCGCGCCGCGCTCCAGCACGCGCCAGCGCCCTTCCAGTTCCACACCATAAAATTCTGCGGGCACGCCGCGATAGACGGCCTCGTTGAGCGCATCCGCGGTGCCGGCGGGCACGGGCGTGTCGTCGTCGTCCACGAGGCGGCCCGTGTTGTACTCGGTGAGGTAATTGCGAAAGCGGCTGTAGAACACGCCCGCGCTCGCCTTGTTCGGGCCGCTCGCGTAGCGCAGCGAAAGATCCGTGGATACGGCCTTTTCCTTCTGCGCGTCGGGGTTGCCGATCAAATACTGGCCGGTCGCGTCATGGGGGCCGTTTGCGTAGAGCTCGTAGAAGGTCGGCGCGCGCTCGGTGTACGCCACGTTGCCGACCACCGACCACACCGGCGTGAGCGTGTAGAGCGCGCCCGCCGAGAGGCTGCCCGCGTTGAAGTCGCGCGCCTGCACGCCCGCGAACTTCGTGCCGTCTTCACCCGCCACCGGATCGAGCTTCACATGCTCGATGCGCGCGCCCAGACTCAGCTTGAGCGCCGGCGTCACATTCCATTCTTCCAGACCGAACAGCGCGACGTTGGTGGTTTGCGTGGTCGGCACGAGCGCCTCGTCGCCCAGCGCCGAGAAGGTGTTCTGGCTCACCTGCACGCCGAAGGCGCCCTCCAGCGGCCCGAGTTTCGCGTGGCGCGCTTCCAGGCGCGCTTCGTAGCCGTGATTGCGGAACGTCGTGCTCGTTTCGCCGTTGTCGATCTCGCGATGTTCGTAGTCCGTATAACCGAAATCGAACTTGAGCTGGCTGATCGGCCCCTGCAGGTTGCGCACTTCGGAAGCGAGCGCCACGTGGTCCTGATGCATGCGCAGGCGCACGTCGTCTTCGGCCACGGAGCCGTAGTTCGCGTCGAAGCCGTTGTACGAGATGCCCGCGTAGCCGTCGGCCCAGGTGTACGAGGAGCCGACCGCACCGCCGTGCCAGCGGCCGTCGCTGTTCGGGATGCTGCCGTAGGGCTCTTCGGCATCGGGACCGTCCAGCGCACGTTGCTGCGCCGAGTGCGCGTAGCCGGGAATGCGCTGGTCGCTCGTGTCGCGGGCGAAGGCGTCCACGTGGAAGGCGAAGCCGCCGTTGCCGCCTTCCACCTGCGCCGCGCCCGCGCGCGCGTCGTTCGCCCCGCCGTAGCTCGCGTCCACCGCGCCGGTGACGCCCGAAACCGGCTCGCGCGGAATGCGGTTGTCGATCGTGTTGACCACGCCGCCGATCGCATTGCCGCCGTACAGCAGCGCGGCCGGCCCGCGCACGATCTCGACGCGCTCGATCGAGAGCGGGTCCTGCGGCACCGCGTGGTCGTACGACAGCGACGAAGCGTCGAACGCGGCGACGCCGTTCTGCAGCAGGCGGATGCGGTCGCCGTCCATGCCGCGAATGATCGGACGCCCGACCATGGGGCCGTACGTTGTCGTGGAAACGCCCGGCAGGCCGTTGAGCGTTTCGCCGAGCGAGTTGGCGCGGCGCAGGACGAGCGCGTCACCGTAGAGCGCGGTGGAGGGCGCCGTGAGGGCGGTGTTGCCGAGCGGGTTCGCGGTGACGAACACCGGCGCGAGCGTCGTTGCGCCCTGCTGGGTGTCGCCAGCCACCGCATTGGCATCGTTCGTAGCCGGCGATTGGGCATGAGCCAGCGCACCGCAGAGCGCGAGCGGCAAGGGAGCGAGCGGCAGGACGCGCGCGAAGCGCAGCCCCGCCAGCAGCGCGGACAAGGACGTAAAAGGAATGGTCGCCACGATGGTTTCTTGTTTGCGTCGTTGGAGTGATGCGCGGCGAACGTCCGGGGCCCAGGGTGGACGCACGCCGCGCAGGAGTTGTGGCTGCAGCTGGACGCGAATGTTACGTTATAACATTACTAATTGGGAAGGAGATTTTGACGGATGGCTTTCAGCTCACAATCGCCATGCGCGCGCGGCGTTGGGGCAAACGTCGCCGATCACGCCGCGAAAACGCACGAACTCGCGCGCTAGTTGCAGGGGACTTGCGCGAGGCACCGCGTGCGCGCCCACGCTGGGCGTGTTCCTCATGCCAGATCAGGCTCAGATGCTCGAGCGGCCGGCGCGCGGCGCGGGTTCATGGTGTGGTCGAGCGTCGTGCACGGCGCGATCATGACGGTCCAGTCGCTGGCGTCGCCCGGCCATCTCGGCCATCTGCTCGGCGACGTGCCTGCCCTCTTCATCGTCGCCGCCGTGCTGGCCGTGCTCACGCCGCGCCGCGCGAGCGCCCGTGCTCCGGCCGTGGTGACAGGGGCCCGGTCAAAAAATTCTGTAGTTTCTTAAAAATATCCGGGTTCACCCTAAACCCCGACCGCCAGCTGTCGATATGTAAGGTGACGCCCGTCGGCGGCCGCCCGCGGAGATGGGCCGCCCCGCTTGCGTTGCCCCTGGTCAAAACGGTACCGACGCATGACACTCACCATTCGGGCGCGCATCGCCCTCACGTTCGCGCTTCTCGCCCTCCTGCTCACGGTTTCCGGCGTTCTCGGCTTCATCAGCACCGAAAAGGCCAATAGCGCCAACCGCGACACCTATCGCAACAAGCTCGCCGAATCCACGGCCATCGACAACGCGGAAATCTATATCGCGCGCACGCGCCTCGTGCTCGACCGTGTGGCGCTGCACCCCGACGCGCCCTCGGTCCCCGACCAGCTGCAGCGCGCCGCCGGCTTCTTCAAGAACTCCGACGAGTGGTGGACGAAGTTCACGCAGATGCCGCACGAGAGCGACGAGCTGCCGCTCATCGCGGCGACCACCGAGCGGCGCACCGCCATGCGCAACGCGGTGTCGGACTTCACGAAGGCGCTCGAATCGGGCGACAAGGCCAGCGCCGACAACATCGCGATGACGCAGCTCTCCGACCTTTACAGCGCCATGAGCGCCGCGAACAACGAGGTCAAGAAGCACCTCTACAACAACGCGAAGGTGCGTTATGAGGAGGCCGAAGCAAATTTCCATCTGTTCTCGGGCGTGAGCGCCGCCATGGTCGTGCTCGGCCTGCTCGGCGCGGGCCTCGGCTGGGTGATGCTGCGCCGCGCGATCATGGAGCCCCTCAATTACGCGCTCAAGAGCCTCGATGAAATCTCCTCGGGCAATCTGAGCCAGGCCGTGCGCGCGCAGCGCCGCGACGAAATGGGCCTGCTGCTGGAAAACATCGAAAAGACCCGCAAGGAACTGGGCTCCGTCACGGGCGCCGTGCGCTCCGGCAGCGAATCGGTTTCGGTGGCCACGCGGCAGATCGCGGCGGGCATGATCGACCTTTCGGCGCGTACCGAGGAACAGGCCGCGTCGCTCCAGGAGACGGCCGCGAGCATGAACGAGCTGACGTCGGCGGTGAAGCAGAACACCGACAACGCCCGCCAGGGCAGCACGCTCGCGCAAACGGCGGCCAACGTGGCGTCGCGCGGGAGCGATGTCGTGCAGGACGTGGTGAGCACGATGAGCGAGATCGAAGGCAGTTCGCACAAGATCTCGGAGATCACGGCCATCATCGAAGGCATCGCGTTCCAGACCAATATCCTCGCGCTCAACGCGGCCGTCGAGGCGGCGCGCGCGGGCGAGCAAGGCCGCGGCTTCGCCGTGGTCGCGAGCGAGGTGCGTTCGCTCGCGCAACGCTCGGCCGCGGCGGCCAAGGAGATCAAGGACCTCATCACGAATTCGGTGGCCACCGTTTCGCACGGCACGGAACTCGTTTCCACGGCGGGCGCGACGATGGCCGAGCTGCACACATCGGTGCAGCGCGTGACCGCCATCATGAACGAGATCGCCTCCGCCTCGGAGCAGCAGCAAAGCGGCATCGAACAGGTCGACACCGCCGTCACGCAGATGGACGAAGTCACGCAGCAAAACGCGGCGCTCGTCGAGCAGGTGACCGCCGCGGCCCAGGCGCTCGATACGCAATCCACGAAGCTTGCCGGCACCGTGCAGGTGTTCCGCGTGGCCTGAGGGCGATGGACCGACGCGGCGCAGGCGCTTTCACGGCCTCTTATAATCGGAACTCGAAGCAGCGGCGGCCGCAGTCACCCGCCGCCTTGCGAATCGATTTTCCGTACGCGAAGAGGAACGCCGCATGTATATCGCCATGAACCGCTTCAAGGTCGCGCCGGGCTCCGAGGCCGCATTCGAGGAAGTCTGGGCCACGCGCGACACGCACTTGAAGCAAGTGCCCGGCTTCATCGAATTTCATCTGCTCAAAGGCCCGCAGCGCGAAGACCATGTGCTCTACGCGAGCCACACGATCTGGGCGAGCCACGCGCACTTCGAAGACTGGACGCGCTCCGACGCCTTTCGCGCGGCGCACCGAAACGCGGGCAACGCGGGCGGTGCAAACCGTACGGTCTATTTGAGCCATCCCGAGTTCGAAGGCTTCGAGGTCGTGCAAACCGTGAAGTAGGCGCTGCACGCGAAGTCATCAAAAGAATCGGTAATTCTGTGCACGCGCTGCGCCAAAGCTACACGCTCGCAGCGCGCACCACCGCGGTGCCCCGCGCATCCGGCCCCTCTCCCCTCGTCTTCCCCCTGCGTTGGGCGCTCAGGCCCAAAGCTTGCTTGATTCAAGCCCCCGCCCTCGCGCGCAACGGTGTTGGCGGCGCGCGCCATCGCGTCCCCAACCGACGAGCCCATGAAGAAAAAAACCGCTACCCGCATCGTAGAAGGCCAGCCGTTCCCACTCGGCGCCACCTGGAACGGCCGCGGCGTGAACTTCGCGCTCTTCTCCGCGAACGCTACCAAGGTCGAGTTGTGTCTGTTCGACAAGAGCGGCCTGCGCGAACTCGAACGCATCGAGTTGCCCGAATACACCGACGAGGTGTGGCACGTCTATCTGCCCGAACTCGAACCGGGCGCCATCTACGGGTATCGCGTGCATGGGCCGTACGAGCCGCAGGCGGGCCATCGCTTCAATCCGCACAAGCTGCTGCTCGATCCGTATGCGAAGGCGCACGTGGGCGCGCTGCGCTGGCATCCCGCCGTGTTCGGCTACACGATCGGCAGCCGCGACGGCGATCTCTCGTTCGACACGCGAGACAGCGCGCGCTATGTGCCGCGCTGCCGCGTGGTCGATCAGGGCTTCACATGGCACCACCCGATGCGCGAGCGTGTGCCGCGCGAGCGCACGATCATCTACGAAACGCACGTGCGCGGCTTCACGATCCGCCATCCCGACGTGCCGCACGAAGAGCGCGGCACCTTCGCGGGGCTCGCGCAGACGCCGGTGCTCGAATATATCCGCGGCCTTGGCGTGACATCCGTGGAGCTGCTGCCCATCCACACCTTCGTGAACGACTCCCACCTGCTCGAACGCGGTCTCACGAACTACTGGGGCTACAACACCATCGGCTTCTTCGCGCCGGACCCGCGCTACTCGGTGGGCGCGCACGGCTCGATCGACGAGTTCAAGAACATGGTGGACCGCCTGCACCAGGCGGGTCTCGAAGTGATACTCGACGTGGTGTACAACCACACGGCCGAAGGCAGCGAACTCGGTCCCACGCTCTCGTTTCGCGGCATCGACAATGCTTCGTACTACCGGCTACCCGAAGACCGGCGCTACTACATCAACGACACCGGCACGGGCAATACGCTGAACCTCTCGCACCCGCGCGTGCTGCAGATGGTCACGGACAGCCTGCGCTACTGGGTGCTCGAAATGGGCGTGGACGGTTTTCGCTTCGACCTCGCGACGATCCTCGGGCGCGAGCCCTATGGCTTCGACGAAGGCGGCGGCTTTCTCGACAGCTGCCGCCAGGACCCGATTCTCGCGAGCGTGAAGCTGATTGCCGAGCCGTGGGACTGCGGGCCGGGCGGCTACCAGGTGGGCGGCTTTCCGCCCGGCTGGATGGAATGGAACGACCGCTTTCGCGACACCACGCGCGCCTGGTGGAAGGGCGACGAGGGCAAGGCGCCCGAGCTCGCCACGCGCCTGTGCGCTTCGGGCGACAGCTTCAACCGGCGCGGGCGGCGGCCATGGTCGAGCGTGAACTTCGTCACCGCGCACGACGGCTTCACGCTGAACGATCTCGTTTCATACAACGACCGTCACAACGAAGCCAACGGCGAAGACAACCGCGACGGCCACGGCGACAATCTCTCGTGGAACTGCGGCGCGGAAGGCCCGACCGACGACCCCGAGATCCGTGCGCTGCGCGAGCGCCAGAAGCGCAACTTCCTCGCCACGCTGCTGCTCTCGCAGGGCACGCCGATGCTGCTCGCAGGCGACGAGTTCGGCCGCACGCAGCGCGGCAACAACAACGCATATTGCCAGGACAACGACGTGAGCTGGGTGGACTGGGAGGGCATCGACGACACGGGCCGCGCGCTCGCCGACTTCGTGCGCAAGCTCACCGCGCTGCGCCATGCGCTGCCGGTGCTGCGACGCAACCGGTTTCTCATCGGCGAGCACAACGCCACGCTCGACGTCACCGACGTCGAATGGCTCTCGCCCGCCGGCGTACCGCTCGCTCAGGAGCAGTGGGACGATTCGGCCATGCGTTGTTTCGGCATGCTGATCGATGGACGATCGCAGACGAGCGGCATCATGCGCCTCGCCTCGGATGCGACCATGCTCATCGTGTTCAACGCCTATCACGACGTCGTGGAATTCACGCTGCCCTCCGTACCGGGCAACGATCAGTGGAGCTGCCTCATCGACACGAACATGCCCGTGCGCGACGAACTGCCCGAATTCGAGGCGGGTGATATCTACCAGGTGACGGGCCGTTCGCTGCTGCTGTTCGCGCTGCACGCCCGTGGCGCGACGCAGCGGGTGTTCGACCGGCTGGAGGAAGACCTCACGGGGTGAGCGACAGGCTTTTTCGCGGATTGGAGGCGAAGCCACCGATCCGTTGTTTGATGCGTGGCGGGCCCGACAGTTAGTTGCACAATACGGAGAACAGCGGCCGCCTCATCGCAGCACCGCCGACATCACCGACAGGCTATTGAGCGTGCGCACGAGGGCCTCGGCGGTTGGCGCCACGAACCGGATCACGCAGCCCGCCGTGCGCTCGATACCGGCCACTGCGCAAAGAGATCGGCCAGCGCACTGGTCTGCGTATGCAGCTCGCACGTGCGCACACGAGGCACGGCACACGCGCGGTCCCACCATTCGCCGTCGCGCGCGACCTGCCCGGCCGCTTCGCGCGCCGCTTCGCGGATCCGTTCGCGGCTCGCGGCGGGCGTCAGCAGGTCGCCGCTCGCGTGGCCGCCGGCGCGCTTCACGACCACGAACTTCGCATCGGGAAAAGCGGGCCGAGTTTCGCCTTCGAATACATCGTCACCGCTGAGCAGCGCCACGCGTGCGCCGTATTCCTGCGCGAGCGCGCCATACAGCCCCGCCTCGCCCGTCGCCACGCCATCGACGAGCACGCGCGCGAACGCAAAGCTGTTGATGGTGTGCGCGAGCATGCCGCGGCTTTGCGCCATGGCGTGATAGCCGATCATGAACACGAGCGCGGGCCGGTGCTCGAGGCCTGCCATCATGCCGAGCATGCGCGGCTTGCCGAATATCACGCGTGCGCGCGCGTGGATCTCGTCGAGCAGCAGGTTGTTGAAGCCGCCATGCGAGTCATTGACCCACACCTCGCTCGCGCCGCCCGAAAACGCGCCTTCCACGGCCGCGTTCGCTTCGAGGTCATCCAGCGGCGCGCCTGCTCGTACTCGGCGTTTCCTGCGCGCGTTTGCTGAACGTTGAAGACGCCGCCGATGCCTTCGATATCGACCGAAATGAGGACCTTCATGCTTGCGCCCCGCCTGAAAGCAGAGCGGCGAGATCGGGCGCCGCGTCGCGCAGCGCGAGACGCACGTGGCCGTCGCGGCCGAGCACGGTGCTCGCGCTCCACAAGGCGTCGAGAATCGCCTGCTCGACGCCATCGGCGCTCGCCTGAAACAGCGGATCGAGCTGCGAGTCGGCGAGCAGGGGCGGCAACGCGTGGGTCGGCGCGTCGTGCGCCAACGTGTATGCGGTGCTGAACGCCATGGCGATATCGCCGCTGCCGTGTCCATAGACGGACCCCGTGCGCGCGAGACCCGCCGCCGCGCGCATCGCAACGCGCCGAAGCTGCCGCGCGTCGAGCGGCGCGTCCGTGGCGATCAGCATGATGATCGAGCCCTTCTCGGGCTCCTGCGCTGCGCGATTGGACGCCGCGCGCGCCGCCAGCTCGCGCCCCACGGGCACGCCGCCGATCGTCAGCATCGGCAGGCGGCCAAAGTTCGCCAGCACGAGCACGCCCACGGTGTACTGCGCGCCCGCCGCCTGCACCACGCGCGACGCCGTGCCGATGCCGCCCTTCAGGTCGAAGCTCGACATGCCACGACCCGCGCCTGCGCTGCCACGCGCGAAGTCGGCGTTCGCCGCCGCGCAGGCCGCGAGATAGTGCGCCTCATGCACCGCCAGCGCCTGGATATCGTTCAGATAGCCGTCGTTGCACTCGAACACGACCGGATTGACGGTCGGCAAGCCGCGCCCGATTTGCGGATTCGCCGCGACCGCTGCGCGAATCTGCGCCTGGGCGAGCGTGCCCACCGCGAACGTGTTGCTCAGCGCGACCGGCGTTTCGAGCACGCCCAACTCTTCGAGCTGCATGAGCCCGATGCTCTTGCCGAATCCGTTGATCACACAGGCGCCCGCCGGCACCTTCTCGCGAAACAGGTCGCCCGGATGCGGCAGCAGCACGGTCACGCCGGTTTGCACCTCGCCCGCATCGAGCGCGCAATGCCCGACACGCACGCCGCTGACGTCGGCAATCGTTCCCGTCGCGCCGCTCGGCAGTGTGCCGACATGCGGCGCGGTATCTCCACGATCGATGCTCATGCGCGGTCCAGCTTCGGGTCGAGTGCGTCGCGCAAGCCGTCGCCCAGCAGATTGAACGCGAGCACGGTGAGGAAGATGGCAAGGCTTGGGAACAGCGCGATATGCGGCGCCGTCACCATATCGGCGCGCGCCTCGTTGAGCATGGCGCCCCACTCCGGCGTGGGCGGCTGCGCGCCGAGGCCGATGAACGACAGGCTCGCCGCCGTGATGATCGACGTGCCGATCCGCATGGTCAGATACACGATCACGGACGACACGGTGCCCGGCAGAATATGGCGCATGATGATCGTCCAGTCCGAAGCGCCAATACTGCGCGCGGCCTCGACATACGTGAGGTGCTTGAGCATGAGCGTGTTGCCGCGCACGAGCCGCGCAAACGCCGGAATGCTGAACACCGCCACCGCACAGACCACGTTGATCATGCCGTTGCCCAGGATCGCGACCACGCCGATGGCGAGCAGAATACCTGGGAATGCGAACAGCACGTCGGCCACCCGCATGGTGATGCGGTCCCACCAGCCTTCGTAGTAGCCCGCGAGCAGGCCGAAGAACGTGCCGACCACGGCGCCCAGCGCCACCGAAAGAAAGCCCGCCGCGAGCGAGATGCGCGTGCCCGCGAGAATGCGGCTGAAGATATCGCGGCCCAGCGCGTCCACGCCGAACCAGTGGGCCGCCGAAGGACCCGCGTTGAGCGAGTCGTAGTCGAAGTAATTTTCCGGATCGTAAGGCACGAGATGCGGCGCGAACACCGCGATCACCACCAGCAGCAGCACGAATGCGCCCGCGCCGAGCGCGACATGCTGCTTGCGGAACTTGCGCCAGAATTCGCGCCACGGCGTGCGGATCGCTTCGTCCTCCGCGCGTACGGCTTCGTTTAGGGTCGTGCTCATGGCGGGCTCACCTGAATCGAATGGTCGGATTGATGACCGCGTACAGCACGTCCACGATCAGATTGATGACGATGAACTCGAGCGAGAACAACAGCACTTCTGCCTGAATCACGGGGTAATCGCGCATCGCAACCGAATCGACGAGCAGCCGCCCGAGGCCCGGCCAGTTGAACACCACCTCCACGACGATCGAGCCGCCCAGCAGGAAGCCGAACTGCAGGCCCATCATCGTGACGACCGGAATCATCGCGTTGCGCAGGCAATGCTTGATCACCACCCATTGCTCGGCCACGCCCTTCGCGCGCGCCGTGCGCACGAAGTCCTCGTTGAGCACCTCGACGAACGACGCCCGCGTGAAGCGCGCCATCACCGCCGCCACGGCCGCGCCGAGCGTGACCGACGGCAGCACGTAGCTGCGCCACGAACCGTCGCTCACCACGGGCAGCCAGCCCAGGTGCACCGAGAACAGCTCCATGAGCGCCATCCCGAGCGCGAACGCCGGGAACGAAATTCCCGACACCGCGAGCGCCATGCCGATGCGATCGGGCCAGCGATTGCGCCACACGGCCGAAACGATGCCGATCGCCATGCCGAACACCACGGCCCAGACCATGCTGGTGAGCGTGAGCAGCAGCGTGGGCATGAAGCGCTCGCCGATTTCGGTGACGACCGGGCGCTTGCTGCGCATGGAGACACCGAAGTCGCCGTGAGCGATGCGCACGAAGAAATGGAGGAACTGCTGCGGCAGCGGCCGGTCGAGGCCGAGGTCGGCGCGCACGAGCGCGACCGTGGCGTCGTCCGCTTCGGGACCGGCCGCGAGGCGCGCCGGGTCGCCCGGCAGCAGGTGCACGAACAGGAACACGAGGACCGCGACGATCAGGAGCGTCGGCAGCAGACCCAGCGAGCGTTTGACAATGAAATTCAGCATGAGCGCGTTACTGCATCGGGGCGTGCGCGCCGCGCCGAACTCAACGGTTCCGGCGCGGTGCGCAACGCATTAGCGAATCGAGATCTCGTCGAAGTTGAACGAGCCGTCGGGCGCCACATACGCGCCGGCCAGGCGCTTGCTGCGGGCGTACACGACCTTCTCCTTCACGAGGAACACCCACGGGGCGTCGGCCCAGATGCGCTTTTGCGCATCGGCGTAGAGCGCCGTCTTTTGCGCGCGGTCCGTCGTTTCGAGCGCCTTCGCGAGGTCCTCGTCGACCGCCGGGTTCTTGTAGTACGCCGTGTTCATGAGCCTGGGCGGCCACGATGCCGAAGCGAGCAGCGGCGAGATGCCCCAGTCCGCCTCGCCCGTGGACGACGACCAGCCGATGTAATACATGCGCACGCCGGCCGTTGCCGGGTCCTGCGCGCTTTCCACGCGCGCGACCGCGGTGCCCGTTTCGAGCGCTTCGACGTTGGCCTTCACGCCCACCTGCGCGAGCTGCTGCTGCACGAACTGAATGGCCTTTTGCGCGGTCGAGTTGTTATACGCCGACCACAGCGTCGTTTCGAAACCGTTCGGGTAACCGGCCTGCTTGAGCAGTTCGCGCGCCCTGGCCGGATCGTACGGCCAGGGGCCGAGCTTGACCGAGTAGTCCACGCCTTGCGGCAGCACGCCGTCCGAAGGCAGCGCATAGCCGCCGAACGCTACCTTCGCCAGCGCGTCCTTGTTGATCGCGTAGTTCAGCGCCTGGCGCACGAGCGGGTTGTCGAACGGCTTCTTCGCCGTGTTCAGGCTGATGTAGCGCTGGATGATCGAGGGCGTGGCGATCAGGTCCACCTTCGGGTTCGACTGGAACGCGCTCGCCTGCTCGAACGGAATGCGGAAGGCGAAGTCCGCTTCGCCGGTGCGCATGAGCGCCGCGCGCGTGTTGTTGTCGGCCACCGGCTTCCAGTCGATCTCGTCGATCTTCGGGTAGCCCTTCTTCCAGTAGCCGTCGAACTTGTGCACAACGAGGTCGCCGGCCGGGTCCCACTTTACGAATGCGAACGGGCCCGTGCCCACCGGATGCAGGCCGATGTCCTTGCCCCACTTCTTCATGGCCGCCGGCGAGATCATCACCGCCGAAGGGTGCGCGAGCACGTTCACGAACGCCGAGAACGGCGCATTGAGCGTGACCTTCACCGTGTACGGATCGACCACTTCGGTCTTCGCGATGCGGCGGAACATGTTGTAGCGCTTCAGGTGATTCGCCGGGTCCGTCACGCGGTCGAAGTTCGCCTTCACCGCCGCCGCGTTGAAGTCGGTGCCGTCCTGGAATTTCACGCCCTCGCGCAGCCTGAAGGTATAGACGAGGCCATCGCCGCTCACTTCATAGCTCGTGGCGAGCACGTTGGTGAGCTTGAGGTCCTTGTCGAAACCGAACAGGCCCTGGTAGAACGACTTCGACACCGCCTGCGAGAGCGTGTCGTTGGCGTCGTACGGGTCGAGCGTCGAGAAGGTCGAATCGACGGCCATCACCGCGCGCTGTCCGGCGGCTTGTACGGCAGGCGCGCCCGCGATCAGCGCGAGTGCGAGCGCGCTGCCCTTCATCCATGTTTTGACTTCTTTCATCAATCAGGTCTCCATAGCAATGAATCTTGACGACTCGGCGAAATATTCCAGCTGGACTGCGAACGATTGCGTGGCATGGCGGCGCGCTCAGTAAGCGCCGCCCACCCGATGCTTCGCAACGAAGTGACCGGGGCCGACCGCCACGAGCGGCAGGACCTGCGGCTCGTCGCCGGTTGCGCGAATCGGGCTCGGCAGTTCGTCGGCGGCGAGCACGCGCTTCGCGTGGCGGCGCGCCGGATCGGCAATCGGCACCGCGCCCATGAGCTTCTTCGTATAGGCGTGCTGCGGGTTCTCGAACACGGCGCGGCGCGGGCCGATCTCGACGATCTGCCCGAGATACATCACCGCGACGCGATGGCTCACGCGTTCCACCACGGCCATATCGTGCGAGATGAAGAGATACGCCACGCCAAGCTCCTGCTGCAGGTCAAGCATCAGGTTGACGATCTGCGCCTGCACGGAAACGTCGAGCGCCGACACCGATTCGTCGGCGATCACGACTTTCGGGTTCATCGACAGCGCCCGCGCGATGGCGATGCGCTGACGCTGGCCGCCCGAGAATTCGTGCGGATAGCGGCCCGCCGCCGACTTCGGCAATCCCACGCGATCGAGCAGCCACTCCACGCGCGCCTGCGCCTCTGCGCCCTTCGCGATGCCGTGCACGAGCAGCGGCTCCATGATCGAGAAGCCCACCGTGAGGCGCGGGTTGAGCGAGGCGAACGGGTCCTGGAAAATGAACTGGATATCGCGGCGCAACGTCTGCAGCGCGGGGCCCGTGAGGGTGCTGATATTCCGGCCGCCGAATTCGATCGTGCCGCTCTGGCTCTCGACGAGCCGCAGCAGCGAGCGGCCCGTGGTCGATTTGCCGCAACCGGACTCGCCCACCAGCGCGAGCGTTTCGCCGGCGTGAAGATCGAAGCTGACTTTTTCGACCGCATGTACGCGGCCCGTGACCTTGCCGAACAAACCGCTGCGCACGGGGAAGCGCGTGACGAGGTCGCGCACGCGCAGGACCGGCGCCGCCTGCGTTTTCGGCGCGTTCGCCGGGAGCGTTGACGTTGCGACGGGGCGCGCCGCCTCGCTCATCGACAGCAGCGGGAACTTCTCCGGCAAGTCGGTGCCCTGCATCGCGCCGAGCTTCGGCACGGCGGCGAGCAACGCTTGCGTGTAGCGATGCGAAGGCGCGGCGAACAGCGTATCGGATGCGCCCTCTTCCACCGCTTCCCCGCGATACATCACGAGGATGCGGTCCGCCACTTCCGCCACCACGCCCATGTCGTGCGTGATGAAGACCACGCCCATATCCATCTCGTCCTGCAGGCCGCGAATCAGCTGCAGGATCTGCGCCTGGATCGTCACGTCGAGCGCCGTGGTCGGCTCGTCGGCGATCAGGAGCGCGGGCTTGCACGAGAGCGCCATCGCAATCATCACGCGCTGGCGCATGCCGCCCGAAAGCTGATGCGGGAAGCGGTCCATCACGCGGCGCGCCTCGGGAATGCGCACGAGGTCGAGCAGGCGCAGCGTTTCGGCGCGCGCCTGCGCGGCGTTCATCTGCTGATGCAGCGCGATCGCCTCGCTGATCTGGTTGCCCACCGTGAACACCGGGTTCAGCGAGGTCATCGGCTCCTGGAAGATCATCGCGATGTCCGTGCCGCGCACCGAGCGCATGGTCGAGGCACTGGCACGCGTGAGATCGAGCACGCTGCCGTTGCGGCGGCGCAGGTCGATGCGGCCGCCCGTTATGCTGCCGCCGCCGTGCTCGACGAGCCGCATCAGCGAAAGCGACGTGACCGATTTGCCCGAGCCCGATTCGCCGACGATGGCGAGCGTCTCGCCCCGGTCGACGTGGAACGACAGATTGCGCACGGCTTCGAACGTGCCCGCGCCGCGCCTGAACGACACGGAAAGGTTACGGACGTCGATCACGCGGTTCGGCGGCAGCGCGGCCTGTTCGCCGGCCGGCGCGCTATCAGGAGAGTGCGAGGACATCGGCACGATGAGGATTCCTTCGTTTGGTGCGCAAAACGATGCGCCGCTTAAGCGTAGATCGACGCAACGGGCGCTTCGCCCACGCGCGCGTAGCCGCGATACATGCCTTCCGTGTTGAACGGCAGGACCACGTTGCCTTGTGCGTCCACGGCGATCAGGCCGCCGCGGCCGTCGATGCGCGGCAACTGCTCCATTACGACATTCGTGGCGGCTTCGGAGAGCGAAACACCGCGATATTTCATTTGCGCCGCCACGTCGTAGGCCGCGACCATGCGCATGAACATTTCGCCCGATCCTGTGGTGGACACCGCGCAAGTGGCGTCGCCGGCATAGCAGCCGGCGCCGATCAGCGGCGCGTCGCCCACGCGACCCACCTGCTTGTTCGTGATGCCGCCCGTCGATGTCGCCGCGGCGAGATGGCCGTGCGCGTCGAGCGCCACTGCGCCCACCGTGCCGAACTTGCGATTCGGGTCGATCGGCTCGTGCGGCAAGCTGTCTGCCGATGCGTTTGCTGCCGCCTTCGCTTCGAGCGTTGCCCCATCGTGATCGAGCATCGCGCGCGCTTCGCCGCGGGCGAGCTGCCACTGGCGGTAGCGCGCATCGGTGTGGAAATAGCCGGGATCGACGAATTCGAGGCCCTGGGCCGCCGCAAACGCTTCCGCGCCTTCGCCCGTGAACAGCACGTGCTCGCTCTTTTCGAGCACGCGGCGTGCCGCCAGCACCGGATTGCGCACGCGCGTCACGCAGCACACGGCGCCCGCTTCGAGCGTGCGGCCGTCCATGATCGAGGCGTCGAGTTCATGCGTGCCCGCGGACGTGAACACCGCGCCGTGGCCCGCGTTGAATAGCGGACAGTCTTCGAGCAGGCGCACCGCTTCCTCGACGGCGTCGAGCGCGCTGCCGCCTTCTGCCAGGATGCGCTGGCCAGCCGCGAGAATGCCGCTCAGCGCGTCGAGATAGCGGGTTTCGACTTCGGGCGCCATCGATGCGCGCAGGATCGTGCCGGCGCCGCCGTGAATGGCAATGACTGCGTTCGATTTCATGACTTCTTTTTCGTTGGGGAAGACAGTGCCGCAGGCGCGGCAGGCGCCTGCGCCGAGGTCGAACTGAGCCACGGCAGCACCGATTCGGTGATGGCCGCCGCGGCGACGACGGAATCCTTCGCGCGCAACGCCACGGCGTCGCACAGCGCTTCGATGACGGCCAGCACCGCGGCTTCCGAGTTCGCCGCGAGGCGACGCTCGGAGCGGATCAGCAGCGTGAGATCGGCGAAGCGCGCGAGCGGCGAATCGATGCTGTCGGTCAGCGCGAGCACGCGCGCGCCCAGCTTCGCGGCGTGGCGCGAGAGCTTGATCGTGTCGTCCACGTAGCGCGGAAACGCGATGCCGATCACCAGATCGTCCTTGTTCGCGCCAAGCAGCCTGCGCGCCGAATGCGTGGCGCCGCCGACCGAGGCGAGCGCCTGCACGTTGTCCAGGTACGGCAGCAGCGCGTTCTCCATGAGCCCGGCGAGAAACGCGCTCGTGCCCGAGCCGATCACGTAGACACGGCGCGCCGAGAGAATCGCGTCCACGGCTGCGGCGGCCGCTTCGCTGTCGATCGACTGGCGCGACAAACGCAGGTTCGACTCGGCTTGCTCCAGCGAGGCGCCGAACAATTCGGCGCCGCCGGTCGGCGATTCCTGCGCGCTGCGCAGCCGCTCGACCGGCGCGAGCGTGGCCTCGAAGCCGCGCACGAGCGCCTCGCGAAACTGCGGATAGCCGTCGAAGCCGAGCGAGCGCGCGAAGCGGTTGGCCGTGGCCACCGAAGCGCCGACCGCGTCCGCGAGTTCGTCGATGCGCATGGTCGCGGCATGAAACAGGTTCGCGAGCACGTACTCGGCCATGCGCCGGTGGCCCGGTGTGAGAACGGGCATCGCGGCGGTGATGCGCGCGACGATCTCGGCTTCGGGCGTGTCGGGAGTTGACGATCGGGTTGACATGCGTGAGCGGGAGTTGGGACGGCACAGCCGTAAATGGAATTACATGGGCGGATCTTAGTGAAAATTTATTTTCATCGCGCCATGGGTTTACCCTATTCGAGCATAGCGAGGGGAAAATTAGCTTGATCGAGCACAACGACGCGCGAAACTGTGCGCCTCGAATACGTTGCTGGATTTTGGAGGGGGAAGGCGGCAGAAGCAGAAGCCGGAAAGACAGGTCGCCCGCAGGCGAGACAAGGGGCGCGGCAGCGCGTGGAGAGTAGCGCGGTACTTGCCGCCAGCCAGACGCCAGCGGCAATCGAATCAGTCACATGAAAACGGCGTGCGCAGCTTTACGACGCCGCCATCGCTTCAGCGCCCGGCGCCACGCGCCACGTATTGCGCCCCGCGCGCTTCGCTTCGTACATGGCCGCATCGGCGAGACACAGCGGATCGTCGGTCAGCGCCCTGTTCCCGGCTTCGACCGAGGGCATCGCGCTCGTTGCGTCCACCACGCCAGCCGCGCCGGTCACGCCAGTCAGCACGACGCCCACGCTCGCGCTCGTCTCGATCACGCGGCCCGCGACGACGAACGCCTTCGACACTTCACGGCACATGGCCGCCGCGATGCGCTCGCCGGTGCGCGCGTCGCTCACGCCGCGGCTCGCCACCACGAATTCGTCGCCGCCCAGGCGGCTCACCACGTCGCCCGTGCGCACGGTGGCGACGAGCCTGCGCGCGACCTCCCTGAGCAAGGCGTCGCCCACGTCGTGGCCGTAGCGGTCGTTGATGGACTTGAAGCCATCCATGTCCATGAAGAAGAGCGCGAAGGGCTCACCGCTCGCGCGCAGTTCGCACAGCGTCTCCTCCAGCGCGCGCCGGTTCGCAAGCCCCGTGAGCGGGTCGATCAGTGCGCCCTCGCGCAGACGTTGCTCGGTACGGCGCTGCTCGGTCACGTCGTGCGCCATCACGTAGAAGCCCGTCACCTTGCCTTCGCGCTTGGCCGGAATGTAGGTGGCAGACCAAACGCGGTCGGCATCGGCCCGATAGCGCACCTCGTCGCAGGTCACGCGTTCACCGGCCAGCGCGCGTGCGAAGAGCGGCTGCAACTGCTCGAACACTTCGGGGCGCAGCGTCTCGCTCAGGCTGCGCCCGCGCAGCGCCGCCGGCTCCGCGCCGAACACGCGCTTGAAGGTCTCGTTGTTGAACTGGTAGTTCAGATCGCGATCGACCACGGCGATCAGCGCCGGCACGTTGTCGGTGATGGTCTGCAGCGCGTCGCGGCTGCGCCGCAGCTCTCCCGTGCGTTCGCGCACGCGCTCTTCGAGCTCGACGTGATAGTTGCGCAATGCCTCTTCGCTCTTCTTGCGGCTCGTGATGTCCTGCACCGCCGCGATGAAATGCAGCGGCGTGCCCGATACGTCGCGCACGAGCGACACCGCGAGATTGACCCACACGGCCTGGCCGTCGGGCCGCAGATAGCGCTTTTCGATCGCATACGTGGCCTGGCGGCCCGCGAGCAGTTCGGCCACCTGCGCGAGATCGGCGGCGATGTCGGCCGGGTGCGTGACCGAGGCGAACGTGCGGCGGCGCAGCTCGTTCTCCTCGTAGCCGATGATCTCCGAGAACTTCTGGTTCACGTCGAGAAAGCGGCCGTCGAGATCGACCACGGCCTTGCCGATCGGCGTTTGCTGGAACACGGTCCGAAAGCGCGCCTCGCTGATGGCGAGCGAACGGCGGTCGCGCTCGTGCGCAGTACGCGAGCGGTTCAACTGCCGGCGCAATTCCAGCTCGCGTTCGACGAGGTGCGCGAAATCCGCGAGCACGGCGGCCTGGGCGGCGTCGAACGAACGCGGCTTTTCGTCGATCAGGCACAGCGTGCCGACCACCTGGCCGTCGGCGAGGCACAGCGGCGAACCCGCGTAGAAGCGGATGTTCGGCGCGCCCGTGACGAGCGGATTGTCGAGAAAGCGCTCGTCGTCGAGCGCGTCTTCCACCACGAGCATGCGCTTGCTCAGCACGGCGTGGGCGCAGAACGACACGCTGCGCGGCGTCTCGCACGCGGCCAGCCCGTGGTGCGACTTGAACCACTGGCGGTCTTCGTCCACGAGCGAGATCAGCACGATCGGCATGTCGAACGCGAACGCGGCGAGCCGCGAGATGCGCTCGAATGCCTCTTCGGGATCGGTGTCGAGTATGTCGAGTTGCCGCAACGCCCGAAGGCGGACGTCCTCATCCAGAGGAAGCGGAGCAGTGATCATCGTGTGGGGGGCCCGGCAGGACGGATACGGTTTGCGTGGCGCTTTCCGCACCGGCGCGCCTTACCTGGGTTTACGGCCGGCTCAAGCAAAAACTGAAGCGCGGGAATGCGCGCACCGCGCATATCGCGCTAGCCTTGCGCGCCAGGCCTTTCCCTTATGCAGGAATCGCAATTTAAGCGCACGAACGTTCGGTATACGTGTGGATGCGCAATCATCGAGCGCCACGGCCTTCATATCCGTGCTGCTCGCGTGGCCCGGCCGCACGGGCGGTGCGCATCTTCCCTCCGCAAATTTCACTGTGGATAAATTGCTTCGCCATCCGAAATACATGCCATTTTTAACCGGCCGGTTAACGTGTTGAGAAATCGATCAAGCCCTCAAAAAAAAACGTGTCTGGCGACTTCAGCAACGCTTTTTCACCGCCGTAAAAAGGGCAAAGCTCCACCCTTCCGGTGTCACCATGAGAACCCCCGCGCAAACCCTGCGACTGAAATTGACCACCCGCATCGCCACCGCGGCGCGCATTGCCGCCGGCTGCGGCGCCAGCGCGCGCATGAGCGCGGCACCCCGTGCGCGTCGCGCGCCGTCGCGCAGCGCTCATGCGCCTGCCGGCACGTCGCGCCACTACGCCGTGCGCCGCCTCGCGGCGCAGGTGCGCACACGCAGAATCTAAGGCCACACGGACATCGAGACATGAGACAGGAAACCGTGGCGGCCATGCCCGATCCCGCCGCTGCCTTGAATCCCCCGGCGGCGCTTCCCTGGCTAGTACGTGCGCGCGCAACGTTGCGCGCCTCGATTCGCGCACGCACGAAGTTTTTCATCGGCCTGTTCTTTGCGTTGTTCGCCACGCAAACCACGCTGCTTGCCAGCCAGCTGATCGCGTTTGGCCACGTCTTCGAACGCGTGGATACGAGCTGGCACGACGAAAGCGCCGCGCAGGAATCCAAAGCGCCGCCCAGGCAAGCCGTCTCCGCCGCGCCGCGTGAACTCGCTGTCGAGCGGCTGCACAACCAGGTCCAGCGCGGCATCCTGCGCGTGCATCACACGCTCGAAGCCGCCTTTGCCATCGCGCTCTCCACGCTCGCCTTTGGCCTCGTGCTGCTGCACTACCTCGAGCGCACGCTGCTGCGTCCGCTGCATACCTTGACCGATTCACTCGTGCGCCTCGCGCACGGCGAAGACATGCGCGCATTGCCCGACATGAACCGCACCGACGAAATCGGCGCGATGGCGCATGCCTCCGATACGTTGTGCGAAAAGTCCCGCGAGCTGCATCTCGCCCACGAAGCCACGCGCGCCGCCGAGGCCCACGCCCAGGCGCTGGCGCGCCACGATCCGCTCACGGGTCTGCCCAACCGGCGTCTGCTCGCGGCGGAGATGAGCGCCGCGCTGGAGCGCACGCAGCCCCGCGCGCCCGACTACCTCGTGTTCGTGATCGACCTCGACCGCTTCAAGCCCGTGAATGACTTTCACGGCCACGCCGCGGGCGACACGGTGTTGTGCGAGATCGCCGCGCGTCTGCGCCGCGTAGTGCGCGACGGCGACACGGTCGCGCGCCTGGGCGGCGACGAGTTCGCCGTGCTCGCCCGCGTGCATCGCGACGACCACATCGAGGCCGCGAGCGAGCTGGCGCAGCGCCTGCTCGCCGCCACGCGCGCGCCCATCGACATCGGCAAGCTGCGTATCAACGTGGACGCGAGCATCGGCATTGCATGCTGCCCGCGCGACGGCGGCGACCCGGACGCGCTGCTGCGCGCCGCCGATATCGCCATGTACCGCGCCAAGTGCGAAGGCAAGGGCACGTACCGCTTCTTCGAGCAGAAGATGGACGACGAGCTGCGCCTGCAGGCCTCGCTCGAATCGGACCTGCGCCGCGCGCTCGCGGGTGGCGAGATCCGGCCGTTCTACCAGCCGCTCGTGCGCCTCGCCGACGGCCAGACCACCGGCTTCGAGATTCTCGCGCGCTGGCACCACGAGCAGCGCGGCTGGATCTCGCCCGAGGTGTTCGTGCCGCTCATCGAGCAGATGGGCATTTCGCCCGCGTTCACGGCTTCGATCCTGCGGCGCGCGTGCCGCGACGCACTTTGCTGGCCCTCGCGCTACCACCTCGCGCTCAATCTCTCGCCCGCGCAGTTCAAGGACACGCAACTCGCGGCACTGTTGCTCAGGATCCTCGCCGACGAGGGCATGCCGCCCGAGCGCATGGAGATCGAGATCACCGAATCGGCGCTGATGTACGACTTCGACGCGGCGCGCACCTTGCTCGCGGACTTCCGCAACGCGGGGCTGCGCATGTCGCTCGACGACTTCGGCACCGGCTATTCGAGCCTGCAGCACCTGCGCGAGCTGAAGGTGGACAAGCTGAAAATCGACCGCTCCTTCGTGCTCTCGATGTCCTCGTGCAACGAGAGCGTCAAGATCGTCGACGCGATCATCGCGCTCTCCTCGAACCTGGGCATGAGCACCGTGGCCGAGGGCGTGGAGACCGCGGAACTCGCGCGCACGCTGGCGGCGAAGGGCTGCGACTACGCGCAAGGCTATTTCTTCGGCAAGGCGATGGCGGCGCGCGAAATCGACGCCTTGCTGAACGTGGATCGTGCGGCGAACGAGGCGCGGCTCAAGCGTCTCGTCGAGCCGGCCTGACCAGGTTGACCCGTAGTACTTTGAGAATGAAAAGGTAGACATCATGTTTGTAGCAATTGGCTGGATCGTCGTGCTCGGATCGGTGATCGGGAGCTTCGTGGGCGTCGGGGGACACCTGCCCGCGCTCGTACAACCGTTCGAACTCCTGTGTATTTTTGGCGCGGCGCTGGGCGCGTTCGTGGTGAGCAACCCCACCGCCACGCTCGGCAAGACGCTCAAGGCGCTGCCCACCTGCTTCAAGGGCGGCGGCTACACGAAGGCGCAATACCTGGAGCTGATCGCCCTCCTCTACGAGCTGCTGCAAAAGGCGCGCAAGGAAGGCATGATGGCGCTCGAGGCCGACATCGAAGCACCCGATAACAGCCCGATTTTCCAGAAATACGCACGCGTGCTCGACGACCATCATCTGCTCGACTTCATCGTCGACTATCTGCGCATGATGTCGAGCGGCAACGTGAATCCGATGGAAATGCAGGACCTCATGGACGAAGAACTCGACACGCATCACTCCGAGGTGTCGATTGCGCCCAACGCCATCCAGAAGATGGCCGACGGCCTGCCCGCCTTCGGCATCGTGGCCGCCGTGATGGGCGTGGTGCACACCATGGGCTCGGTCGGCAAGCCGCCCGCCGTGCTCGGCGAGATGATCGCGGGTGCGTTCGTGGGCACGTTCCTCGGCATTCTGCTCGCCTATGGCTTCGTCGGTCCGATCGCCGACCTGCTCAACGCCAAGGGCCGCGCCGCCAGCAAGCCGTTCCAGTGCGTGAAGGCCGTGCTGCTCGCGTCGCTCGCCGGCTATGCGCCGCCCGTGGCCGTGGAATTCGGCCGCAAGGTGCTGTTCACCGCCGACCGCCCGAGCTTCCAGGAGCTCGACGAAGCGGTGCGCGCGACCAGGACGCCGAAGGCCGCTTAGGAGTCCCGAGATGGCCGAACGTACTCCAGGCTCGCGCGCCGCGCGCGACACCGAGGGCAGCAAGACCACGCTGGTGGTGCGCCGCGTGAAGAGAGGCGGCCACGAGGGCCACCACGGCGGCGCATGGAAGATCGCCTATGCCGACTTCGTGACCGCGATGATGGCGTTTTTCCTCTTGATGTGGCTGCTCGGCTCGACGTCGCAGTACGATCGCGACGGCATCGAGAAGTATTTCAACACGCCGCTCTCGGCCATGCTCGGCAGCAAGCCCGACGCCGCGAACCCCAACCCGAGCGTGGTGCAAGGCGGCGGCCGTGACCTGTCGAGCAAGACGCCGGCCGTGGGCGGCTCGAACGCGCAGCCCACGCTCTCGCACGCCGTGCCCGTAGAGGCGGTCGACAAGTCGCGCCTTTCACAGCTCAAGGAAAAGCTCTCGGCACTCATCGAGCGCAAGCCGGAGTTGCGCGCGTCCCGCGACCAGATCCGCATGTCGATCACCGACGAAGGCCTGCGCATCGAGCTGGTCGATTCGCTCAAGCGCCCCATGTTCGCGACCGGCAGCGCGAAGCTCGAGGACTACGCCTACGAGATACTCGTGCAGATCGGCAGCGCGCTGAACGACGTGGACAGCGGCGTATCGATCGCGGGGCATACCGACTCGGTGCCCTACTCGGGCGGCCTCGCCGGCTACTCGAACTGGGAGCTGTCGAGCGAGCGCGCCAACGCCGCGCGCCGCGCGCTGGTAGCCGGCCACCTGAGCGAGGAGAAACTGCTCCAGGTGCGCGGCCTCGCCGACGTCCTGCCGCTCGACCACGACACGGCGGACAGCCCGCTGAACCGGCGCATCAGCATTCTGGTGATGAACAAGGCCGCCGAACGCGCGTTCTTCGAGCAGGCGAAACGCTACGACGTCGACACCCCGCAAAAGGCGGCCACGCCGGCTTCATAAGGCATCGACGGCGCGGCCCAGGGTGGATCTCCAAAGCGGGCCTCCAAAGCGGTCTCCAACCAGGCAGGAACGCCCCCGATGCGCCTCGCGCCGGCGCATCGAATCGAGGGCGCGACGCGGTACGCCGTTTGCTCTATCAACAGCAGGCGGCCAGACCGCCGCGGCATCGCCTGCCGCCTGACACGGGAATCGTCGGGAGTCTGGCCGGACTCAACGTTGTTCCCTTCCTGTCTGGAGACCAACATGCCCACCTTCATTCCTCCGCCCATGCCGACCGGCAATGGCGTGCGCATCGTCGGCAAGGGCCGCGTGAGCGCGGCGGGGCCGGGCCCCGATGTGATGGCCGCCAGCACGCTTGACAGCGACCGCGTGCTGAGTTCGGACGGCCAGGAAGTCGGCAAGATCAAGGAAATCATGCTCGACGTGCAGAGCGGCCGCGTAGCCTACGTGGTGATGTCGAGCGGCGGCTTTCTCGGCATCGGCGACAAGCTGCTCGCCATTCCCTGGAGCGCGCTCATGCTCGACACGAGCCGCAAGTGCTTCCTGCTCAACGTGTCGTCCGAGCGCGTGAAGGAAGCGCCGGGCTTCGACCGGGACAGCTGGCCCGCCATGGCCGACGCGAGCTGGGGCAGCACGCTGCACGCGTATTACGGCGCCGAGCCGTACTGGGCAGCGGTCGAGCCGGTGACGCCGCGCCACTGAGCGTAGTAGCCCGGCGCACGGCTCCGAGCGGGCAAACGGGCGTTCGGAGCCGCGCATCGCATCCAGGGCACGCCCGTGTTCAGCGCGGCGTGGTCGCGGCGTTCGCGGCGTTCGCGGCGATCGGCGGCGCCTCGGGGGCCAGGGGCGCCTCCAGCGCCCACGTGTTCACCGTGCGCCGCATCGGGCAGGCAATCACCCTAGCCACGCGGCTCGCCTGCGCCGCCTCCGGCACGCTCCAGCCGCCCTCCGCCAGCGCCCGCACGCGCTGCCTGAACGCGATCTGCAGGGCATCCGACTTCACCGACACATCGCTCTGCCAACTCTCCGGCACGCGAACCGGCCGGATGCGCCGCAGCACCGCGTGGTCTTCCTCGAAAATGCGCAGATTGCGCGCGCGAAAGCGTCCGTCGAACAGGGGATGCGAAACGCGACGAAACGGTGGCCGAGCAGCGTGACCGGCAGCAACTGCTCGCGCAGGTCCGCGGCGGCGGCCACGACGTACCAGAGGTTTTTCAGCATGACGAATGGGAACGGGGAACGGCTGTCGAATCGGCTCATTGGACCAGATTTTGGTTCCCGATGGCGACAGGCGCACAATACGCGCTGTTACAGCACGACGTCGATGTCACTGCGATCAGAAAACACGAGGCAACACCAGGTAACGACTGGCAACCCGCCTGGCAACCCTACAGGTAACCCCGAACCATGACCCAGTTCTTCAGCGAAGCCGCCTCCGCCGAGGCCGTCAATGCGCGTATCGGCGAAAACGCCGACGAGCGTCTGCGCGAGGTGATGAGCGCGCTCGTGCGCCATCTGCACGCATTCGCGAAAGAAGTGCAGCTCACGCAGCCGGAATGGGAAACCGCCATCGACTTCCTCACTACGGCCGGCCAGCTCTGCAGCGCCGAGCGCCAGGAGTTCATCCTGCTCTCGGACACGCTAGGGTTTTCCATGCTCGTGGACGCCATCAACAACCGCCGCCCCAGCGCCGCCACCGAAAACACCGTGTTCGGCCCGTTCCATGTGGCCGGCGCGCCCGAGCGCGAGATGGGCGCGTGCATCACCGCCGACGGTAAAGGCGAGCGCTGCCTGTTCGAGGGCCGCGTGCTCGATCTCGAAGGCCGTCCGGTGGAGGGCGCGCGCATCGACGTGTGGTCCGACAACGCCGACGGCTACTACGACGTGCAGCAGCCCGGCGTGCAGCCCAGGTGGAACAACCGCGGCATCTTCACGACCGGCGCGGACGGCGCCTATCGCTTCGTCGGCATCAAGCCGGTCTCGTACCCGATCCCGCACGACGGCCCGGTGGGCAAGATGCTCGCAAACCTCGGCCGCCACCCGTACCGGCCCGCGCACATGCATTTCCTCATCACCGCACCGGGCTTCCAGAAGGTGGTCACGCATACCTTCGTGGGCGACGATCCCTACCTGCAGTCGGACGCCGTGTTCGGCGTGAAAGCATCGCTCGTCGCGCCGTACGAGCGGGTGGCCGACAGCGCCATGCCCTGGCGCTCCAAGTTCGATTTCGTGCTCATGCCACTCGCCGCGCCCGCCTGATCCTGCAATGCGGCGAACTGGACGCGATAT
Source organism: Paraburkholderia sp. EG286B (assembly GCF_040965655.1). Classification (NCBI taxonomy): domain Bacteria; kingdom Pseudomonadati; phylum Pseudomonadota; class Betaproteobacteria; order Burkholderiales; family Burkholderiaceae; genus Paraburkholderia; species Paraburkholderia sp. EG286B. Next base: position 196,781 of record NZ_JBFRCF010000003.1, on the reverse strand, counting down.
CGCGCCTTGCTCGCCGCATCGTCCGCCGCGCCCGGGTCATAGACTGGTCTCGCAGTCGAACGAACAACCGGGAACACCTTTGGGGGCGGCGATGCGGGTCACGAACTGGATTCTGGTGCTGGAATGCGCGTATATGGAGTTTTCCAGCTGGCGCGGCAAGAACGTCTATCGCCGTACCGTGGCGTACGACAGCGTGGTGTGGTGCTAACCCCTTCCGCAACCCTCTAGCCATCGACGCAACGGTAATCCTCCACTACAGTCGAAGACTTTACCGTCATCGTTGCTGGAATCGAGGATTCGAACATGCTGTTCCCCGCCGTTGCCACCGCCGCCCTGCTGATCGTCGTGTATGTCCACGCGAACCTTCCGCGCTTCACCGAGCGCGGCCCGAAGCGCGTCATCGCCCACGCCACGCTGTTGCTGGCCGGCCTGTGCTTCGGCGTGATCGGCGCGATGATGTCCGGCACGATCGCGCCGCCGTGGGCGGTGATCGCGTGCGGCCTGGGCGTCGTGCATCTGCCCGCCCTCTGCGTGCTCGCGCTCAAGCGCCTCAGGCATTCGGGGCGCAGCTAGAATGCCGGCCCAGGCGCCTCACTGGCGCTGCAACACGACGACGCCACCAATCCCCTCCTTATCCGGCAACGTGGCCGAGTAACCAACGGCAACCAGCGGCTTCGTCGCGTCGTGCCCCACGACAACCGACTGAACGGACAACTGTATAGGTATTGCCGTCCGTGTCCATGGCCTGATTCCACCGGCCAATCGCAACATCGCTACCGACGCCCTGGATTTCGGTCACCGCACCCTTGGCAAGCCCGAGACAGTCGGTCGCCGCAGCCGACGACGCAAGCGTGGTAAATGCACCACCGGTCTGTTGAACCTGGCTCGATGCGGGCGCATTCGAAGCAGTCATGTTCCTGTTCTTCGAATACGCCGCCGGCAAACCCGGCACAACGACCACAGCCAGTTGACCGTTGTTCGTCGCCACCTGCGGGGCCAAGGCAGGCCGCGTCCGCAGCAGGAGGCATGTGCGTGAACCGCGGCATCGGGGGCGATACCGCCTTTGAAGCAGGCGTTGGATTGGGCGTATTGGACTGATTGAAAAATCACCATCGAAGCCCGTGGCGCCCTGAGGCGCACACAATTTTTCCCGCTTGACTGGGGAAAACCACCGTTGTTCGTCGCCACCTGCGGGGCCAAGGCAGGCCGCGTCCGCAGCAGGAGGCATGTGCGTGAACCGCGGCATCGGGGGCGATACCGCCTTTGAAGCAGGCGTTGGAATGGGCGTATTGGACTGATTGAAAAATCACCATCGAAGCCCGTGGCGCCCTGAGGCGCACACAATTTTTCCCGCTTGACTGGGGAAAACCACCATTGCGCAAGGGTTCCCGCGCCGACCTTCAGTTCCTTCGCCCAGCGCCGTAAACATGTTCAGTGCTTTGCCGTCTCACGCGCGAAGCACGACCGTTTTTCTGCTACGTAGCCCCTTGCGTTCTGGAGCCCTCTTCGTGTTTGCACGACTCTCTATCTCTGTCCGTCTGCGCATCGCGGTCGGAGTGCTGGCCTTGCTGATCGTGGCAGCCGGCGTTTCCGGCCTTGCAGGCATGTCGCGCACCAATACGGCGCTCGGCTATGCCTACTCGAACCAGCTGGCCGCCGCCATCAACATCGGCAAGACCAACCTGAATCTGACCATCGCGCGCACGACGCTCGACCGCATCCTCCTGCACCCCGACGCACCCGACGTTCAGCCGCTGCTCGACAAGGCGCAGAACTATCTCGCCACTTCGAACAAGGCCTGGGAGGTCTACCGCTCGCTGCCGCACGCGCCCGAAGAACAGGCGCTCGCCGACGGCGTTCAGGCCGCCCTCACCGGCATGCTGGAACAAGGCATCCAGCCGCTCATGGCCGCGATCAAGCAAGGCGACCGCCAGGCTCAGGATGACATTGCGATGAAGCAGATTCCGCCGCTCTCGGTGGCGCTCACCAAGGCCTCGACCGCGCTCGAGGCATGGCAGAAGGCGCACGGCGAGCAGGCGTTCGACCGCGCGCAGGACCGCTATTCGTGGCTGCGGGCCGGCAGCATCGCGCTGATCGTGCTCGGCCTCGCGGTGGCGGGCGTGTGCGCCGCGGGACTGCACCGCGCCATCGCCGCCCCGCTCGAGAACGTGCAGGGTGCGCTCCAGCGCATTGCGGACGGCGACCTGACCGCCAACCTCGAAACGCGTTCCAGCGACGAAATGGGCCGCCTCGTGGCGAGCCTCAAGGCCATGCAGGACGCGCTCTCCCACACGGTGCGCAAGGTCAGCCACAGCTCCGAGTCCATTTCCACGGCGACGCGCCAGATCGCCGCCGGCAATGACGACCTGTCGCAGCGCACCGAAGAACAGGCGGCCTCGCTGCAGGAAACGGCCGCGAGCATGGAGCAGCTCACCGCCACGGTCAAGCAGAACGCCGAAAACGCGCGCACCGCGCAGACGCTCGCCAACAGTGCGCAGGAAGTCGCCGATCGCGGCTCGCAAGTGGTGAGCAACGCGGTGCAGACGATGGAGCGCATCGACGGCAGCTCGCAGAAGATCGCCGATATCACCGGCATCATCGAAGGCATCGCGTTCCAGACCAATATCCTCGCGCTCAATGCGGCGGTGGAAGCCGCGCGCGCGGGCGAACAGGGCCGCGGCTTCGCCGTGGTCGCGAGCGAGGTGCGTTCGCTTGCGCAGCGTTCGGCGGCGGCCGCCAAAGAGATCAAGACACTGATCGCCGAATCGGTCGAGCACGTTTCGTCGGGCTCGGAGTATGTGCGCTCGGCCGGCGAGACGATGAACGAGATCGGCGAGTCGATTGGCCGCGTGACGACCATCATGCGCGAGATCGCGAACGCATCCGAGGAGCAGCGCGACGGCATCGAGCAGGTCAATCTCGCGGTCTCGCAGATGGACCAGGTCTCGCAGCAGAACGCCGCGCTCGTGGAAGAGGCGGCCGCGGCGGCCATGGCGCTCAGCGAGCAGGCCGACTCGCTGCGCGACGCCGTTGGGGCGTTCAGGCTCGCGCACTGAGCGCAGGACAAGCGCTAGAGGTACTAGAGGCGATCGATCGAGGCGCCGCCGGTGAGAATCGGCCGCCTCTTGATGCTATGCGTTGTTCAACAAGATCATCGCGTGGATCTTTGCGAGCGCCTGCTGCCATGCGGCGGTGTCGCGCGTGGCGTCGCCTTTGTCGATCAGCGGTTCGAGCATCGAAAGCAGGTCCGTCGAGCGCGAGGTATTTTCCGGCGTGTTCACGTCGGAGACGAGCAAACCTCGTTCGTACTTCGAATCACGCGTATCCTGCGCCGACGACTGCTGTAGCGTGGCATTCAGCAGTACGCCGCGCGCCGTCGCCATCTGCACCGTGCTTTCGGCGCTATCGTCGATCCGCACGTAATCGTAGTTCTGCCAATCTCTCGACGACGTGAGCAGCCATGACCACGCTATCGTCCCTGAATGCCGCCACGACCGTTGCGCTCACGCCGCTCTCGATGCGTTCTTGTTGTTTGCCAGGCTGCACGCCTGGCCGTTCGCAAAAAGGCGCCGCGCGCCAGCATGCCGGCGCGGCCAACTGCTCTATCGCTCTATCGTCAGGTATTACGAAATCTTTAGGTTGACCTTACACCTGCCCATACGGGCACGTGTGTCTTTCGAGCCGTTTGCGGCTCAGCTTGCGCAAGCCAACGCAGGCATCCGGCGGGACGAGTCGAAGTCCCGGGCCTTCATGGCAGCCGCAGCGCAGCCACGCTTGTCCAGCCGCTCGGCCAGCAGCCAGCTAAACGCGTCCAGCGCGGTCCTGCCGTGCGTCGCGATGAATTCGCGCATCACTTCCTGCACGGCGCCTTCCTGTGTCGCCGCCGAAAGCATGCTGGAAATGTGCGACGCGCCGCGCGCGAGTTCGAGCGAATACGCCGCTTCGTAGTAGTACAGGCCGCCTTGTCGCGGCCTTTTATGGGCCTTTTTCATGTTTCCCCCGTTTGCCTGGATCTCGCAGGCGTCTGCATCTTTGCAGGCGGCGCATGACGCGGCAATGAATCGGCAGTGTTTGGGGCCAAATCTGTCGCTATGTCTCAAATACTTGTTGTTTTGTCTCACACGCGGCTTGCACGATCCGCGCGTTTCATGCTCAACGCATCAAGGCCATCCAGTAGCGCCAGTCGTCCGCGCTCGCCTCTTTCGCCACCTCGGTATCGCCATTGAGCGCCAGCATCCGTACCGCCCGCGGCGAGAGGCCAATCGAGCGGCGAAATGCGCGTGTGAAATTCGCCGCGTCGGTGAATCCGTGTGCGGCGGCGATGTCGGCAATCGTCATGGTGCGTCGCGCCGGGTCGGCGAGCATCTCGCGGCAGCGCCGCAAGCGGCGCTCGCGCACATAAGTCGCAAAGCCGCCCTCCTGCTCGAACAGGCGGTACAGCGTGGCACGCGAGATGCCGAAGGCATGCGCAACGGATTCCGCGTTCAGTTGCGGATCGGTCAGGCGCTTCTCCACATAGCGGCAGATCGACACGAATGCGCACTGCTGAACGGCCGGCACGTGTTCCGGGCTCACGCTCGCGTTGAGCGCGTTGAGCGCGCTGGCCGCGAGCTGAAGCGTTGCGGGCATGACGGCCTGGGCGTGGGTGAGCGTCATCTGCGGGGCGTGCCGATAAAGCGCGCCCAGGTGCTCGCGCAGCAACGCAACCGTGGGATCGGCGCCGCGTATCACCCGCATGCTCTGCTGGTCGGGCGCCGTCAGCAAAGGGGCAAGCAAGCGCCGCGGCACCGCCAGATTGAGGAATTCGCTCTGCGTGGTGTCGGTTGCGAGCGGCTGGGCCGCGTCCACGATGAACATGTCGCCCGGTTGCGTACACGTTTCCGGTCCGCCGTCGCGTGCGCGGCAATGGCCGCCTAGATAGAACTGCAGAATATATTGATCGTGGCCGTCGCGCCCGATCTTCGCGTTCGAGCGGTCGTAGCGCTGCGCGCCGGTGCGTATCGAGCCCAGCACCACGTCGCCGAACAGATAGCCGGTGACACTGGTGCCGAATCCCGCATCGCGCGATTCGGCGGTCTGCGTGTCGAAGATGACGCTCACCGCCTCGCGCCACGCGGAAAACTGCTGGTCGCGCGGCAAGACGCTGGTATCGAACGCGGAATGAGGCAGGGAATTGGGCGTTGGGCTCATGGGCCACCGTGGTATGCGAAACGACTATGGGATGGGTATCCTCCACTCGACTACTGCGCTATCGGTTGCGCGGGCATATTCTTTAGGGGGGCGCGACCAGGAATAACGAGTAGGGGGAACGCGCCTTGCCAGGCGCAGGACGGGCGGCCGTCCGACGCGCCGAAAGGGTTGCAATGCACAACGCTCGCCGCCGTCTTCGGCGAAGAGGAGGAAGGTTCGATGAGCCCGCTTCATTCGATCGGCTGTCCATGCTGCGGCGGCCTGTTACAGGGTGCGTTCACGCGTCGCCAGTTCCTCGCGGCAAGCGCCGCCCTGGCCACCGCGCCGGCTTTCGGCCAGACCCAAACGGTTCCGTCCATCGCTTACGATTCCATTGCCAACCCGGTGCGACTGCCGGTAGACATGTATTTCGGCGAATGCTCCGGCGTCGCGGTGAATTCGCACGGACACATTTTCGTGCTCTCGCGCGGCAATACCACGGGGCCGGCTTATGGCGCCGCCGCCGCGCAATTGCTGGAATTTTCGGCTAATGGACAGTTCGTCAGGGAAATCGGCCACAACCTCTACGCGTGGTCGTTTGCCCACACCGTGAAGGTCGACCGCCAGGACAACATCTGGGTGACGGACAAGGGCTCGGACATGGTGATCAAGTTCACGCCGGATGGCCGCGTCGCGATGGTGTTCGGCCGCAAGCAGGAAGCGGCCGACGAAGAGACGGCGCCGCTCAAGCATCCGAACCCGCCCTTGCCGGCCGAGCCCGGACGCTTTCGACAGGTCACCGACGTCGCCTGGGACGCCGCCGGCAACACCTACATCAGCGACGGCTATATCAACTCGCGCGTGGCGAAGGTCGACAAGGACGGCAACTGGCTCAAGTCATGGGGCGAGCGCGGCACCGGGCCCGGACAGTTCCATACGCCGCACAGCATTGCGGTCGACGCGCAGGACCGCATTTATGTCGCAGACCGAAGCAATCGCCGGATTCAGGTCTTCGACACGGATGGCAAGTTCCTGCGGCAATTCACGATCGACGTTCCCGTGCCGCCCGGTGCGCGGCCCGCCATCGGCAACGTGCCGGACGAAGCGACGATTGCCGCGGGCACGCTCGCACCGGGCTCGCCATGGGCGATCTGCATCTCGCCCGGGCCCGATCAGGTGCTGTACAGCTCCGACGCTTACCCGGGCCGCATCTACAAGTTGAGCCTCGACGGCGAGTTGCTCGGCGTATTGGGCGAATCGGGCAAGCAGTTGAAGCAGTTCGGCTGGATCCACGAAATGGCGTGCCCCGCGAAAAACGTGCTGTTCGTCGCCGAGCTGCTGAACTGGCGCGTGCAGAAGCTGGTGCTGCACGCCTAGCGTGACGGCGCGCTCACGCACTCAAGCGCGCACCACCGTCACGCCGGCCGCTTCGATCGGCTCGATCAGCTTCGCATCCGTCGAACGCTCGACGACGATGGTCTGCGCCATGCCGATCGGACCGATGCAGTACGGCGAGGCAGCGTTGAGCTTCGCGGCCGACGCCAGGACGACCGTTTCGGCCGCGCGCGCGGCTAGCGCGCGCTTTACATAGGATTCCTCGAAATCGCCGGTGCTGAGCCCGGCCTGTACGTGCACGCCCGTCACGCCCATGAAGTACAGGTCCGCGTGGATATGCGCGATCGCCTCCACGGCCGCCGCGCCCACGGTCACCACCGAATGCTTGTAGAGCTTCCCGCCGATCAGCACGACCTCGATGGCGGGATGCTCGGCGAGCGCCACCGCGACGCCGGGGCTATGCGTGACGATGGTCGCCTGCAGGTCGCGCGGCAGGCATTCGACCAGAAGCGCCGAGGTCGTGCCGCCGTCGACGATCGCCACCTGCCCGGGCGCGATCATGTCCGCGGCCTTTTGCGCGATGCGCCGCTTGGCCGCCACCTCCATGCCGCGTCGCTCGGCAATCGGCGCCACCGCCGGCGAAGCCGGCAGCGCGCCGCCATGCACGCGCTGCAACAGGCCTTCGGCCGCCAGTTCGCGCAGGTCGCGCCGCACCGTGTCCTCGGAAACGCCGAATTGCGCGCTCAGTTCGCCGGCGAGCACCTGCCCGTCGCGCTTGAGCGCCGCGAGTATCGCTTTCTTTCGTTGATCTGTGAGCATGAGAATGGCCCGCACCGGGTTACACGGGTTTGCACGAATTTTCTTGATTTTGCACGAAACTGCACGATACCATGGATGGCGAATGCTGACCAAGGGGAACGAGATGACTGCAACGAAAGACCGCGTGCGAATGATCGAAACCACCGTGCTGTCCGACGACTGGTATGTGCTCCGCAAGGTGACCTTCGATTTCCTGCGCAGCAACGGCACGTGGCAGCGCCAGAGCCGCGAAACCTACGATCGCGGCAACGGCGCGACCATCCTGCTGCACGACCCGCGCAGCGGCAACGTCGTGCTCACGCGGCAATTTCGCATGCCGACGTTCGTCAACGGACACGACGGCATGATGATCGAGGCCCCGGGCGGCCTGCTCGACGACGCCGCGCCCGACGAGCGCATTCGCGCCGAAGTCGAGGAAGAAACGGGCTACCGCGTGCGCAACCTGCGCAAGGTGTTCGAGGCGTACATGAGCCCCGGCTCCGTGACCGAGAAGCTTTATTTCTACCTCGGCGAATACGACCCCGCCGAGCGGCCCGGCGCAGGCGGCGGCGTCGAGGAGGAAGGCGAGGATCTGGAAGTGGTCGAAGTGCCGCTTGGCGAGGCGCTGAGGATGATCGAGCACGGCGAGATTATGGACGGCAAGACGATCATGCTGCTACAACACGCGGCGTTGCGCGGTCTCGCGCGCTAACATGACGCTTCGCCCGTTTTTTTTCGATCATCCATGTACATCGTTTCGCTGTTCTATTCCGCTTCGCTCGAACGCATCGACGACGCCCTGCCCGCGCATCGCGCGTACCTCGACGCGCAGTTCGAAGCCGGCAATTTCATTGCCGCCGGCCCGAAGATGCCGCGCGACGGCGGCGTGATCATCGCCTCGCACATGCCGCGCGAACGGCTCGACGCGTTGCTCGCCGCCGATCCCTTCGCGCAGCAGGGCGTCGCCAACTACGAAGTGACGGAATTCAAGGCCACGCGCCTCGCGCCCGGCCTCAATCTGCCGCGACCCGAAACGCCGTGAATGCCGCCGTTGCGGGCTAGCGCCGGTTCAGTTTGCCGAGCCCGCAACCGGCACGATCATGCCCGACCACACGATCTCGAGTTCCACCGCAATGGATCGCGCGAGCCCGTCGAGCCCCGGAAACAGCGACGCATTCGTGATGTTCATGCGGTAGAGCCACTTCATTGCGTCCATGCGGATGCGCTCGGGCAGCACGATCTTGTGCAGCAGTTCCTCGTGGCTCTCGTAGCCTTCCAGAATGGCCTGCAACGGCTTGTCGATCACACCCGGCACGACGAACGTGCCCGACTGCGCGACGAGCCGGTCGTCCATCTCCGTGGGTTCGCCCGACCAGAGAATTTCGTTCGTGTTGCTAAAGAAGTAGCGCTCGAAGTTGTCGTGTGCGCGCGGGTCGATCACGTCGCGCGTTAGAGTGGGATTGGCCTTGGGCAGCGCGCGGCTGTTCCAGAGCGCAGGCGTGTTCAGCGCGTAGACGGCCGAGTCGCCGGTTGCGCGCTCGAGCGCGAAGAAGGCCGCGACGAACGGGCTCTTGGTGAAATCGAGCAGCCGCGTGGGCGCGCCGTGGTGCTGCATGAGCGCGAGACAGCGCAGGTCGTCCTTGAGCAGGTCCGGATGCGCGAGAAAGTTGTGCGCCTTGCGGCGAAACACACGAATGGCGCGCTCCTCGCGCTGGCGCCATTGCAGCCGGTCGCCCACGTAGTCGCGCATATAGCGCGTGAGCGAGCTTTCGAGGTGCCACTGCGCGTTCTGCTGGCCGCGAAACGCCCAGCCGTCGAGCTGCGTGGTCAGCGCCATGAATTGCTGCCAGTCTGTGAGTACCGTGGTCTGCATCGTGGTTCCGGTAGCGTTTGTCGTTGCGTTGCGCCGGGTCGCGCGAAACGCGCCCCGCTGGACACGCTAGCACATCGACAATGACAACATCACGAAGGTTTCGCCATGCACGGCGTGCAAACTCAGGCGAATGTACGCAGCATCGCGATCTGCTCGCGCCAGCGCGAAAGCACCTGTTCGGGCTCGTAGAGCCGGAACGTCACGCCGCTCAGCACCTCGGCATACTTCGCGCGATGCCCGGTGACAGATTCGATTTCCACGCGAAATACGCTCAGTCCGAGCGCCGTTTGCCGCTGGGCCACGGCGTGTGAGCGTGCGCGAATCTCCAGCAGCGCGCCGTCATGCACGAGCGAGAGCGTGAGGCGGCCGTCGCGCATGAGGTTGGCGGTGGTGCTGGACTGCGGCCAGAGCGCGATGAGCAGCGTGGTCGCGTCCACGGCCAGGATCTCTCCCGCGCTCAGTTGCGCGCCGTGCGGCCAGCCGTCCTCGCTGACGGTCGAAAGGCGAACCGCATCGGCAAGACGCGCTTCGAGGTGCTCGCCGTCGAATTCGCGCACGAGCGATGCGGGCAGTTGCGTGGGCGATGCGGGCTGCGTCGGCCGCGGGGCCGGTTCGTTTTGCTGCATGGGGCGTTCCTTGCGGGCGTGACTTGCGTCGGGTCGTCTGAAATTGGACCGTAGCGCTGCGCCGAAGTCAAATCGCCCCGCCTTTCAGCAACCGTTCAGCCCTTGGTCGCGCCGAACGTGAGCCCCGCCACGAAGTGCTTCTGCATTGCGAAGAACATCATCACCGAAGGCAAGGCAGCCAGGACCGAGCCTGCGGAAACGAGGTTCCATGCCGTGGTCCACTGTCCCTTGAGGGCCGCAACGCCCACCGTGATCGGCGCAGCGTCGTCGCCCTGGGTCAGGCACAGCGCCCAGAAGTAGTCGTTCCAGACGAACGTGAAGACGAGAATGGCGAGCGCGGCGAGTGCCGGGCGAATGAGCGGCAGCACGATGCGCACGAACACGGTCCATTCGTTCGCGCCCTCGATGCGCGCGGCCTCCACGAGTTCGAACGGCAGCTGCTTGATGAAGTTGCGCAGGAACAGCGCGCAAAAACCGGTCTGAAACGACAGATGGAACAGGATCAGGCCGCCAACGGTGTTGTAGAGCCCCAGCCTGAGCGTGAGGTCGCGCACCGGAATCATCAGCACCTGGATCGGCACGAAGTTGCCCGCAACGAAGGTCGCGAACAGCGCCGCATTGCCCGGAAAGCGGTAGATGGCCAGCGCATAGCCCGCCAGCGCCGCGAGCGCGATCGCCCCGGCCACGGCGGGCAGCGTGATCTGCACGCTGTTCCAGAAGTAGTGGAGCATCGGCGACGTCGTGAGCGCGTCGCGATAGTTCTCGATCATCGCGAAGTGCCGAGGCCAGCCCCAGTAGTTGCCTTCGCTCAGTTCTTCGGTGGAGCGCACCGAGGTGACCAGCACGGCAATCAGCGGCAGCAGCCAGATGACGAGCGCCACCGGCAGCGAGAGCTTGTACAGGCGGCGCGACGCGGGCTTCCATTTGTCGACCGGAATCGGAAACATGGGGGCTCCTCGTGGCAGATTCAGTGCTCGCTGCGCAGCAGCCGGCGCAGGTGATAGACGATGTAGAGCAGCATGATCGCGAACAGCACGACGGCAATCGCGGCCGAATAACCGAGCCGGTAGTATTTGATCGCCTGGTCGTACATGTAATACGCGAGCACGGTCGAGCTTTCGAACGGCCCGCCGCCCGTCATCACGGAGATGAGGTCGAAGCTGCGCAGCGCGCCGATGACCGTGACCACCACGGCCATGAACGTAACGGGCCGCAGCTGCGGCAGGATCACGTGCCAGAGCATGGTCCAACCCTTCGCGCCTTCCATGCGCGCGGCCTCGATCTGCTCGCTGTTGAGCGTGGTGAGGCCCGTGAGATAGAGGATCATGCAGTACGCGGTTTGCGGCCAGAGCGCGGCAAAGATGATGCCAGGCGTGGCGTAGTTCGGGTCGCCGAGCACGGGAATGCCGCGGCCCAGCATGAGCGCGAGCAGGCCGAACGTGGGGTCGTAGAACCACGAGTAGATGAGGCCCACCACCACGCCCGAAAGCACGAACGGCGCGAAGAACAGCGACTTGACGATGCGGATGCCGCCCACGGCCTGGTTGAGGTACAGCGCGATCGCGAGACCCATCGGCGGCGCGAGCAGGAACAGCACCAGCCAGATCACGTTGTTCTTGAGCGCCGTGTAGAACGTGGGCGAGTGGAACAGCTCGATGTAGTTCGCGAAACCCACGAAACTCGCTTCGGTCATGCCGTCCCAGTTGTAGAGCGACAGACGCAGCGTGGAGAGAATCGGCCAGATCACGTAGACCGCGAACATGATGACCGCGGGCGCGAGAAAGAGGCACGCGGCACGGCGCTGGCGCCGCGCGGTGGGCGACGCGCGGCGGCGCGGCTGGATGCCCCTGCGACTTGCGTGCGGCATGCCGCCGTTCTCGCCATCTGCCGGCGCGGCGCCGTCCACGCGATGCGCAACGGTGTGACTCACTGCCTGTCTCACGGCAAAAACCTCCACTTGATTACCCGGCGGGTAGCGCCGACGCACCGCCCGCCTTCGCTTCGAACACCTTACTTCTTGTAGATCCGCTGACGCGTCTGCTCGAGCTGCGCGAGAATCGAGTCGAGCTTGGTCGGATCGGACACGAACTGCTGCATGCCCTTCATACCTTCGTCGGCCATCTCCTTCGTCATGTCGCGGTCATAGAACTGTGCGATGCCGCCCTTCGTGTTCGAGAGGATCTGGAAGCCGATCTTCGAAATCGGGTCTTCGGGCTCCGGCGACTTGCTGTTGGCCGAAAGCGAACCCAGCCCCTTGGCAAGCTGCGCGCCGACATCCGGCGTCTCCGCAAATGCGAGGAACGCACGCGCTTCGGCCTTGTTCTTCGCCTTGCCCGGAATATGCAGCGATTCGACCGGACCGTCTTCGGCGGTCGGCACGTTCGGGTCGATGATCGGGAACTGGAAGTAGCCCATCTGCTGCTTGACCGTCGGGCTGAAACCGCCCGTGATGAAGGTGCCCATCAGCATCATCGCGGCCTTACCCTGGAACAGGAACGGCTGCGCCGCATCGAGATCGTACGAGAGCGAATTGGGAATGAAGTCGCCGTCGTCGAGCAACTGCTTCCACGTCACATAGACCTTTTTCACGCGCGGGTCGGTATACGGCACTTCGCCCGCCATCAGCTTCTGGTGGAACGCGTTGCCGTTCAGGCGCAGGTCCAGATAGTCGAACCAGCCCGCCAGCGTCCACGCGTCGCGCCCGGCCACGGCGATCGGCGCGATGCCCGCGGCCTTGAGCTTCTTGCAGGCATCGAGGAATTCATTCCACGTTTTCGGCTCGCTCTTGATACCCACCTTGTCGAACAGATCCTTGCGATAGAACATGCCCCACGAGTAATAGACCGTGGGCGCGGCGTACTGCTTGCCCTGGTACGACGACGCTTCCTTCGTCGAGGCGTACATGCTGTCCCAGTTGTTCTTCTTCCAGTCGTCCGAAAGGTCCGCGAAAAGGCCGCGTTTCGCGTAGTAGGCCATGCGTTCGCCGTCGTGCCAGTTCACGATGTCGGGCGGCGCGGTCGTAAGCCAGTTCGGCAACTGGACCTTGTAGGCCTCCTCGTCGACGAACGACACCTTCACGTCGGTGCCGGGGTGCGTCTTCTTGAACTCGTCGATCACCTGTTCCCACACGGCGCGCTGGCTTGCGCCCTTGTAGGCAATGTTCATTTCGAGCGTGCCGGCCTGCGCCGCGCTCGCAAACGTGCCTGCAAGCGCGCCCGCCGCCAGCATCGCAGCAACGAGCAGGGTGCGTGGTCTGAAGGTCTTGCCGATCATGCGTGTCTCCTTGGTTATACGTCGTTGTCGGTGCTGCATCGTCAGGAACTGCACATATGCGTCTATTGCGAACGGTAAGCGCTCACGCCCTGCGGCTCTATCGTACGCGAGCCGATCACGTATGCATCGTCGGGAATATCCGCAGAAAGCGTGTGCGTGCCCGGCCCGTAGTTGAACACCCAGGTGAAGCCGCCGCGCCGGCTCACGCGGATCGCGTCGCCGAGCGGCTGCGGCGTGAGGCCCGCCTCGCGCGCCACGCGCGCAAAGAGCGCCTGCGTGCTCGCTTCGTCGAACAGGCTCGCGAGGTAGTGGACCGCGCCGCTCTTCACATAAGCGGGATGGCCGTCGCTGAACGTCGCGCGCACTTCCGGCACGGCCCATTCGTTTTCGCCGGTGTTGGCGCCGAGTTCGATCAGATCGCGCCAGTGGCGCGCGTGGCCTTCGTGCGCGCCGTCCAGCTCGAAGCGCACCGGCTCGCTGATGTTGGGCCGCAGCGACTCCACGCGCCACACGCGCAGCGGCAGCAGCGCCGCGAGCGGCCCGGGCGGCAGGTTGGCGGGAATCTGCAGATCGGCGGTTTTCGAGCCCGTGCGCGGGCCGATCACCACTTGCGCGCCCGAACTGGCGAGGCGCTGCACGAAGTCGTCGGGCACGACGGGCAGCGGCGGCACGACCACGAGCCGGTAGCCGTCGAGCGGCGCGTGCACCGAAACGATATCCACGTCGAAGCCGAGCGCGCGCAGCGCCGAGTAGTACTCGACAGCGAAGCGCGGATAGTGGAAATCTGCGCCCTGCGGATGAATCTCGAACAGCCACTTCGCCTCGTAATCGAGCACGAGCGCAACCGGCGTCTTCACGTCGAAATCGCGGCCGCCCTTCGCCGCCGCGAGCACGGCCTCGATTTCCTCGGCCACGCGCGCCGCCTCCGCGCTGCCGAGGTCGGGGCGGTTGTCGGGCGTATTCAGGCCCGCGTGCATCTGCTCCTGCGCGAACGGCGCCTGGCGCCAGCGGAAATACGACACGCAGCCCGCGCCGTGCGCGAACGCTTCCCAGCTCCAGAGGCGCACCATGCCCGGCAGCGGCGCGGGGTTCCAGTGGGCCCAGTTCACGGGACCGGGCTGCTGCTCCATGACCCAGAACGGCAGCTTCGACATCCCGCGATACACGTCGTGATTGAACGAGGCGAAGTCCGGGTGGCCGGTGCGCAGATAGCGCGCCTTCACGTCGGGCGCGTACCACTGCTGGTCGAGCGCGCCGAGCGGATAGCTGTCCCACGCCGCGACGTCGAGATCGGCGGCGACCTTGTAGTGATCGAACTCCATGAAGAGCTGCATGAAGTTGTGCACGATGGGCCGGCCCGGCGAATGCGCGCGCAGGATATCGACCTGCATGCGGTTGTAGCGCTGCACTTCGTCGGAGGCGAAGCGCTGGTAGTCGAGCCGGTGCGACGGATGCGCCTCGGTCACGGTGCCAACGGGCGCCTCGATTTCGTCGAAGCTGCGGTACTCCATGCTCCAGAACACGGTGCCCCAGGCGGTGTTGAGCGCGTCGATGCTGCCGTAACGCACGCTGAGCCATTCGCGAAAGCGCTGCACCGCCGCCGGCGAGTAGCTGACCACCGTTTGATGGCAGCCGTACTCGTTATCGGTTTGCCAGTACGCGACGGCGGGATGCTGGCCATAACGCGCGGCGACCGCCTCGCAGATGCGCCGCGAAGCCTCGTAATACGCCGGCGACGAAAAATCGTAGTGGCGCCGCGAGCCGAACCCGCGCACGCGGCCATCGGCGCCCACGGGCAGGATGTCCGGATGCTGGTCGATCAGCCACTTGGGCGGCGTGGCCGTGGGCGTGCACATCACCACTTGCAGGCCGGCGTCGCCGAGCGTGTCGATCGCGCGATCGAGCCAGCCCCAGTCGAATTCTCCGGGCGTCGGCTCGATGCGGCTCCACGCGAACTCGGCGATACGCACCTGCGCGATGCCGAGCGCCTTCATGCGCGCGGCGTCGTCTTTCCACATGGCCTCCGGCCAGTGCTCCGGGTAATAGCAGACTCCAAGACGCATCCCTGTGTCCTCGCTCGTTGTTGTCATGCGGGTTGATCGGCGGTAGCGAGCGGCGCGACGGCGAAGCCGTCTTCCGCGAACAGATGGCAGGCGCTCGCGTTCGCACGGAACTGCACGGTGTCGCCGCTACCCAGCCGGGCATCGCCGGGCGCCTTGGCGACGAGCACCGCCCCGCCCGGCTGCTCGAGATGCACATAGCTGTGCTCGCCGAGCTCCTCGACCAGCGTGATGGCGCGCGCAATCGTCAAGGCATCCTGAGCATCGCGCGAGGTGCGTGAGGCCACGCCATCCACCACCAGTTCGAGATGCTCGGGACGCACGCCGAACGTGACCGGCGCGCCCACGGCGAGCCGCGCGCCTTGCACCGGCAGCCGTACCGTTTCGCCGCTTTCGTCGAGCGTGACGCTCACGCCGTTCGCCTCGATGGCGGCCACGCGCGCCGGCAAAAAATTCATGCGCGGCGAGCCGATGAAGCCCGCCACGAAGCGGCTCGCGGGCCGGTGATAAAGCTCGAGCGGCGCGCCCACCTGGGCGATGCTGCCGTACCGTTCGGTATCCTTACCGCTATGCAGCAGGACGATCTTGTCGGCGAGCGTCATCGCCTCGATCTGATCGTGCGTCACGTACACCACGCTCGCCTCTTCGAACTGGCGATGCAGGCGCGCGATCTCGATACGCGTCTGGCCGCGCAAGGTGGCGTCGAGATTGGAAAGCGGCTCGTCGAACAGGAACACGCCGGGCTCGCGCACGATCGCGCGGCCAATCGCCACGCGCTGCCGCTGGCCGCCCGAAAGCGCCTTGGGGTGACGCTCGAGCAACGCCTCGAGCTGCAGAATGCGTGCGGCTTCGCGCACCTTGCGATCGATCTCGGCCTTCGGCGTTTTCGCGAGCTTGAGGCCGAACGCCATGTTCTCGTACACGGTCATGTGCGGGAACAGCGCGTAGCTCTGGAACACCATGGCCACGCCGCGCTGCGCGGCGCTCACGTCGTTCACGAGCTTGCCGCCGATCGAAATATCGCCGTCGGTCACGTCTTCCAGGCCCGCGATCATGCGCAGCAGCGTGGACTTGCCGCAGCCCGAAGGGCCGAGGAATACACAGAACTCGTTCCTGCCGATCTCCAGATCGACGTTGCGAATCACCGGCGCATTCTCGCCGTATGCCTTCTGAACGCCGCGCAACGAAATGCTCGCCATCGTCCCGTCTCCATGTTCTAATCAGCACGAAACGGAGATTAAGCGCTTAATCAGCAGCCCATAAAAAAGCGACCGCTGATGCGATCTGGCTGCCTTGTCTCCGATATTCGCTTTGATTGTCGGGCCAATGTTGCAGTGCCCGTCACAATCATGCAAATGTTGAATCGCCTTCCCATATTTTGAGATGGACGTTTGAGAACCCATGCCGACCCTGAACGAAGTCGCGCACCGCGCCGGCGTCACGCCAGCCACCGTCTCGAACGTCTTGCGCGGGCGCGGGCGCGTGGGCGAAGCCACGCGTCAACGCGTGCTCGAAGCGGTCGAGGCGCTCGGCTATCGCCCGCATTTGTCGGCCCGCGCGCTCGCCGAAGGGCGGCCGCCCACGATTGCGCTCATGGTGTCGAGCATCGCCAATCCGTTCTATCCGGAGTTCGCGCTCGCCGTGGAAAATGCGCTGCGGCGCAGCGGGCGCTTCCTCATCATCTGCAATACGGATGGCGACCCGCAAACGGGCCGCGCCTACCTCGAACAGATCGCGGGCACGCTCTCCGCCGGCGTGCTCGTGATGAACGCCAATCTCGACTTTGCCGACCTGCGCGCCACCGTGCGGCGCGGCGCGCCGGTCGTGCTGTGCATGTGGGAGCGGCCGCTCGACCCGCCGGGCCTGCCGTGCGTGGCCGTGGACTTTCGGCGTGCGGGGGAGCTTGCCGCGCAGCATCTGCTGACGCTCGGGCATCGGCGCATTGGGGCGATCGTTGGCAGCAAGGTTTCGGGCATTCACGCGGCGCGCTATGACGGCTTCGTCGCGGCCATGCAGGCCGCCGGGCTCGACGGCGCGGGCGCGCCCGTACGCTACGCGCCGGATACGACGCAAGGCGGCTATGCGGCCACGAGCGAATTGCTGGCGCGGCATCCCGACCTCACCGCGATCTTCGCAACCAACGACCTGCCCGCGCTCGGCGCGATGCAGGCCGCCGCCGATCTCGGGCTCGACGTGCCGCGCGAGCTTTCCGTGGTCGGCATCACCGATATTCAGCTGGCGCGCGAGTCGCGGCCCGCGCTCACGACCGTTGCGGTCGCAACGACCGAGGCGGCGGAGCTGGCTGTCGAGCTGCTCACGGAACTGGTCGAAGCGCCCGATTCGGCCGCCGGCGCGGCGGCGCGCGTATGCGTAGTCCCGGCGCCGCGGCTGGTCGTGCGGGCTTCGACGGCGGCGCCGCGGGCGAAAGGCTAACGAAAGAATTAGCCTGTCAAGTCCCACCCAGCGCAAAGAACCCATACGCAAACGTTAAGGTTCCCTCCAAACCATCCGTTAAACACGATGGCGCTGCACCTGTGCACCGCCGCGAAAAATACAAATCGAAGATGGCTGGAGAAAAACGAACGTGAAGCGAACAACGTTGAATCAGAAAGCCTGGGGCATCGTCGGGCTGCTATGGATCTCGCTCGTCGTGCTGGTGGTGGCCAACGCCTTCATGACGCGCTCGGGCATGGTGACGGACCGCAAGACCCTCGTCGAGCAGGAGACGCAAACCGCCTTGGGCGTGGTCTCGTACTACCAGAAGGAAGCCGCCGCCGGCCACCTGAGCGCCGACGACGCGAAGCGCCTCGCCATCGCCACGCTGCGCGGCACGCGCTACGGCGACGACCAGAGCGGCTACTTCGGCATTTACGACAGCAACGCCGTGGCGCTGCTCGTGCCGCCCAAGCCGGAGATGGAAGGCAAGAGCCAGGCGAACATGACCGACCCGCGCGGCACCCATGTGGCGCTCGAGATCGTCAAGAGCTCGTCCACGGGCGGCGACGGCTACAGCAGCTACTGGTGGCCGAAGCCCGGCAAGAGCGCGCCGGTCGAAAAGATCACCTATTCCGCCCTCGTGCCGGGCTGGGACTGGCACATCTTCACGGGCATCTATACCGACGACATCGACGACGCCTTCCGCAGCGCGCTGATCAGCAACCTCCTGCTCGTGACGGTGATCGGCGCGGCCGTGACGCTCGGCCTCATGTGGCTCATCGGCACGATCCGCCGCAGCCTGGGCGGCGAGCCGGAATACGCCTCGCAGATCTGCCAGCGCATCGCCGAAGGCGATCTCACGGCCCACGTGAATCTCGCGTCCGGCGACCAGCACAGCCTGCTCCATTCGATGCAGCAGATGCAGCGCCAGCTGGTCGACACCGTGCAGCGCATCCAGACCTCGGCCGAATCGATCACGACGGGCGCCAAGGAAATCGCGGCGGGCAACCTGGACCTGTCCTCGCGTACCGAAGAGCAGGCCGCCTCGCTCGAGGAAACGGCCGCCAGCATCGAAGAGCTCACGACCACGGTCAAGCACAACACCGACAACGCGCGCCAGGGCAACACGCTCGCGGTGAACGCGTCGGAAGTCGCCGCGCGCGGCGGCGAGGTCGTGCGCCGCGTAGTCGAAACGATGAACGAGATTTCGAGCAGCTCGCAGCGCGTCGAGCAGATCATCGGCGTGATCGACGGCATCGCCTTCCAGACCAACATCCTCGCGCTCAACGCGGCCGTGGAAGCGGCGCGCGCCGGCGACCAGGGCCGTGGCTTCGCCGTCGTGGCGGGCGAAGTGCGCAGCCTCGCACAGCGCAGCGCGACCGCCGCCAAGGAGATCAAGGACCTGATCGGGCAGTCGGTGGCGCAGGTGTCGGAAGGCACGAAGCTCGTCGACGAAGCGGGTAAGACCATCGACGAGGTGGTGATTTCCGCGCGCCGCGTGGCCGACCTGATGGGCGAAATCGCGGCGGCTTCCGAGGAGCAGCACACCGGCATCGAGCAGGTGAACCGCGCCGTCGCCCAGATGGACGAAGTGACGCAGCAGAATGCGGCGCTCGTGGAGGAAGCATCGGCGGCGGCGCAGTCGATGGCGGCGCAGTCGAACGGCTTGCGCGACGTCGTGACGGTATTCCGGGTCGGGGCGCAGGCCGAGTCGACGGTTGCGTCCGCGGCGGCAGCGCCCGCTCAACGCGCGCGCGCCGTGCGCCCGGCCGCACCGCTCAAGCGCCCTGCCCCCGCGAAGGCCGCGCAAACCACGC
The DNA here is from genome assembly GCF_040965655.1 of Paraburkholderia sp. EG286B. NCBI lineage: Bacteria > Pseudomonadati > Pseudomonadota > Betaproteobacteria > Burkholderiales > Burkholderiaceae > Paraburkholderia > Paraburkholderia sp. EG286B. The sequence continues at coordinate 177,394 of NZ_JBFRCF010000003.1, read as the reverse complement.
CGGCCCGCAAGGCCGCCAACCCAGCGCCCGCGGTCACAGCAAAGGCGGCATCTGCCATCCCCGTGGCCACCGCCGCTCACGAAGCGGCAGACTGGGAAACGTTCTAATCGTCGGTCGCGATGTGATCACGCAAGGCGCGCGCCCTCACCGGGCGCGCCTTGCTCCGCCCGCCATGCGGCAAACGTGATCAACCCGGGCGCAAGTCCCGGATCGCCGATACGCGTCCAGCTCGTATGCGTGTCGTCGAGTCCCGCCACCGGCTGCGGCGTGGCGAACTCCACGCGCGCCATGCCCGGCCGATACGCCTCGTTCGGCCAGTACACCGGCATGACGCGGCGCGCCGCCATTTCCTCGCGCAACGTTTCGGGGCCGCCTTCGTCGGTCACGACATCGCATTGCGCCGCCCAGTCGTGACTGTCCCACGCGAGGAACACGCCGGCGTCGCCTTCGACGTCGAAGGTGAGCACGGCGTTCTGCTCGGGGCGCCAGTAGTACTCGACGATGCGCTCGCGCAGCGCGACTTCGTGCAGCACGTCGGCGATACGCCGGTTCGCGTAAATCGCGCCCACGCCATGCACGCCGATATGGCCGCGCCGCGCGCAGAACTTGCGCTTGGCGTCGTCGATCGCGCCGCGCAGCTTGCGTGTCATGGCCGGATCGGACTTCTTCACGTAGAAGTCGATCAGCCCCGCGTTGAACGCCTCCACCGCGTGTGATTCGTCGGCCGTGGCCGTGAGCAGGATGCGCGTGCACGCCACGTCCTTCGCGGCGGCCAGGAAGTCGACGCCGGTCATCTCCGGCATTTCGTAGTCCACGACGAGCGCGGCGATATCGCCAAAGCGCGCCGCGTCCGTCATCACGTCCTCGCCCAGCGCGTTGCCGCCGCGCTTCTCGAACTCCGACCATGCCGCGCCCGCTGCGGGATTGCGCGCACTCTGCCGCGCCTCGTGCGAAGCGACGAAGGCCAGCGCCTCTCTCGCGCTCGTGAAGTAGCGGTCCGTGCCCGCGCCCGGAAAGAGGCCGCGCAGCGCGTAGAGAAAGTCGGGGCTGTCGTCGAGAAAAACGACGGAGACGGGATGGTAAACCGGCTGTCTGACGATGGAACTCATGCTGGATCTCGGTAAGCGCGCTGCGCCTCATGCGGCGCGCCCGCCACCCGGAGCTGCACCGCGAGGAAAACATGTGGATTATGCGGCGTCTCGCCTGGACACAGCAACCCGAAGCCGCAGGTGCGCGGTCAATCAAACACGCGCAAACGTTATCGCACCCAGCGAGCATGAAGCGGTTTGCGTATGTGGGGAGCACGGTATTGGATGAAGAGGAACACGAAGAGAATGGTGCATGCCTCCCTTTCTCCGGAGGCACGCGCGGCTGCCGCCTGCAGCCCCTATCTGGAGTCACTCTGATGTACGCACGCGAATCCATTCCCGCCTTCCTGTCCCGTGGCACCGCCGGATTCTCCGACGAAATCATGGAAGCTACGCCGACCAAAACGTTCCATCACGTCATCGACATCTACCTGAAGGACTCGAACGCGTTCATGAACACGTATTTCGCCCGCTATTTCGAATGGCAGGGCATTTGCCGCGAACGCTGGTTTCACGAGTGCATTCACAACAATCTGCTCGCCTCGGGCGGCGTGTTCGTCACCAAGCGCGCACACCAGGAATACGTGCAGGAAACCTTTCCGTTCCAGCGCGTGGATTGCTACCTCAACACCTTCCAGGTGCGTCAGTGCTCCGCGTATCTCGTGTTCCGCTTTTGCGTGGACGGGCGGCCCGTTTCGCTCGGCTATCAGCAGATTCTCTTTGCCGGCACCGACAAGCGCATTCGCCGCTTTCCGCCCGGCATCATCGAGCGCGTGAAGGAATACGAGCTGGTCCTGCCTTCGGGCTCGAACTGAGCGTAATGAACCCGGCTATCTGAACTAGCCCGCGAAGTCCTGCCCCGCCGGAAAGCGGCGGGGCTTCGCCGGTGCGTCGTGCAGCGCGCGGTCGGCGCTCGTGCCGGGCTCGGGCAGGCGGATCGTGAAGGTGGTGTGCACGTGCGGCTCGGACTCGCAGGCGATCGTGCCGCCCAGCGCCTCGGCCACGCGGCGGCAGAACGTCAGGCCCATGCCGGCGCCGCGCCCATGCGCCTTGGTCGAATAGAACGGATCGAACACGCGCGGCAGGACATCGGCGGGAATGCCGCAGCCGTTGTCGATGAAGCGCAGCACACAAAAGCCCGCTTCGCTCGTCGCGCCGATCTGAACGCGGCCCACGTAATCGCTCACCCTGTCGCTTCTTTCGGCCATTTCCGCGTGAATCGCGAAGAGCGCGTTCTTGAGCAGATTGAACAGCACGAACACGACGAGCGAATCCGAACCCGAGAAACTCAGCTGCGCGTCGATGGGCGCCACCTCCACCATGTCGCGCTCGCCGGTGCGGAACGGAAAGCGCTCGAGCGCGGCATTCACGCAGGAGCGCACCGGGTAGGTCTCGAAGCTGCGGCGGTCGAGCCGGTCGAGCGTGAACGAAGCCAGCGACATTTCCACCACGGTGCTCGTGCTGTCCACCTGGCGGCGTATCGAGGTGGCGAGCGAGGACAGGCGCTCCGACTGCCCGGGATAGAGGCCGTCCACGCACAACTGGTGCTGCACGGCCAGCTGGTAGCCGCGCATGAGTTCGGGCAGCACGTTGCCGATTTCCTCGGCATGCATGCCGATGGCCGCGAGCGGCGTGGCGACCTCGTGCGCCACCGTGGCCGCGATGAGGTAGGGGCGCATGAGGCCGTAGCGCACGATCGTGACCGCGAGAATGCCGAGGCTGATCGCGATGAACACGGCGCCCACGGGATAGAACGCGAGCCCGTAATTCACGGCGTAGTCGGTGGCGGCGAGCGCGTACAGGCCGAGGCTCACGAAGCACAGGTCGAGCAGCTTGCGGCGGTCGTGCGCGTGCGTCTGGCCGCGCGCGGCGTACAGCAGCCAGGCGCTGCGGCACGCGAGCAGCACGGTCTGCGCCACGTGCACGGGGTGCAGCATGCCCGCCTTCGGATACTTGCCGAAGAAGAACGTGCCGTAGCCGTCCACGACGGCGTCGCTCAGCAGAAGCAGCGCCGCGAGCAGCACGCTGAGCAGGTACGAGGCGATGAGCAGCGGGCGTTCGCCGCGCCGGCCGCTCACTTCGGTCACGAAGTGATAGAACGTGGTGGGCAGGAACAGGATGAAGAAATAGCCGACCTTGACGAGGACGGCGGACAGCTCGGGATCGGACGTCTGGAACAGAAACGCCCAGGTGCCCTGCCAGAAGAACGTGGTCGCGCACATCAGGGCGAACGGCACCGAGAGGCGCGTAAAGCCCTCAGTCAGGAGCACGTAGACGCCGAATCCGAGAAATAATGCGGACACGAACGCTGGCAGGATCGAATACATAGTCTGTCGCGTGGGTTCTTGTTCCGACCTGGTTGGCGCGGCGCGTTCCCTGCAGCGTTCCCCGTGCGCCCAATCTGCGATTCACGGGGCGGCTCTCGCCGCCCGATGCAGGGCGCATGAAATGCGCGCCGATCGAATCGATTTTGCCGATTATCGCCGCTAATCCCTCGTTGCGGCGAAATTTTGCCGGTATCGGCGACGCCGCCATGCGCCGCGAATCCGCGATGGCCCAAATTCGGTCGAATTGGCAGAAAACCACGCCATCCGTCGATTGAGGACAACCCTGGCGCCACCCAGAATAGAGGTCATCACCCACCCCGACGGAGCACCCAGATGACCCCGACCCTCGCCGATGTCGCCATCCCCGACAGCAAGCTCGCCCGCGAAATCACCGAACTCGTGCGCGACACCGAATCGCCGCTGCTGTTCCATCATTCGAGCCGCGTCTATTATTTCGGCGCCCTGGCCGGCCGCCGGCTCGGCCTGAAGTTCGATCGCGAACTGCTCTACGCCGGTGCAATGTTTCATGACATGGGCCTCACGCACGCGCACAGCAGCGAGCACGAACGCTTCGAAGTGGACGGCGCGAATGCCGCGCGCGACTTCCTGCGCGGCCACGGCATCTCGCAGCACGACATCGACCTCGTGTGGACCGCCATCGCGCTGCATACGACGCCGGGCATCCCGCAGCACATGGATCCGGTGATCGCGCTCGTCACGGCGGGCGTCGAAATGGACGTGCTCGGCATTGCCTACGACCGCTTCAGCGACACCGAGCGCGAGGCCGTGGTGCACGCGCACCCGCGCAGCGAGCACTTCAAGGAGGACATCATCCAGACCTTCTATGACGGCATCAAGCACAAGCCCGCCACCACGTTCGGCAACGTCAAGGCCGACGTGCTCGCGGACAAGGACCCGCACTTCCATGCCGGCAACTTCTGCAGCGTGATCCGCCATTCCGCCTGGCGCGGGTGAGTGACACCGGGGATGATCCGGGACGTCTGACGCGGCATGCGGCGCGATTCTGACAGGCGATGCTATGCTCATCGCGATGTCCGGAAACGCGCCGCGGGGCCACGCCGCAACGCGATGCGCGCGTCCAGTCGCAGTCCCCCGAGGGCTTCATGCAGCACACGCCAGGCCGCACGCGGCCGCACGGCTTCTCCAGCATGGTCATGAAACGCCCGCACCTCGTGGTGACGGTGTGCTTTCTTGTGGCCATGGCGCTGGTGAGCGGCGTGGGCCTGCGCCAGCTGTACCAGATGACGCGCTACGACCTCCATAGCCGCCAGCGCGACCTCGAGGTGCGCGCCGTGGGCGTGGACGCGCTGATCTCCGCGGAGCGCCGGCGCCTGCTGTTCCTGCGCGACTATGCGGAACGCATCCTCGCCTCGCAGAGCCAGCAGCGCGCCGGCTTGCAGAATCCGAAGGCGCAGGCCGCGCTGCGCGACAGCGGCGAGCTGCAATGGACGGCTCCCGGCGCGATGGATGGACCGCTCGTGTTCGGCACCAATGCGCAAGGGCTCGCGGGCATCGAGGGGTTTCACCGCGACGACGCCACGCTGCCCGCCGACATCGTGCTCGCGCGCGCGATCAGCCCGCTCCTCGCAATCAGCCAGCACGCCGACGCAGTGCAAAGCACGGTCGCGTACATCTCGGCCAACGGCCTGTACGTGCTCTCACCCGAACGCCCCGACGCGCACGCGTCCGACCTGTTGCGACGCTTCAGCACCATGCCCTACTACCGCCTGCATGTGACCGGCCAGAACCGGGGGCGCGATATCGTCTGGACTCCGATCTATACGGAATCGAAAAAGAGCGAGGCGATCGCCACGCTCAGCGCGCCCGTCTACGCGAACGGCCAGTTTCGCGGCGCCGTGGTGATGGACGTCGCGCCCTCGCGCCTGCTCGCGCTCCAGCTCGCCACCTCGAACCTGACCGACGACGAGGCGCCTGTCGAGTTCGGCCTCCTGAACAGTAACGGCGACCTCGTCTATTTCGTCAATGGCGAGATCACGGCGCAGCGTCCCGCGCGGTTCGATCCGCATCTGCTCGACGTGGCGCGCGGGTCGGCGGCGGCATGGATGAAGCGCGGCAAGGGCTACGCCGTACGCTCGGGCCGCTACCTGCTGTTCCAGCACGTGGGCGAGACGCACTGGATGCTGCTCACCGACACGGACGACTCGGAACTCACGCTCGCGGCGGCGCGCCGCGTGTTCAACAGCCCGCTGATCGTCGCCTGGCTGGCGATCGCGGTGCTGCTCGTCGGCACGCTGCGCATCGTCACGCACATATTCGGCCAGTACGTCGAGGCGAGTACGCGGCTCGAAACGCTCGCGCGCAGCGATCCGCTCACCGGCCTCGCGAACCGGCGGCGCTTCCAGGAAGTGTTCGACGAGACGCTGGAGCGCGCCGCCCGCGAAGGCGGTGAAGCGGCGGCGCCCGCCGTGGCGATGCTGATGCTCGATATCGACTACTTCAAGCGCGTGAACGACCGCTTCGGCCACGCGGCGGGCGACCGCGTGCTGGTGATCTTCGCGGAGATCCTGCGCAACAACCTGCGCAGCGCGGAAATGCCCGCGCGCGTGGGCGGCGAGGAGTTCGCGGCACTGCTGCCCGGCGCCGATCTCGCCACGGCGGCGGGTGTGGCCGAACGCATCCGCCGCGCCGTCGAAGCGCACGCCGCGGATGCGGCGCATGGCGCCGGCGCGCCGGGCGAGGCCGCGAACCCCGATGCGATTGCGTTCACCGTCTCGATTGGCGTAGCGGCCAGTCCCGCCGACTGCCCCGCCCATTACGAAGCGCTCATGCAGGTCGCCGACCGGCGGCTCTACGCCGCAAAGGAAAGCGGCCGCAATCGCGTCGTTGCAGAGGATTCCCGATCGATCGATCCCGCCCGCGCCTGACGTGCGCTTGACGCCCGCTGGCCGTTTTCATGCGAAACGCATGAGCGTGAGCGCCGGCGGCCACGGCGATTGCGCTCGCGCGCCGGACAGCAGCGCGTCGCCGCCAGCGGAAAGACGCTACCATCGGCAGCGGCGATCGACGAAGGCCGCGCGTCGCCGACATCCGCGACGCCGGAGCCCGACCGTACACCATGAGCAGCCGACTCACCGCCCTGACGACGTTCTGTGTCGTGGCGTTCGCCGTCCTGGCAACGCTCACGGCCGCGGTGTACGCGTCGGATGCCGTGTTCGAACGCCAGCAGCGCCAGCACGTGGACGTCTTTTCGCACCGCGCGCTGCTGCGCGCCGAACTGGTGACCGCCGAAGCCGAGTCCGCCCTGCGCGAGCTGACGCCATACCCCGACACACCGTGCACGAGCGAGCACACGCAACGCCTGCGGCATGTCGAGGAACAGTATCGATACATTCGCGAAGTCGCCACGACCGATGGCGTACGGCTGCACTGCAGTTCGCAACGCGGCACCGTCGATACCGCATTGCCGCCGCCCGAATGGACCTATGCCCAAAGCTTCACCGCCTGGCATACCGAAGTCGGCAGGCCCGGCAGCGAGCGGCGCATGCTCAACATGCGCCTCGGCAACCACGTCGTGGTGATCGATCCGCGCTTCTACCTCGACATCGTGCCGCTCGACGACACCATCGAGCTGACCGTGCTCGAAACGCAGGACGGCGCCGTGATTTCAAGCTGGACGAACGCCGACCACGCCCTCGTACGCGCAGCGCTGCAGCGCACCAGCGGGAGCCCGTATTTCGAGGGACGCTATTACGTCGTCGAGCGCTCGCAGCGCTATCCCATCGCGGTGGTCGCGTACGAGCCCGAGGAACGCATGCGCCGCAACCTGCCCGCGCAACTGAGGACCGTGATCCCGCCCGCGCTCGTCCTGAGCGCGATCGGCACGTGGCTCGTCCTGCGCTGGCGCCGCAAGCTGCGCACGCCGCGCAACGCGATGCTGCAGGGCATCCGGCGGCGCCAGTTCGTGGCGTGGCTGCAGCCGCTCGTCTCGCTGGAAAGCGGACGCTGCGTCGGCGCGGAAGCGCTCGTGCGCTGGAAGCTCGAAGACGGCACCGTCGTCGCGCCGGACACGTTCATTCCCATGGCGGAATCGCTCGGTCTCATCGAGCCCATCACCGATCAGGTCATACGTTCCGTGTTCGAGGGCGTGGGCGCCGTGCTCGCGCGTCGCCGCGATCTGCATGTCTCGGTAAACCTTGCCGGCAAGGATCTCGCCGGCACGCGCGTGCTCGCGACCCTCAAGGGCAAGCTCGCGAAATATGCCGTGCACGCCGAACAAATCTGGTTCGAAGCGATCGAGCGCACGCTCATGGATACGGCCAGCTCCGCGCCCGTTCTCGCAGCGTTTCGCGCGGCCGGCCACCGCATTTTCATCGACGATTTCGGCACGGGGTATTCGAGTCTCTCGTATCTACAAGACTTGCCCGTGGACGGCATCAAGATCGACCGCGCGTTCATCCGCTCGCTGGCGAGCGGCGAGGAAATGAACAAGATCGTGCCGCACATCATCGAAATGGCGCGCAGCCTCGACCTGCTGATGGTCGCCGAGGGGGTGGAAACCGAGGCGCAGGCGCAATATCTGCGCGAGCGCGGCGTGCAGTTCGCGCAGGGCTGGCTCTATGCGAAGGCCATGCCCGCCGACGAATTCCTGCGCTACCTGGAGCGTGAAGCGGCGCGCACACGCGAGACGTGAGCGTGAGCGCGGCGCACGCTCAGGCGAACGAACCCGGCGACGCGGCGTGCGGCAGCCCGCCGGGCAAGTCCGGGAATGCCACGCCGCAGCGCGCCGCGGCGGCCCTGCTGAGCACGGCGCTGTCGTAGCCGCGACCCGCAAAGCGCACGACATCGACGAGACTAAAGCCTTGTGCGCGATAGAACGCGATCAGGTGAGCGGCGGGAAACGGCGTGTCGAGCGCGAGCTGCGTGTAGCCGCGCGCAGCCGCCCAACGCCCCGCGAACGCGAGCAGCGCACGGCCGATACCGCGGCTTTGCCATTTGGGCTCGATGCCGAACTGATGGACCGAAGCCACACTGCGCTGGCGATAATGTTCGCACTGCGAATGGCTGTTGTGACCTTCCACCGTGAGCGTACCGACGATCCTGCCATTGCAGATGGCGACGAAGCAGTCGCCAGCCAGCGCGCGTTCACGCGTGAGGCTCGCCGCCTGATCGGCGCATGAGCAGTGCAATCCGAGCGACGCGAGCCGCGAGAACGCGCGATGCAGCAAACGCGTGAGCGCTTCCCATGAGTCGTGGCGCGGATCGAAGCGCCTCAGCACGAGCCGGCCGAGGCCGGGCTGCACGGAAGTGATCTGCTCATCCGGGCGCTGGGTTGCACGCGAGATCGACATGGCGTCTCCAGTCGTTTCGATGCCCCTAGTCTAGGGTTGACCCGTAAGGGCCACAAGAAAAAATCTCGTAAAAACCGGCGCGAATGGTGTGAATGCAGGGGCGATTGCGCGCTATCCTTGCGCTGCCATGCGCTCCACCACGGCGAGCACGATGCGCTTCGCCGAGTCGATATGCGCCACGGTCGAGGCGCGCGCGCTGCGGGCGTTGCGTGCGAGGCAGGCTTCCAGGATGGCCTCGTGTTCGTGCTGAAACGAGGGCGTATCGGCAAGCAGCGTAATCTGCAGCCGCTCGTAGCGCTCCACCTGCGCGCGCAGTTCGCGGATCGCCGCCAGTTGCCGGGCGTTGCCGCACGCGCCGTAAAGCAGTTCGTGAAACTCGCGGTTGAGTTCGCCCTGCTTCTGCGTGGTGAGCGCCTCGCCCAGCAGCCGGTGTACGAGTTCCGCGCGGGCGAGCGTTTCGGCGTCGAGGCGCTTGACGCCGTGAAAGATCGCGTCGCCTTCGAGCAGCGCGCGCAGGTCGTAGATTTCTTCCACGTCCTGCACCGTGAGCAGGCGCACGACCGCGCCGCGATTGCGGAAAATCTCGACGAGCCCCTCGCGCGCGAGCCGCTGGATCGCTTCGCGCAGCGGAATGCGGCTCACCTCGAAACGCTCCGCGAGATCGCGCTCGACGAGGCGCTCGCCGCCGCCCAGTTCGCCGCTGACGATCAGGTCGCGCAAGCCGGACGCAACCGCGTCCGCCGTGGAGTCGAATTTTGTTTCCATGCGTGTCATGTCCGGTTCGCGTCCGGTTCTCATCTGAGCCATTTCGGCATAATGGTATACCAAAATGCCGAATGCGTTCATAATGACGTACCCCCTTTCGAACGGACGGAGAGTCAGCATGGCGCATGGCGAACACACCTACCGCGTTTCGGTGCAATGGACGGGCAATCGCGGCAGCGGCACCTCGGGCTATCGCGACTACGACCGCGATCACGTGATCCGCGCGAACGGCAAGCCGGACATTCCGGGCTCGTCGGATCCGGCCTTTCGCGGCGACGGCTCACGCTGGAACCCCGAGGATCTGCTGGTGGCTTCGGCTTCGGCGTGCCACAAGCTCTGGTATCTGCACCTGTGCGCCGAGGCGGGCATCGCGGTGCTCGCCTATGAAGACGAGGCCGAAGGCACGATGGCCGATACGCCGCAGCGCGGCGCCTTCACGAAGATCGTGCTGCGCCCACACGTGACGATCCGCGCGAGCGATAACCGCAGCCTCGCCGAGCGGCTGCATCACGCGGCGCACGAGCAGTGCTATATCGCCAATTCGGTCAACTTCCCCATCGTTTGCGAGCCGACCATCGAACTGGCTGCGTAACGGCTCGCGAACGCCCGAGGCCGCTCCGCCGGCCATGCCGGCACTCCCGCGAGTGCCGGCAAACAGGTCTCGATCACGAATTCCCACGCGAAACGATAGATAACGTCCTTACGTCCGATCGCCCCCTGCGAAGCATGCTCAAATAACTCGTATGCGATTTAATCTTATGCGCTTGACACGGGCAAATTTCTCGTCCATTATGCATCGCATGCGATTCGATCTTATGCGACGCATATGACCCAAACCTGAAATCCATCAAGGAGTGCAACATGGCAACGATCGACAAAGTGCTGTTCTCGGGCAACACCCATACCACCATCAATCACGACCCCGCGGCCCAACGCGGTGAATTCGGCGTCGTCGACCTCGAACTGACGTCTTCAAGCGGCGAAACCCTCGACATCGTCGCGACCGAACCGCATCCGCGCGCCGAGCAACTGTTCGCCGGCGCATGGTCGGCCTGCTACATCTCCGCGCTCGCCATCGCGGCCTCGCTGAAGAAGGTCGCCCTGCCGGAGGACGCTTCGGTCGACATTCAGGTCGACGTCGGCCAGACCGGCGCCGCCTGGTTCCTGGGCGCGCACTTCACGGTCACGCTGCCGGGCATCGAGCAAAACGTGGCCGAGGCCATCGCGCGCAGCGCCCATCAGATCTGCCCGTACTCGAAGGCCGTGCACGGCAACATCGACGTGAGCCTCACCGTCGTCACCGCATAACCGGCAACCGCAATTCACGCTTTCACCCAAATTCACTGCAATTCACATTGACCTAGCGAGATCCCATCATGAAGACCCAATTCATCGCCAAGCTCCTCATCGCCCTTTCTATCGGCGCAGCCGCCCCCGCATTCGCCAGCGGCTACGGCCCGGCCCCGTCCTATCGGCCCGAAGTCGGCGCACCGGCATCGCAACGCGGCCAGAGCGTGCAAACGCTCGCGGCCGAGCGCGCCGAAAGCGGCACCGCCGCGACGGCATACGGCGGCATGGCCGACGCCACCTCGGCCGCGGGCAGCCGCGTCTCGATGGAGCGAAACAGCCTCTTCGCCCACCATTGATTGCGCCACCGCGTCGTGGCTGTTTCGCCGGGCATTGCGATGGCGATGTACGGCGGAACCGGTGTCGGCCTACGATATAATCGCAAGCGATTTATTCAAGTTTGCGAGCCATTGAGGCCTTTGCCTGAAGAGGATGACCATGAAATCGACGGACCACCCGGCGCAGGGCGCCACGCCCGCGCCGCTCGCAGACTACCTTTGCTTCGCGGTCTACTCGACCAATCTGGCGTTCGGCAAGGCGTACAAGCCGATCCTGGACGAACTCGGGCTGACCTATCCGCAGTACATCGCGATCATCGCGCTCTGGGAGCAGGACAACCAGACGGTGAGCGGCCTGGGCGAGAAGCTCTTTCTCGAATCCAACACGCTGACGCCGATGCTGAAAAAGCTCGAAGCGATGGGATACGTGCAGCGGCGGCGCGATCCGGAAGATGAGCGCCAGGTGCGTGTGAGCCTGACCGCGAGCGGCCGGAAGCTGCGCGAAAAGAGCCTGAAAGCCGCGGATCTCACCGACGCGACCGGGCTGGGCCATGACGAATTCATGAAACTGCAAAAGGCGATCGTGAACCTGCGCGCCAATCTGATTCGTTCACTCGACACCGAATAGCCGTCGCAGCCGCGCCCACGTTTTTTGCGGACCGGCTTCGATCATCAATAGTCAGGACTACGACAAATACCGTGGTTAAAGGAAGGCATACGCACGTCCAATGCGTCCTGCTCGCCACGGTCCAACGTCACCATCAGGAATTGATATGTCAAACGATCTTCGTCCCACCCCGCTTTCGCGCCGGCGTTTCATCGGCGCCGCTGCCGTCACGCTTGCCGGCGCCGCAATGAGCCGTTTCGCCTTCGCTGAATCGAAGCCGTCGGCCGGCGGACTCACGCAGATTGCCGCCGGCGATCCGTCTTCGATTCGTCCGCTGCGCGTGCAGGTGCCGGAAGCGGCGCTGACCGATCTGCGGCGCCGTATCGTCGCGACGCAATGGCCCGAGCGCGAAACGGTCGACGACGCCTCGCAAGGCGTGCAACTCGCGACCATGCAACGGCTCGCCAGCTACTGGGCCAACGACTACGACTGGCGCAAGGTGGAGGCGAGGCTCAACTCGCTGCCGCAATACGTCACGGAAATCGACGGGCTCGATATTCACTTCATCCACGTGCGCTCGAAGCACGAGAACGCGCTGCCGATCATCGTCACGCACGGCTGGCCCGGCTCGATCATCGAGCAGCTGAAGATCATCGAACCGCTGACCAACCCGACCGCGCATGGCGGGAGCGCATCCGATGCATTCCACGTCGTCATTCCCTCGCTGCCGGGCTACGGTTTCTCGGGCAAGCCGACGAAGACCGGTTGGGACCCGCAGCGTGTCGCTCGCGCCTGGGTCGTGCTGATGGACCGGCTCGGCTACAAGCGCTACGCCGCGCAAGGGGGCGACTGGGGCAATGCCGTGACGGAACAGCTCGCGCTGCTCAAGCCGGCAGGACTCGTGGGCATTCACACCAACATGCCCGCGACCGTGCCCGACGCCGTCGCCAAGTCGCTCAAGGACGGCACGCCGCCGCCGGCCGGGCTTTCGCCGGAAGAGCAGCACGCGTACGACCAGCTCGATTACTTTTACAAACATGGTCTGGGCTACGCGCTCGAAATGGCGAACCGCCCGCAAACGCTCTACGCGATCCAGGATTCGCCAGTCGGCCTCGCTGCATGGATGCTCGACCACGACGCGAGCGGTCAGGCGATGATCGCGCGCGTGTTCGCGGGCCAGCCCGAAGGCCTGACGAGGGACGACGTGCTCGACAACGTCACGCTCTACTGGCTGACGAAGACGGCGGTCTCCTCCGCGCGCCTGTATTGGGAAAACAAGCTCAACTTTTTCGAGCCCAAGCATGTGGAGCTGCCGGTTGGCGTGAGCGTCTTCCCGGACGAAATCTACGCCGCGCCGAAGAGCTGGACAGAACGCGCCTACCCCAGGCTGGTTCACTACAATCGACTTCCGAAAGGCGGCCATTTCGCCGCATGGGAGCAGCCTGCCGCGTTCACGGAAGAAGTTCGCGCGACCTTCAGGACGCTGCGTCAGCCCGCCTGACGCAATGCCGCACGCGTGAGCTTTCGGGTGTCCGACGATTTTACCAAGGACTCCGAAGGCTCGCGCTATCGCCAGCGGCAAAAGCCACGGAGCGCCCGTGCGACGGACGGATACAACGGCCGCCCCTTCTCCCAAATACTGCACAACGCGAGACCGCCAGCATCGCTCAACGGGAAAAAACGGCGCAAATTCCGGCGCTTTTCCACGAATAGGAAATCGCGCACTTCGCGGACAATGCCGGTCATAGCCCGATTTGCGGCTGTTTCAACCGTGCGCCCGCGGGCGCAAGTCAAACTTCGATGTCAAAAAAAGAAAGGTGATTGTTTTGTTTGCCCGGATATTCCTGCTGTGGATGGCGTCGTTGATGCTCGTGCAAGTCGGTTTTCGATATCTCGATGCGGAATCGCTGCTCTATTTCGGCGACACGGCATTCGAACCGGCTTCCGCGCCGCAGGCCGCCCAGCAGCAGGACGCCGAACTGGAACTGGAGCTGGCCGCGCAAGGTGCGAGCGTCCGTGGGATCGCCCCGCTGGTCTCGATCAAGCCGGACATCGTCAATCTCGGCCCCGAGGTGGCGCCCCATCTGCGCGATGCCATCTGGGCGCCGCCTGCCGGGACGGCCTCGAACGCCGCCTATCTGCGTGAAGCCTGTTCGTCCGGCGTCACGCGCCTGAAGATGGCCGCCCGCGGGTTCGATGCGCGATTCGCGGCGCTCATGCTGGCGCTCGGCGTGCTGCTGTTCGCATTGCGCGCCTGGTGGCTGCAGACGGTGCGCCACGATCTGCTCGCCATGATCGCCACTCTGCGCGTCGCGTCGAGCGGCGACGGCCCGGCACCCGCGCTCGCGCTCGTGGACTGCCCGCGCAAGCTGCATGGCCTCGCCCGCGCGATCGGCGATCTGTTGTGCCGCCGCACCGGTGCAGTCGAAGACCAGTCGGCTACCTTCGCCGCTTTCCTGCGGCAGACCGAATCGCGGGTGGCGCGGTTGCGCGTGTATGCGATGACCGTCCCGCGCTGGAACTTGCGCGTGGCGCTCGTCGAGGACATCGATCTCTTCCAGGACCTCGCGCGCCAGTTCGTCGACACGGCCGGCCAGGGCGGCGCGAATCATGCGCCCGTGAACGTGGACGCGTATCTGAAGGACCGCTTCGTCTACGGCGCGAATGCGGACGCGAGCATCGTGCTGCGGCTGGACGCCGGCGAGGCGTTTGCGCTGCCGCGCTCCGCGCTCGTGCGGCTCGTCGACAATCTCGTGGGCAACGCCCAGGCGCACGGCATGCCGCCCATCGAGATCTGCACGGCGCGCGGGCCGCGCTCGTGGACCTTGAGCGTGCGGGATCACGGCGAAGGCGTAGCCGCGAGTCTGCCCGAGGGTGGCGCGCCGGCGTCGCCGTTGCCCGCCTCGCGCGCCGCGAGCCTGCGGCTCGACTCGCATTGGGGCATGGGCCTGTCGATCGTGCGGCGGCTCGCGCGCCTGTGCAACGCGAAGCTCAAGATCGGCAATCATCCCGAGGGCGGCCTCTGGGTGCGCGTGATCGTGCCGATGGACAAAGCGCGCCACGCCTGACGCGACACCCGCCCCTCAAGCCCCCAGCAGCACGCCGCTGCGTATCGGCCGGGTGCCCGTCACGCGGCCGAGCGGCGCGCCGGCCGTGACGAAGCGAATCGCCCTGCGCATATAGAAAACACCTTCCGCGGTGCTCTCCATCGTCGTCGTTGCGCCCGTCATCGGATCGACGATGTCGAAGAGCGGGTCGTTTTCGCGGATCCACGCGCCGATTTGCGCGCGGTGCACGAGAATGCCGCTGCACGGCGCATAGAATTGCGCGCTGCCGGCGAGCGGCGTGGCTGGCATCAGCAGCTCCGGCAGCGGCTTCACGTCGCCGCCGGTGAGCGCACCGCGCCAGCGCAGATAATCGATCAGCGCGTCGGCGTCCTGCTGCGCGCTTTCCCACGACACGTCGCGCTGGCCGCGGCACTCGATCGTCACCGCGGTAGGTCCGGCGGGCACGGGCTGCGTGGCCGGCATCTGCTGACGCAGTTGCCACCACAGCAGGCTATGCGCCTCGTCGAACGCCTGCGCGCCCGAATCGGTGGCGAGCAGTTGCGCGCGCGAGCCGAGGTAGCGCGCGAGCGGCTCGACATCGGGCCAGCCGGCCTCGCTCGTGTACACGTGCATGACCGCCTCGAGCGAGCAATGCAGGTCGATGATGAGATCGGCGTCGTGCGAGAGCCTGAGCAGCGCCAGCTGGAGCGAATCGAATTCCGTGAGCGGCCCCTGCGCGTCGAGCGCTTCGCGCATCAACTGCCGGATCAGCTCGCGGTTGCGCTCGACGTCCGCGCCGAGCATCTCTTTCGCGCGCGCGAGCAGCTTCGGAAACGCGTGGAAATGGCGGTTGAAGTTCCTGCCGCTCGCGAGATCGAAGCGGCCGACGAACTGGCCGAGCACGTGCTGGTTCAGGCCCACGGGATTGGCGAGCGGTACGAGCACTACCTGCGCGGCGAGCGCGCCTTGCGCCTCGAGTTCCGCCAGTTGCGTGCGCAACAGCACGGCCGTCAGCATGGCGGGCGTTTCGTCGGCGTGCAGCGACGCCTGGATATAGACCTTCTGGGGCGCATCCGCGGGGCCGAAATGGAAGCTGGTCAGTTCGCGGTGTGTGCCCGGCGTGGCGCTCAGGAGCGGAATCGATTGCGGGTTCATGAATTCAGTGCGGTTTCAAAAATGTGTGCGGCGGCTCAGTTGCCGCTCAGTTTCCGTACGGATCGAAGTCGAAATAGCGATGCGCGATCTGCGCGTAGGTGCCGTCCTTGAGCATGGACGCGATCGCGTCGTTCATCTGCGCCTGCAGCGCGGTTTCGTCCTTGCGCATGCCGATGCCCGTGCCGCGGTCGCCCATCGAGAGCGGGCCGCCGGCAAACGCGAAGCCGTCGCCTTGCGGCGTGCGCAGGAAGCCGTAATCCGCTTCGACGTAGCCCAGCAGCGCGGCGTCGAGCCGCCCGTTGACGAGGTCGGCGAACACTTCGTCCTGGCTTTTGTAGGTGACGACGTGCACGCCCGCCGGCGCCCAGTTCGCGAGCGCATAGGTCTCGAACTGCGTGCCCGCCTGCACGCCGACCGACTTGCCGGCCAGCGACTGCGCGGTGGCGCCGAACGGGGCGCCCTTGCGCGCGACGAGCCGCGATTTGAACTGGAACAGCTTCGACGTGAAGAGGATTTGCTGTTCGCGCTTCGCGGTGATCGCCATCGACGACATGATCGCGTCGATCTTGCGCGCCTGCAGCGCCGGAATCATGCCCGAGAACTCCAGCTCGACCCACTGGCAACGCGCGTGAATCCGGCGGCAGATCTCGTTGCCGAGATCGACGTCGAAGCCTTTGAGCGAGCCGTCGGGCGCCTTGGCGTCCATGGGCGGATAGGTCGGATCGATGCCGAGGCGCACGATGTCGCCCTCGCGCGCGAAGGCATTGCTGCTCAGGGCCAGCGCGAGCGAAAGAAGGATCGACGGGATTTTTTTCATGATGAGCGATCAGTGAACGTGGGGGTCTCCTGCCGACCGATGGTAGGACGACGCTGCGTTCGGGAAAAGCTCGAATTCGTCTATCATGATCACTCATACCGATCACAGCCAGTCGTCGCCCATGAGTCTCACGCTCTCCCAGTTGCGCGTCTTCGTCGCCGTCGCCCAGCGTGGCAGTGTGCGGGCGGCCTCGCGCGCGCTCGGCGTGGCGCAGAGCGGCGTGACGCAGCAGTTGCAGAATCTCGAAGTCGAACTGGGCGGCCCGCTGCTCACACGCACGAATCGCGGCGTGACGCTCACGGCGCTCGGGCAGCGCATGCTGGTGCGCGCGGCATCGATTCTCGGCGAGTGCGAGCGTGCGAGCGAAGAGGCGCAGCAACTGCGCGGCGATTACGCGGGCGAAGTCGCGTTCGGCCTGACGACCGATCCGCTCATGGACGCGCTCGTGCCCGTGCTCGGGCAGTACAGCACGCGGTTTCCGCGCGTGGCGCTGCGCCTGCGCACGGGAACCTCGCGCATGATGATTTCGTGGATACGCGAAGGCACGCTCGATTTCGCGCTCGCCCTCGTTTCGGACCAGACCGATACGACCGATCTCTCGGTCACGGAGCTTTACCCGTCCGACCCGGTCGTCGTCTGCCGCCGCGACCATCCGAAGGCGGGGGCGCGCACCCTGCGCTCGCTCACGCACTGCCACTGGCTCGCGACGCGCTCGCCCAATATTGCGGACGCCTTCGCTTCGAGCCGGCTCACGACGTTCTTCACCGACCACGGCCTGCCGGCGCCGCGCATCGTCGCAACGGTGGAGGGGCTGTTCGAAACGCTGCATTGGGTCAGCGAGACGGATTGCCTCGCGCTGGAGTCGTCGGTGGTCGCCACGCGCGGCCCGTTTGCCGAGCGGCTCACGCGCATCAGAATCGCCGAGCGGCCGGCGGCGCAGCAGGTCTGTTTGCTGCAGCGCGCGGCCGTGCCGCTCACGCCTGCCGCACAGGAACTCGCGACGATGCTCGCTTCGTTTGCGCGGGCAGGCCGTGCGCCGCGTTGAGGCAGTTGTTACGCGCCTTGTCCTTGTATATAGGCACCAAGCCCCGACGCCAGCGCCGCAAACGTTACCGTGCAGCGCGCGCTCGTGCGCAAATCCTCGTGCATGGCCACCCACGTATCCAGACTCAGCGAGAACTCGTCGGGCAGGACGCGAACCAGCTTCGGGTCTCTGGCCGCCAACGGCGCCTGGCACCCGCCGATGCCGAAGCCAGCGCGTATCGCGCCCAGCTGCGCAAGATCGCTGTCGGCGCGAAATGCAAAGTTATTGCGACTGTAGGCGGCGAACCTGGGCTGAACCGAGCGAATGAACGCGTTCTCGTGATCGAAGCCGATGAGCGAATGGCGCGGCAACTCTTTCATCGACTTCGGCACGCCATGAAGCGCCAGATATCGTTCGTGGGCATGCAGCCCGACGTCGATCGCGCCAACACGCTTGGCGATCAGCGCCTCTTGCACTGGCCGGAACATGCGTATTGCAATGTCCGCTTCACGTCGCAGCAGGTCGTCCGCCCTGTTTGACAGCACGAGTTCGATCCTCAGTTCCGGATAGTCGTGGCGCAGGCCTGCCAGGATCGGCGGCAAGACCTCGACGCCGATGACTTCGCTCGCCGTCAAACGCACGGTCCCGCGCACGCCCGAGCCGTGACTGCTCGCCGCGCGGCGCAAGGCTGCCGTCGTCATCGCAAGACCGACGGCATACGGCCTCAACTCATTGGCCGCCTCGGTCGGCGAGAACCCATCGGACGAGCGCGTAAACAGCGTGAGTCCCAGCGCCGCCTCCAGACTTTCGATGTGGCGCCCAACGGTCGGCTGCGTGATGCCCAGCGCGCGGGCGGCCGCCGAGAGCGAGCCGCTTTCCAAGACCTGCAGAAAGCTCCGGTACCACTCCCAGTTCGGTTCCTTGTCGGCCATACTTCGTCCCCAATTCAGATCGCAGGCTATGCATAAATGTATAGCTTATGGTCTATTTTCGCCAATTTTCTATTGACGGCAAGCGGCGCAGAATGCCCCTCATCACAGCTCACCCGTCAGGAGAACCCGCATGAACGCCACCCCCATCAATCGACAGAACCGCGCACTCGTACTCGGCGCCAGCGGCGGAATCGGCAGCGAAGTCGCCCGCCAGTTGCTCGACGCCGGCTGGCAAGTCCGCGCGCTGCGGCGCGGCGGTGCGCCGGGCGCGGCGGCGGCCGGCGCCATCGAATGGCTCGACGGCGACGTGCTCTCGCGCGAGGCGGTGGTACGCGCGGCGCGGGGTTGCGCGGTGATCGTGCACGCCGTCAACCCGCCGGGCTACCGGCGCTGGGCGCAGGTCGTGCTGCCGATGATCGACAACACGCTCGCCGCCGCGGCCGCCGTGGGCGCGACCGTCGTGCTGCCGGGCACCGTCTACAACTTCGGGCCCGACAGCTTCCCGGTGCTGCGTGAAGATTCGCCCCAAAAGCCGCTCACGCGCAAGGGCGCGATTCGCGTGGAACTGGAGCGGCGCATGCGGGCCGCGAGCGAGTATGGCGTGCGCTCGATCGTCGTGCGCGCGGGCGACTTTTTCGGGCCGCACGTGGGCAACAGCTGGTTTGCGCAAGGGATCGTGAAGCGTGACGAGCCGGTGCAGGTCGTGCGCCAGCCGGGGACGCGCGGCGTGGGCCACGCGTGGTCGTACGTGCCCGACGTCGCGCGCACGATGCTCGAGCTGATCGAACGGCGCGACACGCTGCCCGCGTTCGCGGTGTTCCACATGGCCGGCCACTGGGATGCCGATGGCTCGCAGTTCGTCGAAGCGATCTGCCGCGTCGCCCGGCGCCACGGTCTGAAGCCGCAAAGCAAGCCCTTCGCCTGGGCCTTCATGCGCGCGATCTCGCCGTTCGTGACGACGCTGCGCGAACTGATGGAGATGCGCTATTTGTGGAGCGAGCCGTTGCAGCTCGACAACGCCCGCCTCGTCCGCGAACTCGGGCACGAGCCGCATACGCCGCTCGACGAAGCCGTCGAGGCGACGCTCATGGGCCTGAACTGCCTCGGCGCCGACGAGCGCGCGCCGAAGGCAGCTTAAGGGTTACGCTTGCCCGCGCCGCGCGCTTTGATACGGATTCCGAATCTCAATGCGAGTGGCTCGGCACTTCCGAGCCGCGGCAGCCCACCAGGAAGTCGAAGTCGCAGCCCTCGTCGGCCTGCAACACGTGCTCGACATAAAGCTTGCGATACCCGCTGCGATCGGCGGGGATGGGCTGCTGGTTCGCGGCCCACTCGTCGAGCCGCGCGACGATTGCCTCGTCGCGGATATCCACGCGCAGCACGCCCTTTTCGCAGTCCAGCTCGATCCAGTCGCCGTCGCGCACGATCGCGAGCGGGCCGCCCGCGCGCGCTTCAGGCGCCACGTGCAGCACCACGGTGCCGTACGCCGTGCCGCTCATACGCGCATCCGACACACGCACCATGTCGGTCACGCCCTGCGCAAGCAGCTTGGGCGGCAGGCCCATGTTGCCCACCTCGGCCATGCCCGGATAACCCTTGGGCCCGCAGTTCTTCATGACGAGCACCGAATCGGCGGTAACGTCGAGATCGGGATCGCCGATGCGCGCCTTGTAGTCGTCGAAGTTCTCGAACACCACGGCAGGCCCGCGATGCTTCAACAGCTTCTGCGTGGCCGCCGACGGCTTCAGCACCGCCCCATTCGGCGCGAGATTGCCGCGCAGCACGCACAGCGCGCCGTCTTTCACGAGCGGATTGTCGAGCGGGCGAATGACTTCGGCATTGTGAATGGGCGCATCGCGCACGTTTTCCCACAGCGTCTTGCCGTTGGCCGTGAGCGCATCGGGATGCGGCAGCAGGTTCGCTTCGCCGAGGCGCCGCAGCACGGCGGGCAAGCCGCCCGCGTAATAGAACTCCTCCATCAGGAAACGGCCCGAAGGCTGCAGGTCGACGAGGGTCGGCGTGCCTCGTCCGATGCGCGTCCAGTCGTCGAGTTCGAGCGGCACGCCGATGCGTCCCGCGATCGCCTTCAGGTGGATCGCCGCATTGGTCGAGCCGCCGATCGCCGCGTTCGTGCGGATGGCGTTCTCGAACGCCGCGCGCGTAAGCAGCTTCGAGAGGCGCAGGTCTTCGAGCGCCATCTCCACGATGCGCATGCCCGACATATGCGCGAGCACGTAGCGGCGCGCGTCCACGGCCGGAATCGCCGCGTTGTGCGGCAGCGTGACGCCCAGCGCTTCGGCCATGCACGCCATGGTCGAAGCCGTGCCCATGGTGTTGCAGGTGCCCGCCGAGCGCGACATGCCCGACTCCGCCGACATGAACTCGTGGATCGAAATCTTGCCCGCCTTCACCTGCTCGCTCAGTTGCCACACCACCGTGCCCGAACCGATATCGCGCCCTTCGTGCTTGCCGTTGAGCATCGGGCCGCCGGTCACGGCAATCGCAGGCACGTCGCAACTGGCCGCGCCCATCAGCAGTGCGGGCGTGGTCTTGTCGCAGCCCACCAGCAGCACGACGGCATCGACCGGATTGCCTCGTATGGATTCCTCAACATCCATCGAAGCGAGGTTGCGCGTGAACATGGCCGTGGGCCGCAGGTTCGACTCGCCGTTCGAGAACACGGGAAACTCGACAGGAAATCCGCCGGCTTCGTAGATGCCTCGTTTGACGTGCTCGGCGAGCTTGCGAAAATGCGCGTTACAGGGCGTGAGTTCTGACCACGTATTGCAAATGCCGATAATCGGCTTGCCGGCGAACTCGTGATCCGGTATTCCCTGGTTCTTCATCCAGCTCCGGTACATGAAGCCGTTTTTATCCGTGGTGCCGAACCACGCGGCCGAGCGAAGCTTGGGCTTACGGGTGTTCATGGCTTTGCCCACTTAGTGAGAAAGTCCTATAAATAGCATGACTATATGGACTGCGATTATCGGGAAAACGCTAATCGAATCCGTTCCGGCCGTTGCATATAGTTTGTCTATTGTGGTCAGCAGGGGCGGCTAACGGTATACCGAGAGGATATAACCGGAGGCCAGGGATGGCGCGATACTTCTCGTGATACTGTCCGGCCGTGATGGACGCGGGTGTAGCGCCATGAATTAAAGAAATACAACGCGCAGAGCTACATCGGAGACACGCATGAAACTGGCAACACGCATGGTAAGCGGGTTGGTCGCTGCGGCGGCCGCTTTCTCGTTGGCGGCGGGTGTCGCCCACGCCGAAGACAAGCAGATCACGCTAGGATTTGCGCAGGTCGGCGCGGAAAGCGCCTGGCGCACGGCCAACACGGTGTCGGTCAAACAGGCCGCGAAAGACGCCGGCATCAACCTCAAGTTCTCGGACGCCCAGCAGAAGCAGGAAAACCAGATCAAGGCGATCCGCTCGTACATCGCCCAGAAGGTGGACGTGATCGCGTTCTCGCCCGTGGTGGAATCGGGCTGGGAGCCGGTGCTGCAGGAAGCCAAGCGCGCCAGGATTCCCGTGATCCTCACGGACCGCAACATCGACGTGAAGGACCAGTCGCTCTACGTGACGATGATCGGTTCGGACTTCATGGAAGAAGGCCGCCGCGCGGGCAAGTGGCTTGAAGATCACTACAAGGACAACCCCGGCCCGATCAATATCGTCGAGCTGCAGGGCACCGTGGGTTCCGCGCCGGCCAACGACCGTCACTCGGGCCTCATGGAAGTGATCAAGAACGATCCGAAGTTCAAGATCATCGCGTCGCAAAGCGGCGACTTCACGCTCGCCGGCGGCAAGCAGGTCATGGAAGCGTTCGCGAAGACGTATGGAAACAAGATCAACGTCGTCTACGCGCATAACGACGACATGGCGCTCGGCGCGATCCAGGCCATGGAAGAAGCCGGCATGAAGCCGGGCAAGGACATCAGCGTCGTGTCGTTCGACGCCACCAAGGGCGGCTTCCAGGCGATGATCGCCGGCAAGATGAACGTCGATGTGGAGTGCAGCCCGCTGCTCGGGCCGCAGCTCATGAGCGCCGTGAAGGACGTCGTGGCGGGCAAGCAATTGCCCAAGCGCATCGTGACGAACGAAACGGTGTTCCCGGAGGACGTGGCGGCGCAGGTGCTCCCGTCGCGCAAGTACTAAACTTCGCTGCAAGCGGCGCGGTGTGCTTCGTAACCCTTAGTATTTAAAGGGTTTACATAGCACCCCGCGCGCTCTGGCCTCATTCACGGTTGCCCATGAGCGTTTCCCCGATACTCGAAACCGTCGGTCTCACCCGAACCTTCCCCGGCGTGCGTGCGCTCGACCGGGTCGATTTTCGTCTGTACCCCGGCGAAATCCATACGCTGATGGGGCAGAACGGCGCCGGCAAGTCCACGCTCATCAACGTGCTGACCGGCGTGCACCAGCCCGAGGCGGGCGAAATACGCCTCGCGGGCGAGGCGGTGCACTTCCCGACGCCGCAGATGGCGGAGGCCGCCGGCATCCAGACGCTCTACCAGGAAGTCAATCTCTGCCCGAACCTCTCGGTGGCGGAGAACATTTTCGCGGGCCGCCAGCCGCGCAAGCGCGGCCTCGGCCTGATCGACTGGAAAACGATTCATCGCCGGGCGGAAGAAGCGCTCGCGGAACTGAATCTTTCGCTCGACGTCACGCAGTCGCTCGACACCTACCCCATCGCCATGCAGCAGATGGTGGCGATTGCGCGCGCGGTGTCCGTCGATGCGCGCATCCTCATTCTCGACGAACCGACTTCGAGCCTCGACGAAGGCGAAGTCGCGCGCCTGTTCGAGGTGCTGCGCAAGCTGAAAGCGTCGGGCATCGCGATCCTGTTCGTCACGCATTTTCTGGAGCAGACCTACGCGATCTCCGATCGCATCACGGTGATGCGCAACGGCGAGCGCGAGGGCGAATATCTCGCCGCCGATCTGCCGGTGCAAACGCTGGTCGCGAAGATGGTGGGCCTGCAGAACGCGGGCGAGCGGCTCACGCAAGCCGAAGCGGCGCACGGCGAGACGGTGGCAACGAACGCCGAGCCGTATCTCGCGGCGCAAGGCGTGGCGCGCCGCGGCGTGCTCAATCCACTCGATCTGGAAGTACAGCCGGGCCAGATTCTGGGCCTCGCTGGCCTGCTCGGCTCGGGCCGCACGGAGACCGCCCGCCTGCTGTTCGGCGCGGACAAGGCCGATGCGGGCACGGTGCACATCAACGGCAAGGCGGTGAAGCTTTCTTCGCCGCGCGACGCCGTGCGCCACGGCATGGCTTATTGCCCCGAAGACCGCAAGAAGGAAGGCATCGTCGCCGATCTGTCGATCCGCGAAAACATCGTGCTGGCGCTGCAGGCGCAACTCGGCTGGTGGCGCATGATCCGGCGCTCGCGCCAGCGCGAACTGGCCAACGAATATATCGAGCAGCTCGGCATCAAGGCGCGCGACGCCGAACAGCCCATCGGCCTGCTTTCGGGCGGCAACCAGCAGAAGGTGCTGCTCGCGCGCTGGCTCGCGACCAAACCGCGTTTGCTGATCCTCGACGAACCGACGCGCGGCATCGACGTGGCCGCCAAGTTCGAAATCATGGACCGCGTGCGCGCGCTCTGCGCAAAGGGCCTCGGCATCCTGTTCATTTCGTCGGAGATCAGCGAGGTGGTGCGCGTGAGCGACCGCATCGCCGTGCTGCGCGACCGGCGCAAGGTGGCCGAGCTTTCGGGCGCGGCGCGCTCGGAGCACGAAGTCTACGACCTGATTGCCGGAGACCGTCGATGACGCGCCCCGCCCTGCCCGCCTGGCTTTCGCTCGTCATCCGGCATCCGCTGGTGTGGCCCGCGGTGACGCTCATCGCGCTGTTCGTCGTCGATGTCGTGCATCGCGGCAATTTCCTCTCGATCACGATGCTGGGCGGGCACCTGTTCGGCGCGCCCATCGACATCCTCATGCGCGCCGCGCCGCTCGTCGTGGTGTCGCTCGGCATGACGCTCGTGATCGCCACACGCGGCATCGACATTTCCGTGGGCGCCGTGGTGGCGATCGCGGGTGCGGCGGCCGCCACGGTGCTCGCCGCCGATCCTTCGCGCGTGGGCCTGGCGTTCGGCGCGGCGCTCGCGGTCGGCCTGCTCGCCGGCATCTGGAACGGGCTGCTCGTCGCGTTCGTCGGCATGCAGCCGATCATCGCCACGCTCATCCTGATGGTGGCGGGCCGCGGCGTGGCGCAGCTGCTCACGGGCGGCCAGATCATCCCCATCGGCGCGCCCGGTTATCTGTTCGCGGGCGGCGGCTATTTCGCGCTGATCCCGTGCGCCGTGTGGATTGCGCTCGCCGTGACCGTGCTCACTGCCCTCATCGTCAACCGCACGGCGCTCGGCCTGTTCATCCGCTCGATCGGCGTGAATCCGGTGGCCGCGCGCCTTGCGGGCCTGTCGTCGCAAGCCGTGGTGTTCGGCGCGTACGCGTTCTGCGGCGTGACCGCCGCGATTGCGGGCATTCTCATCAGCTCGAACGTACGCAGCGCCGACGGCAACAACGCGGGCCTGCTGCTCGAACTCGACGCCATCCTCGCCGTGACGCTCGGCGGCACGTCGCTGCTGGGCGGGCGCTTCAGTCTCGCGGGCACGGTGCTCGGCGCGCTCATCATCCAGACGCTCACCTACACCACCTATTCGATCGGCGTGCCGCCCGAGGCCACGCTCGTCGTGAAGGCCGTGGTCGTGCTGCTCGTGTGCCTGATCCAGTCGCCCGCCGCGCGCACCTTCGCTTTTCAACAACTCAAACGCATCGCGCTCGCGCGCCGCGCGCGCGCCTGAGTCGCCATGCACCCATTCGGGGGAAGCCGAGCATGAACCGCCCTGCCCTGTCCTTTTCGAACACGCTCGCAGCGTGCCGGCGCGGCGCCACCCGCTTCGTCGATCCGCGCGTGCTGCCCATCGTCGTGACCGTCGTGCTGTTTGCCGTGCTGTTCGGCTTCGGCTCGGTCATGTACACCGGCTTCTTCTCGCTTCAGGTGGCCTTCGGGCTGCTGGTCGACAACGCGTTCCTGCTGATCGTCGCCATCGGCATGACATTCGTGATCATCTCGGGCGGCATCGATCTTTCGGTGGGCGCCGTGGTCGCGCTCACGACGATTCTCTGCGCCGCGGGCACCGAGAAGCTGCACTGGCCCGTGCTCGTCGTCGTGCCGCTCGTGTTGCTCTGCGGCGCGCTCTACGGCGCGGCAATGGGCGCGCTGATCCACTTCTTCCGGCTGCAGCCTTTCATCATCACACTCGCAGGCATGTTCCTCGCGCGCGGCACCTGCTTTCTCATCACCACCGAATCCATCCAGATCAACGACCCCGGTTTTCACGCGCTCTCCGAATTCAACATTCCGGTGGGCAGCGGCTCGCTCACCACGGGTTCGCTCACGGCCATCGCCATGCTCGCTGCGGGCATCGTCATCGCGCACTTCACGCGCTTTGGGCGCAACGTTTACGCGATCGGCGGCAACGAGCGCTCCGCGCTGCTCATGGGCTTGCCGGTGGCGCGCACCAAGATCGGCGTGTACGCGCTCTCGGGCTTTTGCTCGGCGCTCGGCGGCGTCGTGTTTACGCTCTACGTGCTCTCGGGCTACGGGCTGCAGGCGCAAGGCATGGAACTCGACGCCATCGCCGCGACCGTGATCGGCGGCACGCTGCTCACAGGCGGTGTGGGCTATGTGATCGGCTCGGTGTTCGGCGTGGGCATTCTGGGCACGATCCAGACGCTCATTACCTTCGACGGCACGCTCAGTTCGTGGTGGACGCGTATCGTGATCGGCGCGCTGCTCTGCGCGTTCTGCCTCATGCAGCGCGCCACTGAGCGCCACGCCGCGCGCCGCAAGTCCACGGGCACGGGACGCGGCGCACCGCGCACCACGCGGCCGCAAGCCGCCGCGCCGATGGATCAGGCCAAGCTCGCCAGCCCGCCGCCGCACATGCAGGAGGCGAAAGGCGGTGCGTAAGCCGCTTGTCATGGACGATCCTCGCCACGGCAGGGCCTATGGAGTAGTTAGGGGTATACATGGATTAGGAGGCCTCATCACGCTGCACTAAGATTTTTGCGGTACCGTCGGCGCCTGGCGAACTCATGTTCGCTGCGGATGTCTCGCGCGTTCCCCCGGTACTGGCCAGTATCTGCACGCTTTTCGACGAAAAGTCGCCTACATCGACCACGATGACAAGACCGGAGGAAAACATGGCGCAGGATCGGGATGACGCAAAAGACGGTAAGAGCTTGATCGACACGGGCCGGCGCGGCCTGATGCAGGGTGCGGGACTGGGCGCGGCGCTTTCGCTGCTCGGTGCGGTGGGCGGCGGCGGCTTCATTTCCACGGCGCAGGCCGCCGAATCGGGCTTTCCTTCGCACAAGAAGTGGAAGATCGTGTTCGTCAATCACGTCACCACGAATCCGTTCTTCGTGCCGACGCAATACGGCATTCAGGACGCATGCTCGCTGCTCAACATGGACTACCAGTGGACCGGCTCGGCCACGTCCGACGCGGGCGAAATGGTGCGCGCCGTGAATGCGGCCATCGCCGCGAAGGCCGATGCGATCGCGGTGCCGATCGTCGACCCCACCGCCTTCGACAAGCCCATTCAGGCGGCGCTCGACGCGGGCATTCCGGTGTTCGCCTATAACGCCGACGCGCCGCGCGGCAAGAAGAACCCGCGCCTCGCCTATATCGGCCAGGACCTGTATCTCTCGGGCTACCAGATGGGCGAGCGCATCGTGAGCCTGATCGACAGCGGCCTCGTCGGCCTGTTCATCGCCACCCCGGGCCAGCTCAATATCCAGCCGCGTCTGGACGGCGCGAGCGACGCCATCAAGAAGTCCGGCAAGAAGATCGAGATCCAGACCGTGGCCACGGGCGCGACCGTCAACGAAGAACTTTCGAAGATCAAGTCGTTCTACCTGGGCCACCAGGACCTGAAGGGCATGTTCGCCGTGGATGCGGGCAGCACGCAGGGCGTCGCGCAGGTGATGAAGGAAAACAACCTGCCTTCGAAAGGCGTGCACGGCGGCGGCTTCGACCTCTTGCCGACCACGGTCCAGCTCATCCACGAAGGCTATCTCGACTTCACGATCGACCAGCAGCCGTACGTGCAGGGCTTCTACACGGTGATGCAGGCGTTCGTGACACTCGCCTCGGGCGGTCTGGTCGGCCCCGCCGACACGAACACGGGCCTGAAGTTCGTGACGAAGGAAACGGTCGAGCCGTACCTCAATACCTCGACGCGTTTCGAAGGCAAGACCACCAAGCCGCAAATCGTGCCGATGAGCGGTGCGATCAAGTCTTAACAAACAGCGCGTAACGAACGACGAGTGATGAACTCTGTGAACGAAACTGGCAAGGCTGAAGTCTCCGCGCGGGCTGCTGCCCGCCCGCGCGGGCAATGGCTCTCCGCGTGGGCGCCCGAGTTGCGTATTCTGCTCGTGGCAATGATCCTCGCGGCGTACTTCGAATTTTCCAACCGGGATTTCCTGCTCACCAACGCGAGTCTCGTCAACCTCTCGCAGTTCATCGCGCCGGTGGCGATCATCGCATTCGGCGAAATCATGCTGATGATCGGCGGCGACATCGATCTCTCGGCGGGCATGGTGTTCGCCTTCGCGCCGTTCATGATGGTGTTCGCCAACGATGCGGGCGCGCCCATGTGGCTCG
The DNA here is from genome assembly GCF_040965655.1 of Paraburkholderia sp. EG286B. NCBI lineage: Bacteria > Pseudomonadati > Pseudomonadota > Betaproteobacteria > Burkholderiales > Burkholderiaceae > Paraburkholderia > Paraburkholderia sp. EG286B. The sequence continues at coordinate 148,987 of NZ_JBFRCF010000003.1, read as the reverse complement.
CCGTGATCGCGGGGCTCGTGGCCGCGGGCATCGTCGGCTTCGTGAACGGGGCCGTGACCGTGTGGCTGCGCCTGCCCTCGTTCGTCACGACGCTCGGCACGCTCTTCCTCATCAACGGCATCACGCTCACCATTTCGCGCGGCACGCCGGTGCAGACGCCGGGCTCGCCCGAATTCGCGGCCTTCATGGGCGCGTGGGGCTATAGCGAGATCCTCTGGACGATCGTGATCGCGTTTGCCATGCACGTGCTGCTGCGCCACACGCGCTGGGGCCTGCATACGCAAGCGGCCGGCGCGAATCCGCTGGGCGCGAGCGAGGCCGGTATTCACGTGAACCGGCTGCGCCTCGGCAACTTCATCATTGCCGCCGTGCTCGCGGGCTTCACCGGCATTCTGGAAGGCTTTCGCATCACCTCGATCGACCCGCAGGCGGGCGGCAACCAGATCATGTTCCTCGCCGTGGCTTCGGCCGTGATCGGCGGCACGCCGCTCACGGGCGGCTCGGGCACGATCGTGGGCGGCCTGATCGGCGCGGCGGTGCTCGGCATTCTCAACGACGGCTTCACGCTCATCGGCATCAACGCGTTCACCTTCAACATCATCCTCGGCGCCGCGATTCTCGCCGCCATGGTCTTCAACATCCACGTTGGGCGCCTGCGCCGCAAAGGGAGCCGATGATGGACGAATCGCAAGCCTCCCCCGGCGGCGCGAGCGCCACGGCCAACGCGCCGCTCGCGGTGCGGGGCGACAACATCGTCAAGCGCTTCGGTGCGGTCACGGCGCTCGACGGCGTGTCGCTCACGCTCGGGCGCGGCGAAATCCTCGGCATTCTCGGCGACAACGGCGCGGGCAAGTCCACGCTCGTGAAGATCCTCACGGGTTTTCACCAGCAAACGAGCGGCACGCTGCAGATCGACGGCAGCGAAACGCTGCTGCGCTCGGTGGACCATGCGCGCTCGCTCGGCATCGAATGCGTTTATCAGGACCTCGCGCTCGCCAATTCGCTGAGCATTTACCACAACATGTTCCTGAACCGGGAAATCGTGCGGCGCGGGCCCTTCAGACTGCTCGACCACAAGCAGATGCGCCAGCGCGCGGCGCAGCTGCTCGACGACATCGGCGTGCACGTGCCCTCCGTGGACCTGCCCGTGGAGCGGCTTTCGGGCGGTCAGCGCCAGGCGATCGCGGTGGCGCGCGCCGTGCATTCGAACGCAAAGATCCTGTTGCTCGACGAGCCGCTCGCCGCGATGGGAGCGCGCGAAGCGGGTCTGATCATCGATCTCATCATGCGTTTGAAGGAAAAAGGCGGCCTATCGATTATCATGATCATGCACAACTATGCGCAGACGCTCGATATTGCGGATCGCATCATGTTGATGCAGCGAGGCCGCGTGACATACGAGCAGCACAGCGCCAATACATCGGTGGCTGAACTGATGGATATCGTGCGGCGGGAATATCGGGCCATGCGCGCCACCAGCGCGTAGTGGTTCCCACAATCAGGGGGACGCTCCGATCGGGTAGCCCCCGGCCGGACAATCATGGATTACCGCAATCTAGAGAAACGCAAGAGCATGCACGCGCGCATCGTGCAGGAGCTCGGCATGCAGATCGTAGGCGGCACGCTCGCCCCAGGGCAGCGCCTGCCGCCCGAACCCACGCTGTGCGAAACCTACGGCGTGAGCCGCCCCGTGCTGCGCGAAGCCACGCGCGTGCTGGTCGCCAAGGGCCTCGTGGTTTCGAAGCCGCGCGTGGGCAGCGTCGTACGGCCGCGCGAAGAATGGCACATGCTCGACCCCGACGTGCTGTACTGGACCGTCAACAGCATTCCCGAAGGCGAGTTCTTCCGCTCGCTCATGACCGTGCGGCAGATCATCGAGCCCGCCGCCGCCGCGCTCGCCGCGATTTCAGCGAACGACGAAGACCGCGCCCGCATTACCGCGGCCTACGCGCGCATGGAGCAGGCGCAAACCGCTGCCGACCTGCTCGAGCCCGATCTGGAATTCCACCGCGCGATCATGGCGGCCACGCACAACAACATGCTGGCGTACATCGGCAACATGCTCTCGCTCGCGCTTTCCGAGTCGATCAAGCTCACGAGCCGCCATCCCAACACGCATGCGCTTTCGTTGCCGCGCCACAAGGCGATTCTCACGGCGATCGAGCACGGCGACGCGCTTGCGGCACGGCAGGCGAGCGTCGTGCAGCTCGACAATGCGCGCGCCGACGCCAAGTCGATTCTGGGCGGGGCGGGGCTGGAAACCTGAGGCCCGCCGACTACTGACGCGCCGCCGCGCCAACGGCGCATTGCGGCGCGTCGACGTGCCCTTCCCTCACACTGCGCGTTTGCTGCGGCGGTACTGGTCGAACAGCACCGCGAGCAGCAGGATGCCGCCGCGAATCAGGTACTGATAGAACGTCGGCACGTTCATGAGGCTCATGGCGTCCTGCACCGAGCCCATGATGAGCACGCCCACCAGCACGCCCGAGATCGTCGCCACGCCGCCCGTGAGCGACACGCCGCCCAGCACGCAGGCCGAGATCACGCCGAGCTCGAGACCCACCGAGGTCTTCGGGTCGCCGAGGCTCATGCGCGAGGCCAGCATCACGCCCGCAAAGCCCGTAATGAGCCCTTGCAGCACGAACACCGTGATCTTGATGCGCGTGACCGGCAGGCCGGCCAGCCGCGCCGCTTCGCTATTGCCGCCCACCGCGAGCACGTTCTTGCCGAACACCGTCTTCTTGAGCAGGAAACCGAACACCACGAAGCCGATGATGTTGCTCCAGATCGGGAACGAGATGCCGAGGAACGAGCCGCCGCCCAGATCGAAGAAGCGCTCTTCGGAGATCATCACGGCGTCGCCGTTCGAGGTGAGGAACGCGAGGCCGCGCACCGCTTCCATCATCGCGAGCGTGGCGATCAGCGAGTTGATCTTGAAGCGCGCGATCAGCACGCCGTTCACGAGCCCCACGGCGCCGCCCGCGAGCACGCCCGCCGTAATGCCGAGCAGCACGCTATGCGACTGCGTGATGACCGTGGAGGCCACCACGCCCGCGAACGCCACGATCGAGGCGACCGAAAGATCGACCTCGCCGAGCGCGAGCACGAACATCATCGTGACGGCGATCGAGCCGATCAGCGTGACGGAGAGCAGCAGGCCCTGAATGTTGCGGGTCGTGAGGAAGTCGGGCACCGTGGCGGATAGCACCGCGAACAGCACCACGAACACCACCGCGATGCCCGATTTGTTGATCATGTCCCAGGCCCGCGCGCGCTGGGGGGTAATCGGCGCGGCGGCTTCGTTGACGGTAGGCGTGCCCTGTGGCTGCATGGCTTCACTCATTTCTGGTTCATCGTTACAAAAAGGATTTCAGCGCGGCAGCGCCATCTTGATCAGTTCGTCGGGCGAGGCTTCGGCCTTCGGCAGGCTGCCCGCGATCCGGCCTTCGCGCATGACGATGATGCGGTCCGACACGCCGATCACTTCGGCCAGGTCGCTCGACACCATGATCACGGTCTTGCCCGCTTCGGCGAGCTCGTACAGCAGGTTGTAGATTTCGGCGCGCGCCCCCACGTCGATGCCCCGCGTGGGCTCGTCCATCAGGAACACCTCGATGCGCTCGGCGAGCCAGCGCGACAGAATCACCTTCTGCTGGTTGCCGCCCGAAAGCGTGCCGATGGCCGTGTCGCCGTTGCGCGTCTTGATCGCGAGTTTCTTGATGTAGTCCTGCGCGAGATCGCGCTCGCGCCGCGCATCGAGCAGGAAGCGCGCGGGGCTGAAGTGGCGGCGCGCGCTGATGTTGAGGTTGTCGGCCACCGAGGCGATCGCGACGATGCCTTCCTGCTTGCGGTCCTCGGGGCAGAGCGCGAGGCCTGCGCGCACGGCGTCGCGCGGGCTCGCGAAATTGACGCGCTTGCCGTCGAGTTCGACATGGCCTGCGCTGGCGCGCGTCGCGCCGTAAATCAGCTTCATGAGTTCCGAGCGCCCGGCGCCCACGAGCCCGAAGAAGCCGACGATCTCGCCGCGCCGCGCCGTGAACGACACCGGCTCGGCCAGTCCAGGCCCCAGCAGGCCCTTCGCTTCGAGCAGCACGTCTCCCGCCTGGCGCGGGCGATAGCCGTACACGTCCTCGATCGAGCGGCCCACCATCGCCGCGATCAGGCGATTGCGGTCGAGATCGGCCACCGAGTCGAACGTTTCGATGCGCTTGCCGTCGCGGAACACCGTCACGCGGTCGCAGAGCTCATAGACCTCGTCCATGCGGTGCGTGACGTAGATGATCGCGCGGCCATCGGCGCGCAGCGCGTTGATGATGCGAAAGAGGTTCTCCGTCTCGCGCGCCGAGAGCGAGCTGGTCGGTTCGTCGAAGGCGATCACGCGCGCGTCGCGCATGAGCGCCTTGCCGATTTCGATCATCTGGCGCTGGCCGATGGAGAGGTTTTTCACCGGCGTGCGCGGATCGATGCGCTCGCCAAGCCGCTTGAGTTCATCCATCGCGCGCTTGACGAGCGTGCCTTCGTCGAGCACGCCGAGGCGGTTGGGCAACTGCCCGAGCATCAGGTTTTCCGCCACCGTCAGCTCGGGCACGAGATGCAGTTCCTGATAGATGATCGCGATACCCGCTTCGAGCGCCGCCTTGGTGGTCGTGAAGCGGTGCTCCACGCCACCCAGCTCGAGCGTGCCTTCCTGCGGCTGGTTCACGCCCGAGAGCACCTTGAGCAGCGTGGATTTACCCGCGCCGTTCTCGCCCATCAAGCCGTGCACTTCGCCGGCACGCACTTCCAGCGCCACGCGGTCGAGCGCGCGCACGCCCGGGAAGCTCACGGTAATGCCGTCGAGCTCCAGATACGCGCGATTCCCCTGTTGAGCGCCCTTCACCGCGTTCGCCTGCACGTTCGCGTCAGTCATGGTTTCAGTCATTGCATCCCTGCCCTTTGCTTCGCCTCAGTCTTCTACGCAGTGCTTAGATACCCAGCTCGCTGCGCACGGCCGTCCAGTTGTCGCGCGTCATCAGCTTGCCGGTGGTCTGCGTGTCGGCGGCCGGCTGCTTGCCGTCGCGGATCCACTCGACGAGGTTCTCGGCGCTTTCCTTGCCGTGGTTCGTCGAGCTCACGGCGATCGTGCCGTAGAAGCCCGTAGGCTGCTTCTTCTGGAACTCGGCGAACGCTTCGCCTGCGCCGTTGATGCCCACGCCGATCACGTCAGCCGACGGGATGTGCAGCTGTTCGGTTGCGCGCACGGCGCCCAGCACGCTTTCTTCGTTGAGCGCGAACACCACCCACTTCTTGATGTTCGGATGCTGGGCGAGCACCGGCGACGCTGCATTGAAGCCGCCTTCGTCGTCGGTGGTCTTTTGCGGGGCGTCGAAGATGTTTTCCTTCTTGAAGCCGCCGGCCAGCAGCGATTGCGTCGCGCCGTCCGTGCGCAGCTTCGCCGTGGGCAGTTCATAGTCGGTGATACGCAGCGCACCCACTTCTTCCGGCTTCCAGCCGCGGCGCTTCATTTCGTCGGTGATCGCCTGACCGACCTGATTGCCGATCTTGAGCGCCGACATGCCGAGGTGCGGCACGCTGGCGATCGGCTTGCCCGACGAGTCGACGAGCTGGTCGTCCACCGTCACGAACTTCATGTTGTAGCGCTTGGCGCGCGCCTGGATGGCCGGTCCGAGACGCACGTCCGGCGCGCAGATCACGAAGCCTTGTGCGCCTTGCGCGCCGAGGTTGTCGATGGCGGCGAGCACCTTCTCGCCGTCCGGCGTGCCGATGTTCACGACCGAGAAGTTCTCCTTCTGGCCGAGCGCCGTGGCGGCCTTCTGCTCGTTGATGAACCATGCCTGTTCCGGCATCTTCACGAGGAAGCCGATCTTCACGGGCGAGTCGGCGTGCGCCGCCACGTTCATGCCGAGCGGGGCGATGCACATCGCCGCGAATGCGGCACGAAGGGTCAAACGGCGAATCTTGCTGGTCATGCTCCTGTCTCCTCAGGTGTGGTGTGCTGCGTGTGTAATGCTTGAAAGAAGCGTCGTTAGTGGCCGAAGGCCTCGACTTCGACGTGCCTGCCGAGCAGGAACGCGTCCGCCACGAGGCGCAGCGGACGCACGTCCACGTCGTCGGTGCCGTGGGCGATCAACCAGTGAAAACGCTCATAGAGCGCCGAATATTCCCGTTCCGCGTCGAGCGCGACCGGCTCGCCCGCAATCGCGAGGCGCTTGCCGCCTTCCGCGATCGAGAGCAGGCCGTCCGTGGTTTCCACATCGATTTCCCATTGCTCGACCGGACCGTGGCGCCAGTCGAACTCGGCGCGCACGGGCACGCCATCGGTGTCGATGCAATCGAGTTCCGCCGCGATGGGCGTCGAGCAATCGCTCGGCACATGCAGCGTCGCGCCCTGCAACAGCACTTCGCGCGGCAGGATGCGCGTGACGATCGACAGCGCGTTGATGCCCGGATCGAACACGCCGAGGCCGCCCGGTTCCCAGATCCACTGCTGACCCGGATGCCAGCGGCGTACGTCCTCCTTCCAGCGCACGTGCACGGCGCGAATGGTGCGCTCGGCGAGCCACGCGCGCGCGGGTTCGACGGCGCTCGCGCAGCGCGAATGCCACGTGGTGAACAGCGTGCGGCCGCGCTTTTGCGCGAGTTCACGCAGCGCCTCGACTTCGCTCACGCTCGCGCCGGGCGGCTTTTCGAGCATCACGTGCTTGCCCGCTTCGAGCGCGGCGCGCGCCTGCGCGTAACGCACCTGCGGCGGCGCGCACAGCGAGACGGCGTCGAGATCGGACTCGGCGGCCAGCAGCGCACCGATGTCCTTGTAGTTGCGCACGTTCTCGACCTGCGCGTTGCGGCTCGCGCCCGCAACGAGTTCGAAGCCCGGATTGCCCGCGATGGCGGGCAGATGCTGGTCGCGCGCAATCTTGCCGACGCCGACGATACCCAACGTATAGGACGCTTTCATGACGTATCTCCGCCCCTTCTTTTCAGGGAGATTTTTTATTCTGCATGACGAATGATTTACTTGCCCCAGCGCAGCACGAGCGGATCGAGGCGGCGCGCAATATCGATCAGCTCGGCGCGCGTCGCGGGATGCATCGCGGGCAGCGGGTGGCGCGGCAGTTCGCACTCGATCACGCCGCCTTCCTTCATCAGCGACTTGCAGGCGAGCATGCCCGCCTGGCGGTTCTCGTGATTGATGAGCGGCAGCCACTTCTGGTAAAGCGCGAATGCGTCGTCGGCGCGGCCTTCGCGGTGGGCGACGATGATCGGGCGAATGCCGTCCGGGAAGCCGCCGCCCGTCATCGAGCCGGTCGCGCCGGCGTTCAGGTCCGCGAGCAACGTAATGGCTTCTTCGCCGTCCCACGGGCCTTCGACGGCCTCGCCCGCCAGCTTGATCAGCTCGCGCAGCTTGTTTGCCGCGCCCGGGGTTTCGATCTTGAAGTACGAGACCTGCCCGATCTCGCGCGCCATACGCGCGAGGAACGCGGCGGAAAGCACCGTGCCGCTCGCGGGCGCGTCCTGGATCATGATCGGAATGTCGATCGCATCCGACACGCGCGCGTAGAAGTCGTAAATCTGCTGCTCGGGCACGCGGAAGGTCGCGCCGTGATACGGCGGCATGAGCATCACCATCGCCGCGCCCTGCTCCTGCGCGCGCTTGCTGCGTGCGGCGGCAACCGGCGTGCCGTAGTGCGTGGTCGTCACGATCACGGGCACGCGGCCCGCCACGTGCTCGAGCACGGTGCGCGTGATGAGTTCGCGCTCGTCGTCGGAGAGCGAGAACTGCTCCGAGAAGTTCGCGAGAATGCACAGGCCGTCGGAACCGGCGTCGATCATGAAATCGACGGCGCGCTTCTGGCTTGCCAGATCCAGTTCGCCCGTTTCGGTGAACGTGGTCGGCACGACGGGGAAAATGCCCCGGAAGCGGGGCGTACGGCTCGTAGTCATGTCTTCAGTCCTGCTTGAGAAAGGGTGTCGGGCCGCGCCTTCACGATTCACTCGCCAGCTCTGCAGCGCCGCGCCCGGGCTTGCGCAGCACCGCGCGCACGGCGAACGTCACGAGCACCGCGAACACCAGCGTGGCCGCGAGAAAATAAAGCCCGGCCGCCAGGCTGCCCGTCGCGTCCTTGATGAGCCCGATGCCATAGGGGCCGAGATAGCCGCCGAGATTCGCGAGCGAGTTGATCGTCGCGATCCCCACGGCCGCGCTCGCGCCGGTGAGGAACTCGCCGGGCAGCGCCCAGACCACGGCCTGAATCGAGTAGATCGAAAAAGCGGTCAGGCAGATGAACAGCAGTTGCAGCGCCGGCGCGCGAAACCACGCGCTCGCGGCCATCGTCAGCGCCGCGACGCCCGAGACCACGACGATGTGGCCGTAGCGTTCGCGATGCTTGTCCGAATGGCGCGGCACGATCAGCAGGCCCACCACCGCGAACAGATACGGCACCGCGGAAAGCAGGCCCGCCGTGGAATCGCTCACGCCGAACGCCTTGATAATGGTAGGCAACCAGAGCGACAAACCATAGATGCACAGCGGAAACGGCAGGAACAGCAGCGCAAGCAGCAGCACGCGGCGGTCCTTGAGCGCGCTAAACGGGTTGCGATGCGTGTCGAGCTGGTAGGCGCGCTGGTCGGCGGCGAGTTCGCGCGCGATCCAGCGGCGCTCGGTGTCGTCGAGCCAGCGCGCGTGCGCGGGCGATTCGGGCAACAGACGCAGCGTGGGAATGCACAGCAGCACGGCGGGCAGGCCGCTCACGACGAAGAGCGTCTGCCAGTTCGACATGCCGAAAAAGCCGTGCGTTTCGAGCAGCGCGCCCGCGATCGGGCCCGTGACGATGCCGGCGATGGGCTGCGCGAGCACGAGCATGCCGATCACGCGCGCGCGGTGGCGCATGGGAAACCACTGCGTGAGGAAATACAGAATGCCGGGGTAGAGACCCGCTTCGGCCGCGCCCAGCAGGAAGCGCAGCGCGTAGAAGCTCTTCGGGCCGCTCACGAGCGCCATCAGCATCGTGATCACGCCCCACGTGAAGAGGATGCGCGCGAACCACACGCGCGCGCCGAAGCGCGCAAGTGCGAGATTGCTCGGCACTTCGCAGAGGAAATAACCGATGAAGAAGAGGCCTGCGCCCAGGCCGTAGGCGGCGTCGGAAAGGCCCACGGCCGCGTTCATGTGCAGCTTCGCGAAGCCGACCACGGTGCGATCGACGTACGCCACCACGTAGATCAGCGCGAGAAAAGGCAGCAGCCGGCGCGCGATATGGCCGACGATGTGCCTTTCCTCGCTGCTGGCGCTTGCCAGTGCAGCGGGGCTTTCGTGTTGCAGCACCTGCGGGTTCGTCATCGTGTCTCCAGGCTCGCTTCTTCTCTTTTGCCGCGCTCAGGGCGCCGGCGCGCCCTGACTCATTGCATCAACCGCTCAGTGCGAATGCCGCGGCACCGCCGCCCCGCGCTTGCCCACGAGGAAGTCGAGGTCGCAACCCTCGTCGGCCTGCAGCACATGATCGACGTAAAGGCGCGCATAGCCGCCCTTGCCCAGCTGCTCCGCCACGCCGGGCGCGGCCGCCGGATCGACATCGCTCAGACGGCGCGCGAGTTCCTCGTCGCTGATGTCCAGATGCAGGCGACCCGATTCGCAGTCCAGCTCGATCCAGTCGCCGTTGCGCACCGCCGCGAGCGGCCCGCCCGCCGCCGCTTCGGGCGCCACGTGCAGGACCACCGTGCCGTAAGCCGTGCCGCTCATGCGCGCATCGGAAATGCGCACCATGTCCTTCACGCCCTGGCGCAGCAGCTTGGGCGGCAGGCCCATGTTGCCGACCTCGGCCATGCCGGGGTAGCCGCGCGGGCCGCAGTTCTTCATCACGAGGATGGAGTCCTTGTCGACATCGAGCGACTCGTCGGCGATCGTCGCCTTGTAGTGGTCGAAGTTTTCGAACACCACGGCGCGGCCTCGATGCTTGAGCAATTCGGGCGTGGCCGCCGAAGGCTTGAGCACGGCGCCGCGCGGCGCGAGATTGCCGCGCAGGATACAGATGCCGCCGTCTGCGATCAATGGGTTGTCGAGCGGACGGATCACTTCGTCGTTGTAGTTGGGCGCCTCGCGCACGTTGTCCCAGATGGACTTGCCGTTGACCGTGAGCGCATTGGGATGCGGCAGGAGGTTCGCTTCGCCGAGCCGGCGCAGCACCGCCGGCAGGCCGCCCGCGTAATAGAACTCCTCCATCAGGAAGCGGCCCGACGGCTGCAGATCGACGATGGTCGGCGTGTTGCGGCCAATGCGCTGCCAGTCTTCCAGTTCGAGATCGACGCCGATGCGCCCGGCAATCGCCTTCAGGTGAATCACGGCGTTGGTCGAGCCGCCAATCGCCGCATTGGTGCGAATGGCGTTCTCGAACGCTTCGCGCGTGAGGACCTTCGAGAGCTTCAGGTCTTCCAGCGCCATCTGCACGATGCGGATGCCCGACATGTGCGCGAGCACGTAGCGGCGCGAATCGACGGCGGGAATCGCCGCGTTGTGCGGCAGCGAAACGCCGAGCGATTCGGCCATGCAGGCCATCGTCGAGGCGGTGCCCATGGTGTTGCAGGTGCCCGCCGAGCGCGACATGCCCGCTTCGGCCGAAAGGAACTGGTGCAGGTTGATCTCGCCCGCCTTCAGTTCCTCGTGCAACCTCCAGACGACCGTGCCGGAGCCGATGTCACGGCCTTCGTGCTTGCCGTTGAGCATCGGGCCGCCGGTCACGACGATGGCGGGCACGTCCACGCTCGCCGCGCCCATCAGCAGCGCGGGCGTGGTCTTGTCGCAGCCGCACAGCAGCACGACGGCGTCGATGGGGTTGCCGCGAATCGCCTCTTCCACGTCCATGGAAGCGAGATTGCGCGTGAGCATGGCCGAGGGACGCAGGTTCGATTCGCCGTTCGAGAACACCGGGAATTCGACCGGGAAGCCGCCCGCCTCATAAATGCCGCGCTTCACGTGTTCGGCGAGCTTGCGGAAATGCGCATTGCAGGGCGTGAGTTCCGACCAGGTGTTGCAGATGCCGATGATCGGGCGACCATCGAATTCGTGATCGGGAATGCCTTGATTCTTCATCCAGCTTCGGTACATGAAGCCGTTCTTGTCCGTGGTGCCGAACCACTCTTGGGAGCGCAGTTTGGGTTTGGTATCCGACATCGTGTTCGTTGTGTAGAGCGAGTAGTTCGCCGAGTGCTTAGAGCGATGGATTCGGGACAGTCTAGGGAGAAGTCTGATAACCTTCTAATGAAATAATGGACGCTTCCGATATCGAAATCGGCATTAGTATAAACACCTAAAACTATTTGGGAAATCAGGCGGAGACATGCTGGATACGAGCCCCTGGTACGTACGCACGCGGCTGAAAACGCGGCAACTGCTCCTCGTCGTGGCGCTGGCGGAGGAAGGCAACATTCACCGCGCGGCGGCGGCGCTGAACATGACGCAGCCCGCCGCCTCGAAGCTCCTGCGCGAGCTCGAGGACATGCTCGGCGCGGTGCTGTTCGAGCGCATGCCGCGCGGCATGCGGCCCACGCTATACGGCGACGCGCTGATCCGCCACGCGCGCGCCGTGCTCGGCAGCCTGGACCAGGCGCAGGAGGAACTGAGCGCGCTCAAGGCCGGGCGCCTGGGCCACGTGGCGGTGGGCGCGATCACCTCGCCGGGCGTGCGCGTGCTGCCGGCGGCCGTTGCGGCGGTCAAGCGCACGCATGCGAACCTGCGCGTCTCCGTGGAGATCGACGCCAGCAACGTGCTGCTCGAACACCTGGCGCAAGACAAGCTCGACGTGGTGCTGGGCCGCCTTGCCGCCGAGCACGACAAGCTCCAGTTGCGTTACGAGCCGCTCGCGGGCGAGCCCGTGTGCGCCGTGGTCCGCCCCGGGCACCCCATGCTCGCGGCGGCGCAGGACGAAGCCCGGCCGATTGCGCTCGCCGACATCGCGCGCGCCACCTGGGTCGTGCCGCCGGTCGGCAGCGTGCTGCGCCACCGCTTCGAGCTGATGTTCCAGCGTGCGAGCCTCGCGCCCCCATCGAACGTGGTCGAGACGCCCGCGCTGCTGTTCATCACGCGCGTGCTGGAGCAAAGCGACATGATCGCCGTGCTCACCGAGGACGTGGCGCGCTACTACGCGGCGCACGGCATGGTCGCGATCCTGCCCGTGCCGATGGATTGCCAGATGGACGACTTCGGCATCATCACGCGTGCGGACGGCCTCCTCACGCCGGCGGCGAGCGTGATGATCGAGGCGCTGCGGCAGGTGAGCGCCGACATTTACGGCACGCACGGCGGCGAGCCAGGCGCGCGATAATCGTGCGACGAAACCCGCGCTAGAGGACCGAACCATGCCCGCCAGCCATCCCGCCGCTCCCGACAGCACCGCCATTCGCGTCGCGCTGTGGCGCGCGCTGCACGTCCAGGTCGACGATGCGCCCCACGTGCTCGAAGACGAAACCGGCATGCAGATCGCCGCGCCGGAAACGAACTGGCGCGAGCGGCCCGATATGCACCCGGAAGGGACGCGCGGCTATCGTGCTTCGATCGTCGGGCGGGCACGGTTTGTCGAGGACCTCGTGGCCGAGCAGACCGCGAAGGGGCTCGCGCGGCAGTACGCGATTCTCGGCGCGGGACTCGACACGTTCGCGCAGCGCCACCCCGAAATCGCCTCGCGCCTGCACGTGTACGAAGTGGACAAGCCGGGCACGCAGGCATGGAAACGTCAGCGGCTCATGGAGCTGGGGTATCGCGAGCAGGCCTGGCTGCGCTTCGTGCCGGTCGATTTCGAAGGCGGCGAAACGTGGTGGGATCGGCTCGCCGCGGCCGGGTTCGATGCCGCGAGTCCCGCGGTGATCGCCTCGACGGGCGTTTCCATGTATCTCACGCGCGAAGCGAACCTCGCGACGCTGCGGCAGATCGCGCAGCTCGCACCGGGCTCGACGCTCGTCATGACCTTCCTTTTGCCGCTCGAACTCATCGACGAGCCCGAGCGCTCGCAGCATGCCGCCGTGTATGAACGCGCGAAGGCGGCGGGTACGCCGTTCGTGAGCTTTTTTGCGCCGGACGAGATGCTTGCGCTGGCAAGCGAAGCGGGGTTGCGCGCGGCGCGCCATGTTTCGACCGCGGATCTCACTGCGCGTTACTTCGCAGGACGAAGCGATGGGCTGAAGCCGGCTAGCGGGGAGTCGATTCTGGTGGCGACGGTTTGAGGCGGGGTTGTCGAAGGCTGTTTGCGGAAAGCTGGTTTTTTGCGCGCTCAGCCGCAGGCGCGCGGCCGGTGAATCGGTCAGCGAGCTGGGCGGGCGGTGCGATGACTTGCGGATCGTCGTTTGGAGAAAGACTGAACGTCAGGTGCGGTATCGACACGTCGTCCCATTGGATTCGACGGAGCACGAGTTGACGCCCCCTCAGCCGGCGTGTTTGCCGTATAGCTGAATCTTTTCAACTGCTCAGCCGTCTGGCCGAACTTACCTCGCCGTCACCTTCAATGTCTGCCCCGGCCGGAGCGTCAGGTCGCGGCTCCACAGCGTCGCGGCCTTGAGCGCATCGCCGCCTGCTAGTAACTGCGCGTAGGTCGCCGTCGCAAAGGGCTTGTCGTCCTTGAGCTGGTAGATGCGCAGCACGGCCGGCAGCGATACGCCGCGCGTATCCTGATTCAGCGCGCTACGCGCCGCAACGGTGAGGTTCATCTGCTTGACCTTCGTCTCGAACACGGCCTGCGTCGCCGCGACCGTTCCGTCCTTGACGGACTGCCACATGCCGGACGCCGAGACGGCGAGCGCGAGGCCGACGCCGAGCGCGGCCCGTATGATCCTGCTACACATCAGAATGACGCCCCTGTGAAATCGGTGCGCGGATAGACCGTCTCCTTGCCGCCGATGCTCAGCACCAGTTGCATGGAACACTGAATACTTGCGTAGCGCCCGAGGAAGTATCTCAGCACGTCGCCGAAGAGCACCGCGTCGCCGGGTCCATCGAAGCCGCCTGGGTCAAGGTCAACGTGGATACATGCAATCCGCAACACATAGCCGCTTCGCAGGATTTCCTGGTCCTGGGAAAAATGCACGGTCCTGATCGCGTCAATGCGCTGCGGCACCGCATCGTCCGGCGTCCAGTCGTAGAGTTCGAGGATCTCGCGCAGTACCGGCGCGCCTTCCATCAGCATCCGGTTGAATTCATTCGCACCATTCGCGGCGTAGTGCCCAAGCACGCGCCAGTCGTAACCCGGGTAGTAGCGCGGCGGATACTGCGGCAGGCTCGGCTTTGTCACATTGTGCACCAATGCGATGCCGGTAAAGCCCGTGACCGTTTCCGTGATCGTTGCCTCCGCAAGCGCCATGCGCGGCAGACGTCCGTTGTTCGCGAGCGCACGCACCGTGACATGGCGGTCGGGCCGTGGACGCGCCTCATCGTCCGGTGCGTGGCGGTACGTCCCGGTCCAGAGCTGCCCTGAGAGGGTCACCCACAGCTCCTGCCCCAGCACGCCATAGCGCGTCGAGGTACGGAAGTACCGTTCCGGCTTCTCGTAGTGCAGCATCCATCCGCGATGCCTGAAACTGCTGAACGGCCTGTAAGCGTACCGTGCGCTGCCCTCCGGGTCTGCGGCGGTCACCTCAAGCAGGTCGTAGGGCTCGACGTGGCTCTCCACGGCGGGATGCACGCGTACGCGGTGTTCCCTGTCATGCCAGTCGGCGGGCTGCAGCGGCCGTGCATCAACCTCGAACAGGTTGATCACGGGCGTGCAGAAGAGGCGAAAGCTCTCGCGCCCCACCGGCTGCTCGCCTGGCATACGTCCGTCGAGTTCGATCTCGAGGATCATGCGCGTTTCGCCTGCCGGCACCATCGTGCTGTCGAAGCCGCACAGGTCGACGAAGTGAAACTTCTGCGGGCATACGAAATATTCCAGCAGCGTCTGTTCGCGGTCGAGTTCCTGGTCGCGTTTCGGGTCCAGGACCGGCCACAGCCGCGTCGACGGGCCAAACCCCGCTGGCTTGAAATGCACCCCGTCGAGCGGTACCAGCGCGCCGTCGCGTACCGAGGGCAGGCGCAGGCCAATGGCGGCGATCTGGCGCGTCAGTGCAGCATACAGCGCGGCGGCGGCGGGCCTGTCGCCATGCAGGTAGAGGCGGATGCGCGACAGGTCGGTATGCTCGCGCTGGTCGCCGAACCAGAGGCCGAACGTCAGGCGGATAACCGTACGCCCGTCGGGGCGTACCGCGAGGACCGAGTCCTCAACCGAAAGCGGCAGCAGATCGACTGCCTGCGTCGTACGGAACGGGCACTGCACCCCGTCGGGGCCGACGGGCGCCGAGCGCACCACGGCCCCGGCGGGAATCTGTGCCACCTTTGCGCCCCGGTTCAGGGGCGCGCACTCGATGATCGACAGCGATGGAATCGCCCGCGCCATGTGCTCGAACATGTTATCGAGCAACGGATCGGTCAGCTCCTGCATGCCGTCGTCGAGTTTCATGCGCAATTGCGCCATCACGAATGCGAAGGCTTCGTTGACCGCACGGACCTGGTCGTTCTCCTGGCCGTACTGCATGCCCAGGCGCCGCGCGGCCTCGGGCTGGTCGTGTGCAAACTCGCGACCGGTTTCGCGCAGGTAGCGCATCTCGGCGTCGAAATATCTCAGGAACGGGCTTGCGCCTTCCTGTTGCGTGGCTTTCCATGGTGCGGTCATGGCTGCGACTCCGGGGGTTAGGGCGGCAATGCGGGCAATCCGGAGATCACACCGGCGCGGCCCGTCACGAAGATGCGCTCGGGCATGCGCATGCCTCGCAGTTTCAGCAGCTCTAGCGGTCCGGATCCCGCTTGCGCGCGCAATACGTAGCGCAACGGCGCCACCTTGCCGTCCGTATTGTCACCGGACGTCGCGGAAGCGGCCTTCGCGGCATCGCCACCCGCCCCGGCATTCCAGACGAGTTCGTAGCGCGTATCGTCGAGCGGCTTGACCTGGGCCTTTTCGAGCATCCGCAGAAAGGCCCAGTCGCCTGTCGCATCGAAGTCGATCCGCACTCCTGCGTTGAGCGTCTGCCAGTTCAACGACGCATGGCCGTTCAGACCGTTGCCCGGCCATGCCAGCGGCGTCCACGTTTCGCGCTGGTTGAAATAGACGATCTGCTGGCCGTCCAACATGAGTTCCGTGCGTGTTACGTCCGGCGTCGGCTGCGGCATGATCTCAAAGTGATAGCCAGCCTCGCCCCGCGCATAGAGACGTGCGCCGAGCGGACCCATCAGCCGGAGCATGGCGAGAAACTTCGGATCGAACTGCAGCGCCTGCGGCGCGAGTTCGTTCGGCACCCACTGGTCGCCCTGGCGCTTGAGCACACCGGACAGCTCAAGCTCGATAAAGCGGTTGATCAGCCCCGTCTCGGGCCGCACGTAACGGCCAAACTCGGCGAAGGACGCGTCGGCGCTCGCCGGCGAGAACGGATAGCGCGCGGCGAACGACGAGGCGAAGGGGGCCGCGACGCCCGCTCGCCATGCCTCGTTCAGGCTCGCAGCGGCGGGCTGCAGGACCGCCTGCCAGGCCGCGTCGAGCGGCTGCACAAACATCGTCTGGCCGAAGCCCGCCCACTGTGCGCCCAGGCTCGCGGCGGTCAGCGCCGCGTCGTCGCGCGTCTGCGACAGATCCGAGAGCTTGCCCTGGAATACCGCCTGCGCGAGACTCCGCGCCATGGCCTGCGCGTCCGGACTCGCCTGGATCTGCTGGAGTTTCAGCCGCACGGTCGTATCGGCGGTCAGCACGCGCGAGAGGCTGACGCCGTTGAACGCGGCGGCATTTGCCGCCGGAGCGTGACCCGCATTGCCGCTCGCCGCTGGCGGATTCGTGTCGCCCATCAGCGCGAGCAGCGGGCCGAACGAGCGGTCGAGCGGGTTCACGATGGGGGCCTGCGTCTGGTTGCTATCGCTCCCACCGAGCAACCCCTGCGCCTTGCGCACGAGCGTATCGGTCAGCGCCTGCGAAGGACGCCCCGCCTCGCCCTGGTACTGCACCGACTTCATAACCGCGAGCAGCGGTGAGGTCTGCGCATCGGTCAGGCGCGTGAGCTGGTCGATGACGCCCGGGAAGCTGGTCGCCGGGAGCCACTGGAAGCTGTTGAGCATCGTCGCCCAGGCTGCCGTGTAGTCCGTGAAATACCGGTCGCGCAGGCGCTTTCTCAGCGCGTCGGCGGCCTTCCTTGCTTCGGCTGCAGCCTGCGCCGCGTCAACCGCACCCTCGACGGCAGTGGTGCTGATCCGGGCGGTCGGCTGGTCACCGGTCAGCACCCAGTCACCCTCGACATGCTGCCCGCTCACCGCATCGTCGATGGCTTTCTCGACGACGCCCTCCCACGCTGCGCGCGTATAGATGCCCGGTACCGTCTGGGTGGTCGTGAAAAGGCCGTGCGAATCCGCGCCCGCGAGTAGCGTCGCGAGCGCAATGTCTGCGTACCTGCCGCGCGCCGTGTCGATGACGCGCTGATAGAGCACGTCGTCGCTCGCCGCGAGGCCGATCTGGTTGACGAGCGTCGAGCGCATCTGTGTGACTAGCGGTTGAGACGGATTGATCCGCCAGTCGGGACGCGCCGTCAGATGATCGGACCAGAAGCCCGCGAGTTGCTGCGAAACGTCGAGCCATTCGCCCGCACGCATGCCGGTGGGTGCAGGCCAGACGTCGAGCAGTTGTTGCCTGAGAAAGGTTGCGTCAGTGCGCGCCGGGGTAGCGAGCATCAGGTACGCCTTCAGGCGATTGTAGGCCTGCTGCTGCGCATCGTGACTCTGCTGTTCATCCGCGCGAACCTGCGAGAACCGGGCGAGTTGCCCTTCGAGCGCCCGCGCGACTGGCTGGCGCAGGTTGCGCATAGCCACGGCCTGATAGGGCCGCCAGAGCGCGTCGAGCAGTTCATCGTTGTGCGAGAGACCTGCGCGCAGATACCACGGTGCGCCATGGTCCCGGCGGTATTCGAGCGTCTTGATCTGCTGCTGCAGGGCGAGTTGCGCGCGCATCGCCTGCGGTGAACCTGGCGTGGCCTCCAGGGCAACCGTAGCGGTCGTTTCGGCCTCCTTGACAAGTGCGTGGTTACCCAGACCCGAGATCACCAGCAGCACGATCCATGCGATCGCCCCAACGAGGACAGCTATCGCGAGGGCATCGGGCCAGTAAAAGCCCGCGCGTCTGCCCCGATAGCGGGACGCCCCGCCAGCGATCTCCTTCCATACCGGTAGCAGCGCGGCGGGCTGCTCGCGCGTGACCGCTACCGTCTGCGACACATCGGCAGGCTGACCCGGCGTAGCGTTTGCGTTTCCGTCCGCGACGGGCACCGGGACGACGGTCGGCCCCGGAAAGACCGGCGCGAACATGACACCCGCGAGCGGCGCGCGCAGCCAGTTCGACGCGGCGAGCGCGCCCAGGCTCGCAGCGATCCGCGCGGCATGGTCGCCGACATACTTCGAGACTTCCATCAGCCATACCGCGTTCTCGCGCGTATGCAAGCGCACGCCCGCGTCTGCCGACCAATGCTCGACCTGGTTGAGCAACTCCGGCAGTCTGGCGGCGGCGTCCTGCGCCTGCCTGCGCGACTCGTTCGGCATGAAGGCGCCGACCGCATCGAACCGTTGGGATGGACGACCCTCAGTCTCTACCGGGTGAAGGAACGTAACGGGTGCGGCCCAGCGAAGCGCATTCGCGGTCATCGAGAGCGCTCGGGGCAGCTCCGTACCGGTCTCGTCGGCGCGCGCGACGTGAACCAGACCATCGACCGGACGACGGCTACGCAACTTGCGGATCTGGCCGAGCCACTTTTCTTTCTCGATACCGTCCGGCGCGGCGTGAACGAGGACGGTTTCGCCGACGTGCATGACGCCCGCCTGCTTGAGCCCGGGCGCAACCTGATCGACCCGCTCGTCGCTGCCGTCGAGCATCAGCCAGCGCAGACGGCTACGCCAGAACCAGCCATGCGCGACGCGCAGTTCCTCGGCCATGCGTTGCAGCCGCGCGTCGCACTTGAGCGGCTTCGCCGCCTTCGTACGGTCTCCGGTCTCACAGCGAAGGAGTCGCGCCGCGAAGCCGTAAGCGCCGGTCGCAAACAGGACGAGGTGAACGACGACAACGACCGCGAAGGTTGAGAGGATGACGATGATCGCCTTCAGGTGAGACTCACCCGGCGAGACGCCGACCATGTCGCCACGTAGCGATACGATGCCGATTGCGAGCAGGGCGACGACCAGCGCCGCGACGGGTATTCCCCAGATCGCCAGACGGCTTGACGGCGCAGATTCCTCCTTCGCGGTGGCGAGCTCAAGCGAGCGCAGGGAAAGCCTGGGGTCATTCATCGGTATTCCGGTTGTTATCGTTTGTTGCGGGCGTTACGCGCAGGACTGCGGACTGTAAGCCGTCAATGATGAGCTGCGGGCCGTCTGCCGCGCCTGATTCGATCGCCGCTATGATGGACAGCCAGCCGTTAGCGTCGCCGAGGTCGCCAGCGATGCGGTCGGGGCGTCGTTGCGCCTCGTCTTTTGAAATGGAATCCATATTGGCTGCGCGTAACGCCTTGTCGCTTCCGTCGACAGGACGCGTTATCCACGCTCGAACGATCGAGGCGAAGTCAGCCTTGCCCCATACCGCAGCGTTGGCGAAGCCGTATTCGACCTCGCCAGCGAGCCCGGTGACGGGCCTGTGCAGTAGCGCGGCGACCTTGACCGTATCCGGCAGCCGGAAGTATCCCGCCGTCATGAGTACAGCGACGCACCCCTCGGTGCTGCCTTCGGGCGGTCCCGCCTCGTGCCATGCGGTCGCGACGACGAGCAGAGGACGCGCATCCTTTGCGTCGAGCCACGCATCGGCGACCATCAGGCCGTCCTTAGCCGCTACTGCCTGTACCGCAAGCGGCGGGAGGCCCCCGATACGAAGTGCGTCAACGACCCTCGCGACGTCCTGCTGCTCGCTCCCCGGGGCGCTATGTACGCGAACCTGCGGCCACCATTGCCGCTCGTAGCACGTCAGGGCGCGCAGGGTCGCCGCCAACGGCTCAAGTGCCTGTGCGATCTTGAGCGTCATTAGGGAAATCTGCTTCGTCGCGGTCTCCTCCACGCTGCGTGCTTCACCAACCTCAAGACTAACCGTAGGAAGTTCGTCGACCATCCAGTCCGCCTCCTTGAAGCGGCAGTGCAACACGAGTTCCAGGCCGGTTCGGGACAACTGTGAAACGACGAGGCGCGTCCCGGCGGCAATCGCTCCGGCAAGCGTCTGGCCGCCAAGCGGCAGGCAGTAGCCGACGCCGAGCACCTGGAGGGGTTTCTGCGCGGTGCGGAGCCGCTCCGCGAGCCACCGGCCCCGATGATGGTTGCGCCAGTACGCCCGGTACCAGAGGCCCTCGTATCCAGCGCGCTCGATAGCAAAAAGGATCACGAACCCACCGTTAGGAGCGCAAAGGAAGCAAAACCAGAACCATCCCCCGCTTGCGGGCTGTCCCTTCGGCCAGAGCAGCATTGCAATGGCGACGCCGCACACGTTGCAGGCAAGCCAGATGCAGAACCACCACGGCCAGAACCGGGGGCGGCGAGGATAGGTACTAGGGCGTCCGGCCAAAGACAGATCGACCGGCATTACTCGATATTGACGTTCTGGAGCGACGAAATCAGGCGGCAGCCGCACGCGCAATGGTAATGATGAAAGGCGACCCACTTGCCGTCGCGGTCGGGGAACTTCGAGTAGCCCTCATCGATAACGGTCGGGCCGTGCTCATCGCAGATGGCCTCGTCGCCCTTGCGGGCAAGCGGGCGGCCCATGAAGTTGAACCACTCGGAGCCGCCGGTCACTTCGCCGCCGTGTTCGAGCTTGTCGCCTTTGCGGATTGGGGACTTTGCATTCACTTTTTACCCCCTTATGGCTTGCATGATTGCTGTATCAATTTGAGACTCTCTAAGCGTTGCCTCGCGAGAGCAAGCGACAAATCACTACCAATCCAACCTGTTAAATTATTCGCTTTTTGAACAACGTCATCCGCTACGCGCGATGCCTGAGACAGATAGCCTTCCGCAAGACTCGCGCAAGCCGCTCCATTTTTAGATTTTATTACCGAATCCACCTCATTAATTCTTTTATTTACATCTGCAACACCCTCGTCATAGCACTGCTGAAGAATCATTCCACAACCAGATTGACAGTTCAACCGGTCGTGCTGAGTGCGATCCATGCACGCCTGGAAAGCATCAACGTTGATTACCCTACAAAACGCACTATCAGACACCATCATTAATAAAAACGCAAAAAAGCAATAAATCTTCATGGCATCAACCCCTTTAGCTCGGTCTCGATAAATCAATAACAACTGTAGTATGCTTCGGCGTCGCAACATTAACCCGAGCACTCGGAGGTATCCAATCGGTAAAAATATCTCTCGTATACCATGTAAAGGCGAACCTCTCGAAATAACCAAATCCTCCACCATTCACGAGGACGTTGACCCGATGAATCGTTTCTGGTGAAATTCCGAGATCAGCGGTCCTACTGATGCTTCTTACCCCATCGTGATGTTTCCATATCCAAAAGAAACCTCCGCTATCGCACGCCGCCAATGAATCGGACGCAAGAACGTCGGGGTCGTAACGCGGCGCCCAGCGTTTTGGGACCCCTACTATAGTGATGTGCCCGTGAGAATCCTTTCTCGTCGGATCATCCCAGTAATGAAGCGATGCCTGCGTAATCCGAGACTCGCTGTATGAGCCACCATTGCTTGCTCTCGCAGAAAAATCTCCATACGCCTCGTATTCGCCCGCCCAAGTCAATTGCAAGATGCCTCGTCCATAGAACGCTGCGTAATACTGCGTCATCGGAATACCCGGATTTGGAGCCCCACGCCCGTATTCCCTAAAAGTCTTCCAATGATCCGTCTCAATATATGTTTGAGCCAGAAATATCGCGAGCCTCTCCGAAGACGAATCAAGCGAATATTTTCTAATCGTCGCATTCAAATTAGAAAGATGCGGAGAAATGCGCTGAATCACTTGGGACGCCGTTAATACATCTGACGTTGGCGTACGAAGAGATCCAGTTTGGGTCAACCATCCATGGGCAGGCATAATCTGGCTTAGTTCGCTCGTCCCGATCCACTTACATTTCCTGAAATGCCGGATAAACGCGAGCGGATGGAAGAACCAGAGCTTCTGTCCGGCTGGCAGACCGGTCACGTCCCAGAACTGGATATCCTTGAGGTATTTCAAAAAGTCGTCGTAACCGTTCTGGTTACCGTGATAGAAGCCGCCCTCTTCGAACAGTTTGGCGTAGCGCGTCCTGTTGTTCGTGCTATCCCATTCGCTCGGTGTATTGCAGATGAATCCGCGCAATACTTGGCGCACCGGGTCGCTGCTCTTCAGGTAGGTCGAGAGCGCGACCTCATGCTGAGGCTCCGTAATGTCCTCAATCACCGGAAGCTGCCCACTTTCCCCCGCATCCTTGACAAATTTCCTGAGCACAGCGAGGTCACACCTGCCGTTGCTATCGAACGGAGTATTGCCGTCGGTAATCTTCTGCCAGCCCATGAACGACGAGAAATCCGCATCGGACAGCTTCTTGATCGCCGCCTTGCTGATATCGATATACCCTTGCTTCCCTGCGTCGAAGGCTATTTGAGCCCACGTCACAGATTGGCTGGGTATATTCACTGGATGTGGGTTTCCCGGCAACGCTCCATCGACCGGAGGTGGTGAGTTGGCAGGTTGATCCGTTAGCGTGGCCGGTGTAGAAAGAATTCGTCCGAAGCGCAACATCTCGTACCCGCCGCTCGGACAGGCGCCGTAGAGCGCTGTCGCGCGCTTGTAAAGATCGTATTCGTAGTCGGCCTCGCATACCGGCTGCTCCGTTAGGAGCGTGCGCGAGCCGTCCGTCGCAACGCTCCAGACGTTGGTGTATTTCGCCCCCTTGCTAAAGTACGTCTCGACGATCAGCGGCAATGCGTTCGTACCCGTCTGGCCGGTCTCGAACTTGATACCGTGCAGCTTGCTGTACTCATCCGTTTGGGGCGGTAACGCAAAGAACTGTTGCCCGGCGGGAATCGAGTACCAGGTATGGCCCCAGCAGTCCGACGTCGTCGGCGTCGTCGGCGCGGCAACGCCGAGTTGCGTATGGCCGAAATACACATCGAAATCGTGCGGTAGCATGAATATCTCAAAGTGCAACTGCGTCACACCCTGGTAACGCCCGAGATAGCCAATTACGTCCTTGCGCCGGACTGTCTGGCCGCTCCCCTTCGCTGCTGGCGTCACCTTCCCCTGCGTGTCCGGACCGGAGGGCTTGCGCAGGAATTCGGGCAGCAGTTTCCCGTCATGCCCGAATGACTGATACTCCGCGAGCGGCAGCAAATGCATATAGAGCGAATAGAACGTCAGCGTGCGACCATCGCCCGTTTCGGTTGAATGCTTGAGCAGCACAAAGCCAGCATTGCCGTTGTCAGAGTCCATCGCGTGCTGGCAGACCCGGTACGCGACGACCTCGCCGTCGGCGATGGCATGCACCGCGCCGTGCGTGTCGGGCGCGAGATGGATACCGCAATGCCAACTCCGGTCGGATGCAATTGGATAAATGCCGTGCCCGAGTTCAAACTCGTCGACAACGTCCATCATGGGGTCCGCCTTCGAAGCGTCGGTGGACGTAAGGCCCGATTCGGGTAGAAAGGGAGGGCTGATGATCATGGCGTGTCAGTTCGTATGGGGAGGACGGTCATTGAGCTTCAGGTTGCTGCCAAGCAGGGATGGCAACTTGGCAGGCACCTTGTCGGGTCCGACGAACGTGAACGAGCCTGCCTTGATGGTGAACGCGCCGGGACAATGGAAGGTCATGTTGCCGTTCTCGATGACGAGCGAGGCTCCGCCGCTGTTGAGCGTGATTTTCGACTTCGCCGCAACCTGGACGTCCGCGCTCTCGCTCGCGATGCGGAGCTGCTTCTGCGCGAACAGGTCCATGCCGTCGGTTAGCGCCGAGGCCGTCAATTTGCCCTTTGCCGCGACCAGGTTGATACCGAGCTTGTGCGCGCAGAACGAGATCAGATCGCCCGCCGCCATGCGCAGACGTTCCGCAATGCTGACATCCATGTCCCGGGCTGTCGCGATCAGGTTCTCGCCCGCCGAGTGCTGTACCGACTTTGGTGTCACGAACGCCATGCCGCCGGGGGCGCTTGCGAGCAGGCCCGCATCGCGAAGCTGGTTCAGGCCGTCCTGGAGCGCCGCCTGCGTCGCCCGGTCGGCAGGGTCGGCCGCGGCCTGCGTCGTCGCCGCCGCGAGGTCCGTTACGCGCTGTAGCGCTGCCTTGAGCTGCGCGACGGCGGCAGGCATCTCCAGATGCGGCGTATCAGGTCCTGCCGCCGCGTCTGCCGAGAAGAACAGCCCCTTCACCGCGCGCATCGTGCCCCACGACTTCGAGGTAATTTCGAACCCCTCGCCGCGAGGGAGCTTTTTACTGTTGAGCAGGTAGCCCTGATTGATCGCAGTCTGGCTGTAGACCGTCGCGATACGCGCGCTTTCCTT
This sequence comes from Paraburkholderia sp. EG286B, assembly GCF_040965655.1. Taxonomy (NCBI): domain Bacteria; kingdom Pseudomonadati; phylum Pseudomonadota; class Betaproteobacteria; order Burkholderiales; family Burkholderiaceae; genus Paraburkholderia; species Paraburkholderia sp. EG286B. Next base: position 124,482 of record NZ_JBFRCF010000003.1, on the reverse strand, counting down.
GCCCTTAAGGTCGTTGAAAACGATCTCGGCCCCGAGGAGCGGCGAGCGCCAGATTGCATAGCTAAAGAGCGCATCGGTGCTTCGGACCACGTCAGGGTGCGAAAAATCGTGAAGGGCTCCGGTTAAATGCAAACGATCTACATCGCCATGCGCCCCGTCGATCAAAACCTCGGTGTCCGGTAGCAGAGGCGAGTGGAAACCGCCCTGGTAGGACGACGAAGGACGCACCAGACGCAGGTTCAGCAGCTTGTTGTTGGCATTGGCCGAACCTTGCAGGAACTTCGGCCAAACTGGATAACGCCCGTACTCGTCAACGTACGCGTATGGCGCAGAGTCGAGGGTTCCGACAACGCCAACTACAGGACCGGACAAAAATCTCCAGTCCCGCTCGTAAACGAAGAGAGGGCGATAGGTCAGGTGCGCCGGCATTGCCTTGAACCGTGTATAGGCCGGTTTCGTGCGACTACCCTTCATCTTGAACGAAGTCACCACGAAGCCGTATTCGGCGCTCGGCATCTTCGTATTGGTCAGCTTGATCACGACGCCCGGTGCAATGCCCTTCGCGTCGCTCGCGCCAGCGAGCGTCACCTGACGCGCAATCTGCTCGTCGCGTCGCGTCTGCGCAAGCGTCTCGCCCTGCTGCTGCGTCAGATGGAACTCGGCGCTGCGGCTGATCTGCCCGAATACCGAGCGGTCGTCCGCGTCGTCGGAAACGTTCGCCGTCGCCCGTAGCGGGTCCTCCGGCGTCCTGTAATTGCGTTCCCATAGCTCAATCGTCGCGGGCACCAGGGCACGCTGCTCATGAACCTCCTGCGCCGCTTCGTGCGAATTGCTGTGCAGGCCCGAACTGGCCAGCAGCGGCAGGTTGACCGAGCGGATATAGGCGCGCGGATTGTTGGCGAACACGAGGATATCGAGCAGGCCGTTCTCGCCGCGCTCCTGCCGGTAGAACCAGAAAATCCCCTTACGCTTCGCGTGACGTGCGATGAAATCCCAGACGGACTCCTCGTACATGACGATCTGCTGCATCTTTTCCTGCGGCCCTTCGAGCTGGAACTCGACGTCGAAAGCGTCGAAGTTTTTCCCGTCGACCAGCTTCTTTCGCACCATCTCCTCGAACGTGACATCGTCGAGCACATCCGAGTGGACCATGCGCTTGCCGAGCGCGGCAAAGCGCGGCTCGATGCGTACCTTGTACGCTGCCTCGTCGCGACTCGTACGGACGCGCTTCCAGCGCGTCGCTATCCCGTTGAAGGTGGCCGCTGCACGGTCGACGGGCGTCGTCCAGCTCGCCGAGGGCACCGCGGCGCGTTCGTCGACGTGCAGGCCCGCGCGCCGCCCGACGTAGTCCTTGCCGTCGATATCGAGACGGGGCGACGTGACCGTAACGTCGACGACGTAGTCCTTGCAGAATCCGCCGCGCACCTTGAAGTCGAGCACATCGAGGTCGAGTGCCTCCTTGCCGATCCACAGCCTGAGATGCTGACTCAGACGTACGCTCGGATGACTAAGCGCATCGGTAAAGTTCTTGGCCACAGCAGTCATTCGCACATCCCATTCCGGTTGAAAGGCACGAGGTGAGATCGTTGCTTTCGCAGCCAACGGCTCCGGAATTTAGGGGTTGCGGCAAAAAAACGTCAATCGAATCGAACTGCAGTGTCTGGATTTATCAAGGTACTTTGTCGACAAATGACAAGTCAGATTTATACGATTTTTCGAGATGGAATGATGTGGTATTTGGGGTCACGCTTTGCGGCACCGGGCGAGTAACTCGGCGGCGGCGGTGTTAACATGCGCTGCAAAAGGCTCGTCGTCCGGTGACACACTCAAGTCTTCAACAGATCTCGGTGAACGACTTCACGACGCGGCCTTATGTACGGCTCAGGTAGTCAACCGTCGATACGCGCTCAAATGACGAACCAAACCTTGCGGGTCGCCCCGTCTTTCGAGCAGCATTGCCAGATTGTGGTGCGCATCCGCGTACGTCGGATCGAGTTCGAGGCAGCGCATATAGCTTCGCTCGGCATCTTCGAAGCGGCCCAGCTCCTCGAATGCAATCGCGCGATTGAAGTGCAACACGGCGTCGTCGGGGAAGTGAGCCAACGCCTCATCGAATACACGCAGCGCATCCTCGCACCGGGATTCGAGTTCACACAGCAGCGCACCCAAATCAACGTAGGCAGGATAAAAAGGTTGCGGCGATAGCGCTATGGCCTTCCTGTACGCCCGCTCGGCACCGTTCACATCCGACGCTCTCAATTGCTCGCCGAGGTCGTACCACTCGTGCGCCTGATGCGCGAGATTCTTCTGCGCCGGCGCGGAGTCGAGAAACACGACGTCGCCCTTGATTTCCGCCACTTCGAAATCCAGCAGGAACTGACCGGTGGCGGCATCCCATTGCGAAGGACCGGTTCGCACGGCCACGTCGTTGCCGACTGCCGATACGCGTATCCCCGTAAGCGGCAATTCATCGGGCAACTCGTCTCTGAGCCGCGTGAGCGCCATGATGATCTTGCGCGGCGCAATGCGCGCATCGCGCAACTGCAATGCCGTACGCAGCAGCACGACGTCCTGGAACGTGAAGCGGTAGGCGTTTCGCGGTCCCCGTGACGGCTTCACGAATCCCGCGGCAACGAGGCCCGACACCACCCTCCGGGAAACGCCCAGCATGGCCTGCAATTCGCGCATCGATATCTCGCGCGCGGCGACTTGTGGCGTCACTTGCGTGCCCGGACCTTGGCAGGCGCTTCAGCGGGTGCCTTGGCGGCACGCGCCGGCGGCTTGCGCGTCTTGGGCGCGACAGGCAGTTCGCTAACGGGCTCCGCGCTCTTGCTGCGCTTCGGCGCCGGAGCGGCTTTCGCTTTCGCGCCACCCTTCAAACTCGCGCGCAAGGCGTCCATCAGGTCGATAACCTGTCCGCCGCCAGCCAGCTCTTCGCGAGCCTCGTGAACGACGACCTGCTTGCCCGCGATCTTTTCGTCGATGGCCGCGAGGATGCGCTTCTTCTCTTCGTCTTCGTACGCAGTCGGGTCGTAATTGTCTTCGGCGCCCTGCTCGATAATCTGCAGCGCGAGTTTCATCTCGGTATCGGATACGTCGACACGTTCGACATGCAGGTCGGCCAGCGAGCGCACCTCGTCCGCATACAGCAATTGCTGAAAGACGAGTCCGTCTTCTTCGGGGCGCACCTGCACGATCCGCGTCCGGCCTTTTGACGCCCATTTCGCCAACGCGCAGCGGCCGCTCTGCACGAGTGCCTGCTGCAACAGGCTGTAAGGCTTGCCGCCTCGCTTGTCGGGCGCAATGTAGTAGGCCTTGTCGTAGAAGACCGGGTTGATCGCCTCTTCCGGGATGAAAGCCATGATTTCGACGACATGGCTCGCCGCATCTTCCAGCGCCTTTAGCTCGTCGGTGGTGAAGACCACAAAGCGGTCCTTTTCGAATTCGTAGCCCTTGTTCATGCTCGAACGCTCGACCACGTCGCCCGTCTTCTCGGAAACGTATTGCTGCTTCACGCGCGAACCGTCGGGCGCCAGCATGTGAAACCGGACGTCGGACGAACTCTCGGTGGCGGTATAGAGCTTCACCGGAATCGAAACGAGCCCGAAGGACAGCGTCAGGGAAGCGATTGAGCGGGCGGGCATGGACTTCTCCTCGCGGATTTGCAGGTTCGGCTCGTCGCTTACGCAAAGCGCGTGCCGCCGCCGACTGGCGGTCGTTTCATTTTAGGAGCTTTATCGCCGATGCCAACGATTGCGCCGCCGACCAGTAATCTGCCCACGGGTCCTGCTGCTGGAAGCTGAGATACTCGCGGGCCGTTTGAACGGTCCACTGCGCCCCGCTCTTGAGGTCGTTCAACTGCGCCCAGGCGACCGGCATCGAGACGCCCATTCCGGGTCGCGCACGCGCGGAAAATGCCGCAGCGGTGGTCTGCGCCTTGCCGTTGCGCAGGTAGTCGACATAGACCTTTCCGACCCGGTTCGAAGCCCCGGCGGTCGCCGAAAAGCGCTCGGGAATCGTCTTCGCCAGATGCCGCACGAATGCCTGCGAGAACGACTTGACCGCATCGTAGTCCAGCCGCGGCGCGAGCGGCACGACGACGTGCAAGCCCTTCCCGCCGCTCGTCTTCAGCCAGGCTTGCAGCCCTAGTTCCGACAACAACGTTTGAACCAGCAGCGCCGCTTCCTGAACGCGTCCCCATTTCACGCCCTCGCCTGGGTCCAGGTCGAAGATGACCCGGTCGGGCTTGTCGAGTCGTCGAACGGTCGAATTCCAGGTGTGAAACTCGACGGCGTTCATCTGTGCCGTCGACAGCAGCGCGTCGACCGTGTCGACGGTCAAGAGGGGCGGATGATTCGGCCAGAGACTGCGGTCGTGAGCCGTCAATCCGGGCATGCCTGTTCTCTCGGCATGCTTCTGAAAGAACAGGTCTTCGGCGATGCCTGCGGGCGCACGGACCATCGCAATGGGCCGGGCCTTCAGGTGAGGCAGGATCCGCTCGGCGATACTCGCGTAGTAGCGCACGAGGTCCGCCTTCGTGACACCCGTCGATGGGTCGACGACACGCTCCGGATGCGTGATTTTCAGCTTCAGTTGCGGCTCCGGCGCCTGCGTCTTTCCACCCTCCCGGACGACGCCGCTCGGCGGCTTGTCGATACGCAGACCTCTGAAGGAAGCCTGGCGGATGACGCCATCGGCGGTCCAGTCCGCGAATTCGACCTCTGCGACGAGTTCGGGGCGAACCCACCGCTCGCTGCCGGCCGAGCGCCGGGCCCACCGGCGCGACCTCGCGACGTCGACTTCAAAGGGTGCCGCATCGACTTCGAGCGGCGTCAGCCGCGCCCACAGGTCCCGCGCGGTCCGGGCGTCCCAGCCGGTGCCGACGCTTCCGGCGTCGCGAAGCTTGCCGTCTGCGTAGTAACCCAGCAGCAGGCTGCCAATCTCCCCGTCTTTGCCGCCTCGGCCCGTGAAGCCGCAGATGACCAGTTCCTGCCGCAGCCGGGACTTCGCCTTGAGCCACGTCTGGGTCCGCCCCGATTCATAGGGCGCGTCGCGGCGCTTGAGCATGAGGCCTTCGAGGCCCAGGCCCGAGGCGGCCTCGAACAGTTGGGCAGGGGGCGCCTCGAAGTCCTCGCTGAACCGGATGTGCTCACCGGCATTGGCAAGATGCCGCGCGAGCAGCATGCGCCTCGACCACAGGGGCACCTTCCTGAGGTCTTTCCCGTCGAGGTACATCAGGTCGAACAGGAAGTAGACGATGTCCTGATTCGCGTTGCCGTCGATGGCATCTTGCAGCGCAGCGAAACTGGGAAGGCCATTTTTGAGGACCGTGATCTCGCCATCCAGCCACGCACTGTCGAGCGCAAGCGCTTCGACCTCGGCAGCAAGCGCGGGAAAACTCGCGGTCCAGTCGTGACCGCCTCGTGTGATGAGTCGCACTCGTCCTTTGGCGATACGGGACAGCATGCGATAGCCGTCGAGCTTGGCTTCGGTGATCCAGTCGCCACTTGCAGGAAGTGAAGGCGCCAGGGTCGCGAGTTGAGGCTCGAGTCTGGCAGGCAACGGGGCAGGCACCGCCGCGGAAAGGTCCATCTCCGACGACTCGCTGCGCGCAGGCCTCGCGACCCTCGGCGCACGGTCCTCGATGAGCCCGAGCGGCTTCGCCGTAACGCTATCGGGAAGCGCCTTGATGACATCGTATTCGGCAAGCGGCTGCGCCCACGCATCGCGCTTCTTGAACAACATCCACTGGTCTTGCCTGTCGTCGGGCTTCGATATGCGAACCAGCTCCCAGAGTCCGGCAAGCTTTTCGCCGTGGAGCCGGAAAACCAGCTTGCCGGCAGTCATTCCCTCCCGCGGATCGCCGACGGGTTCCCAGCTGCCACGGTCCCAGACGATCACGTCGCCGGCGCCGTATTGTTTTGCCGGAATCGTGCCTTCGAAGCCCGCGTAGTCGGCAGGATGGTCCTCCACGTGTATGGCCATCCGTTTTTCCTTCGGGTCGTAACACGGGCCTTTGGGTACGGCCCAGGACAGCAGCACCCCGTCGAGTTCGAGTCGAAAGTCGTAGTGCAGCCGGCTCGCCCAGTGCTTCTGCACGACGAAGCCCAGATGTCCATTTTCAGCGGGCGGGCTGGCGGCCGGCGGCGCCGGTTCGGGCGTGACACGGAAATCCCGCTTTTTTCCGTAGCGGGACAGCGGCGGTGATGACGGATTGCGGTCGCGGGTTGAGGCCATGACGATAGTCTAGGAAGAACTCTCGCCTGGTGTGTCGCATTCAGGTTTGCGATGGCAATCACGCCGTTCTCCTCGAGCCGCGCAATGCGGTTCTGGACGGTCGCCCGCGCCACGCGCAACGGCTTCGCCAGCGTATGTCGACAGCCTCGTGCGCTTCAGTGCTGGCGCCGGCGAAGCGGCCACATCCAAAAGACAAAGCGGGAGCCGGCTCTCGCCGCTCCCGCCAGATCACTTCGTTGTGCTCACAAGCACCGCGCCAGAAGCCGCGGCAACGCTCAGCTCATATGCAGACCGCCGTTGAGCGAGAAGTCCGCGCCGGTCGAAAAGCCCGCTTCGTCGGACGCGAGCCACGCCACGATCGAGGCGATTTCCTGCGGTTCGCCGAGGCGCCGCACCGGAATGCTGTCGACGATCTTCGAGAGCACTTCGGGCTTCACCGCCTTCACCATGTCCGTGCCGATATAGCCGGGCGAAACGGTGTTGACCGTTATGCCCTTGGTCGCCACTTCCTGCGCGAGCGCCATGGTGAAGCCGTGAATGCCGGCCTTGGCCGTGGAGTAATTCGTCTGACCGAACTGGCCTTTCTGCCCGTTCACCGACGAAATATTGATCACCCGCCCAAAGCCCCGCTCGATCATGCCGTCGATCACCTGCTTGGTCACGTTGAAGAGGCTCGTGAGATTGGTGTCGATCACCGCGATCCAGTCTTCGTGCGTCATCTTGCGGAAGACGACGTCGCGCGTGATGCCGGCGTTGTTGACCAGGATATCGATCTCGCCGACGTCCTTCTTCACCTTCTCGAACGCGGCAGCCGTGGAGTCCCAGTCGGCCACGTTGCCTTCGGACGCGACGAACTCGTAGCCAAGCGCCTTCTGCTCGTCGAGCCAGCGCGCCTTGCGCTGCGAGTTCGGACCGCAGCCCGCGACCACCGTGTAGCCATCCTTGTGCAGACGCTGGCAGATGGCCGTTCCGATGCCGCCCATGCCGCCGGTCACGTAGGCAATACGCTTTGCCATAGATCCTCCTTTTGCTTTAGGGGGTAGGTGAGTTGGGAAAGACTCTGGAGGATGGAGTCAGTTTGACGAGCGCCACCAAGCCGGGCGATGGGGAAATACCCGTACAGGAAAACGCCTGCCGCAATCCTTCCGTAAGACAGCGTGCCGGCCTTCGCTCGATACCGCCGGAGAACCGGATCAGCGTAGCAGCGTCCTTTGGGGGACACAAGACGATCACGCCCTCGGACGTGGGCCAAAACACACAATTACCTGGCATGCCTCAATAAATGCCTGCGGGGAAAATGTGTTTTGCATAAAGATACGGCCCGGCTCCATTTGAGACCGGGCCGCACGCAGGCTCACTGCGCAAGCATCAACTGAGCATCAAAGGCCGGCGGCGAGGCGCTCGTTGCCATACCCGTCGGGCAAACCGGTCACGTATTCCAGCCGCCCCACTGCTTCGAGCAGCGAGCGGCCGGCAATCGTGAGCGACAGCCGGCGGTGGCCTTCCGTCCATTGCTCGAGCGCAACCAGCTGACGCTCGAGCAGCGTGTCCAGTTCCTGGCGGTTCATGTCGATCTGGTCCGGCGAATGGCGGACCAGCATCAGCGTGGCGAATTCTTTCGGGCTCAGCAACGTTGTCTCCCAGTAACTTTCATGCCGCAACCAGGGGCACAGGGCCGCATATATTCGAGCCTCAATGTGACACGGGCATGACTGTCACAATTTCGCTCCCGCACTATATTGATCCTGCATATCCGGCGTTGCTGCCCTCTTTTCGGACAGCGGCGTCTGTGCCGGCACGAGCGCCGCGCCGCATTCCTCCACGAGGTTGCGCAGCGAGGTTGGGAAGAGCGTGCCGGGGTCGTCGGCAATGCCTGCGCCGTCGTCGCGCAGCGCCGCGCCGATGCCCACCACGATGGTCGCGTCGGGCGCACGCTCGCGCAGGCGCCGCACGAGATTGCGCAGGTACGGCGCCGACTCGGGCGCATCGAGCGAGACCACGCAGATGGCCGGCGAGCGCTCGTCGATCATGGCCCCGCGCGTGGCGCGCACTTCGTCGTAGGTGGTGGCCGTGCAGGGAATATTGCGCCGCATGAGCAACTGGCCGACGATCGCCACCGCCACGTCGTCGAACGCGCCGCGTCCGGGCACGCAGAGCACCTCGCCCGCGTCCGGCGAGAGCGTGAATTCGATCACCCTCGCGCCTTCGTCCGCGCCCTCGGCGGACTTCTTTGCGCTCTCGTCCGCGGCTGCGGCGTGGCGCGAATCGTCCACGGATTCGAGGTCCTCGACGATATCGAGCAGCGCCTGGTTGATGCGCGCGACCTGCTCGCCGGGCAGCACGCCGCGCATGGCGTCGTTGCGCGCGAGGCGCAGGCCCTCGAACGCCACCTGCTCGTAGTAGTCGATGAGCGGCATGCTCGTGAGCAGCCGGTCCGCCTGCAGCAGCGCTTCATGGGGATCGTCGGCGAGCAGGCGCTGGTAGCAGGTTTGCGCGGGCGTGAGCGCGGGCTGGTCGCCGAGCAGGATCGTGAGGAAGTTCAGCCGGTCCACGTAGCGGCCCAGCGTGACGATGCACAGCGTGAGCGGTGTGGAAAGCACGAGCCCCACGGGCCCCCACAGCCAGCTCCAGAAGATCGCCGCCACCACCACGGCCAGCGGCGAGAGGCCCGAGCGCTTGCCATAGAGCATCGGCTCGGCGAACTGCCCGGCCACCACGTCCACGACGATGAAGAAGATCAGCGTCGTCACGCCCATGGTCCATTGCGGCTGCGTGGCCGCCGCCACGATCGTCGCCATGATCGCCGCGATCCAGATGCCGATGTACGGCACGAAGCGCATGAGCGCCGCCACCGCGCCGAACAGCAGCGCGCCCGGCACGCCGATGCCCGCCAGCCCCAGCGCGATCACCCCGCCCACCGTGACGTTCACGCCGACTTGCGCGACGAAGTAGCGCGAGAGCCGCTGCGAGGCGTCGTTGATGGCGGTCGTGGTGCGGTGCAGGTCGTCGGAGCCGAACACGCTGATGAGCCGGTCGCGCAGATCCTCGCGCTGGAACAGGATGAAGATCGTCACCACGAGCACGATGAAGGTCGTCTCGAGCGGCGCGATAGCCGGGGCGAGCGCCTTTTGCGCGAGCGTAAGCGGCGTGGGCGCGGGATTATGGATCTCCACGGGCATGGGCTGCTGCGGCTGGTTGCGCGCCGCGCGCCCGCGCGGCTGCGGCGGCGCGGGCGGCGGCGTGGGCGTCACGCGCTGCAGCGCGGTGGCGGCCCGCGACATCAGCGAATCGGCGCGGCCCACGGTTTTTTCCTGCACCGTTTGCACTTTCTGCTCGATCTCTTCCTGATACTGCGGCAGGGAGGCGGAAAGCTGGTAGACCTGCGCGGCGATCAGCGCGCCCACGCCGGCGAGCGCGAGCACGGTGGACAGCACCGCTACGAGAATGGCGAGGAACTGCGGCAGATGAAAGCGCCGCAGCGTGGTGACGAGCGGCGCCAGCAGAAAGCTCAGCAGCACCGAGAGCGTAATGGGAATCAGCACCGCACGCCCGAAGTACAGGCCGCACACCACGACCACGCCGGTAATGACGGAGGCGAGGCTGTGCAGCGTGGGCGGGCTCGGCGGAAACACCCGGTTGCGTCGGCCCTGCGGCGGCAGCGGGAAATTCATGTCGGATCGGATCGGCAAAAAAAGAAACATCGGGGCCGCGCTGGCTCGGGCAAGCGCACGGCCCCTCTATACGCACGAAGCGCGCCTCGAAATGGTACCGCGCCCACACGCGTGGGGCCCAGCCGTCCAGATTTTCGCAGGTCGCGAGGGCGGGACGCAAAATCCGCGCGTCACTGCGTCTGCGTCTTGCCCGTGACGAGCTCCTGGTTGCGCGCGGTCAGGAACTGGATGAGCCCGTCCACGCCGCCCTGCTGGATCTTCTCGTTGAACTGCTGGCGATAGGTCTGGATCAGCCACGCGCCGAGCACGTTCAGGTCGTAAAGGCGCCAGCCCTGCGGCGTCTTGTACAGGCGGTAATCGATTTCGATCGGATTGCTGCTGGTCTGCGCGAGCGTGCGCACGACGACGTCGGTGTCGCCAGGCGAGCTGCGCATGGGCGGGTACTCGATCTTCTGGTCAGGCTTGAGTTGCGCGATGGCGCCCGAGTAGAGATGGATCAGCAGCAGCTGGAACTGCTGCTCGATCTGCGCCTGCTGCTCAGGCGTGGTGGTGCGCCAGTGCGGCCCCATGGCGAGGCGCGTGGTGCGGCGAAAATCGACGTACGGAAGAATGTCGCGGTTGACGATATCCTGGATGCGCGCGATGTCGTCGGGCGCGACGGCCTTCGTGCGGACTTCGTCGAGGATCTGCTGCGTGGCGGTCTTGATGAGCGCCTGCGGGTCCGACTGGTCCACCTGGGACGATTGAGCGAACGCCGCCGTAGCGGGCAGGAACGACAGACACCACGCGAGCAGCGCGGTCATGCGGAATAACCTGGTCATCGATATCTCTGGACAATGGCGGGAGCGGCGAGCGGGCGCGAAATCGACAAGCCGCACGCATCGCGCGAGCGCACGCCAGCGCTCAGTCTAGCGGGTCGGGCGCACTCAGGTCGGATCGTTGTGCCGCGCGTGCGCTCGTGCATTCACGCGCGCGGCCCGCGCGCACGCGCGTCGGACGCCGCGAGAAACGCCTCGAGCCCGAAAAGCCAGGCCACGCAAAACGAGAGGCGCGATAGCACCGCCGGCATCGGGTCGCCTTCGCTGTCCACGGCGCCCTCCTCCAGCGCGGTCTCGCCAGAAGCGGGCGCGCCTGACAGTGGCGCGGACGTCGTCGATAACGGCGATTGCTGGCGAGAAATGGCTTCGGGCTCCATGGCTGCGGTGCTCCTCGGTGCGGACCGGATTGTGATTGGCGTTACGGTGAAGCAAGACACATACCATGTCGTGGCATTGCGCCCGGACCCGCCCGCAGCCACGCTTGCGCACCCGCACGCCACTTCCGCCCTGTAAAAACTACACGCGCGTCACGGCAAACCGGAGGGGCCCGCGCGCGCCAGGCCCAGCAGTCGTTGCGCGGGCAAGCGGGCACGAAAAACGCATGCAGCCGCACGCCCGCCCGTTCGCTCGCCTTGCCTGCCCGCGTAATCGGTTCAATTGCAATGCAATCGGGATCGACTCGATTCGATCGTGTAAGGTTCAGCGGTTCGTCTCGAAGACGAGGCGCGCCCCATCGCTCAGGAGATCGCATGAACACACCGGAACAGGTTCGCATTGCGGACATCCTCGGCCAGCATCGCGACACGCTGCTCGTCGAATGGCTGCGCCTGCATCTGCCGATCGCGCTGCGCCGCGGCCTCGCGATGGAAGGGGAAATTCGCGAGCAGTTCTCCGCGTTCCTCAACGTCTTTCTCGACACGCTGCCGAACACCGAAACCTTCGACTCGGGCCGCCCGGAGTGGGAGCCGGTGCGCGCGTTCCTCGCGGAATTGTCGGCGCACCGCGCGCGTCAGGGCTACACGCCGGTCGAAACGGCCACCTTCGTGTTCTCCTTCAAGGAGCCGCTCTACGCGCGCCTGCGCTCGGCCTATGCGCACGATCCCGCCGAACTCGCCCAGCTGAGCTGGCAGGTGAGCCTGCTGCTCGACGGCTTCGGCCTCTATACCACCGACATTTTCCAGAAGAGCCGCGAAGCGATCATCGCGCGCCAGCAGGAAGAGCTGCTCGAGCTTTCCACACCCGTCGTGCAGCTTTGGGAAGGCGTCCTCGCGCTGCCGCTCATCGGCACGCTCGATTCCGCGCGCACCCAGGTCGTCATGGAGAGCCTGCTGCAGAAGATCGTCGACACGGGCGCGGGCCTCGCGATCATCGACATCACGGGCGTGCCCACCGTCGACACGCTCGTCGCGCAGCATCTGCTCAAGACCGTGGCCGCCGCGCGCCTCATGGGCGCGGACTGCATCATCAGCGGCATCCGCCCGCAGATCGCGCAGACCATCGTGCACCTGGGCGTCGATCTCACCAACGTCACGACCAAGTCCACGCTCGCCGACGCCTTCGTCATCGCGCTGCAGCGCATCGGCGCGACCATCCTCTCGCCGAAGGCCGCGGCCTGAGCGCCACGCAGCGCCACTGAAGCACGGGAACCGCACACGATGGAACGCATTCCGATTCTGCGCCTCGGCGACTGCCTGATCGTCACGATCCAGGTGGACATGCACGACCGCCTCGCGATCGCACTGCAGGACGACCTCACCGAGCGCATCGTCAAAGAGTCGGCCAAGGGCGTGCTGATCGACATCTCGACGCTCGACGTGGTCGACTCGTTCATCGGCCGCATGATCGGCAACACGGCCGCCATGGCGATGGTGCTCGACGCGCAGACCGTGGTGGTCGGCATGCAGCCGTCCGTGGCGATCACGCTGGTGGAGCTCGGCCTCACGTTGTCGGGCGTGCGCACCGCGCTGAACGTCGAAAAAGGCATGGCGCTGCTCAAGCAGCGTGAGCTCCGTTGAGTCCCATTACTCCGTTAGCTAGCACGTCTCTTGCGTTCGATCATGAATAGCAACGACACGACCGGCAGGCTTGCGGCCCAGGTGAGCCTGAGATCGGACGAGGAAATCGTCCGGCTGCGGCAGATCGTGCGCGACGCCGCCATCGCGCAGGGTTTCTCGCTCATCGAACAGACCAAGTTCGTGACGGCGGCGAGCGAGCTCGCACGCAACACGCTGCAGCATGGCGGCGGCGGCGATGCGCGCCTCGAAGTGCTGGAAAAAGGCGTGCGCGTGGGACTGCAGCTCTCGTTCGTCGATCAGGGTCCGGGGATTGCTGACATCGAGCGCGCGCTGCAGGACGGCTTCACGAGCGGCAATGGCCTGGGCCTCGGCCTGGGCGGTTCGCGGCGCCTGTGCGACGACTTCACGATCGAATCGACTCCGGGTGGCGGCACGACGGTCACCATCACGAAATGGAAAGTACGCTAGACGGTGCGGCCGGTTCAGCCGGCGGCACCCACCGCTCCTTCGAGGTCAGCGACGCCAGCGGCGTCGCCTTTGCACGCCGCGGCGCCAGCGAAGCCGCGCGCATTGCCGCGCTCGGCGAGACCGACGCCGGCCGCCTCGCAATCGTGCTCACGGAAGCGGCCACCAACATCCTCAAGCATGCCGGCCACGGCGAACTGCTCGTGTGCGCGCTGGAGGGCGCGGTGGAGCTGATCGCGCTCGACAGCGGCCCCGGCATGCCCGACGTGGGCACCGCGCTCGCCGACGGCCACTCCACGACCGGCACGACCGGCACCGGGCTCGGCGCGATCCGGCGGCTCTCGAACCAGTTCGCCATTTACTCGCAGCCGGGCGTAGGCACCGTGTTGCGCGTGCTGGTGCAGAAAAGCGGCGGCAACGCCGCGCGCGCGGCATTCACCGGCCCCGAGGTCGGCGCCGTGTGCGTGCCACACCCCGGCGAGGAAGTCAGCGGCGACGGCTGGCGGGCGCAGGCCGACCAGAGCGGCCTCACGCTCGCACTCGCCGACGGCCTCGGCCACGGCGCCGAAGCCCACGTGGCCGCCGTGGCCGCGCTCGACGTGCTGCGCCGCCGCGCCGGCCTCGCACCCGCCGCGCTGATGGAGCTCTCGCACGCGGCCCTGCGCCCCACGCGCGGCGCGGCGCTCGCGCTCGTGCGCATCGACCTGGCGCGCGGCGCGCTCGCGTTCTGCGGCACGGGCAACATCTCGGCGGTCGCGTATGGCGCGGGCCGCCCCATCGATAACCGCGTTTCAGGCGGCCACACGCATCGGCCCGCCAGCGCAGCACCGTCCGCGCGCGAGTGCTATCAGCTCGTCTCGCGCAACGGCATCGTGGGCCACACGATGCGCGGCATCCAGGAGTTCGAACTGACGTGGAGCGAGAACGCGCTGCTCGTCCTGCATTCGGACGGCATCGCCACCCGCTGGGACCTCGCCGCCTGGCCCGGACTCGCCAACCAGCCCGCCGTCGTGATCGCGGCCGTCCTCTACCGAGACTTCGCGCGCCGGCGCGACGACGCCACCGTCGTCGTCGTGCGCGCACGCCCCGGAGTACAGTTGAACCATGAATAAGCCCCTGCTGCGCATCCGGCTGGAAACCGCCCAGGACGTCGTCGCCGCGCGCCGCCGCGCGCGCGAGCTGGCCGCCGGGCTCGGCTTCTCGCCGCTCGACCAGACGCGCATTGCGAGCGCCGTCTCCGAAATCGCCCGCAACGCGTTCGAATATGCGGGCGGCGGCGAAGTCGCCTTCGCGCTGGAAGGCGAGCGGCCGCGCGAAGCGCTCGCCGTGCAGGTGAGCGACCAGGGCCCCGGCGTGCGCGAGCTCGAAGCCGTGCTCGACGGCACCTGGCGATCGCCCGGCGGCATGGGCCTCGGCATCACGGGCAGCCGCCGTCTGATGGACCGCTTCGAGATTCGCTCGTCGGCCGGCGGCACGACCGTCACCATGGCGCGCGACTTGCCGCACGAGCGCAGCGAGGCGAGCGGCGCGGAACTCGAGCGCATCGTGCGCGAACTGGCTGCACGCAGTCCGCAGGAAGGCGCACACGGCGACTCGCTCGAAGAACTGCAGCAGCAGAACCGCGAACTCGTGACGGCGCTCGACGAACTGCGCGAGCGCCAGGAAGAACTCTCGCGCCTCACGCAGGAGCTGGAAGCGACCAACCGCGGCGTGGTGGCGCTCTACGCCGAACTCGACGAGCGCGCCGAGGAACTGCGCCGCGCCGACATGATGAAAACGCGCTTTCTCTCGAACATGAGCCACGAGCTGCGCACGCCGCTCAGTTCGATCCGCGCGCTCGCCAACCTGCTGCTCAACCGGCTGGACGGCGACCTGAGCGTAGAGCAGGAACGCCAGGTCAAGCTGATTCTTTCGTCTGCGGAAAGCCTGGGCGAGACCGTGAACGACCTGCTCGATCTCGCGAAGATCGAAGCCGGCAAGACCGAAGTCGTGCCCGCGTGGTTCGAGCCCGCCGACCTCTTCGCCGCGCTGCGCACGATGCTCATGCCGCTGCTCGACACGCCCGACGTCACGCTCGAATTCGGCTCCACCGCAGGCCTGCCGCAGCTTTACACCGACGAACCCAAACTCACGCAGATCCTGCGCAATTTCGTTTCGAACGCGCTGAAGTACACCGAGCGCGGGCAGATTCGCGTGGGCGCCCAGTGCATGCCCGGCGACGGCGACGAAGCGCGCATCACTTTCTTCGTCGCCGACACGGGCATCGGAATTGCTCCCGAGCACCACCAGATCATTTTCGAGGAGTTCGGCCAGGTGCAGAACCGCCTCCAGCAGCGCGTGAAGGGAACGGGCCTTGGCCTGCCGCTGTGCCGCAAGCTTGCGGCGCTGCTGGGCGGCGAAGTGGGCGTGGAAAGCGAGCCCGGCGTGGGCTCGACGTTCCGCCTGAACCTGCCGGTGCGCCTCGCCATGTCCGTCGAGAACGAACCCGAGATCTCCGGGGACGCGGCGCCATGAACGCGCACGCCACACTCATCCTCAACGTCGACGACAACGAAGGCGCGCGCTACGTGAAGTCGCGCGTGCTGCGCCACGCCGGCTACGCCGTGATCGAAGCCGCGACGGGCCAGGCCGCGCTCGAAGCCGTGCGCGGACAGGCGCCTGCGATCGTCCTGCTCGACGTGAAGCTGCCCGACATCAGCGGCATCGAGGTGTGCCGCCTCATCAAGGCGGACCCGGAGACGAACTCCACGCTCGTGCTGCAGACCTCCGCCGCCGCGGTGCAGACGCGCGACAAGATTCTCGCGCTCGACGGCGGCGCCGACAGCTACCTCACCGAGCCCGTCGAGCCCGCCGAGCTGGTGGCGAACGTGCGCGCGCTCCTGCGCCTCTACGCTGCCGAAAAGGCGCTGCGCGACGCCGACCGCCGCAAGGACCGCTTCCTCGCGACGCTCGCGCACGAACTGCGCAATCCGCTCGCGCCGATTCGCAACGCCATCGAACTGCTCGACCCGCGCCACGGCGCGAACGACACCATGCGCGCCGACGCGCGGCAGATCGCGAGCCGCCAGGTCGAGCATCTCGGCCGCCTCGTCGACGACCTGCTCGACGTCTCGCGAATCTCGCACGGCAAGATCGCGCTGCAGATGAGCACGCTCGACCTGCGCGAGATCGTCCAGGTCGCCGTGGAAACGAGCCGGCCCTTCCTCGACGCGAAATCGCAAACGCTCACGGTCGAGATCGACTGCGAGCCGTGCCACGTGACCGGCGACGCGATACGCGTGGCGCAGATCATCAGCAACCTGCTTTCCAACGCCGCCAAGTACACGGCCGAAGGCGGCCAGATCGCGCTGCGGCTCGAAGCGGACGTCTACGAGATCCTGATTCGCGTGCGCGACAACGGCATCGGCATCGCGCCCGACGAGCTGCCCTATGTGTTCGAGCTTTTCATGCAGTCGCGCGAAGCCGTGAAGCGCGCCGACGGCGGCCTCGGCATCGGCCTCGCCCTCGTGCGCGAACTCGCGGAACTGCATGGCGGCTCGGTGAGCGCGCATTCGGACGGGCTGGGGCACGGCTCGGAATTCGTCGTGCGTCTGCCGCTCGCGCGGGTGCCGCAATGCGAAGCGCCGCTCGGCAAATCGCAAGGCGCGGGGCACCAGACTGAGCCCGCGCGCCGCCGCGTGCTGATCGCCGACGACAACGTCGATTCCGCTTCCTCGCTGCTCATGCTGCTGGAACTCGAAGGCCACGAGGTGCGCGTCGCGCACGACGGTCCGAGCGCGCTCGCGCTCGCGCAGAGCTTCCTGCCCCACGTGGCGATTCTCGACATCGGCTTGCCCGGCATGGATGGCCATGCGCTCGCGAAGGCGCTGCGCGCCGAGCCGGCCACCGCCCACGTGCAATTGATCGCGCTTACGGGCTACGGCCAGGAGCGCGACCGCCAGGCGGCGAGCGATGCGGGCTTCGACCGGCATCTGGTCAAGCCGGCGCCGTACGACGAGATCCTGCGGGAAATCGAAAGCGCGCCGCCGGATTGAGTGGCGCCGTGCGCTTCGCCTGCCGACCGTTCGCGCCACCGAATTCCC
Organism: Paraburkholderia sp. EG286B; assembly: GCF_040965655.1. Lineage (NCBI taxonomy): Bacteria > Pseudomonadati > Pseudomonadota > Betaproteobacteria > Burkholderiales > Burkholderiaceae > Paraburkholderia > Paraburkholderia sp. EG286B. The sequence goes on along the minus strand of NZ_JBFRCF010000003.1, from coordinate 107,194 downwards.
GTTCGCGCCCGTTTCCCCGCGCTTCGTCGCATCCCCCTCGCCCGCCCCGCCCCCACTCACCACACTGCAGACATCGCCCCCCGCTCGACCCGCCAAGGAGAGCCGCATGTCTGCCATCATTGCCGCGCACGTCGTCGCCGCAACGCTTTCTGTCATACTCGGAACCGCCGTCATGCTGACCGAAAAGGGCAGCGCGCGGCACAAATGGCTCGGCCGCCTCTGGGCGCTGACGATGTTCGCCGCCGCGCTCAGCTCGTTCGACATCCGCGAGCTGCATCCGGGGCATCTGTCCTGGGTGCACGGCCTGTCGCTGCTGACGTTCGCGAGCGTCGGGCGCGCCATCTGGGCGATCCGCCACGGCAACGTCCGCGGCCATCGCCTCGCCATGCGCGGTTCGTTCTTCAGTCTCATCGCGGCCGGTCTCGCTGCCATTGCGACGCCGCACCGGCTGCTCAACCTCATCGTCACGAGCTGGATCGCATGATTCCTGGCACGCACGTCGAGTTTCCGAACGCCGCCGCCCGCCTCCCCGCGCCGGCGGCCAATGTCCTGCTCGCCGGATTCGCGCGTGAGGCCGTGATCGTCGTGATCGGCAACGCGCTGATTGCGGTCGCGCTCACCGCCGCGGGCGTGCACGAGCGATTCATCGACAACCTCGTCTTCAGCCAGGCGATCGGGCTGTCGATCATGCTGCTGCTCGACGTCGGCCGCTTTTTCCTGCAACGCCACAATGCGCTCACGGGCCCGCGGCTCGCCCTCGCGATGGTGCTCGCCATCGTGCTCGGCGCGTCGCTCGGGCGCGGCATCGCGAGCGTGGTGCTCGGCATCGGCTTGCACAACGCATTCGCGACGAAGGATCTCGCGCTCACCGGCTGGATCGCGCTGACCGCCACGCTGCTCGTGACCTGGTACGGCTGGTCGCGCACGCGCATAGCCGAGTTGAGCGAACAGGTCGCGCGCACGGCATGGCAAAAGGAAGCCGCCGAGCGCACGGCGCTCAGTGCGCGCCTGCAGGCGCTGCAGGCGCAGATCGAGCCGCACTTTCTCTTCAACACGCTGGCGACGCTCGACAGCCTGATCGCCTCCGACCCGCCGCGTGCGCGCGAGCTGCTCGCGAGCCTCAACCGCTTCCTGCGCGCGACGCTGGAGGCCTCGCGCGCGCAAAGCGAAACGCTCGCGGTGCAGTTCAAGGTGCTCGACTCGATGCTCGCCGTGCACGCCATGCGTATCGGCCCGCGCCTCGCCTATGCGCTCGACCTGCCGCGCGATTGCGCCGACCTCCCGGTGCCGCCCATGCTGTTGCAGCCGCTCGTGGAGAACGCGCTCAAGCATGGCATCCAGGGGGCGCTCGAGGGCGGCAGAATCGACGTCCTCGCCCGGCGCGACGGTGAGCATGTCGAACTGAGCGTGACCGATACGGGCCCGGGCTTCGGCGCGACGCCGGGCACCCAGGGCGCGGGCGTCGGGCTCGTGAACGTGCGCGAGCGGCTTGCGGCGCTCTACGGCGAGCAGGCGTCGCTCACGCTGATCGAGAACGTTCCGCATGGCCTCGTTGCGCAGGTCCGGCTGCCGCTGCGCGACACCGTTGGCGTGAGCGTGCAGGAGTCCGGATCATGAAACGCCACGCGCCCGCCGATACGGCGCAACACAGCGACGCCCCGCGCCGCTCGCCCGACACCCCGACCGCACTGATCGCCGAGGACGAGCCGCTGATCGCCGCCGCCCTGGAGCGCGAACTCGCCGCCGTGTGGCCGGAACTGCGCATCGTGGCGACGGCCAGCAACGGCGAGGAAGCCATCGAACGCATCGGCGCGCTCGCGCCCGACGTCGCGTTCCTCGACATCGCCATGCCGGGCGCGACCGGCCTCGATGTCGCGCGCGCCTGCGCGAATCTCGCCGCGCCGCCCCAAATCGTGTTCGTGACCGCCTACGACGCCTATGCGCTCGAAGCCTTCGAGGCCGCGGCCATCGACTATCTGCTCAAGCCCGTGGAGGCTGCGCGGCTCGCGCGCACGGTGGAGCGCCTGCGCGCCCGGCTCGCGCGCTCGCCGGCGAACGACGCCGAGGCACCGCAGATGCAGGCCGATCTGCAACGCGTGCTGCGCCAGCTGGAAACGATCACCCAGGACGTTCGCGAAGCGCGCGCCGGTGCGCGAGCGGGCAATGCCGATAGCGCCCCGCGCGGGGCGCCGCTGCGGTATCTGCGCGCCTCCAGCGGCAACGACATCCGCATGGTGCCGGTGGAAGATGTGCTGTACTTCGAAGCCGCCGACAAATATGTCGTGGTCACGACGCGCAGCGGCGAATTGCTGATCCGCACGAGCCTGCGCGAGTTATGCGCGCAACTCGACCCGGCGCGCTTCTGGCAGGTTCACCGCGGCACGGTGGTCAACGTGGACCAGGTGGAATGCGCCTCGGTCAGCGCGATCGGGAAGATGACGTTGCGGTTGCGCGGCCACGCGGGCGCCCTCGACGTGAGCCGCCAGTACGCGCACCTGTTCAAGCAGATGTGACGCGCGCCGCGACAACGGCACACGCCTTCAACGCGGCTCGCTTTTCAGATACCGCTGGGGCGGCTCGCCCATCGTCTTGCGGAACATCGAGATGAACGCGCTCGAATTCGCATAGCCGAGTTCGGCCGCGATCTCGGCCACGCGCACGCCCTGGGCGAGCTTCGACACGGCTTCGACGATGCGCAGCTGCTGGCGCCAGTGGCCGAACGTCAACCCGGTCTCGTTCTTGAAGCGCCTCGCGAGCGTGCGCTCGCTCGCCCCCACGCGCTCGCCCCAGGTCGCGAGCGAGTCGCCGTTGGCCGGCGCCGCCAGCAGGAAATCGCAGATCTGCCGCAAACGCCGGTCGAGCGGCAGCGGCAACCCGCCGCCCGAGGCCTCGCGCGCATCGCGCATTTCGCTGAGCAACAGCGGTGCAATGAGCGCGTAGCGGCACTCGGGGCCGCGCTGGCGGTCTTCGACCAGCGCCGCCACCAGTTCGCGCAACAGCGGCGAAACCCGCACCGCGTGGCATGCGGATTCCGGCCACGGCGACGCCTCCGGCTCGAACGACACGCTATGCAGGCTCACCGCGCTCGTCGCGATCATTTCGTGGCGCACGCGCGGAGCGATCCACATTCCGCGCTGCGGCCCGAGCGTCCACATGCCGATGGGCGTCGTCACCCGCAGCACCCCGCTCTCCGTAAAGACGAACCGCCCCTGGTCGTGCGAAAACCACGATCCCCGCTGGGCAGCGTCGTATTCGGAGCTTGCCGCCATGATTGGCCGTTCGGGCTTGCGGTGCGGGACTTCAGGCCGTTGCCGCCAGATCTGATCCACAATCGGGAATTCCTTCGCTGATTTTCCAGAAAAATAGCTGTTTTGCGCAATTTATGCCATGCGCATCGCGCCACGCCGTGCCTCGTATTTTGCATCGGATGACGATTAATTGCTAATGCAAACGATAATGATTCTCTATACTCTCAATGAATATTCAAGAGAATCGATTCCGCTGCCTAGACGGCGCCTCCCTCCTGCGCCGCCGCGCTGCCGCCGAGATAGGTGGCGCGCACCCGGTTGTCGTCGGCCAGTTCATGGGCCGAACCCGCGAGCGCCACGCGGCCGCCTTCCAGTACATAGGCGCGGTTCGCGATGCGCAGCGCCTGGCGCGCGTTCTGCTCCACGAGCAGCACCGCCGTGCCCGCGTGGCTGATGCGTGCGATCACTTCGAAGATCGCGCGCACGAGCTTGGGCGCGAGCCCCATGGAAGGCTCGTCGAGCAGCACGAGTTTGGGCTTGAGCATGAGCGCGCGCGCAATCGCGAGCATCTGCTGCTCGCCGCCGCTCAGCGTGCCGGCGAGCTGGTCCTTGCGTTCGCGCAGCCGGCCGAACGTTTCGTAGGCCTGAGCAATACCCTGGTCGAGCGCGCCGGGGTCGCGCCGCAACAGGTAGCCGCCCAGGCGCAGGTTCTCCTCGACCGTCAACCCGCCGAAAATACGGCGCCCCTCCGGCACGTGCCCGATCCCGAGCGCGACGATGCGATGCGACGGCAGCCCGACGAGCGCCTGCCCCTCGAACGCGATGCTGCCGCCGCGCGGACGCAGCAGCCCGGAGATGGTGCGCAGCGTCGTGGTCTTGCCCGCGCCGTTGGCCCCGAGCAGCGCGACGATCTCGCCCGGCCCGACATCGAGCGAAACGCCATGCAGCGCTTCGATGTTGCCGTAGTTCACGCGCAGGTCGCGAACGTCGAGGAGTTTGCCGGCCGCGTCTACCCCCATAGCGACTTCTCCCCGTCCGTGGCGTCGGGCCCGTCGTCTTCCTCGGCCGTGCCCAGGTAGGCGTCGATCACCACCGGGTCGTTCTGGATCTGCGCGGGCGTGCCCTGCGCAATGATCTCGCCATGGTCCATCACGATGATGCGGTCGGACACGCCCATCACGAGCGCCATGTCGTGCTCGATCAGCAGCACCGTCACGCCGAGGTCGCGGATGCCGCGGATCTGCGCCATCAACGCGTGCTTTTCGGTTGGGTTCATGCCGGCGGCGGGCTCGTCGAGCAGCAACAGGCGTGGCTGGCTCGCCAGCGCGCGGGCGATTTCCAGCCTGCGCTGATCGCCATACGGGAGGTCAGAGGCATATTCGCTCGCGCGCGCGCCTAGCCCCACGAGATCGAGCCAGCGCTGCCCGAGCGCGCCGTGCTCGGCCGCCTCGGCGCGCGCCGCGCGCGTGCCCACCAGTTCCGCCACGAGGGCCGTGTGCAGACGATGATCCATGCCGATCAGCACGTTCTCGAACGCGCTCATATGGTTGAACAGGCGAATGCCCTGAAACGTGCGCGCGATGCCGCGATGCACGTTGCGATGGGGCGCGCCGCCGCCAAGCGGCTCGCCGCGCCAGACGAGGCGGCCGCCGCTCGGGCGGATCACGCCCGTCAGGCAGTTGAACACCGTGGTCTTGCCCGCGCCGTTCGGGCCGATCAACGCGAGAATCTCGCCGCTGCGCACCTGGAAGGTGATGCCGCCGATCGCACGCACGCCGCCGAAGCGGCGCTCGAGGTCATGCACCTCGAGCAGGGTCTCGCGCGCGGCGGCGGCTTCGAGGCCGCCGCTATCGGCAATGGAAACGGCCGCCTCGGTTTCCTTGCCCGCCGCCTCCGCGGCTTCCGCTTCGTGCGCCACCGTCTCTTCCTCGGGCCGCGGCGCGGCGCGCCTCACGCGCGCGGGCCACAGTCCTTGCGGGCGCAACAACATGAGCACGACGAGCGCCACGGCAAAGCCGAAAATACGCCACAGGTTCAAAAAGCGCAGCATTTCCGGCAGGCCCGCGACGATCAGCGCGCCGAGTATCACGCCGGGAATGCTGCCGCGTCCGCCCATCACGACGACGATGAGGATCGTCACCGACTGCAGATAGGTGAACGCGGTGGGGTCGATCGTGCCGAAGCGCGCGGCGAACAGACTGCCCGCGAGACCGCCGATCAGCGCGCCGATCACATACGCGAGCATCTTCACGCGCAGGGTCGCGACGCCCACCGCCTCGGCGGCGGCTTCGTCCTCGCGGATGCTGGTCCACGCGCGCCCGAGGCGCGAGCGACCGAGCCGCACGGCGAACACCAGCACGACGATGAAGAACGCCATGCCCAGCACGTACACCGAGCGCGGCGAGCTGAACTCGAAGCCGAACAGGTTCGGCGGCTCGATGCCGTAAATGCCATTCGGCCCGCCGGTAATGTCGAGATTGGTGGCGACGATGCGCGTGATCTCGCCGAAGCCGAGTGTGACGATGGCGAGATAGTCGCTACGCAGACGCAAGGTGGGATAGCCGATCACGACACCGGAAGCGCCCGCGAACACCAGGCTGAACGGCAGCGTCGCCCAGAACGAGAAGTGCAGCAGCGTTTCGAGCAGCGCCGTGGTATAGGCGCCGATGGCGAAAAACGCCGCGTAGCCGAGGTCGAGCAAGCCGGCATAGCCCACGACGATGTTCAAGCCGAGGCCCAGAATCGCGTAGGTGATGATGGTGAGCCCGACGTCGACGATATAGCCGCTCGCGAATTTGGGCAGCGCGATCGCCAACGCGATCAGCACGCCGGAAACGACCCATGAGGTGTCCGTGGCCCGCGCGCGCATGGCTCACATCCTCTCGACCACGCGTTCGCCGAACAGCCCGGTGGGCTTCACCACGAGCACGGCGATCAGCACGCCGAACACGAACACGTCGGTCCATTGGGAGGACACATACCCCGCGCCGAACGCCTCCAGCAAGCCGATCAGGAAGCCGCCGACCATGGCGCCCGGAATATTGCCGATGCCGCCGAGCACGGCCGCCGTGAACGCGCGCAGCCCGAGCACGAAGCCCATGAAGAAGTTGATCTGCGTGTAGAAGAGCCCTTCCATCACGCCGGCGACCGCGGCGAGCGCCGAGCCGATGAAAAACGTGAGCTGGATGAGCCGCTCGACGTCGATGCCCATGAGCCGCGCCGCATCCTGGTCGATGGCGAGTGCGCGCATGGCCGTGCCGACGAACGTATGGTGTACGAACAAATACAGCGCGATCATCAGCGCGAAGCTGGCCGCGATAATGCCGATCTGCGCAAACGTGATGTGCACTTGCGCAACGTCGAAGCCGGTATGCGTGAGCAGGTGCGGGTAGGTGCGAAAGCCCGCGCCGTAGGCGATCAGCACGCCGTTCTCCAGCAGCAGCGAAACGGCCAGCGCCGTAATGAGAATGGACAGGCGCGGCGCGCGCAGCAACGGCTGATAGGCCACGCGCGCGATCGCCACGCCGAGCACGCCGGTCGCGAGCATGGCCGCCGCGAAGGCCACGAACAGCGCGAGCGCGAGCGGCAGGCGCGCGGCCGCCAGCACTGCGAGCGCGGTCCAGCCCACGAACGCGCCCACCATGAAGAGATCCCCGTGTGCGAAGTTGATGAGCCGGATGATGCCGTAGACCATCGTGTAGCCGAGGGCGACGAGCGCGTAGAACGAGCCGATCGTCAGCCCCTCGATGACGAACTGGAAAAAGGTGCTCATGAGCGGCCCGGGGCGCTTACTTCATTGCCACCCACTTGCCGTTGGCATCCTGGCGCTGGTAAGGCTCGAACTGATCGTTGTGCACGACGACCGTGATGTACACGGCGCGGCTGCGGTCGCCCTTCGGATTGAAGCCGATCGTCCCCGTGGCGCCCTGGTAGTTCGTGATCTTGTGCAGCGCGGTGCTGATGTCGGCGGGCTTGGCCGATTTGCCGTCGGCGATGGCCTTGGCGGTCACGCCCACGGCGTCGTACTCGTACACCGAGTACGGCCCCGGCCCCTGTCCATAGGTCTTGGTGTACTGATCGAGGTAGTCGTGCGCGCCCGGCAGGAACTGCGCGAGCGGTGCCGTCGTGATGATCATGCCGTCGGCGGCCGGCCCTGCCGTCTTCATGAGCGTGGGGTCATTGGTGCCGTCGCCGCCCATGAAGGTCATCTTCAGGCCCACCTGACGCGCTTCCTTCACGAGCAGACCCGCTTCGGAGAAATAGCCCGTGTAATAGATCACGTCCGGCTTGAGCGAGGAAACCTTGGTGAGCGTCGGCGAATAATCCATCTGGCCCGGCGTGATCGAGTCGGCGTAGACGACGTCCACGCCCATCTTCTTGAGCGATTCCACGGTGTTCTGCGCGAGACCCTTGGCATAGGTCGTGTTGTCGTCGATCACCGCCGCGCGCTTCACGTGCAGCGAATTCTTCATGAAGCTGGCCGCGAAAGGCCCTTGCTCGTCGTCACGGCCAATCGTGCGGAACACGTTGTCGTAGCCCATTTCCGTGAGCTTCGGATTGGTCGAGGCATCGAGCACGTAGGGAATGCCGGCGCGGTGGAAGGCGGTCAATTCGGGCAGTGCCGCGCTCGAGCAGTAGCCGCCCGCCACGGCAACCACGCCCGCGTCCACGAGTTTCTGTGCGGCCTGAACCGCCGTTTGTGCGTCGCACGCGTCGTCTTCGGGTACGAGTTCGATCTGCTTGCCGAGCACGCCACCCGCCGCGTTGATCTTCGCGGCCGCGAGCTTCGCGCCGTTCAGGATATCCGTGCCTGCTGCGGCGCTGCTGCCCGAAAGCGGCACCGGCACGCCGATCTTGATGGTCTGCGCCTGGGCGAGTCCAGGCGCCAGCGCAGCGAGCGAAAAGAGCGTGAGCGCGAGGGTTGCGTGCAGCGCGCCATTGTTCTGAGGATTCATATGAGCGGCTCCTGAGCGTGGACCCGACCGGGCGATGCCGCAACGCAGGCGAGCCCGCGCGGTCAGTTAGCGAAACGAAATAATTCGTCCGGTGCGATGCCCTGCAGGCCTCGCGCGCTCATGGCGCGCAGCTTGCATGGGTACCGGCGCATAACGACTTATCCATGATAGATGCATGCAACCGTTTAGCTGCCATAGGGTATGCGCGTATACAAATTGCGTGCGCTCGCGGCAGCGTGAAGGTACTTTGTATACACGCACGGAGGGGCGCGAATGAAGACCATCGTACTGGGCGGCGGCATCGCGGGCGTCACGAGCGCGTATTACCTCGCGCGCGACGGCCGCGACGTCACCGTGATCGAGCGGCGCGCAGGCGTTGCGCTCGAAACCAGTTTCGCCAACGCGGGGCTCGTCGCGCCGGGCCACTCGTACACGTGGGCCTCGCCCCGCGCGCCGAAAATCCTGCTCAAATCGCTGTTCGTCGAGGGCCAGGCGTTGCGCCTGCGCCTGAAGGCCGATCCGCACATGTGGGCCTGGTGCGCGCAATTCCTGCTCAACTGCACCGAGGCGCGCTCGCGCGAGAACACCTCGCGCAAGGTGAGGCTGTGCCGCTATTCGCAGCGTCAACTGCAGGAGGTCACGGCGCGCGAGCAGCTCGAATACGACCTCATCAGCCGGGGCCTGCTCTATCTCTATCGCGACGCCGCCTCGTTCGAGCGCGGCCGCGCCCACATGTCGATCCTCGTGGAAAACGGACTGCCGCTCGAAACGCTCGACGCCGCCGCGGTCGCGGCACGCGAGCCCGCGCTCGCCCACGCGCGCGGGCGCATCGCGGGCGCGATCTATTGCCCCAGCGACGCAAGCGGCGACGCGCACCGCTTCACGCGTGGGCTCAAGGAGGTTTGCGAACGTATGGGGGTGCGCTTCGTGTTCGACGCCCCGATCGAAGCCATCGAAGCCGCCGGCGACCGCATTGCGGGCGTGCGCACGAGCGCCGGCGTGATCCAGGGCGACGACTACGTGCTCGCGCTCGGTTCCTGGTCGCCGATCCTCGCGCGGCCGCTCGGCTACCGCATCGCGGTCTATCCTGTGAAGGGCTATTCGGCCACGTTTCCGTGCGGGCCCGAGCATCGCCCGCCCGAGATGGGCGGGGTGGACGAGAACCATCTCGTGGCATGGGCGCGCTTTGGCGCACGCCTGCGTTTCACGGCCACCGCGGATTTCGCGGGCTACGACACGCGGCACACGCCCGGCGATTTCACTTCGATGATGCAGGCGGCGCGCGAACTCTTCCCGCAGGGCGCCGACTACACGCAGCCGGCGTACTGGGCCGGGCTGCGCCCGATGACGCCCGAGGGCACGCCGCTGATCGGCCGCACGCGCCACCGCAACCTCTTTCTGAACACGGGTCACGGACACATGGGCTGGACCATGGCGTGCGGCACCGCAAAACTGCTCGCCGACATCATGGCCGGGCGCGAGCCCGAACTCGACATGACGGGACTGACGCTGAGATGACCATTACCGCACCGCCGCAAAATCACGAGGATGCCTACACGAAGCTCGATTTCGCGCTCGACGGCGGCATTGCCCGCCGCGCCGCAATCGGCCTCGTGGTGCTGGCCACCGATCACACGATCGAATACGAATGGCGCGACCTGCTGCGCCAGCCGGGCGTCGCATTCTACGAGAGCCGCCTCGAGAATTCGCCGGACATCACGCCGCCGCGCCTCGCGGAAATCGAGGCGCGCATCGCCCCCGCCGTGAGCCTCATGCTGCCCGGCGAGCGCCTCGACGTGGTGGCATTCGGCTGCACGTCGGCTTCGATGGTGATAGGCGAAGAGAAGGTCGCGGCGCGCATCCGCGAGGCCCGGCCCGAGATTGCCTGCACCACGCCGATCACGGCCGCGCTCGCCGCGCTAAAGGCGCTCGAGGTGCGCCGCGTGGCGCTGCTGACGCCCTACGTGCGCACCATCAACGACTTCCTGCGCGATTACATCGAGGCGCGCGGCGTGACCGTCACGCGCATGGCTTCGTTCGAGCATGCGGACGACAACGAGGTGGCGCGCATCGACGCGAATTCGATTCGCAGTGCAATAGAAACGCTGGCGCGCCACGACGATGCCGATGCGGTGTTCGTGTCGTGCACGAGCCTGCGCGTGGCCGCGCTCGTGCCGCAGATCGAAGCGCAGACCGGCAAGCCCGTGCTGTCGAGCAACTATGCGATGGCGTGGCACGCGCTGCGGCTCGCGGGGGTGCAGGATAGCGAGCCGCAACTGGGGCGCCTGTTCACGCGCCAGTGACTTCAATGCGCAACGCGATGATCGATCAACTCCTTCACGACCCGCGGGTCGGCAAGCGTTGAAACGTCCCCGAGATTGTCGTAATCGCCATCGGCGATCTTGCGCAGAATGCGGCGCATGATCTTGCCCGAGCGCGTCTTCGGCAGCACCGGCGCCCACTGGATGCAGTCCGGGCTGGCGATCGGCCCGATCTCCTTGCGCACCAGCGCGACCAGATCGGCGCGCAGCGTTTCGTTGGGCTCCACGCCCGCCTTGAGCGTCACATAGGCATAGATGCCCTGCCCCTTGAGCGAATGCGGGAAGCCCACCACGGCCGCCTCGGCCACGTCGGCATGCGAGACCAGCGCGCTCTCCACCTCCGCCGTGCCGAGCCGGTGGCCCGAGACGTTCACTACGTCGTCGATGCGGCCCGTGATCCAGTAGTCGCCGTCGGCGTCGCGATAGCAGCCGTCGCCCGTGTAGTACTTGCCTTCGAACTGGCTGTAGTAGACCTGGCGCATGCGGTCCGCGTCGCCATAGACGTAGCGCATCTGCCCCGGCCACGAGTCGAGCATGCAAAGGCTGCCCGCCGCCGCGCCTTCGAGCACGGTGCCCTTTTCATCGACGATAGCCGGGCGGATGCCGAAGAACGGCCGCGTGGCCGAGCCCGGCTTGAGCGTGGTCGCGCCGGGCAGCGGCGTGAGCATGATGCCGCCCGTTTCGGTTTGCCACCATGTGTCGACCACCGGGCAGCGCTTGTCGCCCACCACCTCGTAATACCAGAGCCACGCCGCCGGGTTGATCGGCTCGCCCACCGTGCCGAGCAGCCGCAGCGACTTGCGTGACGTGCGCTTGACCGGCCCTTCCCCATCGCGCACGAGCGCGCGGATCGCGGTCGGCGCCGTGTAGATGATCTGCACGTTGTGCTTGTCGCAGACCTGCCAGAAGCGCGAGCTGTCCGGATAGTTCGGCACGCCTTCGAACATGAGCGTGGTCGCGCCGTTGGCGAGCGGCCCGTACACGATATAGCTGTGCCCCGTCACCCAGCCGACGTCCGCCGTGCACCAGTAGATGTCGCCGTCGTGATAGTCGAACACATACTGATGCGTGAGCGACACGTAAGTCAGATAGCCGCCCGTGGTATGCACGACGCCCTTGGGCTTGCCCGTCGATCCGGAGGTATACAGGATGTAGAGCGCATCCTCCGCGTTCATCGCTTCCGGTGGACAATCCGCAGGACTCCGATCGATCAGATCGTGATACCAGTGGTCGCGTCCTTCGCGCCAGTCGACCTTGCCGCCGGTGCGCCGCACCACCACGCACGTCGTCACGTCGGGACATTTCGCCATGGCGTCGTCGGCGCTGGCCTTCATCGCGATCGTGCGGCCGCCGCGCACGCCTTCGTCCGCGGTGATGAGGATGGTCGAGGCGCAGTCCTGAATGCGGTTGGCCAGCGCCTCGGGCGAGAAGCCGCCGAACACGACCGAATGGATCGCACCGATGCGCGCGCAGGCGAGCATGGCCACGGCGGCCTCGGGAATCATCGGCATATAGATGGTCACGCGCTCGCCGCGCTTTACGCCCAGCGACTTCAGCGCGTTGGCGAACTTGCAGACCTGTGCATGCAACTCGCGATACGTGAGCGTGCGGCTCACCTTGGGATCGTCGCCTTCCCAGATGATGGCGGGACGATCGCCGCGCGTCGCCAGATGCCGGTCGAGGCAATTGCTGCTGGCGTTCAGCGTGCCGTCGTAGAACCAGCGTATGTGCAGATCGCGGCTCGCGAACGACACGTCTTTCACCTGGGTATAGGGCTTGATCCAGTCGAGCCGTTTGCCCTGCTCGCCCCAGAATGCTTCGGGGTCCTCGATCGAGCGGCGGTACATCGCTTCGTATCCGGCCTGATCGACCCATGCTTTTGCGGTCCATTCCGCGGGCGGCGGAAAGACCCGATGCTCATCCATGATTCACTCCTCGGGATGAGGCGCCGCCGCGCCGCAACGGCGCGGCGGCGTCGGGAACACTCAAGCCGCACGCGGTTGCGGCGCGACGTAGGGATGCGTGGGCAGCACGATGCGCCCAAAGCTCTCGTTGATCACCATGGCCGCGGAGGCATAGAAGGCCAGCACGGCGGTGATGAGGCCCGCATAGCCGCCCAGCCGCGTGATCATCGTCATGCCACTCCATATACCGATTGCAAGCAGTCCGAATGTAATCCAGAGCGCGAGAAACACGAGTTGGACCGAGGTGCTCGTATGCATGGAGCCAATCCACATATAAAAGGTGAACACGCCCCAGACGAGCAGATACCAGCCGACGAACGACTCGGGCACCTTCGTGCCAAGGAACGCGGCGAATAGCGCGAAGGACCACCAGAATGCGCCGTAGCTCAGGAACGCCACGGTGCCGAGCGTGTTGCCGCGCGGGAACTCCATCACGCCGGCGATCATCTGCGCCGTGCCGCCGAATGCGAACGCGAGCGCCAGCACGAGGCCCATCGAATCGGCGCTGTACCAGCCCGCGTTGATCATGCTTAGCATCCACGTGGTGAATGCAAATCCGGCAAGGCCTAGCGGTGCCGGGTTGGAAAGATTGCCACCCATGATCCTCCTCCTCGCGCAGACAGTCGGCCATCGACATGGCCACAAGCGCGCAAAATAAGTGCACCTGCCAAGTCATTATAGGCAACATATCACAACGTGATATTTATGCCGACAATGTGGCGCTCGATAGCGCGCATAGGGCATGCCTGGCAGGCACAGGTATGAGGAATCGGGTTGGAAGACGCGCCGGCGCATTGCGCACCGGCGCGAACATAAGCTGAAGAAATCAGGCGTAAATGGGCTTGCCGGCGAGCGCGCTGCGAATCGCACCCGCGAGGTCGCCAGCGGCGAATTTCGCCACATAGCCGCTCGCGCCTGCGTTCTTCACGTGCGCTTCATTCGCGGTACCCGTGAGCGACGAATGAATCACCACGGGAATATCCACGGTGCGCGGGTCCGCCTTGATCTTGCGCGTCAGCGTGAAGCCATCCATCTCCGGCATTTCGAGGTCGGTCAGCACGAGCGCAATGCGATCCTTCGCGCGCACGCCGTCGCGCTCCGCGCTCGTCGCGATCGCGTCGAGCTGCTTCCACGCCTCGAGGCCCGTCTTCGCCATCGTGTATTCCACGCCGAGCGCCTTGAGGCTCTGGCCGATCAGCTCGCGCGCGAAACCCGAGTCGTCGGCGGCCAGCACCTTTGCGCCCGGCGGAATCATCGCGGGCTCGCCCACGTCTTCCGGCACGACCGCGCCGTGCTGCGCGGGGAACACGTCGCGCAGCACCTGCTCCACGTCCACCACCTGCACGAGCTTCTTGCTCTCGGGGTCGTTCTCGAGCCGCGCGATGCTCGTCACGCGGTTGCCCATCGTGACGTCGGCGGTCAGCACCTGGCTCCATTCGAGCCGCACGATCTCGTCCACGCTTTCGAGCGCGAAGCCCTGGGTAGAGCGCGCGAATTCGGTCACGAGCAGGATGTTCCGGCCCGTGGCCGGCTCGCAGCCCATGAGCCGCGGCAGGTCGATCACGGGCATCACCTGGCCGCGGATGTTCGCCGCGCCGAGTACGTAGGGGGACGACGCCGCGATCGGCGTGATCGCCGGCATGCTGAGGATTTCCCGTACCTTGAAAACGTTGATGCCGAAGACTTCGCCAACCTCGCTGCCCGGCGCCGCGCCGAGACGGAAAAGCAGCAGCTCGAACTGGTTCGTGCTTGTCAGGCGGGTTCGTTCGTCGATTGCGAAGCCGCTATCCATGATTCTCTCGTGTCCTTTACGTGTGGCGCGATGCGTCCGGCATCCGCTCCCTGCCAACGTCTACGGCCTGGCGCGGGAAATCTTGAGCCTGCCGCTCCCGCACGACCGTGCCGGATCAGGACGTCACACGCCCTCGCGCACGCGGCCGGCGGCATGCTCGCGCAGCAGCACCGCGCAGGCCTGAGCGCTCACCGGCCTGCCGAACAGGTAGCCCTGCTGCCGTTCGCAGCGCAGCGAGCGCAGAAACGACGCCTGCTCGGGCGTTTCCACGCCTTCGGCGGTCACGCGCATGCCGAGCGAATGCGCCATCGCCACGACGGCCTGGGTGATCGCGACGGAATCGCGGTTGTCGGGCAGGCCCGCCACGAACGTGCGATCGACCTTCAGGTGATGCAGCGGAAAACGCTTCAGATACGCGAGCGACGAGTAGCCGGTGCCGAAGTCGTCCACCGAAATGCGCACGCCAATGGCGTTCAGCGCATGCAGGAGGGGCAGCACGCTCTGGCTGTCGCTCATGAGAATGCCTTCGGTGATCTCCACTTCGAGGGCATCGGGCGCGAGCCCCGTGCGCGCGAGGCACCCCTCCACCTGCTCGACCAGCCCGTCCGCGATCTGGCGCGGCGAGAAGTTGACCGCCATGACGAAGTTGGGCGCGAAGAGGCGCCGCCACTGCGCGGCCTGACGGCACGCGTGCTCGAGCACCCACTGGCCGATCGGGATGATCATGCCGGTGTCCTCGGCCACGGCGATGAACTCCACCGGCGAGACCTGGCCCAGCTCCTCGCTCTCCCAGCGCAGCAGCGCCTCCGCGCCGATCATGCGGCCGCTTTCGCCATCCACGATCGGCTGATAGACGAGACGCAGTTCGCCCGAAGCGAGCGCGCGGCGCAGCCCCCGCTCGATCTGGAAGCGGCGCTGCAGGCGCTGGCGCAGCTCGGTCGTGAAGAACTGGAACTGGTTGGTGCCGCGCTGCTTGGCCGCGTACATGGCCGAGTCGGCGTTGCGCATGAGCGCGGCGGCGCTGCGGCCATCGTCGGGATAGAGGCTGATGCCGATCGAGGCGCCCAGGTAGTACTCGTTGCCCGCCACCGCGAACGGCGCGGCAAGCGCGCCGAGCACGCGCTGCGCGAGCCCGACGAGTTCGTCCACGCTTTTGTAGCAGCACACCGCGATCACGAACTCGTCGCCACCCACGCGCGCGAGCGTGTCCGCCTCGCTCACGCAGCCGGTGAGGCGCCGCCCCACGTCGAGCAGCAGCGAGTCGCCAGCTTCGTGGCCGCCCGTGTCGTTGACCTTCTTGAAGCCGTCGAGATCGACGAAGAGCAGCGCCGGCTTCGCCGAACACGTGGCGCGCTCCAGCATCGCGTGCATGCGCTCGGCGAGGAAGGTGCGGTTGTACAGGCCCGTGAGCGCGTCGCGCGTGGCGAGGTAGCGCAATTGCTGCTGCGCCTCGCGCACGGGCCCGATATCCGTGAACGAGACCACCACGGAGATCGGCTCGCTTTCGCCGGGCCGGAAGATCGGCAGCACGTTCTCGCTCACCCAGACGATCTCGCCGTCCGCGAGTTCGAGGCCGACCGTCTCGCCGAGCACCGGCTTGCCCGTTTCGAGCGCCTTCATGCTCGGGCGCTTCGAGATGGGCAGGGGCTTGCCGCTTTCGTCGAGCACGCGCGGAATCACCTTCATGATGCTCAGGCCGATGGCGTCCTCGGGCAGGCGCAGGAGACGCCGCGCGCTGCGGTTGCAGGCGAGCACGGTGTCGTCGCGGGCCTGCATCACGATGCCTTCGTTGAGGTGATCCACCACGAGGCGATGGTGCTCTTCGCTGAGCGCGAGGCGCTCGGCCATGGTCTGCTGGTTGAGCATGGCCGCGACGCTGCGGGCGATGTCGCACAGCAGCGCCTCCTCGGCCGCGCTGGGCCGCCAGGGCCGGCTCTGGTACACGGCGAGCGCGCCCAGCACGCCGCCGCTGTCGTCGTCGAGGGGCGTGGTCCAGACCGCGCGCAGGCCGCTGTTGAGCGCGATGCGGCGGTACTCGCCCCACTCGTGCGCGAGTTCGTAGTCCTCCACGCATACCGTGCGCCGCTCGGCGATCGCCGTGCCGGACGGGCTCGTGCCGGAACCGACCGGCGTGCCGTCGAACGCGGCGTGATACTGCGCCGGCAAGGACGGCGCGCTGCCGATGCGCAGGCGCTGGCCGTCGGCATCGAGTTGCAGGACCGCGCAGTTCGCGCCCGCGCCCAGCAGCCGCCCGGCGCGGCCGCAGACCTCCGCCAGCAGTTCCGGCAGCGGCATGCTGCGCGACACCAGCCGCAATACGCTGCGCTCCTGGGCGAGCGCCGCGTCTGTTCCGCTCGCGGCGCCGCTGGTTGCCCCGTCCGATTCTCTCGACACCTCCGACTGACCGCCCCCTGATCCCGCTGCGCCGAACGCTCCCGCCGCTTGGGAATAGACCATACCTTCTTCCCCTCTTGTTGCCGCGGTGCGTGTGGTGCAGGTAGCGCCCGCGGCCGGCTCGATCTCTAGTGTGGTGCGCGGCAAACCGCCCGCCGTCAGGCGAGCGATTGCGCCGCCCCTGCGTTAACGGCAAGGGCGGCGCGATTCTTGAAGCGTTGGGAAGCCGGCGGCGAGCTGGTTAACAGGGAGCGGACGGGAAGGTGCGCCGGGTGGGCGGGGATGCGCGGCGCGTGGGTCGTCGCGAGGGTAAACGACTACGCGCGCCGGCACATAGCAAAAATCACCTCACGCCTGGCTCTTCTCGCTGCTTTCGCTGCTGCCGTCCTTGTGGAACACGCGCTTGGTCGCGCGCTTGGTGGCCTCGTAACCTTCGCGCGACGCATGCGCGATGCCGTGGCCCACCGTCTTCGCCGCGTGCGCGGTGGCGTGGCCGAAGTCGCGGGCGGCGTGGCCGGTTTTCGTGGCCGCTTCCTTCGAGTCGTGCTTGATGTTCTCCTTCACTTCGTGAAGGTCGGCGTGCGCCATCGTGCTGGCCATGCCCAGCACGAGCGCGGCAAGTATGAACCGTTTGGATTTCATCATCGGGCTCCCTTTTGTATTGTCATCGAATGACTGCGGACGCGTCGAGCATGACCGCCGCGCGTCCCGTAAGCAGCACGCGGCCCGCGCCGCGCACCGTAAAACCATAGAGTATCGTATTGCCGCTGCCGCTCACGCGCTCGGCTTCGATCGCGAGCGGCGCGGCGAGCGTGTCGAGGCGCTCGACATGCGCCACCACGCTGCGCACGCTCGCCAGAAAACCCACGCGCGGGCGCCCCGCGGCTGCGCCATCCAGTGCGCCGAGCAACGCGCCATGCACCGCCATGGCCTGCGCCGCGTACTCCACGCCGCACACCGCCGCGAGGCGGCCGCGCGAGCGCAGCGGGTTGCGCGGATCGCGATGGCTGGTCGCCACGCAGCGGATGCGCGTTTCGTCCCACGCCTGCACCGCGTCGAGCAGGCACATCGCGCCGCTGTGCGGGATGCGCGCCGCAATCCACGCGCGGTCGAGCGGCGCGCCCGGCGCGGTGTTCGCGATCACGTCCGCGAGCGTAGCCGGCAGGGTGGCTTGCGTCGTCATGCCCCCTCTCCAGAGGCGTCCAGGGGCGTGACGTCGATTTGCACGCGCAACTCCGGCATGTAGTCGATGACCACGCTCGCAGGCCGGCCGGATGTGTCCATGCACGCGAGCGCTTCGAGCAGCGGCAGCACGCGCGCGGCGGGATTGTTCGTGCGCAGCGCTTCGAGTTCGGGCGAGGCGAGCGGCGTCGCCAGCGCTTCGGTGAGCGTCATGTCCAGGCGCGCGAGCGTCGCCGCGCTCGCCTGCGGCGCGAGCACGAGCGCGACGCCGAATGCATCGGCCACGGGACGCAACGTGTGCAGCGGCTCGGGATAGTCGGCGTCGTAGGCGATCAGCAAGGTGGGTACGCCGTCCACGGCCACCTGGCACGCGCTTTCGAGCAGCCCCGCCGCGAAGCTGCCGTCGTGCGCGCACAGCACGTTCGATGCGGCCCGGTCGCGCGTCGCGATGCTCCAGTAGCCCGCGGGCGCGTTGTGCACCGAGTTGTGAAATCGCGTGGGCGAAAGCAGGCGGTCGTCGCCGGCCAGCGCGTCGCAGATTATGTGGCAGTTCTGACCATCTCCCCCCGAGGCCGCGAACACGGCGGCGAGCGTCGTCGCATCGCGGCCGCTCGCCGCGACGGCTTCGTGGCCCACGGCGAGCGCGGTCTTGACGACGGCCCCGGTGCGGCGGCGCTCTGCCGCCGGCAGCCCTTCCGGCGGCGGCAGCACCGTGCGTGCGCTCGCGTAGGGCGTGCGCGCGGCGAGCACGTCGGCCGTCTGCGGCCAGTTGGCGAGACCCGGGCCGATCACGCCGACGCTCTCGATGAATGCGGAAAGTCTCATGGCGGTCATCCGTGATGTGCGCGGTCCGCGCGGCCGAACAGGAGGCTGCAGTTCGTGCCGCCAAACCCGAATGAATTGCTCAGTGCGGCGCCGATTGGCGCCTCGCGGCTTTCCAGCACATAGTCGAGGCCGAGCGCGGCGTCGGGCTGCGTGGTGTTGACGCCGGCGGGCACGAAGCGATGGCGCAGCGCGAGCGCCGCGATCACGGCCTCGAGCGCGCCCGCCGCGCCGAGCGTATGCCCTGTCGCGCCCTTGGTCGAACTGCACGGCGTGCGCTCGAACAGCGCGTTGATCGCGCGGCTTTCGGCGACGTCGTTGCTCGGCGTGGCCGTGCCATGCAGATTGATGTAGCCGATTTCGCCGGCGGCCACGCCCGCGGTGGAAAGCGCCTGCGCCATCGCGGCGCGCGCGCCGAGCCCGTCGGGATGCGGCGACGACATGTGATGCGCGTCGCTCGATTCGCCCACGCCGAGCAGAAGGATCGCGTCGTCGTCCAGCCTGTCCGGCGTGCGCTCGAGGAAGGCGAACGCCGCGGCCTCGCCGATCGAAATGCCATTGCGGTTCACGTCGAACGGGCGGCACGGATCGCGCGACAGCAGTTCGAGCGAGTTGAAACCGTACAGCGTCGTCAGGCAGAGCGAATCGACGCCGCCCACTACGGCCGCGTCGATCAACCCCGCTTCGATCATGCGGCGCGCGGAGCCGAACACCTTCGCGCCCGAAGAGCAGGCCGAAGAAATCGACGTGGCCGGGCCGCGCAGGCCGAAGTACGCGCGCACGAACGAGGCCAACGCGAACGGGTTGTGCGTCTGCGCATAGTGAAAGCCAGGCTTGAGCGCGCCGCTTTCCAGGTCGCGTTGCCGGTAGGCGTTTTCGGTTTCGAGAATGCCCGAAGTGCTGGTGCCGACGAACACGCCCACCCGCTCGGCGCCATAGCGCGCGACGGCGGCCTCGATGTGTTCGGCGAAACCGTCCTGCGTGAAGCCGATCTGCGCGAGACGGTGGTTGCGGCACGCGTAGTCCGCGAGATCGGCGCGCAGCGTCTCGCTGTCGAGGCCCGCCACCTCGCCGATCCACGTATCGAGGTCCGCGCGCGCGAAGTCGCAGCGCGCGAGGCCCCCGCGCTTGCCGCGCAGCGCGTCGAGCGTCGCGTCGAGCCCGCGCCCGAGGCAGCTGGTAGCGGTGAAATGCGAAAGGATCAGTGGTTTCACGTCAGTCGTTCCGTTTGGCGCAGCGGTGGAATCAGGGTTGACCGGCTTCGCCGTCGAGGCACGCGCGCAGCGTGGTCCACTGCAGCTGGCGTTCGGCGGCGGCGCGCAGGAGCGGCGGCAGCACGTCGAGCACGAGCGGCTTGCCGCGCGCGTCGCGCGCCGCGTGCCCGTCGTGCACGAGCAGGATGTCACGCGCAGCGAGGCCATCGAGCAAACGGTGCGTGACCGTGCCGGCCTCTTTCGCGCAGGTGTCGAAGCCGCGCCGCGTCCAGCTCGCGAGGTGCAGGCCGAGACCGCACAGCACCGGCTCGAGGAACGGATTGCGCAGGCCCGCCGGTGCGCGGAAAAAGCGCGGCGGCGTACCCGCGATTTCGGTGAGCGTGCGCTGCGCCGCCGCGATCTCGCGCTTCATCACGAGCGGCCCCGAGAGCGAAAACGTATGCCGATGGCGCTGGCTATGGTTCTCGACGGCATGGCCGCGCGCCACGATCGCTTCGACCAGATGCGGGTAGCGGCGCGCCAGATCGCCGATGCAGAAGAACGTCGCGCGCGCATCGAAACGGTCGAGCAAGTCGAGCACGCGCGGCGTCACTTCGGGGTCCGGACCATCGTCGATGGTGAGCGCGATGCGCTGCGCCGCGTGTTCGGGCAGGCGCGTCCAGTTCGGGCCGAGCAGCGCGCTGCGCGGCCACAGACCCGCGGCGGTCAGCGCGAGATGCGAGGCAACCACGCTGCCCGCGGCCCACGGCCACGCGTGCGGCTGTGCGACCGCGGCGGCGGCGGCGCCCGCGTGCAACGCCGCCGCGCCGTAAATGTAGGGCGACGGCTTCCAGCGGCGCGCCGTGGCGGACGCGGGCGTCACATGCGTAGCGCGCAACGAAGCCGAGTTCATGCGCGGCCTCCGTGCGGGTGGGTCATCTGCGCGCGTTCGCTACGCGGGCGAGCAGGCCGCCGCTCGTCGCGGATATCGGCGCTCACGCGCGCCTCGGCGCCGCTGTGCACGAGCGGCGGCGCGAGAATCGCCGCGAACACGAGCGCGAGCATCGCGCCCGGCCCGACCGTCAGCCCGAACGTTTCGAGCAGCGGCACATGAGACAGCGAGAGCAGGCCGAAGCCCGCCACCGTCGCGAGATTGGCGACGAGCAGCGAGACGAGCGTGCGCGGCGTGATGCCCGCTGCGTCGTTGCGCTTGCAGAAGAACAACGCATAGTTCGAGCCCACCGCGACGATCAGCAGCATGCCGACCAGGTGCAGGATGGTGAGCGATACGCCCGCCAGCGCGAATCCCGCCGCCACGACCAGCACCGCCGCGACGAGCGGCGCGAGCGCCCTCGCCGCGCGCGAGAACGAGCGCAGCGAGAACACCAGCAGCACGACGATGACGACGAAACCCGCGAGCGAGAGGCGAATGTCTTCGTGCACGTAGTCCACGTACATGCGGTCGGCTTCGGCCTTCAGGTCGACGAAGAGTGCACCCGGCACGTCCGCGCGGGCGACGGCGTCGCTCACGGAACCGGCGTTGAGGCTCGGCGTATTCGCGGCCTGTGCGCTCTGTGCATTGCGCGGCGCGCGCAGGGCGAGCATGGCGCTCCATTGGCCGTCGCGCTGGGTCAGGAGCGCGTCGACGGCGAGCGCCATCGACGTGCCCTTGAGGTCCGCACGCGTGACGAGCGGCGCGTTACGCGCCGCCTCGACGTCGGCGAGGAAAGGCGTAAAGGCGTCGGGCCTCACGTCCACCGGCTGGTTCTTGATCGCCTCTTGCAGGCGCGCCGTGAGCACGTCCTTGCCGGGCAGGCTCGCGAGGCGCACACGCTGGGTGGCGTCGCTCGGCAGGTAGCGCGCGGGGCTCTCGAAGCCGCCGAGCACGCCACGCTCGACGAGCGGCTGCAACTGCGCGCCGACCTTCTCCGCGCCTTCGAGCGCGGCCTGCTCGCTCGCGGCCGGAATCACCACGAGATAGCGCACGTCGGGCGCGCCCACGTCCGCGCGCAGGCGCGTGTCGAGCGCCTGGCTCGCGGCGGGCACGGGGCTCAAGGAGGAAAGCTCGTGGCTCCAGAGGTCGTCGCGATGCAGCCAGAGGGACGCCAGCGCGGCGAGCACGAGCGCCGCGAGCGGCCAGCGCAGGCGCGGCGCGGCGTGAGCCAGACGCGCGAGCGCTGCGCCGATGCGCGACACATCGCGAATCGCGACTGCGCCACCGCACAGCTGCGGCAGCACGAAGCGCGTGACGAGCGCGGCGCTCGCGAGGCCCGCGATCGAATAGAGCCCGAGTTGCACGAGGCCGGGGAAGCCCGAGAACAGCATCGTCGCGAAGCCGCACACCGAGGTCAGCACGCCAAGGCGAATGGTCGGCCAGTAAGCGGCGAGCCAGGCCCGCATCGTCTCGCGGCCCTGCGGCGCACCGCGGGGACCGCCCTGCGACGACTGCACGAACAGGTAGATCGAGTAGTCCACCGCCTCGCCCATCAGCGTCGTGCCGAAGCCGAGCGTCAAGCCATGCACCGTGCCGAACACGAGCGAAACCGTGGCAATGCCCGCCGCTACGCCCGAGAACACCGGCAAGAGCCCGAGCCCCAGCGTGCGCGGCGAGCGGTACAGCGTGAGCAGCAGCGCGACGATCAGCACGAGGCTCAGCGTGGAGAGGCGTTCGACGTCGTGGCGAATGGCGTCGCGCGTGGCGACCCCGAACACGCCCGGCCCCGTCAGCGATACCTGGTAGGCCGAAGCATTGGGCAAGCTGCGCGTGGCGGCGGCAAAGGCGGCGCGCACGGCGTCGATGGCGTGCGACTGGGCGTCGGTGTCGGAGCCGGCGGCCGCCGTTTGCGCCACCAGCACGGCGCGCCGGCCGTCGCGCGAGGCCCACACGCCGCCGCGGCTCGCGGGCTGCGCCGCGCTGTCGAGCTGTCCGACCATCGCGGCCACTTCGCCCGTCGGGTCGCGCGGCAGCAGGTCCTTGGCAACGAGCCCCGCCGATGAGGTCAGCAGATCGAGGCTCTCGCCCAGCGCTTCGTGCAACCCCTGTTCCGAGAAGTGTTGCGGCGTGACCGCCGGACTCAGCACATAGCGGTGCGCGAACATGAACTGCTCGTCGCGCGCGTCGTTCTGGCCCGAGCCGTTGTGAATCGCCACGAATTGCGGGTCGGCGCGCAAGCTCGCCGCCACGCGGCGCGAAAGCTCCGCGCGCGTGCTCTCGTAGCCGCCGTCGATGCCGATCAGAATGAGCCGGGACGCCAGGCCGTCGCGCAGTTGATCGACGAGCACTTGCTGCGTGGGACTCGGCGAGCGCGGCAGAAACGCCGAGAGATCGGCGGTGAAATTCGCGCGGCCGATCGCCACCGCGCACGCGACGAGGCACAGCAGCCACACCGCGACGGCGCGGCGCTGCACGAGCGCGAAGCCGCGCGCAAGGACCGGATGGGCGCGCGGGTCCATCAGTTCGCGTCCGCGGAAAGGGCGTGCAGGCGCATCACCGAATGATCGCCGTCCGCCTGCTGGATCGCGACGCTGCGCATCGCGTCGCGCGTGCCGTCTATCGTGATGGTGTTCACCACCTTGCGCATGCGCGAGTCGAGCGGCGTGAGCGTGAGCGTCCAGTCGTCGCCCTCACCCGTGAGCGCGACCTTGTACACCTGCTCCAGCGCGAAGCGGTTGCCCGCGAGCGTCGCACGAATGCTCTCGATGAACGCGCCCAGCTCGGGATAGCGCGCGAGCGCCAGCGTGTATTTGTGGTTCTCGCGCTGCACGGTCAGCATGTCGCCGTCCACCACGAGGTGCTCGGGCTTGGGGTTCTGCGTGATCTTTTCCAGATGATCGGGCGCGACGAACACGAGTTCGCCCGACGACTCCACGGGCTGCGTGGCGATCGAGAGGTACTTCGTCTCGGTGAAGCTCGCGCGGCCGGACTTGTGCTGCGCGAGCGTGGACATCAGGCGGTCGAGCGTCCAGGCGGGCTGCGCGGTTTCGGCAGCCTGTGCCGGCACGCCAGGCGCGGCCGCCGTCATGGTGGCCGCGGCGATGAAAGCGGCGCTCGCCAGCGCGCGCAGGCAGCGGGCGCGCAAGGTTGCGCAACGGCGGTTCGCCCTCATGCGTCGGTCACCTCGTGCACGGGAAGCTCGGCATGGGGGCGCGTTTCGCGGCGGCGCACCGGGGCCGGGGCCGGCGCACGGGCCGCGGCGCTTGCCGCCGCCGTTGCCGATGCCGGTGTGCCAACCATCGCGCCCTGCCTGCCGCCCTGCCAGAAGTCGTAGTAGTTGAACCAGTTGTACGGCGCCTTGCGGCAATAGCGGTCGAGCAGCGCGACGTAGCGCACGAGCGCCGCGTCGATGGCGCGCTGGCGCGCCTCGCGCGGCACGTCGGTGAAGTCCGCCAGCGTTTCGAAGTGCACGTCGTAGCGATTGCCGCCGCGATACAGACCCGTCATGAAGAGCACCGGGCGCTTGAGCATCGCGGCCATGTAGAGCGGCCCGAGCGGGAACGCCGCCGGCTCGCCGAGAAACGCCATGCGCCGCATGGTGGCGGCGTCGTCGGCGAGCAGCGTGCGGTCCGCGAGCATGCCCACCATGCAGTTCTGGTCGAGACGCTCGTGCACCTTCAGCATCGAGCCGACCTGGCCGAGCCCGATCACTTCGGGCTTCGCCGCGGGATTCACGGCCGCGAGCGTCGCGTTGATCCTCTGCGCGTTCTCTTCGTACATCGTCACGACCACGCGCAGGTCGGGCCGCGTGCGGCCGAGCGCGCGCACGATCTCGAAGCTGCCGAGGTGCGCGCCCATCAGGAACACACCGCGCCCCTTGGCGAGCGTCTCGTCCACGAGCGTATGGCCGTGCGGGCGGATATCGAACATGTCGAAGCGCGCGTTCGCCAGATAGATGCGGTCGTGGATCGTCGAGGCGAACGTGAACACGTGGCGATAGATGTCGCGCCAGTGCGCCGGGCGGCCCAGCACGCGGCGCAGGTAGTCGCGCGAGGCCGCGCACGCGCGCGGCGAAAACAGCACGAAATACAGCGCGATCAAATGCAGCAGCGCGCGGCCCGCGCGGCGGCCGAGGCGCAGCGAGAGCCACGTCATGACGCGCAGGAGCAGCGTGTTGCTGCGCTCCTGCTGGTTCGCCCAGTCGGTGCGCTTCGTCATCGCTGCGCTCCGGTTTGCGCGCTCGCGCGCGTGAGCGGCTCAGCGCCGGGTGCAGCGGCGGGTTCGTCGCTGATGACGCCGCTCGCGACATCGCGCGCGCCCGCGCGCAGCGTGAAGCGGATCGCGCCGCTCGCCGCCGCGTCCCACGCGAGGTCGAGCGTTTCGCCGGGCGCGGCCGGGCTCAGGAATTTCGCGGTGCTGAGCGTGAACGTGTCGAACGGCCGGTTCAGCGCGTCGCCGATCGCGTCGATGGCGTGATCGAGCAGCACGACGCCGGGCACGATCGGGTGCCCCGGGAAGTGCCCAGGCAGCGCGGGATGATCGGCCGGAATCGTGAACGAAAGCGTGGACGCGGGTTTGGCCAAAGCGTCGCCCGTTTCCTGCGCGGCCGGCGCGAGGCCGCCGCGCAGCTGCTGCGCGACGAACGCCGCGAGCACGTCGTGCGGCAGCTTGCCGGTGCCGTTGCGCGGCAGGGCATCGACGAACAGGAGCGGACGCGGCAGAAACGCGCGATCGATGCGCTCGCGCAGCGCGCGCTGCAGATCGGCGAGCGCAAGCGTGGGCGCGACCACGAGCGCGACGAGGCGCTGCACGACGTCGTGGCCCGTGTGCACATCGTGCTCGAGGTGGGCGGGCATGAAGAACACGCCGTCCACCACGCCCGGAATCGCGTTGAGCTGATGGTTGAGGTAGGCGAGCGAGGTCCGCTTGCCCGCGATGTTGACGAGGTCCGCCTTGCGCCCGTGCAACAGGAAACGCTGCGCGTCGAGCAGCTCGATGGCGTCGCCCATGGGCACCGGTTCTTCCACGTGGCCGCCCGAGACCCACATCGTCGGGCCTTCGTCGTCCTCAGCCGCGCTTGCGCGCGCTTCGAAGCGAACCTTCGGGAACAGTTGCCACGTTGCGCCCTTCGCGGTGCGGCGCGTCGCGATCTGGCCGGTTTCGGTGCTGCCGTAGATTTCCACGAGCGGCGCCTTCAGGCGGGCTTCCGCTTCGAGCGCGAGCTTTTCCGAAAGCGGCGCGGTGGCGGAGAGCACCAGCTCGGCTGGCGGCAGCGCATGATCGGTGGCGAGCAGCGCGCGCAGATGGATCGGCGAGGTCACGAGCACGCGCGGGTGCGGCACCGCTTCGAGTTCGTCGCGGATATCGACGGGATAGAACGGCAGCCGGTTGCTGAACGCGAAGCCGCCGATCAGCGGCAGCAGCACGGTCACTTCGAAGCCGTACATGTGCTGCGGCGGCACCGTGCCGACGATCGTGCAGTCGGGCGCGGCGAGCAGGCCGTGCCGCTCGGCCGACGCGCGCACGCCCGCCACCAGCACGCCCCAGGTCTTGGCATGCGGCACCGGCGCGCCGGTGGACCCCGACGTGAACACGTAGGCCGCGACGCGCGAGGCGTCGATCTGCGGGACGACGAACGGCACGTGCGCATCGGCTTCCTGCCGGGCTTCGGGATACGCGAAACGCGGCAGGTCGATCGCGCAATCGGGCGCGTCGTGCAGGCAGAACGCGTCGGGGGCGAACGAGGCGAGCTGGCGCACCGTCTCCGGCGTCTGCGTGGAGGGCAGCAGGCTGATGCGCCCGGACACGAGCGCCGCGCACAGGCCCACGGTGAAACGGTAGCGGTCGCGGCAAACGTTGAACACGTGGCCGCCCGCCGGCAGCGCCGCGGCCACACGCGTGACATCGGCGAGGAACGCGCGCACCGTGACGGGCGCGCCGTCGCGCCAGGCCATGACCTGGTCGGGCGACGTATGAAAAACGAGCGGATGAGTCTGCATAACTTCAGTCAATACGGATTCCTGCGTTGTTTCCTGCTTTGACTCAGGCTGGCGAGCGGCATCCATGATCAGGAATGCTCCGCGTGCGCCTGGGTCGTCTGCCGGTATGCGCGAATCGCGTCGAGCATGCCGGCATTCGGCTCGCCCGGCAGCACGAAACGCCTGCATGCGTGCTCGGCGACGAACATCACCGCCACGAGCGGCAACGCCAGATAGTTGGCGAACGTCGACCACGCGACGATCGGTGCAACCGCGAACATCAGCGTCGAAACGCCGGCAATCGCGACGAAAAAGAGCGTCCACGCGAGCGTGATCTGGCGCGTATAGCGCGCGACGGCCGGGGGTAGCGCGCCGCCGTGGATCATCGACGCGAACTGCGTGCAAAGCGGCACGCGCCCCGCCGCGAGCGTGCGCCCGAACAGCAGCGCCATCGCGAGGTTGAAGCTCACATGCTCCAGATACAGTCCCCATTCAAAGTGCAAAGCAAGCGGCGTGCGCATGAACCACAGCGCGAGCACCACGAGCGTCCACAGCGGCAGCAGCCACGCCCGGCGCGACGAGCGCGCGGCGGCGGCCAGTGCGATCGCGAGCGGGGGCACGAGCGCCATGGCCAGGCCGAAACCGTGCGCGCCCGGCGTCGCCACCGCGTAATGCGCGCCGATTTGCCAGGCGGCCACGGCCGCCACGCCCAGCGCCGCGCGCGCCGCTGCAGCCAGCGCGCTCATCGCCTGACTCCGCGCACGCTCACGCCGGGGCGCCGTGAGCACGGCGCCGGCGGGCGGTTGGCCCCGGTGCGACCCGGGGCGGTCTGGCTGAGCGAAGAAGGCATCTGGCAAATATCGCAAATACAGTCGTAAGTGAATCGTAGGGTTCGGCAAGCGCCACGAAACATCATAAGAAACGCAAGTATCGGGCCGGTTTCTTGCAAGCTCGCTCGGGCACGCACATTTTAAGATTGGCGGGACCCGATCACCTGTCCTGCCAGACGCCGGTTTGTAACTGAATGTTCGGAATCGCGCCAGGCAGGGCTTTTGTCCGATCGAGACAGGCCCGAAGCCGTGCAAGCGTCTCGCGCGTTCCGATCCCAAAAATGCGCGCCGCCTGGCACCGACCCTCTGTAACCCTTTCGCCTGGGAGCACGGTATACGCACCGATACCCTTCACTTAGAATCCTGGTAACTTTTACATCAAACGAACCCTAAAAACGGGTGGCCGGCGCTTTCGGCCCGCACGCCCGGAGAGCCCACGCATGATGAACGCACTGGAACAAGAGCTCGCCACGCAGATCGTGAAAGAGCTGAATCTCGAAGATGTCTCGCTCGACGAAGTGAGTGCCGACACTCCGCTCTACGGCGAAGGCTTCGGGCTCGACTCGATCGACATTCTGGAAATTGCGCTGCTGATCTCGAAGAAGTACGGCTTCGAGCTGCGCTCGGACAATCCGGAAAACGAAAAGATCTTCGCGACGCTCGGCTCGCTGGCCGCCTATGTCGCGGCGCACCGCGTGCGCTGACGTGCGCGGCGCACGGTGCCATGACTGCCGGCGCCGGCCAGCACCTGGCCAGGATTGAGGGAGGAACACCCATGCGTGCACTCGTGACAGGCGGCAGCGGCGCACTCGGGCAGGCCATCAGCGTGGCGCTCGCGCAGGCGGGCCACGAGGTCTGGGTGCACGCGAACCGGCGTCTGGCCGAAGCCGAGGCCGTCGCGCAGCGCATCGCCGCGGCGGGCGGCAGCGCACACGCCATCGCCTTCGACGTGACCGACGCCGACGCGGCCGAAGCCGCCCTCGCGCGGCTCGTGGAAGACGCGCCCGTGCAGATCCTGGTGAACAACGCGGGCATTCACGACGACGCGCCGCTAGTCGGCATGCGGCGGGAGCAATGGCGCCGCGTGATCGACGTCTCGCTCAACGGCTTTTTCAACGTGACGCAGCCGCTGCTCATGCCGATGATCCGCACGCGCCACGGGCGCATCGTCAACATCGCCTCGCTCGCGGGTGTGATGGGCAATCGCGGCCAGGCGAACTACGCGGCCGCGAAGGCCGGGCTGATCGGCGCGACGAAATCGCTCTCGCTGGAGCTGGCCTCGCGCGGCATCACGGTGAACGCCGTGGCGCCCGGCATCATCGCTTCGCCGATGGCGGAGCACGCGTTTCCCGCCGAGCGCATCAAGCAGCTCGTGCCCGCACAGCGCGCCGGCCAGCCGGCGGAAGTCGCGGGCATGGTGGCATACCTGGTGTCCGATGCGGCCGCCTATGTGACAGGGCAAGTGCTCTCGATCAACGGCGGCCTGGCCTGAACACGCGGCGCGTTTTCCGCTGCTGCATCCTCTGAGGAAATACGAGTGTCTGTGCAACCCTTCGACGCAAAGCGGCAGTCGCGCTCCGCGCCCGGCACCAGCACGGGCGCGAGCGCCGAAGCATCCGGATACGACGTCCCCGCGCACGATGCGCCGGACGTCCGCCCAGGCGGTTATGCGCGCGCAGCGGCGCGACCTAGAATTTTTTCAGGGTCTCACGCTGTCGAAGCCCCCGCTGCCATGGCCACGCCTTCGTCCACGCATCTCGTCCTGATCCCGAGCTACAACCCGGGCGCCAAGCTCGACGAGACCGTGCGCGGCGCACGCGCGCAATGGAACCCCGTGTGGGTCGTGGTGGACGGCAGCACGGACGGCAGCGCCGCGCGCTTGCAGGCCATGGCCAACGACGACCCCGGCCTGCACGTCATCGTGCTGCCCGACAACCGGGGCAAGGGCGGCGCGGTGCTCGCGGGGCTCGAAGCCGCCGCGGCGCGCGGATTCACCCACGTGCTGACGATGGACTCCGACGGCCAGCACCCCGCCGCGCTGATTCCCGAATTCATGGCCGCCTCGCAGGCCGCGCCCGAAGCCATGGTGCTGGGCCTGCCGAAGTTCGACGCGAGCGCGCCGCAATTGCGCGTGCAGGGACGGCGCCTGTCGAACTTCTTCGCCGACTTCGAGACGCTGTGGGCCGGCATCGGCGATTCGCTGTACGGCTTTCGCGTGTACCCGATCGCGCCGCTCAAGGCGATCATGCACCGCCAGACGTGGATGCGCCGCTTCGACTTCGATCCCGAAGCGGCCGTGCGCCTGTGCTGGGCCGGCGTGCGGCCCATCCAGATCGAAGCGCCGGTGCGTTACTTCGGCGCCGATGAAGGCGGGGTCTCGCATTTCAACTACGTGCGCGACAACCTGCTGCTCGCGGGCATGCATCTGCGGCTCGTGAGCGGGTTCGCGCTGCGCCTGCCGCGCTTGCTCGGCAGGCGCCTGTTGCCCTGATCGCTGGTTGGCTTGTTACGCCGTGGCGCGCTGCGCAGCAGGCGTGCGGTAGTCGGCCAGCAAGCGCTCCTGTTTTTTGCCGGCCGCCGCGAGATTGCGCGCCTTGACGTGGCCGAAGCCGCGAATCTCGTCGGGCAGCGCCGCCAGCTGCAGCGCGACCGGCAGGCGCTGCGCGTCGAGGCTCGCGCAGAATTCGTCCACGAGCGCCACGTATTGCGCAATCGAGCGGCGTTCGTCGCGACGCTCTTCGGTCTTGCCGAACACGTCGAACGCGGTGCCGCGCAGCCCCTTCATGCGGGCCAGCGTGCGCAACACCGGCAGCACCCACGGACCGAAACGGCGCTTCACGAGATGACCGTGCTCGTCGCGCTTCGCGAGCAGCGGCGGCGCGAGCCAGAAGTTCAGCTTGTAGTCGCGTCCCGGCTCGCCTTCGAACTGCTCGCGCAGCTTCTGCAGATACGCAGGATCGGCATACAGACGCGCGACCTCGTACTCGTCCTTGTAGGCCATCAGCTTCGCGAGATTCACGGCGACGGCGCGCGTGAGCGGCAGCTTCGCGTCGCCGCCAAGCGCCGTCTCTTTCACGCGAATGTGCTCGACCACGCGGCGATATTGCTGCGCATAGGCGGCGTTCTGATACGCGGTGAGCAACGCTTCGCGCGCGGCAATCACTTTGTCGAGCGATTCGGGCATGCGCAGAACGATGGCCTGCGGTTCTGCCGGCGTTTTGGTGAGCGCGCGCACGACCGCTTCGCCATGATGCGCGACGTAGCGCCCCCAGTTGAACGCCTGCTGGTTCTTCTCCACGGCCACGGCGTTGAGTTCGATCGCGCGGCGCAGATGCGCGAGTTCGAGCGGCAGCCAGCCCTTTTGCCACGCATAGCCCAGCAGCAGCGGATTGCTGTAGATCGTGTCGCCGAGCAAGGCCAGCGCGAGAGCATTGGCGTCCACGAACGCACAGCCCTCGCCGATGCTCGCGCGCAGTTCCGTCTCGGTTTGCGCGCCCGGGAACGTCCACTTCGGATTCTTGACGAATTCCGCAGTCGGCGTCGCGCCGCTGTTGATCGCCGCGACCGTCACGCCATGCTGGGTGCGCGAGAGCACGTCGCCCGAAGCGGAGACGATCGCATCGCAGCCGATCACGAGGCGCGCCTCGCCCGTGGCGATGCGCGTGGCGTGCAAGGCGGCGGGCGTCGCCGCCACCTGCACGTGGCTCAGCACGGCGCCGCCCTTTTGCGCGAGCCCGGCCATGTCGAGCACGGTCACGCCCTTGCCCGCAAGATGCGCGGCCATGCCGATCAGGCCGCCGATGGTCACGACACCCGTGCCGCCCACGCCCGTCACGAGAATGCCGTAAGGCTTCGCCAGTTGCGGAAGCACGGGCATGGGCAACGCGTCGAAATCGATCGAGGCGGCGCTGGACACATTTGCCGCGCGCGGCTTGCGCAACTGCGCGCCCTCGGCCGTCACGAAGCTCGGGCAAAAGCCCTTCACGCACGAAAAGTCCTTGTTGCACGACGACTGGTTGATCTTGCGCTTCGTGCCGAGCGGCGTATCGAGCGGCTCGACGGACAGGCAATTCGATTGCACCGAGCAGTCGCCGCAGCCCTCGCACACGGCGTCGTTGATGAACGCGCGGCGCGCCGGGTCGGGATAGGCGCCGCGCTTGCGGCGACGGCGCTTTTCGGTGGCGCAGGTCTGGTCGTAGATCAGCACGGTGGTGCCGGCGATTTCGCGCAAGGTGCGCTGCACGCTATCGAGCTGGTCGCGATGGTGAACGTCCACGCCTGGCGGCAATACGATCTTCGCGGCGTATTTCTGCGGCTCGTCCGTGACGATGACGATGCGCTTCGCCCCTTCGGCATGCACCTGGTGCGCGATCTGCGGCACGGTGAGCACGCCGTCCACGGGCTGGCCGCCCGTCATCGCCACCGCGTCGTTGTAGAGAATCTTGTAGGTGATGTTGGCGTTCGATGCGATGGCCGCGCGAATCGCCAGCAGTCCTGAGTGAAAGTAGGTGCCGTCGCCGAGATTGACGAACACGTGCTTGTCGCCCGAGAAGTGCATCTGGCCGAGCCACGCCACGCCCTCGCCGCCCATCTGGCTGAACGTTTCGGTCTTGCGGTCCATCCACATCGACATGTAGTGGCAGCCGATCCCCGCCAGCGCACGCGAGCCTTCGGGCACATTCGTCGAGGTGTTGTGCGGACAGCCCGAGCAGAACCACGGCTTGCGCTCCACCGTCACGCGCGGCCTGGCCGCCTCGCGCTCCTTCGCCTCGATGATCGCCACGCGCGCGAGCATGCGCGCACGCACCTCCTCGGGCACGTCGGCGCGCGCGAGACGCCGCGCGATGGCCTTGGCGATCAGCGCGGGCGAGAGTTCATAGTGCGCGGGCAGCAGCCAGTTGCCGCGCGGCACCGACCATTCGCCGCCTTCGTTGTCGCGCTCGTCGAATTTGCCGTAGATCTTGGGGCGTACGTCTTCGCGCCAGTTGTAGAGTTCTTCCTTGAGCGCGTATTCGAGAATCTGGCGCTTTTCTTCCACCACGAGAATTTCTTCGAGCCCGGTGGCGAAGCCGCGCGCGTCCTGCGCGTCGAGCGGCCACACACAGCCCACCTTGAGCACGCGCACGCCGATCTGCGCGCAGGTCTCGTCGTCGAGGCCGAGGTCGGTGAGCGCCTGGCGCACGTCGAGATACGCCTTGCCCGCGGTCATGATGCCAAAGCGGGCGCGCGGCGAATCGATCACCACGCGGTTCAGCCGGTTCGCGCGCACATAGGCGAGCGCGGCGTACCACTTCTCGTCGAGCAGACGCGCTTCCTGGGCGAGGGGCGTATCGGGCCAGCGGATATTGAGGCCGCCTTCGGGCATGGTGTAGTCGGCGGGCGTGACGGTTGCCACGCGATCCGGGTCGAGGTCGATCGACGCCGTCGACTCGATCACGTCGGTCACGCACTTCATGGCGACCCACAGGCCCGAGTAGCGGCTCATGGCCCACCCGTGCAGACCGTAGTCGAGATATTCCTGCACGTTCGCGGGATAGAGCACGGGAATGCCCGCCGCGATGAGCGCGTGCTCGGACTGGTGCGCGACCGACGACGACTTCGCCGCGTGGTCGTCGCCCGCGAGCACGAGCACGCCGCCGCGCGCGTCGCTGCCGGCGGAGTTGGCGTGCTTGAACACGTCGCCGGTGCGGTCGACGCCGGGGCCCTTGCCGTACCACATGCCGAACACGCCGTCGCGCTGCGCGCCCGGCCAGAGATTGATCTGCTGCGTGCCCCACACGGCGGTGGCGGCGAGGTCTTCGTTCACGCCGGGCTGGAACACGACGTCGTGGGCCTGGAGATGCTTTTTCGCCTTCCAGAGCGACTGGTCGAGCGCGCCGAGCGGCGAGCCGCGATAGCCGGAGACGAAGCCCGCGGTATTCAGGCCGGCCTTGCGGTCGCGCGCCTTTTGCAGCATGGGCAGGCGCACCAGCGCCTGGGTGCCGCTGATGTACACGCGGCCTTTCTCCAGCGTGTATTTGTCGTCGAGCGAAACGGATGCGGCTAGCGATGCGGCGTCTACGGCGGCACGGTCTGGGGCGTTCATGGCGGGGCTGTCTCCGGAATCGGTACTTCATCGGTACGTTTTCCGGGCGAGTATAGGAAGCCGATATGCCATCGTAAAATCACAAATTGGGAACACTGGTATGCGAAAAACGGATGGCTATGCGCGTAGAAAACCGTGGATTGGGGGGCGCTTGCTCAAGCGCTTCGGCCATTTGCCGTTAACACACGGGACCAGCAACCACTCATTCCGGAGTCCCGCTTGCACGCGAAACCACGCGCTCTGCCATCTGCATCTGTCCTGTTCGGAACCCTGGCCGCAACCCTGCTGATCAGCGGCTGCGCCTCCAGCCCCCGCGTCGCCACGGCACCCGCGCGCCCCACGACAGTGGTTGTCGCTGCCCCGCCGCCGCCCCCGCCTGTCGTCGTCGCGCAACCCGTTTATGTGCCGCAGCCGTACGACGCCTATGTTTCGGTCGTGCTCGACCGCGACGTGGTCTACGCCGGCGGCAGCACCTATATCTGGATCGTGGGGCCGGACGGCCACCGCCAGCGCCGCTACTACGGCCGCGGCGACCTGCGCGGCGAAGTCCTGCACCGCCGCGCGGAACTGCGCGTGGTGATGGCGCACAACGAAGGCCATCTGCCGATGCAGCACGCGCGCATGCCCGAGCCACAGCGCGTGCGCGTGACGATGCAGCCGCACGGCACGCCGCCGCATGGCTACCGGCCGCAGCCGGGCGGGCACCCGCCGGCGCACACCGCCCAGCATCGCCCGCCGCCTGCGCCGAACCGCAACGCGAACGCCAGCGCGAATGCCAATGCCGGCCATCACCGCCACCCCGATGGCCATCCCAACGCCGCGCCTGCGCCGCGTTTCGCGGGTCAGCCGCCGCATGCCGGTTAATGCCAACTAAGGCCTGAAGTTCGAACCGTCCGCCAGCGTTCGCTGGCCGGCCTCGAAGGCGTCGCCGCCCGCCTGCGGCGGCGCTTCCTCCCTTGCCTCACCTGCCGCCACTCGCTGCGCGGCTACGGTTGCGTCCCCAAAATTCCCGCCTGAAGCCCGTCCTCGGTCCAACACCGCCGCGACTAAGTGTCGCGATATATATCACATCGCGATATAATCCCTTTTCTTTGGGCGGCGCCGAGCCGTCTGCGCTCCTCACCCGTTTCCGTTCCGAATCGTGTCACGCTTCAAGGTCCTTCGCTGGCTCACCCGCTTCAGCCCCTCCAGGGTCACCATCACATGGCGCGAGCGCCTGCGCTCGGGCGGCGGCGCGCTGGTCGGCATCGCGCTGACGGGCGCGCTCGCGCACCGGCTGCTCGGCGGCGATCCCAGCATCCCGTACCTGATCGCCCCGATGGGCGCCTCCGCCGTGCTGCTGTTCGGCGTGCCCGCCAGCCCGCTCGCGCAGCCCTGGTCGATCATCGGCGGCAACCTCGTGTCCGCCACCGTGGGCGTGACCGCGGCGATCTGGATCCATGACCCCGTACCGGCCGCCGCCGTGGCCATCGCCGTGGCCATCGTCGCGATGTTTACGCTGCGCTGCGTGCATCCGCCTTCGGGCGCGGTCGCGCTGACCGCGGTGCTGGGCGGCCCGGCCGTGCATGCGCTCGGCTATGAATTCGTGTTCGTGCCCGTCGCGCTGCAGTCGTTCCTGCTGCTCGGCGCCGCGCTCGTCTATCACGCCGCCACGGGGCATCGCTACCCGCACGCCGCGCGACGCCCGCGGGTGGCCGGCCCCGTCCCCGCGCAAGCCGGTTTCACGCGCGCCGACCTCGAAGCGGTGCTGCGCGAGCGCGACGAGATGCTCGACATCGACACCGACGACCTCGAAGCCGTGCTGCAGGACGCCGAGATCCGCGCCTACGCGCGCAGCTTCGGCGAACTGACCTGCGCCGATGTCATGTCGGCCAATGTGGTGAGCATCACGCCCGCGACGACCGTGGGCGAAGCGCGCTCGCTGCTCAAGCGCCACGACGTGAAGGCGCTGCCCGTGGTGGACGCGCATCGCCAGGTGAAGGGCATCGTCACGCGCGCGGACCTCGCCGACGACGGGCGCGAGCGGCATCCGCTGCGTCTCATGCTCTATGCGATCGCGCGCCTGTTCCGGCCGCACGCCGAGGCCGGCCAGAACGTCGCCACGCTGATGACCACGCATGTGCTGACCGTCGCGAACACGACGCCGATCGTCGAACTCGTGCGTATTTTTGCGGGCCGCGGGCACCATCATGTGCCGGTGGTCGATCACGAACACCGGCTCGCGGGCATCATCACGCAGGCCGACTTGATCTCGGGGCTCTATCACCAGGCGAAGACGCCGCAGCAGGCGCCGGCCTGAGCCGGTTCGCGCCCACACACCTGGCCGCGATGCTGATGTGACGGGCGTTTTCGGGACGAAATATCACATCGTGATATATTAGGAGACTACACCGTTCCAGGGACTCCCGATGAAAAAAAACGCGCGCGACCTCGACAAGGTCGACTTTGAACAGCTGTCCGAATTTCGCTACCAGATGCGCCGCTTCGAGCGCTTCTCGGAGCAGGCCGCGCAGGCCGAGGGCATCACGCCGCTGCAATACCTGCTGCTGCTGCATGTGAAAGGCTACCCGGGCCGCACGTGGGCGACCATCGGCGAGCTGGCCGAGCGTTTGCAGGCGCAGCATCACGGCGTGGTGGCGCTCGTCTCGCGCTGCGAGGCGATCGAGCTCGTCGAGCGCCGCGTGAGCGAGCGCGACCGCCGCCAGGTGGAAGTGCATCTGCTCGCCGCCGGCGAAAAGCTGCTCGCGCGCCTGGCCGAACTGCATCGCGCCGAGTTGAGATCGCTCGACGGCGCATTCACCATTCCGCATATCGATCTTTAAACCATGCATTCCGACGATTCCCACAAGCGCGACTTTTCGGCGAACGCACGCCTGCCCGGCATCAGCGTGCTGGCCGCCGTGATCGGCGTACTGGCCACGCTCGCGGCGTTCGTGCTGCTGAGCCTGATCCACTGGTTCACGAACCTGTTTTTCTTCGGCCAGTTCTCGTTCGCCGACCGCTCGCCCGCGCTCAACACGCTGGGGCCGTGGGTCATCGTCGTGCCTGTGATTGGCGGCCTGATCGTCGGGATGATGGCGCGCTTCGGCTCCGAGAAAATTCGCGGCCACGGCATTCCCGAAGCCATCGAAGCCATTCTGTTCGGCAAGAGCAAGATGTCGCCGAAGGTGGCCGTGCTCAAGCCGCTTTCGTCGGGCATCGTGATCGGCAGCGGCGGCCCGTTCGGCGCGGAAGGCCCGATCATCATGACGGGCGGCGCGCTCGGCTCGCTGCTCGCGCAGTGCGTGCGGGTCACTTCCGCCGAGCGCAAGACGCTGCTCGTGGCGGGCGCGGCCGCGGGCATGACCGCCGTGTTCGGCACGCCGGTCGCGGCCGTGCTGCTCGCCGTCGAATTGCTGCTGTTCGAATGGCGCCCGCGCAGTTTCCTGCCCGTCGCGCTCGCGTGCGCGGTGGCCGGCTTCGCGCGCTCCGTGTTCTTCGGCACGGCGCCGCTGTTCCCCATGCAGACCCTGCCGCCGCACGCCGTGGCGCTCTTCTCGTGCATCATCGCCGGGCTGCTGGCTGGCGCGCTCGCGTCGGGGCTGTCGGCGGCGCTCTACAAGGTCGAGGACCTGTTCGGCCATCTGCCGCTGCACTGGTCGTGGTGGCCGGCCATCGGCGGGCTCGTGGTGGGCATCGGCGGCTTCATCGAGCCGCGCGCGCTCGGCGTGGGCTACGACGTGATCGGCGACCTGCTGCATCAGCACATCGTTCTTCAGGTCGCCATCGCGATTCTGGTGGTGAAAGCCGTGATCTGGGTCGTGGCGCTCGGCTCCGGCACCTCGGGTGGCGTGCTCGCCCCGCTGCTCATGCTCGGCGCGGGGCTCGGCTCGGTACTGAGCCACGTGCTGCCCGGCAGCGACCCGGCGCTGTGGCCGCTCGTGTGCATGGCGGCGACGCTCGGCGCCACGCTCGGCGCGCCGCTCACGGCCATCGTGTTCGCGTTCGGCCTCACGCACGACACCAATGCGCTGCTGCCGCTGCTCACGGCCACGCTGGTGGCGCACGGCTTCGCGACGGTCGTCATGAAGCGCTCGATCATGACCGAAAAGATCGCGCGCCGCGGCTATCACATCTATCGCGAGTACGGCGTCGATCCGCTCGAGCGCCATTACGTCGATGAAGTGATGACTCGCACCGTCGATACGATCGACGCGAACGTCACCGTGCGCGAAGCCCTCGATCGCTATTTCGGTTCGACCCAGCAGCGCCGCGCCTTCCCGGTGCTGCGCGACGGCGCGGTGCTCGGCGTGGTGGATCGCGCGATGCTCGACGCCGTGCGCGCGAGCGCCGCGACCGAAGCCCTCGATACGCCGCTCGGCTCGTTGCTCGCGCAACGTTCCCCCGACATGGCGCTGCCCGCGGAGACCTGCCGGCAGGTTGCCACGCGCCTCGCGATTCACGGGCTCGAGCGCCTGCCCGTGGTGGCCGACCGCGAATCGCGGCAGCTCGTGGGCATCGTCTCGCGCAGCGACCTCGTCAAGCTCTCGCTCTCGCACTTCGAGGAAGAGCACAAGAAGGAGCGCTTCCGCCGCATTTCCGTGGGCAACAGCAAGCGGCGCTTTCCGCCGGTGCGCAAGGCCGGGTGATGAAAATGGCGCGCGTCTACTGATGCAGCGCCAACCCCTTCACGGCCTTGTCGACCGCGTTTTTCGGGCCGTATAGCGCGATTCCCACCAGATCGGGATTCTCCGGGTCCTCGGCGCGAAAGACCTCGCGGTTCGCCGCGTCGTGGCCCGTCGAAAACATGGCGTGCACATACGGCACGATCGTGAGTTCGCGCGACACGCCGCGCCGCAGCGCCGCCTGCAGACCTTCGACATCGGCGCCATAGATCATCATCGGCTGGCCCAGCATCCTGCCGTAGCGTTGCCCGCGCGCGTCTTCGTAGGGCTCGCCAAGCGCCTCGGGCACCGCCGCCGCAATGCCCGTGGCGAGAAACGCGGTCACATTGAGCTTTTGCCAGACCGCGAGGTTTTCCCGCACGACCAGCGCGACTTTCGTATCGAACATACTGCCTCCTTTTTCGAGGCAGTCATGATCCGCGAGACGCGGCTGCAAGTCTGGAACGTTTGTGCACGGCGGCTTGGGGCAGCCTGGGCCGCCCGGAAGCCGCACATCTCAGTGCAGATGCCGCAGCTTGTCCGGATTGCGCATCACATAAATGGCCGTGACCTTGCCGCCTTCGATCTCGAGCGCGGTGGTCTGCAACTCGCCATCGGCCTCGCGCGTGACGAAGCCGGGCAGGCCGTTGATGAAACCCGCACGCACGAAAGTCGAGCCATTCTTGCGGAACAGGCCGGCTAGCTGCGCGTGGAACTTCATCACACTCTCGAAGCCGAACACCGGGTGGCCGAGCGCCGGGCGCTTGCCGCCGCCGTCCGCGTGCAGGCTCACGTCGTCGGCGAGCATGGCGCCCAGCGCGCTCATGTCGCCACTGCGCGACGCCGCGAAGAACGCCTGCGCCAGTTCGAGGCCGCGCCCTTTCTCCACATGAAAACGCGGGCGCGCTTCTCTCACGTGAGCGCGGGCGCGCGCCGCGAG
Organism: Paraburkholderia sp. EG286B; assembly: GCF_040965655.1. Classification (NCBI taxonomy): domain Bacteria; kingdom Pseudomonadati; phylum Pseudomonadota; class Betaproteobacteria; order Burkholderiales; family Burkholderiaceae; genus Paraburkholderia; species Paraburkholderia sp. EG286B. The sequence continues at coordinate 67,913 of NZ_JBFRCF010000003.1, read as the reverse complement.
CTGGCGGCAGGCGGCGCCCTCGCGCCCGATCGTGGCCGCGACTTCGTCGAACTCGAGACCGAACACGTCGTGCAGCAGGAACGCCGCGCGCTCCAGTGGCGAAAGACGTTCGAGCGCGAGCATGAGCGGCAGCGTGACGTCCTCCTGCTCGTCCTCTTCGACGACCGGGTCCGGCAGCCACGGACCGATATAGGTTTCGCGCTGATGCCGCGCCGACTTGAGCTGGTCGAGGCACATGCGCATCACCATGCGGCGCAGGAAGGCCTCGGGCACGCGCACGTCGTCGCGCTCCACGTCCGCCCAGCGGATGAACGCGTCCTGCACGATGTCCTCGGCGTCGGCGACCGAACCGAGCATGCGGTACGCCACGCGGATCAGCTTGCGCCGCAGCGGGTCGAAACTCGCTGCGGCGTCCCTCAGGCCCGGGTCCGTCATGCGGCGACCATCTGTTTGGCCATGGCCTTCGCCGCCGCCGGATCGACCCACAAGCCGAAGCCGACCGCAAGGCGGTTCCAGCCGTTGATCACATTGATCATCAGCGTGAGCTTCACCTGCTCCTCCTCGGTAAGTGGCCGGCGAGCGCCGCGCGCGCTTCTTCCAGTGCATGACCTTCGCACAGGCGCGTGAGGGCCTCGGTCCAGCCGAGCGCCGCGCGTTCGCGGTCGGTGTAGCAAGGCGCTTCTTTCCACGCGGAAAGCAGGTAGAGACGCTGTTCGGTCTCGCCTTCCTCGCGTGCGTGGGCGGTATGCATGTTAAGACAATTCGCGCAGCCGTTGATTTGCGACGCGCGCACCTCCACCAGCGCAATGAGGCTCGGCTCGAGGCTCCCGGACACGGCGAGCGAAGTGCCCATCCAGGACTTCATCAGGGTCGGGGCGGCGGCGAACAGGTCGAGCTTGGCAGTCATGGTTACATCTCCTTTCGGTTGGGTTGCCATGACATGACGAGACAGCCTGGGCCGCGTGTGACATTGGGGCAAAAAAAGTTTGGCGGCGACAACTGAGCCGCCTCGGCCGGTAGCGCAGCCGGAGGCGGTTCGTCACGCAGCATCACTCTTTGCCCGACTGCGCTGCGGCTTGCTCGATGACCTTCGCCACTTCCGCCGGATGCGACATGTAGACCACGTGGCTCGAATTGATCTCGACCGTCTTGCTCCCTGCACGCTGGGTCATGAAGCGTTCCAGATCGGGATTGATCGCGCGGTCCGCCGTCGCCACGACGGCCCAGCTCGGCTTCGTTCTCCAGGCGGCGTGCGTGATCGGAACGCCGAACGATTGCGCGGCGGGCGTCACCTGCGAGATGGCCATGAAACGGGCCTCGGCGGCGGGCAGGTCGGCGGCGAAATCCTCGTGGAAATTGGCCGGGTCGATATAGAGGTGGCCGTCGGCGGTGGCCTTGATCGCCTGGGTGGCCGGCGGCGTCTTCTTCGTCAGTTCGAGCGGCGATTCTCCCGTGTCCAGCTGGAACGCGGCCACATAGACGAGACCCGCGACCTTGTCGTCGTTGCCGGCCTCGGTCACGACCGCGCCGCCGTAGCTATGGCCGACGAGGATGCTCGGGCCGTCCTGGGCATCGACGACACGGGTCGTCGCCTTCACGTCGTCGTCGAACGACGTTTCCGGCTCCTGCACCACGGACACCTTGTAGCCATCGCGCGTGAGGATCTTCGACACGGCCTGCCAGCCCGAACCGTCGGCGAAGTAGCCGTGCACGAGCACGATGTTCTTGACCGGCGCGGCCGTGGCGGCCTGCGAGCCGAGCGCGGCGGCGGAAAGGGCAACGGCGGCGGCGATGCGGGTTACGTATGAGGAAATCTTCATTTTCATGCTCCAGGGCGTGAGGTGATTTGAGAAATCGACAGGACATCGCCTGTTCGATGAAGCCATCCTACTAGTAGGATGGCTGAGAAGCAAGAAAAATTTTGGAGGTGGCTCGGGGGTGGAAATTGGTCCCCGCTCCGCGTAAGCTATCGGTAATTCAACCGACTAGATGGTAGGCAAAATGACAGTAAGCGGCGAACTGACGGCCGACAGGATCATGGCGGCGGGACGGCAGCTCATCATGCGGCGCGGCTACAACGGGTTCAGCTATGCCGACATCGCGGATGCAATCGAGATTCGCAAGGCGAGCATTCACCACCACTTCCCCGCCAAGACCGATCTCGTCGTTGCCGTGCTCAACGCGTGGCAGGAAGCGCTCGACGCCGATGTGGCGGCGCTGGAGGCGAGCGGCGCGGACGCCATCGCACAGTTGCGCGCCTACATCGGCCATTGGGAGCGCTGCATTGCCGACGACACGGCGCCGTTCTGTGTCGCAGGCATGCTGGGCGCCGAGCTCCCTTCGCTGCCTGAAGAAGTGGCTCAAGGGGTGAAGACGTTCTTCGATCATCTGACTGCGTGGCTTGAACGGGTGCTCGAAGCCGGCGTGAAGGGCGATCTCCTCAAACTGGATTCGTCGGTTCACGCCGAAGCGGCCACGCTCGTCTCGCTGGTCTACGGCGCCATGCTCGCTGCGCGCGCGTATGCGAACGTCGAGCTGTTCAAGCAGGTGACCGGGGGTGCGGTCGAAAGACTGGTGAAGCCGCGCAAACGCGCACGCTCCACCGGTCAGGCGACCGAGTAGCCGCCGTCGGCCACCAGAGCTTGGCCCGATACGTAGCTCGAGTCGTCGGAGGCGAGGAACGCCACGATCGTCGCCATCTCCTGGGCGGTGCCCCAGCGGCCGGCGGGCGTGCCGGCGGCGAACTGCTGCTGCACTTCGGCCGATGGCCAGATGCCGCGATGATGGAACGGCGTCTCGATCAACCCCGGGCACAGTGCGTTCACGCGTATGCCTTGGCGGAACCATTCGATCGACGCCGATTTGGTCATGCCGACTACCGCGTGCTTGCTGGCGATATACACCGACGCGTTCGCGAAGCCGATCAGGCCGCCCATCGAGGCGTTGTTGATGATGCTGCCCGAGCCTTGCCCGAGCATGACTTCCGCTTCGTATTTCATCGAGTTCAACACGCCGCGCACGTTCAGCTCGAAGACCATGTCGAATCTTTCGGAATCCTGTTCGATGAGCGGCGCGAAGACGCCCTCGGTTCCCGCGTTGTTGAAGGCGATGTCGAGCCGCCCATAGGTCTGCACCGTGTAGTCGACGAGTCGCTTGATGTCGGCTTCTTTCGAAACGTCCGCCACGAAGGCCGACGCTTCGCCACCCTCGGCCGAAATTTGCTGCACGAGCTGGTCGAGTTCGTCCTTGCGGCGGGCCGCCACGACGACCTTTGCGCCGCGGCGGGCGAGTTCGACGGCCGAAGCGCGGCCGATGCCGGAGCTGGCGCCGGTCACGAGTGCAATCTTGCCTTCGAGCTGCCGTTGTGTGCTGATCGTGTTCATGATGTCGTCCTTTGTTCCAGTGGATATTGCGCAGAGTCTGGCGCGCTGTTCACGGCTACCTTGCCTCACGCCTGGAACGAAGTATGGATATCGAGCGCTCGAAGGTGAATGGAATAATTGCGCATTCACAATTCCTGCTTTGGGAATTTTCCACGACAATGACGCATCGTTCCCAGCGCAGGAATCATCATGCTCAATCGCCTTGATCTCCTGAGGATCTTCCTCGCCGCCTCATCGTGTACGAGCTTTCGCGAAGCCGCCGCGCGACTCGGCGTTTCGCCGCAAGTCGTCACGCGCGCGGTGCGTGAACTCGAGGAGCAACTGAGGGAAACCCTGTTCCACCGGAATACGCGGCGCGTGCAGATCACGACGTTCGGCCAGTCGTTCGTCGCACGCGCTCAGGCTGCGTTAGCCGGCGTCGACGGTCTGTTCGGCGAGGCAAGCATGAGCGACGACGCCATGGGCATTGTGCGCATTACTGCGCCGTCGGCCCTGGGTCGCTACTACGTACAGCCGATCCTGATGGAATTGATGGCCCGCCATCTCGGTCTGATTGCCGACCTCAGACTTGCGGACGCCCCCTCGGCCGTCGTGGACGAGCAGATCGACGTAGGCGTGCGCGTGGGCGCCATTGGCGACAACCGGTTTGTCGCGCGCGCGATCGGTCCGCTACCGGTATGGACCGTCGCCTCACCTGCATTGATCGAACGGGTGGGAGAACCGAAAAACCTGAAGGACCTCGAAGCACTACCAGTGACGTGCCTGATCGACCCCGCAAGCGGTCGACCGTGGCCATGGATGTTCCGCGGAGAACGTCACTTCCAGCCCGCTGCGCCCGCATTCGTAACCAACGACACTTCCGTGGAGATCGAAGCGGCTTGCGCGGGCATTGGCTTCAGCCAATGCACCGAATATCTGATTCGGCCTTATGTTCAGCGAGGTCAGCTCGTCCGGCTTCTACCCCGCCTCGATCCCGAACCCTGGAAGCTATACGTCTACCGTCCCCAACGCGGCCCGGTATCGAGGCGAGTGCGTGTCGTATTCGACGAGCTGGTCGCCAGACTTCCGCTGGCGACGTTGCGTGGGTAGGGAGCGCGCGCCGCTAAGAACGCACGTCGGTTCAACGCGAAAGCGAATGGCCCGAGCGACACTGGAAGCTAGATCCTCGTCGAGAGAAGCTTGATTCCGGCGATCCCGAATACCACGGCCAGGCATCCTTCCAGCGCGCGACGGGTCCGCACGTACAGCCTGCGAGCCGAAGCCGTCGAAAACAGGACGGCATAACCGCCGAACACCAGGCATCCGATGGCCGCACAACCTGCGATGACCGCACTATGGGCAGACCCCGTGCCGTTCGACGACAGCGCGACAATGGAAACCCACACGAGGATCGCTTTGGGATTGGTGAGATGGAGCGTCACGCCGCGGAGGTAGACGCTCGTCAGTGTCGGTGCGCGTTCCACCTCCACTGCCGAGGTGGCGGCGCTCGAAAGCGCATTGCGTCCGGATTTGAAGGCGAGCCACAGGAGATAGAGACCACCGAAGATCTTGATTGCAACGATGAATTGAGACCAGGCAATCAAGACAGCCGACACGCCCAGCGCGGCCACCGTCGCCCAGAACATCGATCCCGAGATGACACCGAGCGCGAACGTCATCGCCGCTTTACGGCCGTGACTGGCCGCGATGGACAAGATTGCAAGGTTGCTCGGCCCGGGACTCGCCGTGCCGACGAAATACGCGGTGTAGGCAAGCAGCAGGTTGGTCGAGATGAAGGCGTGTCCAGTCATGAGTGGAAGAGGAAGAATAGATCGTTAGTCAAAGAACGAAGCGCTTGCCTACCGCCGACGGGACGACCCGATCCTTGAACCGTGTTGCCAGTGCGCCGATTGCCCGCCAGCCAGTGCAATGCGCGGGGGCGATCAAAGCAGGATTGAACGGTTCCAGCGCTTCGACAGTGTCCGGAATGATGCTTTCCGTTGCGCCTGACAAATGGAAGCCGCCCAGCACCCCGTAGATCGGCACATCAGGAAAGCGATTGCCCGCGTGAGTCAAAACGTTGATGAGACCTGCGTGTGAACAGGCTGTAAACACGAACAAACCCTTGTTAGCGATATGCACGGCAACATATCGTTCATCCATGAGCACTTCGTCCAGTTCCCATGCACCGTCGGGGCCACGCCTGTGCTGGCCGGGCATGCCGCGCTCGAAGCTCGTCACTCGCGGGATTTCTCCGCTGACGTAGAACGACTTCGACAGAACCGCCTGTTCGACTCTCGTGATCACGAGTTCCGCCCCGTTACCGGCAAGCACCTGCTGGCCTGGAATATCCTCCATTGGCATCATGCGGCCTTGCGCATTCCTGACCGCTCGCGACGCGAACATCTCCGGGTGCAGGTAGGTCGGGACAGGCTTTCCACCGTTGGCCAGCGTGATCATCTGCAATGCCCGTGGCATTGCCGCGGCGTGATCCCAATGTCCATGTGAAAGCACCATCGCGCCGACCGTGCCGAGGTCGAGGCCGAGCCTGCCGACGTTACGTTCGAATACCCACTCGTCCGGCCCCGTGTCGAACAGCACTGAGCGCGACGTGTCGCCCGTTCGGGCAGTAATCAGACAGGACAAGCCGTGAGCGGCGCAACAGAGACATCCTCCACCCAGCGATTTCATCCCGCGCCGCCAGGCTCCGGCAAGCTCTGTTTCCACGTACGCCGGATTCGATGAAAGGATGTCGGTCACGTTATCGACGATGACCGTAATCTCCAGGCTGTCGATTGGCTCAATCATCTCTACACTCCCTGGTATCGATCAGTCCCGCAGCAAACCTTCCGCCAGCAGCGCTGCCCTGACCTGCGGGCGACCCGCCGCGCGTTGCTGAAATGCGCTGATCGCGGGCAGCCGCGATAAATCCATGCCAACGTGCCTTGCCCAGTTTGTGACGGTGAAAAGATAGGCGTCGGCAACCGAGAATTGCTCTCCCAGCAACCATGGCTGGTGCGTCAGGGATCGCTCTACCACCGCATAATATTTGAAGAGCGCTTCGCGCTTTTCGCTGCGGATCAGGCCGAGCATCGCGGGATTGAAGAGCGGCGCGTAGCTCGTGTGCAAATCGGAATTAATGAAGCCAAGCCATTCCTGCAGACGGTACCGCGCCATCGTCCCGTTAAGGGGAACGAGATCGCGTTCCGGCTTCAGGTCCGCGAGAAACTGCATGATGGCGGGACCTTCCGTAAGCCATGCTCCGTCGTCCAGCTCGAGCACCGGCACGTTTCCCTTTGGATTGATGGTGAGAAAGTCGATTCCGCCTTGCGTGCGCTTCGACGCCATGTCCACCTTCTCGAGTTCAATTGCGATCCCCGCTTCGCGTGCGACGATATGCGACGCAAGCGAGCATGCTCCCGGCGAGTAATAAAGCTTCATGTTCGATCCCGACAACGAGTTCAATCATTAACCAACGGCGCTGCAGCCCCGCACGCTCCAGCGCTTGCTACTGGGGCGAAGGCGGATTCAAGAGCTTGCTCAACGGCTTGAGCGGGCCAATCGGGAAGAGCGAGAACGTCATCAAATGCGCTTTCCCCAAGGGCAGTGCCTCGAGCATGTCATGCGCTTGATCGACGTCCGTTACGTTCAGGATGAACGCCACCCCGGCCCGGTCTTGCAGTGAATACCACTGGTCAATCTTGCCCTCGAGGTAGAGCTGCGCCGTCTCGCGCACTTCGGTCGGAAGCGTGTGCTGGACAAGTTGCATGTCCGTGCCCGGCGGAAAAGTGCCAATCGCCAGAATCTTCGTGGTTGGCGTGGCGGGCATAGGCGTGGTTTGCGACATGGAAACTCCAGCAGAAGCGACCAGCACAGAGGCTATGGTCAAATTGAGAAGAAGGCGTTTCATTCAGCGGCCAGTTACCGTGGTGCGAGCCGCTGATGCTCCGGCCCAATGGCTGGTGCCAAGGTATCATCGCTATTCGCAAGCGCCTATTCATCACATTGTTGACGGGCCATGAAGCAGAACTTCACAGTCAGGCAGGGCGCGCTGGACGGCGTGGAGGTGTTCCTGCGCGTTGCCGAGCATCGCAGTTTTCGCAAGGCAGCCGCGGAACTCGGTGTGACGCCCTCGGCGATCAGCCAGACGGTGCGTGTCCTCGAAGCGCGCATTGGCGCAGCGCTCTTCATCCGCAACTCGCGCAGTGTCGGCTTGACCGAAGCCGGCGAACAGTTTTTCGCGCGCGCCAAGCCCGCCTTCGAGGAACTGGTCGCCGCCAGTGAGGTGGCGCGTGGACTCGGCCAGCGACCGGCCGGATTGCTGCGTCTCTCCGCGCCGCGCGCGGTGATCCCCACGCTGCTTGAGTTGGTCACATCGTTCTGCAAGGCTTATCCCGAGATCGAGGTGGAGCTTGCTGCGAGCAAGGAGGTGACCGACCTGGCCGCCGAAGGCTTCGACGCCGCTATCCGGCAAGGGCATCTCGTTGCTCCCGATATGGTCGCGGTGCCGATGACGCCGCCATTCCGTCTCATCGTCGTCGGCAGCCCTGCCTACCTCGCCGGGTCAAGCCCGCCCGCTCACCCGAACGACCTGCGCCAGCATGCCTGCTTGCGATGGCGGCGCTCCAACGGCGCGCTCGCCCTGTGGTCGTTCAACGACGCAGACCAGCCGCTCGAGATTGCCGTATCCGGCCCCCTCATCGCCAGTGACTTTCCCACCGTGCTGGGCGCTGCGTTAGAAGGACTGGGCCTCGCCCAGGTACCCGAGCCGCTGGCCGCTGTCGGGTTGAGAGCGGGTGAACTGATCGAGGTGCTGGAGGCCTACGCGCCGGTGAGGCCCGGGGTGTTTCTCTGCTATTCGGGCCGACGACAGGTCATGCCGAAACTGCGCGCGTTCATCGATCATATGAAGAGCCGCACGGCGGGCGATGGAAAAGTCCGCGTAAAAGCGGGAGCCAAACGCTAACAAACATCCACCACGCCGCGCAGCGCGAAGCGCCCGCACCATCGTCCTACAATGTCGCAGTAGCCACACGTCGCCACGACATCATCGGCGGAAACCTCACTTTCCCAGGAGCAGACGATGCCAAAGATGCACGTAGTGCAGGTAGCAAAACCGGGGGCCCCTCTCGAACTGGTCGAGCGCGATATTCCCGAGCCGCCCGAGGGACACGTCCTCGTCAAGGTGCAGGCCTGCGGGATCTGCCACAGCGATTCGCTCACGAAGGAAGGCCAGTGGCCCGGGCTGCAGTTTCCTCGCGTGCCCGGCCACGAGATTGCAGGCGTGATCGAAAAGCTCGGCGCGCGCGTCGACGAATGGAAGGTCGGGCAGCGCATCGGCGTGGGCTGGCACGGCGGCCACTGCGGCCATTGCGAGCACTGCCGCCACGGCGACTTCGTGCTCTGCAAGAACGGCCAGATTCCCGGCATCAGCTACGACGGCGGCTATGCCGACTACATGGTGGCGCCGCAGGAGGCGCTCGCACGCATGCCCGACGACCTCTCCGACGTCGACGCCGCGCCGCTCCTGTGCGCCGGCATCACCACCTTCAACGCGCTGCGCCACAGCGGCGCACGCGCGGGCGATGTCGTGGCGATTCTCGGCATTGGCGGCCTCGGCCATCTCGGCGTGCAGTACGCCCGCAGAATGGGCTTCGTCACCGTGGCCATCGCGCGCGGCCAGGACAAGGCGCCGCTCGCGAAACAGCTCGGCGCGCATCACTACATCGACAGTTCCTCGCAGGACGTCGCGCAAGCGTTGCTCGCGCTGGGCGGCGCGCGCGTGATCCTCGCCACGGCCACGAGCGGCAAAGCCATGAGCGCTGCGCTGGGCGGGCTTGGCCTGAACGGCAAGCTGATCATGATCGGCGTGTCGGAGGAGCCCGTGGAAGTGCCGATCACGCAGTTCATCATGGGCCGCCACTCGGTGCAGGGCTGGCCCTCGGGCACCGCCGCCGATTCTCAGGATACCCTGGCATTCAGCGCGCTCTCGGGCGTGAAGCCGATGATCGAGGAATATCCGCTGTCGCGCGCGGCAGAAGCCTATGAGCGGATGATGAGCGGCAAGGCGCGCTTTCGCGTGGTGCTCAAGCCCGGCGCCTGACGGGCATCGAGGCGAAGTGCGGTGCGGCGCTACGAGGCCGGCACCGCATCGGCTTTTCACTACCGTCCTGCTTGGGGCCCGGCTTCGTCCTTCGCGAGGCCGGTCTCGTCGACATAGCGATCGACAGCACTGCTCACGGTCGGATCGAAGCGGTCCGGGCCGATGTCTTCGAGCAAATCGAAGCGCTTGAGCTTGTCGCGCACCGGGTCCTTCATCTCCGCGAAATGCAGCACGATGCCGCGCTCGCGCAGCGCATGGGTCAGTTCGCGCAGCATGTCGGCGGACGTGACGTCCACACTCGTCACGGGCTCCGCCGCCACCACGACCCGGCGCACGGGCGTGGGCGACGCTTCCACCGCTTCCATCAGGCGCTGCTGGAACAACTCGGCATTCGCGAAGAACAACGGCGCGTCCCAGCGAAACAGCACGAGCCCCGGCGTGCGCACGGCTTCGGGATAGCGCTCGATGTCGTGATAGCCGCGCAACCCTTCCACGCGGCCGAGCACCGCGAAATGAGGCCGCCAGCCGTCCCAGAGGAATTCGATCACGGCGATCAGGACAGCGAGGCCAATGCCGGGAATCGCCCCGAAAACCGCGACCGCCGCGAAGCAACCGATCGACAGCCAGAACTCCCACTGCTGAATCCGGTAGATGCGTTTGAGATCCGCGATTTCGAACAGCCCGAGCGCGGCGGCGATCACCACGGCGGCGAGCGCGCTATTGGGCAAATAGCGCAACAGATTGGGCGCGACCATGAGCAGCGCCGCCACGGCGAGCGCGCCGACTACGCCGGTTAGCTGTGTGCGGGCGCCCGCGGCTTCGGCAACCGGCGTGCGCGAGGCGCTGCTGCTGATCGGAAAGCCCTGGAACAAGCCGGCTGCGAAGTTCGCCACGCCGAGGCCCACCATCTCCTGGTTCGGGTCGACGCGCGCATGAAAGCGCGCCGCATAGGTGCGCGAAAGCACGCTCGTATCGGCGAAAGCGATCAATGCGACGGCTGCGCCGCCCAGCACGATCTTGACCAGGTCCACGTTGGCGACCCACGGCAGCGAGAGTCCAGGCAAGCCCTGGGGAATCGTGCCCAGCACTTTCACACCCAGGGTGTCGAGATGAAGGAGACTGACCGAGAGCGTGGCCACGATCACGGCGATCAGGATGCCGGGCACCTTGTCGAAGCGCTTGAGCACGAGGATCAGCACGAGGCTTCCCGCACCCACGGCGAAGCTGTACCAGTTCGCCTCGCCGCGCGCGAGCGCCTGAGCGAGGCTGAGCAGGTCTCTCATCGGGCCCTGCTCGTCGATGGAGACGGCGAAGAGCTTCGGCAACTGGCTAATGAGCACGGCTAGCGCGATGCCGTTCATGTAGCCGTATCGAATGGGCTTGGACAGCAGCTCCGTAATGAAGCCGAGACGCAACAGCCCCATGACGACACAGACGAGCCCGGACACGATCGCCATCATGCTCGCCACACCGATGGCGCGTGCGGGGTCGCCGCCCGCGACCTGCACCACCACAGCGAGTATCGGCGCGGCAAGCGCGGAGTCGGGGCCGAGCACGAGAATGCGGCTGGGCCCGAAAATGGCGTAGGCCAGCAACGGAATGATCGTGGCATAGAGGCCATAGACACCGGGCACGCCGGACGCCGCCGCGTAGGCAATGCCGACCGGCACGAGCATGGTGGTCAGCACCAGTCCCGCAGCGAGATCGTTGAGCAGCCAGGCGCGTTGATAAGTCTTGAGCAACGTGACGCCGGGCAGCCAGCGCAGCCAGGGCTGGCTTGCGGTTGCACTGGCAGGCTGTGCGTTGGGAGAGGCAGGTCTTTCCATTTCCATTGGCCGGTTAATTGTCATGAGAATGCTGGCGCTGGGAATCGTGGAGCCGACGGCGTGCGCTAAAAAGAATAGGTGAAATATGCGTGTCACAAAAGAAGCCGCGTGCGCCTGTCCCGACTCTGGAATCCTGACCACGAATTCACACCGCCCTCCCGCACTTTTTCGGGCATCGCCTGCCACCACTGCGCCAACTGGGTGCGACGCATCGCCCCCGCACTGCTGCGGTGCACAACGCGTTGCGCGCCGCGTTTCCGCGCGGCGCGCCCAAAACCCCGCCCGGCACGGCTTTGCGGCCAACGGACAAACTGGCACGCACCTTGCTGAACTGTCATGCGCGCCCAGCGATGGCGCGTAATGCACCGATTAACCGTCGAAGACTTCATGCCGACGATCACCGAATCCCCATGCTGCGCGTACTGCTCGTAACCGACACCGACAAGCCAATCGGCGACCTGCGCGACGCGCTCGCCAGGCTCGGCTACGACATGCTCGCCGAGCCCGCGACGCCGCAGGCGCTGCATCGCGTCGTCGAGCGCGAGCGGCCCGACGTCATCATCATCGACACCGAGTCGCCCTCGCGCGACACGCTCGAACAGCTCGCGGTGATGAACGCCACCGCGCCGCGCCCGGTACTGATGTTCAGCCACGACGCCAACCAGCAGCTGATCCGCTCGGCCGTGAACGCGGGGGTGACCGCCTATCTCGTGGAAGGGCTCGCGAGCGAGCGCCTTGCGCCGATCCTCGAAGTCGCGCTCGCGCGCTTCGCTCAGGAAGCGCAGTTGCGCGAACGTCTCACGCAGGCCGAAAACGAACTGGCCGAGCGCAAGCTGATCGACCGCGCGAAGCGCATCCTGATGGAGCAACAGAAGCTGACCGAGCCCGCCGCCTACGCGGCGCTGCGCAAGCGCGCGATGAACCAGAGCGTGAAGCTCGCCGAGGTCGCCCGCCAGATCGTCGCGCTCGCGCAGGCCCAGGAACGACCCGATTGAGCAGGAACGAAGCGCCGCCCATGAACGCCACCCCTACCCTCGCCGCGCCCGAGAAAACCCATCTGAAGATCGGCTTCGTGCCGCTCGCCGACGCCGCGCCGCTCGTCGCTGCGAAGCTGCTGGAGTTCGGCCACGCGCACGGCCTCACGCTCGAACTCTCGCGCCAGCCCTCGTGGGCCGCGCTGCGCGACAAGCTGCTGTCCGGCGAACTCGACGCCGCGCATTCGCTCTACGGGCTCGTGTATGGCGTGCAGCTCGGCCTGGGCGGCCCGCAGACCGACATGGCCGTGCTGATGGTGCTCAACCGCAACGGCCAGGCCATTACGCTCTCGAACCGCCTCGCGGATGCGCTCGCCGAACACGGCTCGCTGCCGCGTGCGCTCGCCACGCTGGCGCGCAAGCCCGTGTTCGCGCAGACCTTCCCCACCGGCACGCACGCGATGTGGCTGTACTACTGGCTCGCTTCGCAGGGCGTGCATCCGCTGCGCGACATCGAGAGCGTGGTGATACCGCCGCCGCAGATGGTGGCGGCCCTCGCCGAAGATCGCCTCGACGGCCTGTGCGTGGGCGAGCCGTGGCCGGGGCTCGCGCAGCAGCGCGGCGTGGGGCGCACGATCATCGCGAGCGGGGCGATCTGGCCGGATCATCCCGAGAAGGTGCTCGCCTGCCGGCGCGATTTCGTGCAACGCCATCCGAACACGGCGCGCGCGCTCGTGCAGACGATGCTCGAAGCGTGCCGCTGGCTGGACGGCGAAGGCAATCGGCGCGAGATCGCGCAGTGGCTCGCGCGCCCGGAGATGCTGGGTGTGGACGCCGCGCTGATCGCCGCGCGGCTCGAAGCGGATACGGCATCGCGCACGCCGGGCATGAAGTTCTTCGCGGAAGGCCGCGTGAACTATCCGCACGACTCCGAAGGCGTGTGGTTTCTGACGCAGTTCGAGCGATGGGGCATGCTCGCACGCCGAAGCGACTATCGCGAGATCGCGCGCGGCTTGAACCAGACGGCGCTGTACGGGCAAGCGGCGGCGGCGATGGGCATCGCGCTGCCGGCCGGGACGGCCACCGCGCCGTTCGTCGATGGACGCGTCTGGGACGGAGACGATGCGGTGGGGTATGTGGAGGGGTTCGGCATCAAGGCGTGAGCGCGGCTAGCCGCGCTCAGCCGCTTACTTCACGACGACCTGCGTATGCCCCACGACAGGCGGCTTCTCGAAGTACGGGCCGACGAGGCGGCGCCATTCCTGAAAGTCATCCGACTCGCGAAAGTGCACCATGTGATCCTCGACGGTGTCCCACTGCACGACGAGCACATACTGGTTCGGCTCTTCCACGCCGCGCTGCAACTCCACGCTGTGGCAGCCGCGTGCGCGGTGAAAGAGCGGCAGCGCCTGCGCCACGGCTGCCTCGAATTCGGCGTTCTTGCCTGCGCTCACCGTGATGTGCGCCATCTCGTAGACCATCCTGTTCTCCTTGTGATTCGCGTTGATTCGCGTTTGATCCGCCACTACAGTCAGTGTGTGTTCAGCCGTTCGATGACTTCGTCCGCAATCGCGAGCGAAGCCGTCAGCCCCGGCGACTCGATGCCGTAGAGGTTCACGAGCCCGCTCACGCCGTGCTCGCGCACGTCCTGGATCACGAAGTCGCCGCCATGCCTGCCCTCGGCCAGCTTCGGGCGAATGCCAGCATAACCCGGTTGCAGCGCGTCGTCAGGCAGCGCGGGCCAGTAGGTGCGAATCGCCTCGTAGAATTTCGCCGCGCGGCCCGGGTCCACGGTGTAGTCGATCGTGTCGATCCACTCCACGTCGGGACCGAAGCGCGCCTGGCCGCCAAGGTCGATCGTCAGGTGCACGCCCAGGCCCCCTTCCTCCGGCACCGGATAGATGAGCCGCGAAAACGGCGCCGCGCCCGCCAGCGAGTAGTAATTGCCCTTCGCGTAGCGCCCCGGCGGGATCGATTGCGGCGGCACGCCTTCGATGCAGGCCGCGACCTGCTGCGCGTAAAGGCCCGCGCTGTTCACGACGCGCGTGGCGAGCAGTTCCATCGGCTCGTCGCCGCCTACCCTCAGGAGCGTCGGCTGGCCCGGCCGCGCGAGGCCGCCCGTGACGGGCGAGCAAAACGCGAGCATGCCGCCCGCCGCTTCGAAGTCGCCCTGCAGCGCGAGCATCAAGCCGTGGCTGTCGACGATGCCCGTGGAAGGCGATTCGAGCGCCGCCACGCACGCGAGCGCGGGTTCCCGTGCACGCGCCTCGCCGCGATCGAGCCAGCGCAGGTCGTCCACGCCGTTGGCGGCGGCCGCCGCGCGAATCGCGCGCAGCGCGTCGAGCTGCCCTTCGTGCGTCGCGACGATGAACTTGCCGCAACGGCTGAACTCCACGCCCTTCTCTTCGCAATACGCATAGAGCTGGTGCTTGCCTTGCACGCACAGCCGCGCCTTGAGCGAGCCTTGCGGGTAGTAAATGCCCGCGTGTATCACTTCGCTGTTGCGCGAGCTGGTGCCCGTGCCGATGGCGTTTTCCGCCTCGACGAGGACGGTTTCCCAGCCCTGCTGGGCGCACGCGCGCGCAACCGCGAGCCCGACCACACCCGCGCCGATTACGACGCAATCCACGGTATCCGTCATGAGACTTCCTTCCTCGACACGCGAGTGCTGTTGCGACTGGCGCTATTTTGCCCAATTGGCGGGCCTTCGTGAAAGGATGCGCACCATGAAAAAAACGCCGCCCGATCGGCCGATCGGGCGGCGTCAAACAACTGCCGGAGATGATGAAGCTAGCGGTGCATCAGAAGTGCGTATGCAGGCCCACGCGCGCAACCGCCTGGGTCTGACCGCTCGAAGCGCCATCCGAGGAGTTCATGCCGTTGATCTGCGCAAGACCGCCCGAGCTGGCGCGCTGGTACACGCCCAGCACGTACACGCTGGTGCGCTTGGAGAGCGCGTAATCGACGATCGCCGCGACCTGGTGCGCGTGATTGTTGTCGACCACCTCGTTGCCCTTCATGTACATGTACGACGCGCCGGCGCTGAGTGCCGGCGTGAAGTTGTAGTGCGCGCCCGCCGAGCCCTGATACACCGAGCCGCCGTTGGCCGAGTTGTGCACGGTGGTGAAGAGCGCGTTCGTGATCCAGCCGCCGAAACGGTAGTGCGCGCCGATACCCCAGTTGCGCACGCTCACGTCGCCTTCGCCCGTCACGACCGTCTTGAGGTTCGTATAGGCCGCGCTCACGCCGAAGTCATGCGCCGAGTAGTTCAGCGCGAAGCTCGTGCCGTTGGCCGTGCCGATCGAACCCGCCACGCCGCCGAAGCTGTACATCGCGCCCGCGCTGAAGCCGCCGAACGTCGGCGACAGATACTTCACCGAGTTGTTGACGGTCTCGCCGGCCATGCGGTCCCAGTCGAACGAACCGGTCGGGTTGTTCGGCAGCGCGAGCTTCTGGAACGGACCCGCGCGGAAATCGTAGAAGTGGCCCGAGAGCTCCGCCGGATCGTTGCCGGCGAAATACAGCGAGTCCGTCATGAAGTCGTACTGGTTACCGAGCGTGAGCTTGCCCAGCTTGTCGTTGCTCAGACCCAGAATCGACGTACGGCTGAAGAGACTCTTGTTCGGCATGAAGGCGCCGTTGTCCACCTGGAACTGGTTGACGAGCTGGAAGAAGGCCTTCGTGCCGCCACCCAGGTCTTCCGTGCCGGTCATGCCCCAGAGGTTCGGGCCGTTCACGCCGTCGTCCATCTTGACGTTGTGCTTGCCGCCCTGGTTGCTAACGTAGGTAATGCCCGTGTCCATCATGCCGTAGAGCGTCACACTGCTTTGTGCGAACGCCGGTGCGGCACACGCCATCGCACCGATGGCCCCCGTGATCGCCAATGCCATTTTTTTGTACTGCTTATGATCCTGCATTCTCCAAGTCTCCTGTTTTGAACAAACCTGTTTATTCGAGCATCGAAGGGTAGCGCTCTCGCCGCCCCGAGATCCGGCGAGACGCAAGAGAAGCGCGCGGCATGTGGGGCCGCGCGGGTCAAACGCGTCCGGGTGGGCGAAGCGCCCGCCCGAACGCAAAAGCGATTCAGGAAATCAGGCGGCCCGGCAAACGCTCAGACCGCGTCGGGCACCTTGCGCGTCTTCAGGAACGCTTCGAGGGTTTCGCCGCGCATGCTCGCGTACATGCCGAGATTCGTGATCTTCACCACGCGCGCGAACTTTTCGAGCACGAAGAAGCACACGCCGTATTGAATGAGGCCGAGCCAGTCCGTCGCGTCGACGAGCGCGCGCTCCTCGCTGGTGAGCGCGGCGGCGTCGTAGGCGGCCGTGCGGTCGCGCAGCCACAGGTCGCGCGCCTGCGGCAGGCGCATTTCCCAGAAGAAGCGATTCAGGCGCATGGCCTTCATGCTCTGGCGAATGTCGAAGGGGTAGGTGCCCGTCAGTTCCTCGATGCCAACCAGTTGTGGATTCATTGCCGGCCCTCTTCTTCGTACACCGTGACAGCCATCGCCGTGCTGGTCGCGAGATAGTAGTTGCGATGGACTTCGCGGATCTTGCCGCCCAGCGCTCCGCGCATGGCGAGCCACATGATCGTCTCCACGCTCTCCGCGCCGCCAAGGCGCACGTAGTCCACGTGCTTCATGCGTGCGAGGCGCTCCGGATCGTTCACGATCAGGTCGAGGAACTCCATGTCCCATTCGGTGTTGTTGTAGCCGCTGCGCTCGCCGTGCACCTGGTGCGAAAGCCCGCCCGTGCCGACCACCACCACGTCGAGATCCTGCTCGAACGATTCGATCGCGCGGCGCAGCGCCTGGCCGATCCGGTAGCAGCGGTTTGCCGTGGGCAGCGGATACTGGAGCACATTCACCTGGATCGGCACCAGCGCCGCGGGCCAGCCGCCCTCGTGCGGCAGCATAAGCGAAAGCGGCGAGTTGCAGCCGTGGTCGAGCGGCTTGTCCTGGAAGATCGTGAGATCGAACTCGTCGTTCACGAGCTGCTCGGCGATATGGATCGCGAGATCGGGGTGGCCCGCGATGTCCGGCAGCGCGCGCTTGCCCGCGCCTTCGTCGGCGAACTCGTGCGTGGCGGAAACGCCCAGCGCGAACGTCGGGTAGCAGTCGAAGAAGAAACTGTTGGCGTGGTCGTTGTAGAACATCACGAGCGCGTCCGGCTGGCGCTCGGCGAGCCACTGCGCGACCGGTTCGTACCCCTGGAAGAGCGGCGCCCACGCGGGTTCGTTCTGCTTGCCCTTGTCGTATGCCATGCCGATTGTCGGCACGTGCGATGTGCCGATGCCGCCCACTATTCTTGCCATGATCTTGCCCTCTGCTGCTGTTCATGCGGCGCACTGGCGCCGCGCTGGACCGGATGCGTCGGCAGACGCCTTCGCTCCATCACTTGGGATACGAAATTACAAAAACGCCGCCCAGAGCGTAAGCAAGGGTTAACCACGAATATTTCCCTTTCCCTCATGAATTCAAGGCTTGTGCGCGCTTGCGCACACTCTGCCGATCGCGCAAACCCGCGCGCCGCAAAGGATTTTGGTATCCTGAAACCCGGTTGCGGGAACTGCGGCCGATCCGCCCCGGCAACCCCCTCATAAACGAAACAGATATCAAAAGAACGAACTCGCAAGGGCCGCGCGCGCCATGCGCCGCGCGCCTCGCCCGCTGCGATTCACACATGACATGAACGGGACGACCCAGCAAACCATCGTGCAGGCGCTGCGCACGCGCATCCTCTCCGGCGAACTCGAGCCCGGCGAGCGGCTCGTCGAGGCGCAGCTCGCCGAGCGCCTCGGCATTTCGCGCACGCCGCTGCGCTATGCGCTGAGTGTGCTCGCCACCGAAGGCCTCGTCGAGCGTTCGGGCGCGCGCGGCTACACCGTGCGGCGCTTTTCGGTGACCGACGTGCTCAACGCCATCGACGTGCGCGGCGTGCTCGAAGGGCTCGCCGCACGCACGGTCGCCGAGCGCGGCGTGGACGCGGCGCTCGCGCACGCGCTCGAAGACTGCCTGCGCGAAGGCGACGCGATTTTCGCGGCCGGCGTGCTCGACAGCGAAGCGGAAACGCGCTACGCCGCGATGAACGGCCGCTTCCACGCACTGATTGTGGAAGCGGCGCACAATCTTGCGGTGAGCGCCGCGCTCGGGCTCAACGACAAGATTCCATTCGTCTCGCCGGGCACGGTGGTGTTCGACAAGGCCGCGCAGCAGCGTCAGTTCATGATGCTCTCGTATGCGCACCGCCAGCATCACGCCATTGTCGGCGCGCTCGTGAACGGCGAAGGCGCGCGCGTCGAGGCGCTGATGAAAGAGCACACGCATATTTCGAAGGAGAGCCTCAATCTCTCGGTCGACCGGCTGCATCTGAGCGCGGTCGGCGACGCCGCCGCAGTTGGCACGGTTGCCACGGTCGCCGCATGAGACACGGCGCGTATCCCACTCAAAACGACATGATCGAGCCGTGAGCCAGCCCGAACTCCTGAACCTCGCGCACCTGCGCGCTTTTCGCCTCGTTGCCGACACCGGCAGCGCCACGCGCGCCGCTTCGGCCCTGTATCGCGCCCAGTCGGCCGTCACACGCTCGGTGCAGGAACTGGAGACGGCGCTGGGCGCGCCGCTCTTCGAGCGCAAGCCTTCGGGCATGCTGCCCACGGCCGTGGGCCGCGTGGTGCTCGAGCGCTGCGCGCGCATTTTCGGCGAACTGGAAGAACTCGCGCAGTGGTGCGCCGCGCGCCAGGCGCGCCGGCGCGCGTTGAGCGAAGGCACGCTGCCCGCGTATCTGCTCAACACGCGGCGGCTGCAGCTATTCGTCGCCCTCGCGCGGCACCGCCATATGCCGAGCACGGCCAATGCATTCGGCATCAGCCAGCCCGCCGTGAGCAGCGCCATGCGCGTGCTCGAAAGCGGCTCGGGTGTCACGCTCTTCCATCGCGGGCCGCGCGGCGTGCTGCTCACGGCCGAGGGCGAGACCTTCCTGCTGCACGTGCGCCGCGCGCTCAACGAACTGCGTCACGTGCCCGACGATATCGCGGCGCTGCACGGCAATATCCAGGGCGCGGTGACGGTAGGCGCGCTGCCTTTGGGCCGCACGCTGATCCTGCCGGCCGCCATCGCGCGCCTTTCCGCGCAGCATCCGGGCGTGCGCGTGGTGACCGACGAAAGCGCCTATGAACTGCTCGTGGCAGGCCTGCGCGCCGGCGACGTGGACTTCGTGCTCGGCGCGCTGCGCGAAAACGATGCGGCGAGCGGCCTCGGCAACGAACGATTGATGTCGGAAGACATGGTCGTGCTCGCGCGGCGCGACCATCCGCTCGCGAAAAAGCACGGCCTCACGCTGAACGATCTGCGTGATGCGCAATGGATACTTTCGCGCACGCATTCGCCCTCGCGCGGTCTGCTCGAAGCGCAGTTCCGCCGCGTGAAACTCAAGCCGCCCCTGCCCACCGTCGAAACCGCCGATCTCGCCGTGATTCGCGGGTTGCTGCTCGGCACGGACATGATCACGGCGCTCTCGGCGCAGCAGTTGCACTACGAAATCGAGTCGGGGCAGCTGGTGATTCTCGACGTGCCGCTGCAGCACACGCGCCGCGATATCGGACTCACGCTGCGCGCACAGGGTTCGCCCTCGCCTGCGGCACGCGCGCTGATCGACGCGATCCGGCTCGCGGTGATGGATGTTGCACCCGCAACGCGTGTGGTGGAGGGGCGGCGCGCGGGTTGAATCCGCAACCCGCATGAGACGATCGTCAGCGAGAATCGAAAGTCCGTAGTGCAAAGCGTTGCGATTGTTCAGTCCAGGCGCTTTTCAAACCAGTGATGGGCATACGGTTCGGCATTGAAGGCATCGACTTCAACGAATCCGGATTGCCTGTATAGCGATATCGCTTCATGCAGAGTCTGATTAGTCTCCAGGCGAATCACGCGCGCTTTGGCCTGCCGGGCACGTTTCTCCGCCTCGACGATCAACCGGCGCCCAACGCCCATGCCTCGCGCGGAAGGACTCACCCACATTCTCTTGAGTTCGGCCGGGGACTTCTTGTGGAACTTCAGCGCGACGCAGCCGATCGGGTGTCCATGGAGTCTCGCGATGATTAGCGCGCCAGCCGGCGCCGTCAGTTCGACAGCGTCCGCCGACAGGCTCATGGATGGGTCGAACCCGGCTTCAAAGCGTTGGTCGAGTTCGCTGAAATACTGTTCAAAGCACCACCGCGCGTCATCGCTATCCGGGTCCTCAATCGAAAAATGCACAAGCGATGCCTGCAGCAGATGTTCGACCTCGGACATGGCTTCGATCAGTCGCCGTCGCTGCTTGTCGCCGAGAGGTTCGAGCACGCGCAACGCGACCGCGTCGGAGAGCCGTTCGAGTTCGGCCCTTTCGATGAGACCTGCCTCAGTCAGGCAAGCCCGGCGAACCCGGCGGTCGTTCGGATCAGTGAGGACAGCGACAAGTTTTTGCCGCTCAAGCGACGCCAGGGTACGGCTGACATAACCCGAATCAAGACTTAGCCGCGCGCGAAGCGTACGAATATCCGCGCCTTCGACACCGATCTCCCAGAGCAGGCGAGATTCGCCCATCGGGCGGCCTCGTCCGAGGAAATGATCGTCGATAGCGCCGATGCTTTCGGCGACTATGCGGTTAAAGCGACGAATCTGGGGAATGGAGGACGCACTCATATCTCTGACTTTAGTCAGAGATATCGAATCCGTCAACCTCGAGCCGAAGCGGGCGTGAAAGCGTTGCCGGGCCGCAGAACCAGCAAGGGCGTGGGCGTGGATTCGAAGAGGAGCTGGAAGTCCTCTTCCGACACCGCATTGGGAGTGTCCATGGCGTAGAGACCACAAGGGACAATTCTTTACTTGAGAGGGTCCCTGTCGGACTGCACTTGAGGCGCCTTGTTTCGACAAAGCGGTTTCAGAAAATCCCTCTGCAAGACCTGTAATGTTCAAAGCGCGCAAGCCGTGTGCCGTTCAGCCAGGCGCCGCCCGGCGCTTCGTTATCGCAATGCCTGCCGGATTCCCAGCGCAATCATGAGCCCTCCACATGTGAGGTCGATCCATGCCTTCGCGCGACGATACGCCGTCGCAATCGCCGCGTGCGATAGAACGAGCGCGACTGCTCCGTACCAGCACGTCGCTGATACACCGACAGTAGCAAGCATCGCGAAGAACGTCGGCGTGGAAACGTGGCTGGGCACCGCTGAGGAAAACACCGCCGCATAAAAGGCGATGGACTTCGGATTCGCGATATTTGTCGCGATACCTTGCAGGAACGCGGCACGAAACAGAGGCGCCTTCGTTGGGTGACGTGCTTCTGAGGGGGTTGCCCGTGCCGACACAATGAGCCGCAGCCCGAACCAGATCAGATAGGCCGCGCCAGCAAGCCTGATACCGACAGCGAGCCACGGGAAAATAGCGAACACCATGCCGATACCAAGGATGGCGCAAGTCGCCCAGAACAGATTCACCGTCACGATCCCGGCGACAAGCGCGAGCGCATCGGAGCGTCTGCCGGCTACCGCCTTCTGGGTGATTGCGACAAAGTTCGGCCCGGGTATGACGACAGCCGCCGCATAGACAGAAAAGACTGTCGCAATCGCAGACGCATTAACCATTTGTAGCCTCAGTGAATTGTGGTTGTACAAAACGTGGAGCCGCTTCATCCACCGGTATTCTGAAGCAATTCACGACTGACCGCTGCTGGCCGACTCTGGAGGCAGACCAGACGCTCAATCGCTCGACGGGCGATTCGTCAGCTCGCAAGCATGGCGCCATTGAACGCCTACCTTGTTCGCTCCCAACCCCAGGCTCCGCTCGGATCCGACATTTCAAGGCAGACACAGCCGCGGGTGTCACCTCGAGCGCCCGCTAGTCACGCACGATGGCGTGCGGATCGATGGTGTAAGGATGCACGGGATGGTTGGGACCAATCCCGGCAGCGACGCGCGACAGCCAGGCAGCGAGTGCTGGGTAGGCCGCCAGGTCGATACCGACATCGCCTGCGAGGTGGGAGTATGCGTAGATCGATATGTCGGCAACGGACAGGCCATCACCGACCAGGAAGGTCGCATCCGTCAGGGACCGATCGAGGGCTCGCAGCGCCTTCGCGGCGGTCTCCTGTTTGTCTGGGACCATCGCAGCATTGCGCTTTAAGCGCCCCGTCAATGTCCAGAAACGCAAAGAGCCGATGACCGGTTCGATGTAGTACTGCTCGAAGCTGAGCCATTGAGCAACCTTGGCGCGCCCGAAGCGGTCAGCAGGCAGGAAGTCGGTTCCATCAGCCAGAAACTGAAGGATCGCATTCGACTCGGACAAAGCGCGGCCGTCTTCCAGTTCGAGCGCTGGCACGGCGCCTGTGGGGTTGAGCTTGAGGAATGCGTCGGTCTGTCCCGCTCCCTCGAAAATGGAGACCTCCTGGGTCTCATAGGGAATGCCGAGAAGGCGAAGCAGAACCCGGATCTTCCAGGCGTTCTGGGAGGGCAGATAATCGTATAAGCGCAGCATGTCGACTCCTGAGTGACGAAGCCCAACTATGACGGATGTGGCCCGCGCTCTGCACTCCAGATATTGCGCTCAAATTCATCGGGTAACGCAGCCCGCGCGAAGTGAAGCCGGGATGGGGTCTGCGGATGTGCTTTGCCGGCGAAAGCGCCGCGCCTGATGACGCAATTGCCAAATGACATTCAAGGCCCACGCGCCCCGTAAAAATCCGAGGGCGTCAGTCACCTGACATGCAGGCGGCGCGGGCGCCTTGCTTTTCCGGACAGGCAATCCCATCGTCTTGTCTCGTTGTGTTGAGTAACCTGGAAGTTACCGGATTATATCGGCGCACATCGCTCATCGTGCCGCACGATGGCGCGCTATCGCCTGCAGGAGTGGCTCGGTTTCGTTAATTCAGATTTGCACAAAGGCTACTCCCCGCTTTTCAATTCCACGACGCCCGAGTTGGTCCGCCGAGAAAGACAAGAGACGCTTTCTAAATATTATGGATTGCTGGAGAAGTTGCTGACGACTCAGCCATGGTTGCTGGGGGAGCGCTTCTCGGCAGCGGACGCCTACCTTTTCACAGTGACAAACTGGGCTCCGCATGTTGGCCTGGATAGTTCACAGTTGCCCGCCATATCGGCGTTTCAGCAACGCGTGGGTGAGCGTCCGCATGTACGGGGAGCGTTGTTGGCGGAAGGTCTACTGCGGGACCGACTGTAAGAGATCGCGCCGCAGCCGGCACCGGCGTCGACTGGAAAAAGTGATCCGTTGACGCCCACTCGCCGACTCGACCCATGCCACCCCAGGGTTAACCTCGATAAATATATGCATAACGCACGCCGTAATACTAATTCTTACATCGAGGCTGGCCCGTTGGAGATGAGAACGCTAACGTTTGCGCAGAGACTACGACCAGGCAGGATCCACGAACTCACTTTCCGGAGTCATTTCGCCCGCATCACGCTCGCAGCTTATGTCGCCATCCTCGCGGGATGCGGAAATGCCGTTTCGGATTCGGACATCCAGTTCGTCACGGCCGCCATGCCGGCGCAGTTCGAGGCGTTCCGCATGTACGGCGCGGTCCCCTTTCGCGACGGCTCACCCGGTTTGTCCGCTCATGCGCCAGCCCGGCTCCAGCAGGGCTGCGAGGCGGTCGTACGTGCGGCGAAGGGCAGTTTTCGCGTGTCGGTGGTCCTCGATAGCGAATCGGCCGAGTACTTCGAACTCGATGTTTCGCGTACGCCTGACGGATGGACTGTGACAACCGACAGTCTTTCCGCACCGAGCGGCAACTCCGTGGGGCTTCGCACCCAGTTCACGAACTGCCTGACGGCAATCAAGGACAAGCTTCGGGCCCAGCCGGAACCGCTATAGTGAGCCAAGGGTCCCGCGTGACGAACGGGTAGCGTCCGCCCACCAGCAACGCTGTGCCCGTCATGAAAGCGCTCTCGCCGGAAGCGCGATAGCGTGCGGCCGGTCAATCGAACTTGACCAGATCCTGGAAAACCAGCTGGGCCCACCTGTTGCCGCGTGCCTGGACGAGGAGACCGCCCTCGCCGATCTTCCCGAGTTCGACCGGCGCGAACCCGAGCCGCTCGACGAGACCCGACACCGAAGCGCTAGCCGCATCGTCGTCGCTAGCGACGAACACGACGCGCCGGCCGCCATGCGGCGTCGTTGGCCCCTGTGCCAGTGTGCCTGCGGGCAGGTGGTTGAAGGCCTTCACCAGCTTCGCGCCTGGAAACGCCTTTGCAACGGCCGCGCTAGAAGGCAGACCGTCCAGCTCCCTCACAGGCACGCCGTACGCGTTCATGGCGTCGATCACGATCTTCCCCTGCCAGCTTTCAGCGGCCCGCGCGACGTCCTCGTGAGCGCCGAACGGCACAGCCAGGATGACAACGTCAGCCTCGACCGCGTCCTCGATCCGCTGCGCAACCAGCGACGGCCCGATCTGCGCGGCGAGCGCGTCGACCGGCCGCCGGCCTGCCACGGCGACCTCGATACCCTGATCGGCGAATGCCTGCGCGATGGCCGTGCCGATCTTGCCAAGCCCGATGATTGCGTAGCTCACTGAACTCTCCATTCGTTTTCCTAAGTAACCCAAAAATCACTCTGGCGGACGGTACACCTCAGGTCTCAGACCTGGCCGATGCCGCCGTCATTCATCAAATCCGCGCCCGTCATATAGGAACTCTGTTCGGAGGCGAGAAAGAGCGCCGCGCTGGCCATCTCCTCGGCCCGGGCGAGTCGACCGAGCGGGACCATGCTCTGGTACATGCTCACCAGATCCTCGCGTGTCGCCGACTGGGCATCGAGGATCGGCGTGTCGGTGACGCCAGGGCTGAGCATGTTGACGCGAATACCGCGATCCTTGAATTCGGCGGCCCAGGTGCGCGCATAGGAACGCAACGCGGCCTTGGTCGCCGCGTAGGCGGTGTGCCCGGGAATGCCCATGACGTGCATGGCCGAAGAAACCAGGATGATCGATCCACCGCCCGTCATCATCGGCAGCAGCTTCTGCACCAGAAAGACGGGGCCGCGCGCCATCAGGTTGAATGCCTTGTCGAAATGCGCTGGCGTGATGGTGTCGATGGAAGCCTGCTCGGTAAAGCCCGCGTTCGACACGATGATGTCGACGACACCCTTTTCTTCCCTGACTGCCGCGGCGACGCGGTCGAGGTCATCGAGATTCGCGGCGTCGGCCTGGATCGCAGTCACGTTGCGTCCGATCAGTTTGGCGGCCTCGTCGAGCTGGCCTTGCCGACGGCCGAAGATAAAGACGTGCGCGCCTTCGGCGACGAACCGCTGGGCGATCGCCAAGCCGATACCCGTCGTCGCGCCGCTGATGACGGCAACCTTGCCTGTGAGAGTGGACATGGGAAATTTCTGCCTCGTGGTGAATGGTAGAGACATCGTAATTGCCGCCCCGACGAATGATAATCAGCGGAGTTATCATGAGATCTATTCTTCGAGGGAATGGGTCTCACGAGAGACATGCAATGGACCGGTTTCACGAATTGAACGCCTTCATCGCCGTTGTCGAAGCGGGCGGCTTTTCCGCCGCCGCGCGTAGAACCGGCGACTCACAGTCCGCCATCAGCAAGGCGATCGGTGCGCTGGAAAAGCGCCTCGGCGTGCAGCTATTGAACCGCAGCACACGCAGCGTGACCCTCACGGATCAGGGGCAGAAATACTACGAGCGCACCAAGCCGCTGCTCGACGAGTTCGAAATAGCCGACAACGAACTGAGCAGCAGCACGCTCGATGTCTCGGGCCTTGTCCGCATCGCCGCCGCCTCGACGTTCGGCCGCCTGCACGTCCTCCCGCTCATTCCCGACCTGCTGTCGCGCCATCCCGGGCTTCGGGTCGATCTCGTGTTGTCGGATTTCGTCCGCGATATGGTGGAGGATCGAATCGACCTCGCGATTCGCGTGGGCACCGTCAACGATCCCGATTCGGTCGTGCGGAAAATCGCCAGCACCCCGCTGGTCTGCGTGGGATCGCGCCGCTATTTCGAGCAGCACGGCATGCCAAAGGATCCTGCAGATCTCGCGAGGCACAATTGCCTCGTCTACGGCGGTCTGATGGAATCGGCGAACTGGCCGTTTCATGGGCCGCAAGGCCGGTTCAGCGTGCCGGTGCGAGGCAACCTGTCGTCGAACAGCGTCGAGACGATACGGTCGGCCGTGCTCGCGGGCGTGGGAATCGGCCTCTTCGCGAAGCTCTCGCTCACCGACGAACTCGAGCATCCCGACATCGTCACCGTGCTGGACGACTTCATTGGGGACGCCCGTGATGTCAGTATCGTGTGGCCGAGGCGCCGTTTCGTGCCTGCGCGCGTGCGCCGGATCACCGACTTTTTTGCGGCTGCGCTGCCGCAGCGCCTGTAGAAGCGCGACGGCCTCACACGCAAGACGTCACGCAACGCTCGCAAGCTGCGCGCGTCGAGCGCCTGCGTCGTTCGACATCGATTCGCGCACGTGGCGCGCGAATTCCTGCGCCGCGGGCTGAACCGTCGCGGGCAGTCGCAGGCAGATCGCAAACGGCGGCAGCGCGGGCAAGCCGGTTGCTTGAGGCGCGAGCGTCTCGAGGTCGGCCGGCACCGTGGAGGCGAGCCACGTCGTGATCGCGAGGCCCGCACGCACCGTTGCGGCGGTCGCCTCGATGTTGCCGCTCTCGAACACCGTGCGCCACGCAATGCCCGCGTCCGCGAGCGCACCGAGCACGACCGGCCGGAAGGCACATCGCTCGTCCACCATCGACAGCGGCAGCGGCCGCTTCTGCCAGGCATCGCTGCCGCGCCCCTTGACCCACACCAGCGGCTCGATGCGGACCACTTCGCCTTCGCCTTCGCTCGCGACATATTCGACCAGCGATAGATCCACGCGGCCGCTATGCACCGCTTCGCTCAACTCCGGCGACGCCGCACACACGAGCGAAATCTCCACTTGCTGATGCGCATCGGCGAACGCCTTCATCGCGGGCGCGAGCGGTGTCACGAGATCGTATGGCACGCCCACACGCAGGCTGCCGCGCAGGGATCGACCGGTCATGTCGGCCCAGATTTCGTCGTTGAGCTGCAGCAGCTGGCGTGCCTTCACGAGAAATTGCTCGCCATGGCGCGACAGCTCCAGCCTGCGCGTCTTGCGCACGAACAGCAGGCAATCCAGCACGTCTTCGAGACGCTTCACCTGCTGGCTCACGGCGCCTTGCGTCATGTGCAGCAGATTCGCGGCGACCGTCATGCTGCCGCTATCGGCGACGGCAACAAAGGTGCGGATCAGGTCGAGGTCGAGGTTTCGGCTCATTGACGCATTATGCCGCGTAATGGATCGCATCAGAATTATTGCCTTTGATGATGCGTCGGCGATCCGTACAGTGCAAGTTTTCTTCGCCCGGATTTACACCGATGACCTCGATCCTGCCGCTTCTCCTGTTTGTCGTCATTGCGACCGTGACGCCCGGCGGCGCCACCACGCTCGCCACCGCTTCGGGCGCGCGCTTCGGCTTCGCGCGTTCGATTCCGCTGATGCTCGGCATCGCGATCGGCCTGGCTGTGCTCGCCGCCGTTGCCGGATTCGGGCTGGGCGGTCTGCTGCTCGCGTTGCCGTCGCTGCAAACGGCCGTCAAGGCAGTCGGCTCCGTATATTTGCTGTGGCTCGCGTGGCGCATCGCGCGCAGCGGGCCGCCGAACGCAGGTAACGGCCCCGCGCACCCCATCACGCTCGTCAACGGTTTCCTGCTGCTCTGGCTCAACCCGAAAAGCTGGGCGATGACGGTCGGCGCGGCGGCGTCGTTCGCGCTGCTTGCAAGCAGTCCGAACCGACTCGCGCTGCTGCTCGGTGCCTCGTTCGGCGTGGCCGCGTGCGTCTCGCTCGCATTGTGGTGCGCGCTCGGCGTGCTGCTCGCGCGCCTCTTTCGCACGCCGCGCCACTGGCGCATCCTTAATCTTGCGATGGGCGTCCTGCTCGCCGCATCCGTCATTCCAGCATGGAGATAACGATGCCTGGTCATCCGTTTGCCGAATCGTTCGACCTCGAAGCCGCGTTCGCCGATGTGTCCGATTACTGGTCGCCGAAAGTCGTCGCCCAGGTCAACGATCAGTACGTCAAGGTCGCCAAAGTGCGCGGGCAGCTCGTGTGGCACGACCACGAGCACGAGGACGAACTGTTCTTCGTCGTGCGCGGCCATCTGAAGATCGAGTATGAAGGCGGGCGTGTCGTCGATCTGCCCGCGGGCTCGATGCACGTCGTGCCGCGCGGCACGCTGCACAATCCCGTTGCAGCGGACGAATGCTGGGTCGTGCTGATCGAGCCCGTGCAGACATTGCATACGGGGCGCGTGGAATCGCCGTTGACGAGGACGATCGAAGAGCAGCTAGGCAAAGCGCGCTAAAACGGCCCAGCGCGCGGACATCGACAAGACGGCTTCAAACGAACACCTTTCGCAGCCGGCTGGGTTGAGCGCGAAGATACTGCTTCGGCGCCCTGACCTGGGCTCCGAAGTGAGCGGCAGCGTGCCAGGGCCAGCGCGGGTCGAAGAGCACGGCCCGGGCCAGCGCGATCAGGTCGGCGTCTCCCGTGCGGAGGATGGACTCGGCTTGTTCGAATTCGGTGATCATGCCGACGGCGATGACAGGCAGCGTCGTCGCCTGCTTCACGGCCCGCGCGAAGGGAACCTGATAGCCGGGCCCGACCGGAATTTGTGCGGCCGGGTTCGAGCCGCCGCTCGAGACATTGACCGCCGCGCAGCCCCTGGCCTCCAGTGCGTGGACAAAGGCGATCGCGTCGTGCACGGACCACCCGCCGTCCATCCAGTCCGTCGCGGAAATCCGCATCGTCACGGGGCGCTCGTGTGAAAACGCGTCTCGCACGGCTTCGAACACCTCGAGCGGAAAACGCATGCGGTTTTCCAGCGAGCCGCCGTACTCGTCGTCCCTGTGGTTCGAGAGCGGCGAGAGAAATTGATGAAGCAGGTAGCCGTGCCCGCCGAGGATTTGAATGAAGTTCAAGCCGAGCCGGGAGGCGCGTTGTGCGGCGGCCGCGAAGGCATCGCGAATGGCGGCCAGTCCGCTGCGGTCCAGGGCGGTGGGTGGTGTCTCTCCGGACGCGAAAGCGAGCGGCGATGGGCCGTAGGTGTTCCAGCCATTCTCGCGACCATGGGGAATCTGTGCGCCGCCGTCCCATAACTTCTGCCGCGACCCTTTGCGGCCAGCATGGTTGAGCTGGATGCCAACCGGCGTGTCGGACCAGCGCCGCACGCTCTGCAGCACGCGCGCCATGGCGACTTCGCTCTCGTCGGAATAGAGCCCCACGTCGCCATAACTCGTGCGGCCTTCGGGGGTGACCGCCGTCCCCTCGATGGTGAGCGCCGCCGCACCTGAAAGCGCCAGCTGGCCGAGATGAATCAGGTGCCAATCGTTCATCTGCCCGTCTTCGGCCGAGTACTGGGCCATCGGGGCGATCACGATACGGTTGGCCAGGTTCAGGTTGCCGACTTGTATCGGCGTGAACAGCATGGGATGGCTCGAGCCGGTGCCGGTTGTTGCGCCGCTATTGGCGGCGACTTTGCCTGCGAGTGTGGGCATGAAAATCTTCTGTCGGGTGATGAGTGACAGGTAGATCGTAGTGGTCACATGGCGGAGCGATAATTCGCAGATTCTTCATAAGGCCGATTCCCGACGGGAATAATCGTGAACGGCGAGTCTCGGCCGCGCCTGAGCGGCTATGCTGTTCGTCAACGCAGGAGGTATGCATGGCAGAAACGTGGCAATTCCAGGTCCGCATCACCGTCGTGCCCGAGTTGGCCGATGCGCTGCGGGCGAGCCGCGCCTATGCGGGGCGCGATTTACTTGAAGCCGTCTTGCGCGATTACGACGCCTCCCTGACGTGCCAGTTCGACGCGTTCGCCGATTATGTCGAAGAGGCGGAACGCGCCGGGCCGGACCGCTATCCGCTGTATCAATGGACGAAAGAGACGATCGCCAATCCAGGGAAAAAGGCGAAGTACCTGAAGTCGTTTGCGGTGTATGTACGCGGTGCAGAGGTCTACGACCGGGCAAGCGCCGACGGGCTGTATGCGCGGCTCTCGGCCCTCGCTGGCCAGGTGGGCATCGAAAGCGTGAACCGGTTCGACACGAACCCGGCCAACAATCCGCAGCCCCCCGCGCGCACGTGAGACAGACACCCACGTAGCACTCAGAACCGATGCTGAACGCCAGCCGTCATGCCTGTTTGCGTGTCGGCCGCACCGATGAGGTCGCGCGACAAGCCCACCTTCTGACCGTGCTGAGCCATCGCATATCCGCCGGAGACATAGAGCAGCGTCCGTTTGGAGAGCGAGTATTGCCCGCGCAGCGAGAACAGTGTCGGATCGGCGTCGCTCGCTCCTTTGATGTTCTGATGATAGATCGCGCCGAGCAGCGTGAAGTACGGGTTGAAATCGTACGAGCCGCCGATCCAGTACATATCGCTTTGCAGCGTTGCCGCCGCAGTCCTGAATGTCTTGCGATAGTTCCGGTAACCGGCCATCGCCTTCGCCGCGCCGAAGTCGTAGGAAAGACCCGCGTGGATGCCCTGAATGTAGCGGGTCTGATCGACGGGCGTGACGCTGTCCGCCGCGCCGTTTTGTCGATCGTAGGTGACCACGGCAGCAAACGGACCGCCGGCGTAGCCGAGCGCGAAGTCGTATTTCGAACTCGTCTTCACGCTCCCCGGCACATTGCCGAACCCATACAGCGCGCCCAGCTTGATGCCGGAGAATTCGCCGTCGTAGCGCACGGCGTTGGCCGAGCGGGTGAACAGACCGTCCTTGCGGCCGCCCGTCGCGCTCGATGATGTCGCCCATGAATAGTTCGGCGCGTAGCCCATCGGATCGAACGGCAGCATGTAGTCGTACGTCACCGTGAAGGTGCGCCCGAGCGTCAACTGCCCGAAACGATTCTTCAGCCCGACCGTCGCGCGCCGGTCGAAGATTGCGCCGGGGCCGTCGTCGAAGGTGCCGTTCGCGATGTTGATGCCGCTTTCGAGCTGGAATACCGCCTTCAGCCCGCCACCCAGGTCCTCGACGCCGCGCAGACCCCAGCGCGACGTATTTTTGCCGCCCGAAACGAGCCGTGCAGAACCACCGTTTGCGCTGGTGTGATTTGCGTATTCGACGCCGGCATCGACGATCCCATAGAGGGTGACCGTCGATTGCGCCTGCGCGACGGCGGCGATGCCCGCGCATGATAGACCCAGCATGATTGTTCTTGTGATATGCGACTTCATTGTCTGCTCCCGGTTTCTGCGATGGATTCCGCTGGCGGCATGCGCCAACCCACGGTTACTGCAACTGCAAATGAACCTGAACGGCACGAGCCCCTTGTCAGCCCGCCTGGGCAAAGGCCCAGCAGTTGTTCGCCGGCAGTTCGAGCCAGTGCTCGCCGGCGGCGCGAGGCTGCACGCCGAAGGCACGCAAGCGCAGTTCGCCGCAATGGAACAGGTATTCCCAGCGATCGCCGAGAAACATCGACGTGACGAGTTCGGCGCGCAGGCGGTTCTGCCCGGGACCGTCGACGACCTGAAGACGCTCGAGCCGGATCACCGCTTCGACCGCCTGACCGGGCGTAAGCGCTTCGCGCGCGGACGCCCGCAACGTCCAGCCCGCGCCGCTCAATACAACATGGCCCGGTTCGACAGTGCAGACGTGTCCTTCGAAGCGATTGTTGCTACCCATGAAATCGGCGGCGTACAGCGTCCGGGGCGAATCGTAGAGATCCGCCGGCGAGTCTTCCTGTTCGATGCGACCGTTGCGTAGCAGCAGGATGCGATCGGACATCGCCATGGCTTCGGTTTGGTCGTGGGTCACGCATAGCGCCGAGAGGCCGAGCGTGACGATCAACTCGCGCAGCCATGCGCGCGCTTCCTCACGAAGCTTCGCGTCGAGGTTCGAAAGCGGTTCGTCGAGCAGAATCACCGGCGGGTTGTACACGAGCGCCCTCGCGATGGCGACGCGCTGCTGCTGCCCACCCGACAGCTGGTGCGGATAACGCGCAGCGAGAGCACCGAGGCCGAGTTGATCGAGCGCGGCCTGAACCCGACGCTTGCGCTCCGGGGCCGACACGCGACGCAGCTTGAGCCCATAGCCGACGTTTTCGGCCACGGTGCGGTGCGGCCACAGCGCGTAGGACTGGAACACGAGACCGAGCGAGCGCTGCTCGACGGGCAGATCGATGCCGGCTGCGCGATCGAAGAAGACGCGTTCGTCCAGCTGGATGCGACCTGATGAGGGCTGTTCGAGACCGGCCACCGCACGCAGCAGCGTGGTTTTGCCGCTGCCCGATGCGCCGAGCAGACAGACGACTTCACCCGCCTTCAGTTCGAACGAGACGCCCTCGAGGATCGGATGCGCGCCATAGCTCAGATGGAGGTCGTTGACCGAGAGCCTATCCATGCAATTTCACTCCGAAGCGCAAGGCCACGGCGAGACCGGCGCCGACCATTGCGATGTTGATGACGGAAAGGGCGGCGACTTGATCGACAGACCCGGCTGCCCACAGTGAGACGAGCAAGGCGCCGATGACCTCGGTGCCGGGAGAGAGCAGGTAGACGGCGGTCGAATACTCGCGCTCGAAGATCATGAAAATGAGTAGCCATGCCGCGAGCAGCCCGAAGCGCACGAGCGGCAGCGTGACATCGAGGCTGACGCGCGCACGTGTGCCGCCGACGCTGCGTCCGGCCTCTTCGAGTTCGGGGCCGACCTGCAGCAGCGCGCTCTGGATCAGGCGCATGCCGTAGGCGAGCCACACAACGGTGTAGGCCACCCAGATGCTCCACATCGAGTTCTTGAGCTCCTTGAGGCCGGGGACGAAGAGAAAGACCCACAGGAACGCCAGTCCGGCGAGCAAACCTGGCACGGCGCGCGGCAGCAGCACGATGTAATCGAGCAGGCGGGCGGCCCAGTCATGCTGGCGATGGCCCGCGAAGGCGACCAGCGTGTAGAACCCGACCGCGAGCGCGCCGCCCAGCACGCCGATGCCGAAGGTGTTGAAAATGGCCCGCACCAGATTGCTGTGCTCGAACAGTTCGGAGAAGTTCGCGAGAGTCAACGTCTCGACGAGGTCCACGCCTTCGCCCCAGTGGGTGACGAAGGCCCGCAGCACGATGCCGGAAAGCGGCACGAAGATCGTGAGCAGCAACCAGAACGCGACGACGGCGAGCGCGACCCAACGCCATGTACCGAGTGCCAGCACGGTCTGCCGCGTGGCCTTGCCCTTGAGCGCGACGAAGCGATTGGCGCTCCTGAGCAGATGCCGCTGCAGCAGCACGAGCGGAAAGGTCACGGCGATGATGCACACGGCGACCGCGGCCATCAGGTGATACGAGGGCACGCCGAGCTTGTTGGTGAGCTTGTAAAGATAAGTGGCCAGCACGAGATGCCCTTCGGGGTCGCCGAGGACGAGTGGCAGGCCGAACACCTCGAAGCCGAGGAAGAACACCAGTACGCCGGCAAAGAGCAGCGCGGGCATGCTCATGGGGAGGCTCACGTCGAGGGCCACGCGCAGCGGCCGGGCGCCCGATACGCGCGCGGACTCCTCGACGTCGGAGCCAAGGTTGCGCAAGGCCGCCGCGGCATAAAGATAGACATGCGGCACGTGCGTCAACCCGACGATCACGGTGATCGCGAAGACCGAATACACGTTCCAGGGCGCGCTCTCCATGCCGGTCAACTGCTTCCACCAGATCGAGTAGAAGCCGGCCGGGCCTGCGGCGATCACGTAACCGAAGGCGAGCACCATCGGCGAAACGAAGATGGGCGTGAGCAGGACTGGTTCGAGCCAGCGGCGTCCAGCCAGATCGGTGCGCACCATCAGGAAGGCCAGGATGCCGCCGAGCGGAATGGAGATGAACAGCATGCCGCTCGCGATCGTGAAGGAGTTGCCCGCGGCCGACCAGAAATCGGGGTCGGTAAAAATGAAGGCGAAGCCGGCCAGGCCGAAGGTGCGGCTCGCGTCGAAGAAGGGGGCGCTCAACAGACTCTGGAACACGATGAGCGCAACCGGCAGCGCGACAGCGATGGTCAGTACCGCGATGACGAGCCAGCGCAGTAAGCCAGCCAGGGGGCGCAGCGGCCCCTCGGGCAGCGCCGGAATGTCGTCTTTCTCCCTGGCATGGAGCGGCACCGCGGCCGGGATGGGCGCGCGTCGTGAAAGCATGAGGGTCCTCCTGCGGCACGCAGCCGCATATCGAAAAGGGAAACAGGGGAGAGCGCACCGCGAAGCGTCCGGCGCTTCACGGCGTTCGCCGTGTCAGGCGTGCGCTAGCGCTTGATCGACTGTTGCCATTGCTTGAGAAATTCGAGGCGCTTGGCCTGGTCGAGATAGACGAGCAAGCCGGTACCGACCGGAATCGGCTTGAGCGAGTCTCCGAGCTGTTCGGTCAAGCCGGCCATCGAAGTCTCGCCGGTCACGTCGGCGCGGATCGAGAAGAGGTTCGCTTCGTTCGCGATCAACGTTTGACCGCGTTTCGAGAGCAGGTAGTCGACCCACAGACGCGCCGCATTGGGGTGCTGGGCCTTCTTCGAAATGGTGAGCAGGCGGCTGACCACCTGCGTGTAGTCCTTCGGATAGACATAGCCGATGGATGGATCTTTTTTGGCCTTGCTATACGCATAGGATCCCAAAATATTGTAGCCAAGCAAATTTTCGCCGGAGGAGATGCGCTCCATCATGGCGCCGGTACTCGACTGCAGCTTCGGACCGGTCGCGCCGATTGCCCGCACGAGTGCCCACGTGACCTGAGGGTTCACGCGTGCATCCTGGGTCAGATAGTTGAAGCCGGTACCCGATTTCTCGATGTCATACGTGGTGACCTTGCCCTGGTAGCGTGCCGGCTGGGTCTGCAACAGCTTGATCAGGTCGGCGCGCGTTTGCGGTACCTCGCCTGCCGGCATCAGGCGTTTGTTGTAGACGATCGCGAGGGGCTCGAAGGTCGTGCCCCAGGCCTGCTTCTGATATTGCGACCACGCCGGCAGATGCGGCGTCTCGGGCGACTCGTAGGTCGCCATCAGACCGTCGTTGACGAGCTTGACCTGCAGGTCCATGGCCGAGCTCCAGAGCACGTCGGCGCTCGTGCTGCTCGCGGCGTTCTCGCTGATGAAGCGGTTGTAGAGCTCGGTGCTGTTCATGTCGTTGTATTCGATTTTCACGCCATACAGGCTTTCGAAATCCTTGATGAGGGGCTTCGCGATGGCGGCATCCGTCGCGGCGTAGACGATCAGTTTTCCTTCTTTTTTTGCGGCTTCCACCGAGGCTTGATAGTGGCTCGGGTAGCCGGCAGGAACCTGCGCCCAGACCGGGCTGACGGTGAGTGCAAGTGCGAGCGTAGCGGCACGGCGTTTGAACGACATCGGCATGTCTTCCTCCAGGTCAAGACGGGCTTTTATCTTGTGTTGGCGAATGGTAAGGTCTGGATACTTTCTGGATGCTTTCAGTCATAGCGATAACCGGAAGGAAAACGAATGATTTTTCTCATGGATTTCCCTGGGGGCGGCGATGCGTGTTTTGCTTGTTGAAGACAACCCGATCCTGTCCCGTTCACTGACCGATGCGCTCTCCAGCGCGCATCTGAAGGTCGACTGCATGCATGACGGCGAGTCCGCCGATCACGTGCTGCGCACCCAGGACTACGCGCTCGTGATCCTCGACCTCGGGTTGCCCAGGCTCGACGGTCTGCAAGTGCTGCGCCGGCTGCGCGCGCGCCGCAACACGGTACCGGTGCTGATTCTGACCGCGCACGGATCGGTGGAGGATCGCGTGAGGGGACTCGATTTCGGCGCCGACGACTATCTGGCCAAGCCCTTCGATCTGAGCGAACTGGAGGCACGTACGCGTGCGCTGATACGACGCAGCCAGGGGCAGGACTGTCTGCGCGTGGCCTGCGCAACACTCGTCTACGACGCCGCCGACCGCGGCTTCAGTCTCGAAGGCGAGCCGCTCCCGCTCACGCCGCGAGAGCGCGCGGTGCTCGAAGTGTTGATCCTGCGCAATGGCCGGGCAATCAACAAGGAGACGCTGTCGGAGAAGATCTTCGGCATCGACGAATCGGTGAATGCCGAGGCAATCGAAATCTATGTGCACCGGCTGAGAAAAAAGCTCGAAGGCAGTGCCGTGGCGATCGTGACGCTGCGCGGGCTCGGCTATCTGCTCGAAGCGAGGCAGGCGTGCAGGCCCGTCTGAGGGCACCCGATCTGCGGATGCGGATGTCGCTGTGGCTGCTGCTGCCGCTGCTTGGCCTGCTCGCGCTGGATGCGTGGCTCACCTATCAGCGCGCAATCCAGTCGGCCCATGCCGCGTTCGACCGCACGCTCGAGTTTTCGCTGCGTTCGATCCGCGAGGGGGTGCATCTGCGCGAGGGGCGGGTCCATGTCGATCTGCCTTATCTCGCGCTGGAGATGTTCGAATCCAGCAACGACAGCAAGATCTACTACCTGATTCGCGAAGAGGCGGGTCAGGACGGGCGGCCTGTAACCGGCTACGCAGATTTGCCGCAGCCTGCGGTGCGCCGTCTCGATCCTTTCGCGATCCGCTTCTACGACACGATCTATCGGGGCGTGCCCTTGCGCATGGCGTTACTGCGTTTGCCCATTCACGACGTGCCCGCCGCGCAGACGCGCATGGTCCAGATCATGGTTGGCGAAACCATCGAACCTCGTCAGGCGCTGGCGCAGCAGATCCTGATCGGTTCGCTGCTTCAGGAGGGGCTGCTGGTCGTGCTCGCACTCGGCATCGTCTGGCTCGGCGTCGGGCGCGGCCTGCGTCCGCTCAACCGCCTGTCGGCAAAGGTCGCGACGCGCAGCGAGAACGACAGCGCGCCACTGGCGGCCGCGGGCCTGCCACGCGAGGTCATGCCGCTTGTCGAGGCGATCAATCAGTACATCTCGCGCTCGCGGCGCATGCAGGAATCGCGGCGGCGGTTTTTTGCCGATGCCGCGCATCAGCTGAAGACCCCGTTGGCAGTGATTCAGGCGGAAACGGAACTGGCTCAGCGCGGCAACCTCGACGCCAGCACCGGCCTGCATCTGCGGCGTCTGAACCGGGCGGTGCGCCAGGCGGTGCGGGCGGTGCAGCAGTTGCTTTCGCTCTCGCGGCTCGATGCCGGCTGCGATCAGGCGACGAAGCGGGCACCGCTGCTGCTGCACAAGGTGGCACGCAGCGTGACGCTCGACTGGTCGCCGGTGGCGCGATCGCGCGGCATCGATCTCGGTTTCGAGCAGCAGGACGCGGTCGAGCTGGTGGGTCACGGGGACCTGTTGAAGGAGCTGATCGGCAACCTGATCGACAATGCGATCCGCTATTCGGGAGACGGCGCGGTCATCACGGTGCGCGTGGCGCGGCGCCATACCTGTGCCGTGCTCGAGGTCACCGACAACGGGCCGGGCATCGCCCGGCACGAGCGCGAAGTCGTGTTCGAGCGCTTCTACCGTTGCGAATCGACGCAGAACATAGAGGGCAACGGGCTGGGTCTCGCGATCGTCGCGGAGATCGCGCGCGTGCACGAGGCACGCGTTACACTCGACGAAGCCCCCGGCGGCGGTCTCGCAGTCAGTGTCGTGTTCCCGGCTGACGCTCCAGTTGCAACCGCCACGAACGCGATGGCGGCGCCTGCGCCAGTCGATATTTGCTGCTCCGCAAAAAAGCGTGGGCTCGCCAACATTGCCGCGAAGGGGCAATGAGCGTGATCTAATACCCGTGCAACATGGCGAGCCGCCTTGTCGCCGCAATTGCAGACGGCTTTGGTTAGAATCGGTTGTCGATTCGATTATTCATTTTCTTATCGGAGGCGAGCGTGCCAGGTTTACTTCCCAATGTCGACCGCGAGGGACTCCTCGAATATTCAGTGGTTTACACCGACCGCTCGATCAATCACATGTCGCAGCTCTTTCAGGGCGTCATGCGAGATATCTCCCGCTCCCTGAAAAAAGTCTACAACGCGAAGTCGGTCGTGGTCGTCCCGGGCAGCGGGACCTTCGGCATGGAAGCCGTTGCCCGGCAGTTCGC
This sequence comes from Paraburkholderia sp. EG286B, assembly GCF_040965655.1. Lineage (NCBI taxonomy): Bacteria > Pseudomonadati > Pseudomonadota > Betaproteobacteria > Burkholderiales > Burkholderiaceae > Paraburkholderia > Paraburkholderia sp. EG286B. The sequence goes on along the minus strand of NZ_JBFRCF010000003.1, from coordinate 29,624 downwards.
GACGAACAAGAAGTGCCTCGTGATTCGCAACGGCTGGTTCAGTTTCCGCTGGTCGCAGATTTTCGACATGGGCAGCATTCCCTCTGAATCGATCGTGTTGAAAGCGCGTCCGGGCGAACAGGGAAGGCAGGCCGCCTATGCGCCGCCCCCGGTCGAAGAAGTCGTCGCGGCGATCAAGGAGAACAAGCCAGATCTCGTCTTTGCGCCGCATGTCGAAACCGCATCCGGAATGATGCTGCCCGATGCGTATCTGCGCGCGGTGGCCGACGCCGTGCATGCCGTAGGCGGCATGTTCGTACTCGACTGCATCGCCTCCGGTACGGTCTGGGTCGACATGGAGAAAAGCGGCGTCGATATCCTGATCAGCGCCCCGCAAAAGGGGTGGAGCGCATCGCCCTGCTGTGCGCTCGTCATGCTCGGGCCGCTCGCCCGCGAGCGCATCGACGCCACAACCAGCACCAGCTTCGCCTGCGATCTGCGCAAGTGGCTGCAGATCATGGAAGCCTACGAGAACGGCGGATTCGCTTACCACGCCACCATGCCCACGGACAGTCTCGCGACGCTGCGCGACGTGATCGAGGAAACCGAGGCATACGGCTTCGACAAGGTGATGGCGGAGCAGCTCGAACTCGGCAAGCGCATTCGCTCGCTGCTGGTTAGCAAGGGTTTCCGAAGCGTGGCCGCCGAAGGTTTCGAGGCGCCCGGCGTCGTGGTCAGCTACTCGGACGACGACGGCATTCGATCCGGCAAGAAGTTCGCCGATGCCGGCCTGCAGATCGCGGCCGGCGTTCCCCTCCAGTGCGACGAGCCTGAAGACTTCAAGACCTTCCGCATTGGCTTGTTCGGCCTCGAAAAACTGCATGACATCGAAGGCACGGTCGCGAGGTTCGCGAAGGCGTTGGACCGCATTCTTTAACGCGCTTTTCATCGGGGCGCGCCACGCGCTTCCTTAGGTCGTCGCGAAACGAAACGAGCGCCCTTGCGGCGCTCGTTGTCGTTCTTGCTATGGTGCGATTCGTGTGCAGCTATCGAACGCTGCGGACTCAAGCGTCTGCCGGCGTGTCGACGTAGCGCAGACCCTTTTCGGCAAGGCGCTCGCGCATGCCGTAATAGTCGAGGCCGAGCGTGCCGCCCGCGAGCACCGCGCGCGTCTTTTCTTCCTTGGCGAGGCGCGCCTGGGTCGCTTCCACGACCTTCGCGACCGTGGCGAACGGCACCACGACCACGCCGTCGTCGTCGGCCACGATGACGTCGCCCGGATGCACGATCTGCTGCGCGCACACCACCGGCACGTTCACCGAACCGAGCGTTTCCTTCACCGTGCCTTGCGCCGACACGGCCTTCGACCACACCGGGAAGTCCATCGCCTTCAGTGCGCGCACGTCGCGGCAACCGGCGTCGATGATCAGGCCGCGTACGCCGCGCGCCGCGAGCGAGGTGGCAAGCAGCTCGCCGAAATAGCCATCTTCACAGGGCGAAGTGGGCGCGGCCACGACCACGTCGCCTTCGCGACACTGCTCCACGGCCACGTGCAGCATCCAGTTGTCCGAGGGCGGCATGAGCACGGTCACGGCCGGGCCCGCAATCGCGGCGCCCGAATAGATGGGCCGCAGATACGTGGCGAGCAGGCCGAGGCGGCTTTGCGCCTCGTGCACGGTGGCCGTGCCGGCTTCCTTGAGGATTTCGATATGGCGCGCGTCGGCGCGCGGAACCTGGGTGACGACGACACCACGTTTCATGACAGATCTCCCACCACTGCGGGCGTCAGGCGCATATAGCCTTCCGCGTATTGAATGTCGCGCTTCGCCGTAATGCCGATGTTGCGCTTGGCCTGCACGCCGCGCTGTTGCGCGACACGCGTGTAGTACTCCCAAAGGTGCTCCTGGCCCGCCATGCACTCGATGGCGCGGCGCTTCACGTCCCACACTTCGGTGATGTCGAGGAAGGTGTTGGGAATCCACTCGCACTGCTCGGTCTGGTGCGGCTCGAACGCGTAGACCGGCGGCGCGCCGACGATCTTCTGCCCCGGATTGTGGCCTTCGGCCTGGGCGATGATGCGCGCTTCCTGCGCCACGTGCATGGCGAGCGGATGATCGAAGTTGTACGGGTCCTTCTGCGAGTGGCTCAGCACGAACGCAGGCTGCACGTCGCGATAGACGTCGACGAGGCGCAGGAGCGCTTCATCGGAAACGCGCAGCGGGTAATCGCCCAGGTCGAAGAACTCGCATTCCGCACCAAGAATCCCGGCGGCGGCGAGCGCCTCCTCGCGGCGCGCGGCCTTCACTTTCTCGATGGTCATGTCGGGGCCCTTGCGCCAGAGCTTCGCCGACTCGCCGCGCTCGCCGAACGAGAGGCACACCACCTTCACGCGATAGCCGTTCTTCTTGTGCAGGGCAATCGCACCGCCCGCGCGCCATACGAAATCCGCGCTGTGTGCGCTCACCACGAGCATCGATTTTTCAGTCATTTCCGGTTCACCAGACGTCGATCATCACGAAGCCCCATTGTAGGTTTGGGCGCACTGCGCGAACCAACGAAAGGACTGCCGAAAGGCATCGAATCTGCTTATCGGCGCCGCAGGGAACGCGCCTCGAAAACGGGCCATGCCGCGTCTTGCCCATGCAGCGGCAAGCGTCGCGCGGTGCATTGGTTGAGCGCGCAACGACGCTGGACGAAGCCGCGCGCCCGCGTGGCGCACCCAACTCTTGCGACCCCGAATTTTTCCAACCTTTCGTTGCGCCCACATCGAATGCCTCGTACTGAAATTGTTGCGTAAACGCTGAATACACCTATTGACCGCAATATTTAAATAACAAGCATTCTCATTTGCAATACAATCCGCATACCTTTCCGGGCCGCTCATGGGGCCAGCTCCGCGAGCCCTGTCTGACCGGCAAAGCATAACCATTCGCCCGGAGCCTGCGCGCAGCGCCAAGGCATCACGGAGCGCCAGCGCTATCTTCGCTACGACCCTTTTTATGTCCGCATCCCGTCTGCACACGCCCTTCAACTTGCCTTCGCGCCTCCCCGCTTCCCGCGTCACGATCCTCGCCGCGATTGCCGTCGCGTTCAGCCTGCCCGCCGCGGCGTTCGCGCAAACCGCCGAGGCGCCCGCCGCCGCGAGCGGCGCCGCCGCAACTGGTAACGCGAGCAACGCCACGCTGCCCACCGTGAAAGTGCAGGCGTCCCAGGAAACGCTGCCGGGCGACCTGCAGCCGACCTTTGGCGGCGGCCACGTGGCGCGCGGCGGCGACTTCGGCGTGCTCGGTTCGCAGAAGAACATCGACGTGCCGTTTAGCATGACCACCTACACCGCGAAGCTGATCGAGGACCAGCAGGCTCGTACCATCGCGGACGTGCTGTCGAACGATCCGGCCGTGCGCACCGCCTACGGTTACGGCAACTTCCAGGAGGTATACGTCATTCGCGGCTTCACGCTCGACAGCGACGATATCTCGCTTAACGGCCTGTACGGCATCACGCCGCGCCAGCTCGTCGAGACGGCTGCGCTCGAGCGCGTGGACATCTTCAAGGGTGCGAGCGCATTCCTGAACGGCGCGGCGCCCAATGGCACCTCGATCGGCGGCAGCGTGAACCTGCAACTGAAGCGCGCCGACGACAAGCCGCTCACGCGCGTGACGCTCGAAGGCAGCGCCTCGGGCGAGTTCGGTACGCATATCGACGTGGGCCGCCGCTTCGGCGACAACGACCAGTTCGGCATTCGCGTGAACCAGTACAACCGCGACGGCGAAACGAGCATCGACAGCGAAATGCGCCGCGCCAACCAGACGGCCGTGGCGCTCGACTGGCGCGGCGAAAAGCTGCGTCTGGAAGGCGACTTCATGTATCAGCGTCAGCACGTTTCCGACGGCCGCCCCGTCGTCTACGTGCTCGGCGACGAGATTCCCGGTGTGCCCTCCGCCACGCACAACTACGCGCAGACCTGGTCGTACAGCGACGCGGAAGACACCGTCGGCATCCTGCGCGCCGAATACGACTTCCTGCCCGGCTGGACCGCGTATGTGACGGGCGGCGCCGCCACACGAACGAGCACGGCGAATACTTCTCGCCCTACTACACCGATCCCACGACCACCACCGGCTCGCGCCTCGGCGTCGTGCGCAAGGAAGGCGCGACCTCGGCGGAAGCGGGCGTGCGCGGCCACTTCAACACCGGCCCGGTGAGCCATTTCGTGACCGCGGGCGCCTCGATCGTGCGCGTGGAAACGCAGTCGGGCTGGACGCTTTCCGATTCGTTCCCGACCAGCCTCTACAGCGGCGTGCAGGTGCCGTATCCGGCGACGGCCTATCAGGCCGGCATGGACGGCAACCCGCCGATCACGGCGCTGAACCTGATGCGCAGCGTCTCGGCATCGGATACGCTCGGCTTCTTCCATGACCGCGTGCTGTTCACCGTGGGCATGCGTCACCAGGAGATTCTGTCGAACGGCTACTCGTCGTCGACGCTGCTGCAGACCTCGAACTACAACGACTCGATCACCACGCCGCTGTTCGGCCTCGTCGTCAAGCCGTGGGAGAACGTGTCGATCTACGCGAACCGCAGCGAGTCGCTTTCGGCGGGCGGCATTGCGCCTCAGGGCACGACGAACTACGGCGACCAGCTCGCACCGGAGCGCACGAAGCAGTATGAAGTGGGCGCGAAGTACGACAACGGCAAATACGGCGTGCAGCTCGCGCTGTTCCAGCTCGAAAAGCCGCAGACCTACACCAACAGCGCGGGCGCCTATGTGGCCAACGGCAACGAACGCCATCGCGGCGTGGAAGCGTCGGTGTTCGGCGAGGTGTACAAGGGCGTGCGTCTGATCGCGGGTGCAACCTTGATCAACGCCGTGCAGCTCGACACCGAAGGGGGTTCGACCGACGGCAAGACGCCGGTGGGCGTGCCGAGCTTCCTGCTCAACCTGGGCGCCGAATACGACGTGCCCGGGGTGCAGGGCCTCACGCTTTCGGCGCGCTGGACGCATACGGGTCCGCAGTACTTCGATGCGGCCAACACCATGTCGATCAAGGCGTGGGACACCGTGGACATCGGCGCGCGCTATGCGACGAACGTGTTCGGCCGTCCGACTACGTTCCGCGCCAACGTTTATAACCTGGCCAACAAGGCGTACTGGTCGTCGACCAACGGTGGTTATCTGACGATGGGCGCGCCGCGTACCGTGCTGTTCTCGATGACGACGGACTTCTGACCGGCAAGCGTCAGCGCGTAGCTAGACGGACAAAGGGCCCGGCAGTTCATCTGCCAGGCCCTTTTTGTCTTTGGCGCATGTGTATGTGTATGGGCGCTCGACGTTTGTTACCCGCCCACCACCGTGATCGCAAACCCGTCCCAGCCTTTGCTGCCCACCGTCTGCACGGCCGTGGTCGCGAGCCGTTTGTCGTTTCCAAGCATGTCGAAGTAGCGACGCAAGCCGACCACGTCGTCCTCGTGATGCGCGGGTCGGCCACGCGCCCTTCGCGCACCACGTTATCGGCCACGATCACCGTGCCAGGACGCGAAAGCTTCAGCACGCGTTCGAGGTAGTTCGGGTTGTTGCTCTTGTCCGCGTCGATAAACACGAAGTCGAACGGCGGTACACCTTGCGCGATGAGCGCATCGAGCGATTCGAGCGCGAGGCCCGTCATGACCGTCACCTTCGCATCGAGCCCGGCCCGCGCGATGTTCGCGCGCGCAACGGCCGCGTTTTCCGGGCTGAATTCGAGCGACACCATCGCGCCGTCGTCGGGCAGCGCGCGACCGAGCCAGATCGCGCTATAGCCGCCCAGCGTGCCGATTTCGAGTATGCGCCGCGCGCCCTGAATGCGCGCGAGCAGATGCAGAAACTTGCCCTGATTCGGCGCCACGTTGATCGCGCGGAGGCCCGCCTTGGCGCTCGCCGCGAGCGCGCCGTCGAGCGCATCGTCGGGACCGATCAGCCGGTCGCAGAACCAGTCGTCCACTGCCTGCCACGTTTGCTCGTTCATCACCCTGCTCCGTTTCTGGATCGAGCCGCCAAGATTACCTCACCCGCTCGCGACACGGCACAAGCGCGCGGTCGTTGCGCGCCTCTTCGATTCGATATCCTGAGTAATTACATGAACCGGAAGGCTGCTCTCGGCGCATGATCTCCGACGCCCGCGTTGCGCGCTCGCAACGCCGCCGCCATTCGTTGCGCGCGCACGAATTGTCAGGCGCTCCGACCCGCCGGCCCAACCCGTGCGCCCAACTGTCAAACCGGTCGCGAGGCCGCGCCAGCCCGTCATCTGCGCGCTTTACGCAACGGGCATAAACACGTGCATTCATAGGGCGCGATCCACGGCTCTCCGTTAAACTCCACCACACATTGACGCCGTTTCGAGATAACGCCTGGCGGCACCACGCCGCCAATATCCATGGCCGCTGTCTTTGCGAGATAAAGACAGCCACTGCGAAGAAAACAAAGGGCTGTTGCGATGCGACTCTCCGTTCAAGTTGGGCTGGGCGCGCTCGTCGCCGGATTGCTGCTGGGGGCGAGCCTTTTCGCGGTGGACCAATCGGCAGTCGCGGCTACGCAGACGACCAGGGCGGCCGCGCCGGGCGCAAGCGACGTTCCCGCCTCCGCTCCCGCCGCGGCGCCAGTTGCGGCCTCTGCTCCGGCCGCTGCGTCAACCGCCGTCACGGGGCCCGTTGTCATCCAGACGGCCCCGGGCGCCGTCATTCCCGAGCCTGCCGCGTCGACGCCGCTCGGGCAGCCGCGCACGCGCACGTTCACGTTGCGACAGATGGGTGCGTACGGGCCGATCCCGCTGCGCGGCCTCGATCCCACCGGCGGCATGAACGTCGACGTGCGCACCGACGAAGTCGTGACCCGCGCGAAGCTCAAGCTCGTCTACACCTACTCGCCCTCGCTGATCTGGTCGCTTTCGCATCTCAGGGTGTTTGTGAACGGTGAAGTCGTCGCGACGATTCCGCTCGTGAAGGAGACGGCCGGGCAGCTCGTCACGAGCGAGATCGATCTCGACCCGCGCCTTTTCACCGACTACAACCGCATCAACGTGCAGATGATCGCGCACTACACGCTCGATCATTGCGAGGATCCCTATCATTCGAGCCTCTGGGCCGACATTAGTCCCGACACGTCGCTCACGCTCAACACGGCGGGCATCGTGCTGCCCGACAACCTCGGGCTTCTGCCTGTGCCGTTCTTCGACCGCCACGACAACCGCCTCGTGCGCGTGCCGTTCGTGCTCGCCGCCAACGCGGGCGTGCCCGTGCTGCACGCGGCGGGCGTCGTCTCGTCGTGGCTTGGCGCGCTCGCGAGCTATCGCGGCTCGCGCTTCCCGGTCTCGCGCACCGTGCCGCCCGACGCCAACGCCATCGCGCTCGTGCTGCCGGGCCAGGTGCCCGAGGGGCTGAACCTGCCGGAGATCAAGGGCCCCACGGTCTCGGTCATGGCGAACCCGGCCGCCGATCCGCAGTCGGGCCGCAAGCTGCTCGTGCTCGCGGGGCGCACGCCGGAGGAACTGATGAACGCCGCCTACGCGGTCGCGCTCGGCCAGGCCGGCATGGCGGGCAACAGCGTAATGGTGAAATCGATCGATCTCGGTCCGGCGCGCAAGCCCTACGACGCGCCGAACTGGGTGCCCACCGACCGCCCCGTGCTGTTCCGCGAGCTGGTGACCGACCCGCAGCAGCTGCAGGTGTCGGGCTACAACCCGCCCGCGATCCGCGTGAATCTGCGCGTGCCCGCCGACCTCTATGCGTGGGCGCGGGGCAACGTGCCGCTCGACATCCGCTATCGCTACACGGCGCCTTCCGCGTGGAACGACTCGGTGCTCAACGTGAGCATCAACGATCAGCTCGTGCGCTCGCAACGGCTGCGGCCCGTCACGCGCGCCTCCGACGAAGCGCGCATCAACGTGCCGCTGCTTTCGGGCTCGGACACGCGCGCCGCCACTAACCTCGAGATCCCCGCATTCCGCGTGGGCAGCGACAACCAGTTCCAGTTCCAGTTTCATATCGATTCGCAGAAGACGGGGCTGTGCACCTCCACTGCCAACGATGTCGCGCGCGCGGCCGTCGATCCCGACTCGGTCATCGACTTCAGCGGCTTCGCGCACTACACGGCGCTGCCCAACCTCGCCTACTTCGCGAACAGCGGCTATCCGTTCACGCGTATGGCCGACCTCTCCGACACGGCCCTCGTGATTCCGAACCAGCCCGACACGACGGATCAGGAAGCCGTGCTCACGCTGCTCGGCCACATGGGCCAGTGGACCGGCCTGCCCTCGCTGCGCCTGACGATCGTGCCCGCCAGCCAGGTGGACAGCGTGCGCGACAGCAACCTGCTCGTGATCGGTTCGGGCTCGGGCGCGCAACTGCTCGAGAAGTGGGGCAATGACCTGCCGCTTCTCATCGAGCGCGGCAAGACCGAGGTGACCACGCGCGACCAGCGCAGCGGCTGGCCCGGCTGGCTTGGCGGCACCGAGGACGAGGACCCGACGCCGTCGGGCCGCTCGATCGTCACGCTCGGCGGACCGATGGCGGCACTGATCGGCTTCGAGTCGCCGCTCAGGTCGGGCAGGAGCGTGGTGGCGCTCGCCGCTACCTCGTCGGCGCAGCTCGGCGACGTGCTCGACGCGCTCCAGGACGGCGGCAAGATCTCGCAGATGCACGGCGATCTCACGCTCGTCCGCGAAGGCCAGGTGGAGGGCCTGCGCGTGGGCAACCGCTATTTCGTCGGCGATCTGCCGTGGTATGCGCGCGCCTGGGTGTTTATCTCGCGCTACCCGGCGCTGATGGCGCTCGCGGGCATTCTGGCCGGTCTGATCGTTGCGCTCACCGTGTTCTGGGCGCTCGGCCGCATGGCCTCCCGCCGCTCCGGGACCTGACGATGCGCCCGGGTTTGGCTACGCTCGCGCCCGCTCTGGCGCCACGGCTTGCGCCCCGGCTCATGCGCTGGCTCGCGGCGGGCGCGCTCGCCTGTGCGCCGCTCGCACCGCTCGCAACACTGGCGCTGCTGATGCCGGCGGCGACGGCGCACGCGGCCGCGCCGGCCGCCAACGCGAGCGCCAGCGCCAGCGCTGCAAAATCCGCCAGCCCCGCGGCCTGCGCCTGGCCCGCGTGGAACGCGTTTCGCAGCACGCTGCTGAGCGCCGATGGCCGCGTGATCGATGCGAGCACGCCGCGCCAGGTGACCGTTTCCGAAGGCCAGTCCTACGCGCTCTTTTTCGCGCTGGTCGCGAACGACCGCGCGAGCTTCGACAAGGTCCTCACGTGGACCGAAAACAATCTCGCCCAGGGCGACCTCGCCACGCATCTGCCCGCATGGATCTGGGGGAGGCGCGACATCGGCGAGGACGGCAAGCCGGTTGCGGCGTCCACAGCCTCGGGCGCAGCGCCGCAGTGGGGTGTGATCGACAGCAACCCCGCCAGCGACGCCGACCTCTGGATCGCCTACACGCTGCTCGAAGCCGGTCGCCTCTGGAACGAGCGCCGCTACACCGCGCTCGGCACGGTGATGGCCCGCAACATCGTGCGCGAGGAAACCGCCGTGCTGCCGGGTCTTGGCCGTACGGTGCTGCCGGGACCCGTGGGCTTTACGATCGGCACGGACGGCTGGCGCCTGAACCCGAGCTACGTGCCGCTCCAGGTCATGCGGCGCTTCATGCTCGCGCTGCCCGAGGCGGGCGAATGGAAGGCGCTGCTCGCTTCGTCGGCGAGACTCGTCAACGAGACCGCGCCCAAGGGCTACTCGCCCGACTGGGTCGAATATCACGCGAAAGGCGGCTTCGCCCCCGACGCGCAAACGCACGCCGAAAGCGCCTACAACGCGATCCGCGTGTACCTGTGGGCCGGCATGCTCGCGGGCGACGACCCACTGCGCGCCAGCACGCTCGCCACCTTCAAGCCGCTCGCGGACTTCGTCGGCGCGCATGGTTTTCCGCCCGAGCGCGTCGACACGACCACGGGCACACCGGGGCCCAACGAGGGCAACGGCGGGTTTTCCGCCGCGGTCGCGCCGTATCTGGCTGCGCTCGGCCGCAGCGATCTCGCGAACGCCCAGGTCGAGCGCAGCCGCACGCTCGCGCAGAAGTCGCCGCCTGGCTACTACAGCAGCGTGCTGATGTTGTTCGGGCTCGGCTACCTCGACGGGCTCTACCATTTCGACGCGCAAGGCCGCGTTGCCCCCGCATGGACGAGCGCATGCCCCACGCCGCGCTGAACGCCCTGGCATCTGCCCGCCGCGCCGCCCGTGTGCGCAGCGCGCGCCGTGAGGCGCGGCGCGCGGCTGCGCACGCATCGCGAGGCGAGGCGGTTTCACGCATGCCGCAGCAACGCTTGTTGCCGAACATCGCACCGCGTTTCGTGCCAAAACTGGTACCAAAATTCGCACCCAGACTCGCGCCGATCGTCGCGCTGCTGTTCGCGGCCTCGCCGTATCTGGCCTCGGCGCAGGCAGGCCCGCAGCCGGCGGCCAATGCCGCCACGCCGGCAGCGCAGGCCGCGCAGCTGCTCTCGGCGGCGCGCATGTGGGAAGGCAAGAATCGTCCGGATATCGCGCGCGGGCTCGTGCAAAAAGCGCTGCTGTTCGACCCGCAGCAGCCCGAGGCGCTCGCGTTGCTCGGCGAAATCGAGCTGCGCTCGAACCGCCCGGCCGAAGCCGCGAAAATCCTCGCGCAGCTCAAGAAAATCGCGCCCAGTGCGAGCGCAACGAAAGAGCTCGACGACGCCTACCGCGTCGCCACGAGCGGCAAGATGGAGATGGCGCAGATCCGCCTGCTCTCGGCCGCCGGCAAGAGCGAGGAAGCTTCGGCGCGCCTGCTCAAGCTCTTTCCGAACGGCGCGCCCGCGGGCGATCTCGCGGGCGACTACTACCGCATCCTGGCCGGCACGACCGCGGGCCGCGCGCAGGCGATCAGCGAATTGCGCACGCGCGTGAAGCAGAATCCGAACGATCCCCGCCTCGCGCTGATCCTCGGCGACCTGCTCACCGACCGCGCCGATACGCGCATGGAAGGCCTCAACCTGATCTATCACGTGTACCAGCGCCAGGACAGCAACCGTGCGTTCGCGCTCGAACTGTGGCGCCGCGCGCTCGCGAGCGCGGGGCACGACGATCCCGCCTATTACGTGTGGTATCTGCGCTACCTGCAGGAAGTGCCCGACGACGCCGACGCGAAGCAGACCGTCGCCGAACTCGGCAAGAAGCTCGGCGCGATGGGCCAGGCGCAGGCGCAAGCCCTCGCGCAGAACCCATCTGCCGTCATCAGCGCGCCGCCGGGCGCGGCCGCGGGCAACGCAAAAGCGTCCACCCAGGCGCGTGCACGCCCCCGTCCCGGCCCCGGCGCCGCCGATCGCGCGCGCGGCCTTGCGCAACTCGATCGCGGCGATCTCAAGGACGCCGAAACCTCGTTGCAAAATGCGCAGCGCGCGAACCCCAACGACGGCGAAACGATCGGCGCGCTCGGTCTCGTGCGGCTGCGCGAAGGCCGCCACGACGAGGCACGCGAGCTGTTCGCGCGCGCCCTCAAGCTCGACCCCGACAACGCCGGCAAGTGGCGCAGCCTCGAAAAGACCGCCACCATCTGGGGCACCATTGCGAAGGCGCGTGAGGCGAATTCGCAAGGCAAACCGGAAGAAGCCGAAACGCTCGCGCGCGAGGCGCTCAAGCTCGATCCGGGCAACACAACCGCCAGCGATATCCTCGGCAGCGCGCTCATCGCGCAGAAAAAGTGGCCCGAAGCCGAAGCCGTGCTGCGTCCGCTCGTAAACGCGCCGAAGCCCGACATGGACGCGCTGCGCGGCCTCGTGACGGTGCTGCGCGAGACGGGTCGCGAAAGCGAGATCGAGCCGCTCATCGCCGCCACGACGCCGCGCGTGAGCGGTTCGAGTGCCGGGCAGAAGCAGCTGCACGCCGAACTGCTGTCGATCCAGGCCGACCAGTTGCTCGCCGACAACCGCAAGAGCCCGGCCATCGCGAAACTCGAAGAGGCCGTGCGGCTCACGCCCGACGACGCCTGGACGCGCTTCAGGCTCGCGCGCCAGTACCGCGATCTGGGCCTGCCCGCACTGGGCCGCCAGGTCATGGAAGACGGCCTCAAGGTCTCGCAGGCGCCCGACATGCGCTACGCCACGGCGCTCTATCTGAATTCCGTGGACGACGTCGATGCGGCCGCCGCGCAACTCGACGCCGTGCCCGAAGCACAGCGCAGCGAAGGCATGCGCGAACTGATGGGCAATCTCGCCGCGCAGAAGAAGATCGCGCAGGCCCGCCAGCTCATCGCTCAGGGCAAGGAAGACGAGGCGCGCGCGCTGCTCGATTCCGCCGCCGCCGACGCGAACGCCGCCAACGATCCGCAGATGCTCGCCACCGTCGGGCGCGAGTGGATCGCGATCGGCGAGCCGGACCGGGGCCTGAAGCTCGTGCAGGACTGGCTCGCGGCGCACCCCGACGACCCGGCGGCGAACGGCGCGCGCGTGCGCTACGGCGAGCTGCTCGCGGCGGCCAACCGCGACGACGCGTGGGCGAACTGGATCGACGCGACGCGCGATCAGCCCGGCCTCACCGACGAACAGAAGGCCAGCCTCGACGACCAGGAGCTGCGCCTCGTCGCGCGCGAAACCGACCGCCAGATCGAGGCGGGCGACCTGACGGCCGCCCGCCATACGCTCGACGCCGTGCCCGACCGCCTCAAAACGACCAAGCGCTGGCTGCTCGAAGACGTCGATCTGCGCGAAGCGAAGGGCGACTACAAGGGCGCAATGGCCTCCGCGCAGAAGGTGCTCGTGACGCAACCCGACGACGCCGATGCACGCCTCGCCGTTGCGCGTATGCTGGAGCGCATGGGCCGAGACCGGGAGGCCGCCGACATGGTGCGCGCAGTGCTGGCCGACACCGCGGAGAACGACATCGACACGCGCCTTGCCGTGGCGCGGCGCTTCACCGCGCTCGGGCTGAACGACGAGGCTTCCGCCGTGGTCGATCCGTTGCGCGAGCAGTATCCGGACAACCCGGACATTACGATCCAGGCGGGGCGCGTTGCGCAGGCGCGCGGCAACTACAACGAAGCCGCGAGCCTCTATCGCACCTCGCGCTCGCAGGAAGTGGCCGAAGGCACGCAGCCCGACGCCGACGGCACGACCTCGGCGGGCCGCGCGCTGCAAAGCCTGGAAGACCGCAAGCAGGGGCAGGTCGCGACCGGCTGGTATCAGTCGAACCTCTCGGGCGACCCCGGCATTTCCGAGCTGCACGCCACCGAAGTCCCGCTATACGTTCGCATTCCTGATGGCTATACGGGCCACTACTTCTTCCACGCCGATACGGTCTATCTGAACGCGGGCACGCTGCCCGGCAACGACCTCGACATCGCGTACAAGTACGGCAAGATCGCCGCGCTCGGCAACGCCGGGCTCGGATCCGTCAACGAGACCGCGACGGGCGTCGCGCTCGCGGCGGGCTACGAGTTCAGCGGTGCGAACAACAGCTGGCGCGCCGACATCGGCAGCACGCCGGTGGGCTTCCCGATCACGAGCGTGCTGGGCGGCATTCAGTACCGCCACGACTTCCCGAGCGGTTCGTCGCTCTCGCTCGACGTCTCGCGCCGCCCTGTGACCGCCAGCCTGGTTTCCTATGCGGGCGGCATCGATCCGGTCACGGGCGAGAAGTGGGGCGGCGTGGTGCGCAACGGCTTCACCGTGCGCGGCGCGCAGGACTTCGGGCCCGGCACGATCTTCACGAGCATAGGCTTCGGCCTCTTGACTGGCACCAACGTGGAGACCAACCAGGAGTTCAAGGTTCGCAGCGGCTACGACTGGTCGGTGTTCAAGCGGCCCGACCAGATCGTGTCGAGCGGCCTCACGCTCAACTACTGGAAGTACTCGAAGAACGAACACAACTACACGTTCGGTAACGGCGGCTACTACAGTCCGCAAAGCTATTTTTCGGTCAGCATTCCGCTCGACTGGACCGGCCGCTACAAGAAGCTTTCCTGGGAGATCGACGGATCGGTGGGCATGTCGTTCACCAACGAGAACGAGTCGCCGTTCTACCCGACGCGGCCAGGCCTGCAGGCCCAGGCGCTCGCGTTCATGAGCGCCAACGACCTCGGTTCGCCGTTCTTTGGCGGCGGCTCGGGCGGCGGCTTCAGCTATACGGTCGAAGCGGCGGCCGAATATCGCGTGACGGAGCACTTCGTGGTAGGCGGCCGCTTCCGGCTCGACCGCTCGCGCGACTACGCGCCGAACGTAGGGGTGCTTTACCTGCGCTACTTCTTCTCGCCACAGAAGGGGCCGGTGCCGTTCCCGCCGCGGCCGGTCGTCCCTTATTCGGCCTACTGACATGGCCACGAAGCGAGCGCGCATGAAGACGATGAAACCCGCGACGATGAAATCCGCGAGACGAGCAATACGATGAACGATCCCGCCACCCTCTCCGCTGCGCCCGCCGGCGCCGGCCGCGATACGCGCCGCTCGCTGTTCTCGCGGCTCGCGCGCCGCGAGCCGCTCGCGATCGACGGCCTGCCGGCCTCGCTCGCTTCGCTCGGCGCGGGCCAGGTGCACGTGGTCTACGCGAGCGCCTCGCCGGCGCGCGACGCGCTGTTCTGGCAAACCGCCGCCGCCGCGCTCACGGGCCCCGCCACCGTCCTTTCCACGCGTGACGGCGCGAGCCTCGCGGCCGCGCTGCTCGACCATGGCGTCGATCTCGACAGGAGCGGTTCGACGCATGCGTGGGCAAACGTATGCGCGCTGCGCCCGCTGCCGGAGCGCGACGGCGCGCAGGTGCTGATCGAAGCGCTCAACGCGCTCGCCGAGCAGTGCGCCGCGCCCGAAAGCCAGTTCTTCATCGAAGGCGCGGACGTGTTCTTCAACTGGCAGGACCCCGCCGCGCTTGCAGCGCAGGGCGCGCAACTCGCGGGCTGGTGCGCACAGCATCGCTATGGTGTGCTGATGGTGGCGGCGCCGCCCGGCCTCGGCGACGATCAGGAGCATCCCGAGCTGGCCGCCTTCCAGGCGCGCTTCGCGGGCGCCGCGCAATTGCACCAGGTGCAGGGTCAGTATCACTGGGAAGTCGCGTTCTGGCGCGCGGGCGATGCCGTGCACGGCAGCCAGAGCGTGCCGCTGCGCTTTTCCGCCGCCGATCACCGGCTCACGGTTTCGGGCGGCACCTTCGAAACCGAGATCGGCGAGGCGGGCCTGCTCGCGCCCGACGAAGGCCGCGTGATCGTTTCGCGCGACGCGCTGTTGCACGAGCGCGTCCTGCCGCCCGCCTGGCAGATCGTCGATAACAACGAGGCCGCGGTGGCCGCCGCGCGCACCTCGGTCGCGGCCACGGTGATTCTCGATTTCAGCGTGAACCGCGACCTGGAAATGCTCGCGGAGCAGGTGCACACGCTGCGCCTGCAGTGCGGCGAAGCGCTCAAGATCATCGTCCGCGAGGACGCCGTGGCCATGCGCTACGAGTCGCTCATGCTCAACCTCGGCGCGAACCGCGTGATCGCGCGGCAGACGCCGCTCGCGCAGGTCGAGGCCATCGTCGACAGTCTGCAGGGCCAGGTGTATTCGCGGCCCATGCCCGCCGATTACCGTGCGGCGCTCGCCGCCGTGGTGCACGGCGAGGAGAGCGGCTACGTAGGCGCCGCGCACTTCGTCGAACTCGTGAGCGCGGCGGTGGAGCGCAGCCGCGTGATCCAGCTGCCGAGCGTGCTGATTCGCCTCGCGCTGATGCCGGAAGTCGCGCACGTGGATGCGCTCAAGGCGTGCCATCTGCGCCGCGCGGGCGACATCGTGACGGCGAGCGGCGACAGCCTCTACGTGTTCTTCTTCGCCTGCCGCCTGAGCGACGCCGACGCCGTGTGCCAGCGCGTGTTCCAGCGGCCGCTCGCCGAACTGTTCCAGGGCGAGGAGCGCTACGGCGACGGACGCGCGATCACGGAGGCGCTGACCACGCTCGGCGACGAAATCGACAGCACGCCGCCGCCCGACTATTCGGGCTGGCTCGCGATCAACGAGGGGCAGCCCGCCGCGGCCGCGGCCGTCTCCGTGCAGGCCAACGGCCAGACCGTGCCGCCGGCGGCGGCTTCCGCGATTGCACCGGGCGCAGCGACGGCAGCCACGACGGCAACCGCAGTGCCGGAACCCGCAGTGCCCGTCAACATCGCTCCCATAAACGGCAACCTGTTGCCCGCGCTCGACGCCGCCGCGCGCACCGACAACGCGAAACCGCGCGCCGCGCCGCAGCGCGCGCCGCTGCCGCTCAAAGCATAGGAGAGCGACATGAACATCTTCCTCGGTTACTTCGTCTGGGGCTTGATACTGGCCGTGCCGCTCTACTGGATCGGCTGGCGCCTGCGTCTCGCGCGCTTCGTGCCCATGTGGCTGCGCCCCGCGCGCTCGCGCCCGCTCCAGCTCCCGCCGCAGGTCGACGCCCTGCTGATTCGCGGCCAGCGCCGCTTCGGCCAGACGGGGCCGCGCCGATGAAGACCATCGCCATCGTCTCCAGCGTGGGCGGTGCGGGCCGCACCACCCTCACCGCCGCGCTCGCCGGTCTGCTGGCAGCGCGCGAACACGTTGCGCTCGCCGCGGAATGCGACCCGCGCAACGTGCTGGCGCTGCATTTCGGCCTGCGCGAGAGCGCGCGCGAAGGGCTCGTCACGCATCTGGCAGGCGGCCCCGGCGCCGGCGACGCCTGGTCGCGCGCCGCGCTGCAAAGCGACGACGGCGTGCTCGTGCTGCCGTGGGGCAGCCTCGCGGGCGGCCATGCATCCGATGACCCGCGCGACGACGACGCCAGCGCGCTGCTCGACGCGCGCCCCGGCTGGCTGCGCGAACTGCTCGCCCGCGTTGACCTGCCGGCGCATGCGATCGCGCTCGTCGATGCGGGCACGTGGCCCTCGGCACACGCACGCCAGGCGATCGATGCCGCCGACCTCGTGCTCGGCGTCCTCACGCCCTGCGCCACCGCCTGCGCGACGCTGCCGCGCCTGATCGCCGCGCTCGTGCGCGCACAGAAGCGCAGCGTGTTCGTCGCCAATGCGGTCGTGCCCGCGCGCCAGTTGCACATGGACGTCGTTTCACTGCTGCGCGCGCGCCTCGGCGCCGCCATGCTGCCGTATCTCGTGCATGCGGACACCGGTGTGCCCGCCGCGCTCGCCGCCGGCGAGAACTTCTGCCTGAGCGCGCCCAGCTCGCAGGCCGCGCACGACCTTCACGGCATCGCCTCGTGGCTCTCGCACTGGAGCACGGGTGCGAGCCTCGACGCACCCGACGAACTGCTCGCGCAACACGTTGCGCGCGGGAGCACGCCATGATCCGCGAGCGCATCGTCGGCCTGTGGACGGCGTTCTGGGTGTCACTGCGCCACCTGAGCGCGCCCGAGCTCAATCTCGCGCCCGACGCGCCGGGTGGCCAGTGGCTGCTGCGCGCCTTCTTCCGGCCGCCGCGCCCAGGCCAGCGCGACGTGCCCGCGCTCGCCTTCGCGCAGCTCGGCAAGGACATCCGCCAGCGCCTGAACATCGGCCGCGACCGCACCGCTGGAGCGTGGCTCCTGCGCATCTTCCTGCGCCCGCGGCGCGCGCGTCAGCGTCTCGCCGCCGATCTGCGCAAGCTTCACAAGGCGCCGCAAGGGCATCATCGTTTCGCGCTGCGCGCGTGGCTCGACAGGCGGCTCGAACCGATCTATCGCCGCGCCGCGCGCGCGAGCGCGGCAGTCGGCGCGCGCCTGCCCGACGTGCCGTGGGAAGGCATCGAGCAGCAACTCGAAAAGCTTTCGGCGGCGCTCGACAGCGTGCCCTATCTGCGCCAGGGCCTCCTGTGGCTCGCGTTCGTCGCGGCGGTCGCCGTGTGCACGACGCCGCTGCCGTTCGCCGGCCAGGTGCTGCTGTTCCTGCTCGTGTACGTCGTGGTGATGATCGCGCGCCGCCTGCCGGGGCGCCTCGCCACCATGCTCATGGTGATGCTCTCGATCCTCATGACGGGCCGCTACGTCTGGTGGCGCAGCACGCAAACTCTGCATCTTTCGAGCCCCGCCGAGGCCATCGTCGGCTACATCCTCTACGCGGCCGAGCTCTACACGTGGATTGTGCTGATCTTCGGCTATGTGCAGACCGCGTGGCCGCTGCGCCGCAAGCCGCAGCCGCTGCCCGACGACCCCGCCGACTGGCCGACCGTCGACCTCTACATTCCGACCTACAACGAGCCGCTTTCGGTGGTGCGGCCAACCGTGTTCGCGGCAAGCTCGATCGACTGGCCGCGCGACAAGCTGCGCGTCTACATTCTCGACGACGGCGACCGCGACGAATTCCGCGACTTCGCGCGCGAGGCGGGCGTGGGCTACCTGCGCCGCGACGAACACACACATGCGAAGGCGGGCAACATCAATCACGCGATGCCGCTCACGGAAGGCGAATACATCGCGATTTTCGACTGCGACCACATTCCCACGCGCTCCTTCCTGCAAACGACCATAGGCGTCTTTCTCGCCGATAAAAAATGCGCGATGGTGCAGACACCGCACCACTTCTTCTCGCCCGATCCGTTCGAGCGCAACTTCGACACGTTCCACCGCGTGCCCAACGAAGGCAGCCTGTTCTACGGGCTGATCCAGGACGGCAACGACTTCTGGGACGCCACGTTCTTCTGCGGCTCGTGCGCGGTCATCAAGCGCTCGGCGCTCGAGCACATTGGCGGCATCGCGACCGAGACCGTGACCGAGGACGCCCACACCTCGCTGCGGCTGCATCGCCACGGCTATACGTCGGCCTACCTGCGCACCGTGCAGGCGGCGGGCCTCGCCACCGACAGCCTCGCCGACCACATCGGCCAGCGCATCCGCTGGGCACGCGGCATGACGCAGATCTTCCGCGTCGACAATCCGTGGATCGGCAAGGGGCTCTCGTTCTTCCAGCGCATGTGCTACAGCAACGCCATGCTGCACTTCTTTTACGGCTTCCCGCGGCTCATCTTCCTCGTGATGCCCGGCGCGTACCTGTATTTCGGACTGCACGTGATCAACACGCCTGCGCCCGTGATCCTCGCTTACGTGGTGCCGTATCTGGTGATTGCCGCGATTGCCAACTCGCGCATCCAGGGACGCTACCGGCATTCGTTCTGGGCCGAAGCGTATGAGTCCGTGCTCGCGTGGTACATCGTGCTGCCCACCACCATGGCGCTCATCAATCCGAAGCTCGGCAAGTTCAACGTGACCTCGAAGGGCGGCCATATCGAGCACGAGTATCTCGACTGGACGATTTCGAAGCCCTACCTCGTGCTGCTCGCGATCAATGTGTGCTCGGTGCTCGCCGGCATCGGCCGCCTCACGATCTGGCGGTCCGAGGAACCCGCCACCGTGTTCATGAACCTCTTCTGGGCCGGCGTGAATCTCACCATTCTCGGGCTCGCGCTCGGCGTGGCCAAAGAAGCGAAGCAGGTGCGCGTAGCGCACCGCATTCCGCTGCGCGTGCCCGCCATGCTCACGCTGCCCGACGGCCGCACGCTCGCCTGCAAGACCGAGAACTATTCGATGGGCGGCATCGGCCTCATGCTGCCCGCCGACGCCGTCGCGAAGCTCGAGCCCGGCGAGCGCATCAACGTGACGCTCGCGCGCGGCGTGCTGGAGCACGACTTCCCCGCCGTGGTCGCGCGTCTGGCCGACCGGCGCCTCGGCGTGCGCTTCGTCGGCATGACGATGGAGATGGAGCGCAAGCTCGTGGAATGCACGTTCGGCCGCGCCGATGCCTGGCTCGAATGGGAGGACGTGCCGCCCTCCGACGCGCCGCTGCACGGCCTCATTCAGCTGATCGAGCTGAGCTGGCAAGGCTACATGCGCCTCATCGACGCGTTCTTCGACGCGCTGGAAAACCTCTTCACGCGACGCCGGGCCGGCCAGGTCCGCCAGCCCTGATCACCGGAACCACCGCTACACCCTGGAACGCGAAACACTATGGGTCTCTGGAATCTCTACTTCCTCGCCAAGCTGTACCTCTACTCGATCGGCACGCTCAAGCCCGAGTGGTGGATGAACTTCGCCTTCGTCATCCTGCTGCTCGTGCCGCTGCACAACCGGTGGCTGCGTATCGCGCGCAATGGGATCGCCGTGATCGTGGGCATCGCCATTGCGTACCACGAGTCGAGCATGCCCGACATCGGCCGGGCGATCTCGCAGATCCCCGTGCTCCTCACCTTCACGCCCTCGTACATGTTCGAACTCACGCGGCGCGTGATTTCGCTTTCGATGGTCGTGTCGGCGGTGATCGCCGTGCTGCTCTACTTCCTCATCAACCGCTGGGTGCGCGTGACGACGCTCGTGCTGATCGCGCTCGTCGTCATGCCGGTCTGGCAGGGCGTGGGCACGTTCGTGGCGAACGCCACCGCCAATGCTTCGCTCGCCAGCACCGGCGACGAGGACAGCGGCACGGGCAAGAAGCGCGACGAGCAGTCGGGCAGCTACGACCAGCAGCTCGCGGCGTTCCGCGCCAACGAAGAAGGCCGGCACGTGAGTTTCACGCCGCTCACCACCGATGCGAGCGCGCAGTTCGACATCATCGTGGTGCATATCTGCTCGCTCTCGTGGAACGACATGGATGTCGTGAAGATGCGCAACAACCCGCTCTTCTCGCGCTTCGACTACATCTTCCAGAACTTCAGCTCGGGGGCCAGCTATAGCGGGCCCGCCGCGATCCGCGTGCTGCGCGCCACCTGCGGGCAGGAGCCGCACAAGGCGCTCTATGACCCCGCGCCTGCCGAGTGCCACCTGTTCGCGCAGCTCGCGCAGGCCGGCTACACGCCGAACGCGATGCTCAACCACAACGGCCGTTTCGACAATTTCCGCAGCACGGTGATCAGTGAAATCGGCGTGCCGGGCGTGACGATCCCCGCGAACGAAGGCTTCCCGGAGTTCATGAAGGAGTTCGACGGTTCCACGCTGGCCGACGACTACGACGTGCTCGCGCGCTGGTACAAGCAGCGCATTGCCGCTGGCGGCGGGCCAGTCGCGCTCTACTACAACACGGTCTCGATGCACGACGGCAACCGGCTGCCCACGCCGAACGACAAGCTCACGAGCCTGCAGTCCTACCCGATTCGCCTGCAGCGGCTGCTCGGAGACGTCGACAAGCTGATCGACCTCGTCGCGCAGTCGGGGCGCAAGGCGGTGATCGTCTTCGTACCCGAACACGGCGCGGCGCTACAGGGCGAAGAGAACCAGATTGCCGGCATGCGCGAGATCCCCACGCCGAACATCGTCCACGTGCCGGTGGGCGTGAAGGTGGTGGGTCTGCCGGCCGGCAGCGAGCACACCGGCGGCGTGACGACGATCGACACGCCCACGAGCTATCTCGCGCTCGCGCAGCTGCTGTCGAATCTCGTGGCGCACAGCCCGTTCGCCACCGGCGCGCCGCCGCTCGCGCAGTATGCGAACAACCTGCCGCAAACGCGCATGGTCGGCGAAAACGAAGGCACGGTGACGATGACGACGCCCACCGGCTACGTGATCCATACGCCGGACGGCGTGTGGGTGGAGGGCAAGTAATGGCGATGCGCTTGTGGGGGTCCGGCCGGCGTTCGCGCAGTGGTCCCGCGCTGCCGAGCGATATCGACGCGCTCGCGCGTCTCGTCGAGGGCGTGGACCGCGACCGTTATCTCGACGTTCAAGCCGAGGACGCCTGGCAGGCGGCCGCGCAGCGCTGGCCACTGGTGGCGGCCGTGCTGGAGCTGCCGGTTGAAGGGGAAAAGGACTGAGTTAGCGCGCGAACTCGCGGGCCACGACCCGCCGCCGTTTTTGCTCGACGGCGACCAGCGTCGTGGGACCCGTGCCGGTGCGCGCCGCTTCGCGGGTCATCGCGCCAGTTCCTCAGTGGTCCTGATGATCCCTGGTCTGACGCGCCTGCAATTCGGTAACCGAATCGAACAACGCCTCGGCACGCGCCAGTTCGTCCAGCGCGTGGTCGAGGCGCGATTGCGCGGCGCCATAGCCAGGCGGCGCGGCCACGTGGTCGTTGGCCTCGCCACGCAGGGCGCGAAATGCCCGGTCGACGTTGCGGCTCGCCTCAAAAAAGCGTTGCGCGGCCTCGGCCTCTTGTGAACGGATGTGAATCGCCATGGAAGAGTTCCATTGTCAGCTGTGTCCAGTCTCCCGCCCGGGAGACATGGCGCGTTCTTGCGCCGCCAAGCCGTGAAGACGCCGTGTGCTCGGCAGGCGGCACGTCGAAGAGATCGCGCGTGACGCCGCGCGCCTGCTGCGCGCAGGCCTCGCTGCGCACGCGTTTGGTGAGATCTGCGTAGGTGTCGAAGTCGCCCATGCGCGACGCCTCGTGAATGGCCGCGAGGTCGCGCGCCTTGACGAGCGTGGGCTGCGTGAGCCGCACGAAGTACGGCGCCTCCAGCTCCGCCGTGAACACGAGCGGATGGCTCTTGCCGCCCGCCTGGGCGGCGCGCTCGACGCAATCCACCACTACCGTGCCCTGCGAGCGGCTTGGCGGCTTCGCCGTGCTCACGCTGCGCAGCCGCTCCGGAACCACCCGCAGCGAGCTGCCGACGCTCAGTTCGGTTGGCGAGACGCACACGAGCGCGTAGTGATGCTCGCGCGCGGCGCCCGAGGGCAGCGTGGCGCTGCTCGTGACGAACACGTGCTGCGGGAGCTGGCGCACCTGGCCACTCGCATCGACCCACGCATTCCAGACGACCACGCCGGCACGCTTGGCGCACTTGTCTTGCGTGGCGCGCGGGCGGCTCGCCGCCGGCGAGAACAGGGCGAGCAGCGAGCCCGTGCGCAGCGCGGCGACTTGAGCGCTGTTGCCGAGCGACTGGCCGATGCCCCACAGGAAACGCCCGCCGCCCTGCCGACGCTCCCACTCCTTGCGCAGGACCAGCGTGGGGAGATCGACGCCGGCCTCTGGCCCGATTCGGGACCAGCAAAACGTGGGCGGTAGGTGTTGTAGTGCCATCGACTTCCTCGGAATGCAGCCGCCCGCCGATTTTGGCGGGCAATTCAATAACCGTTACTGTATAGGTATAATGCATGACATGGAAGCCCCAGATACTCATTTTCCGGTGCAGGAACTGCTGCGGCGGTTATCGGACGATTCACGCTCTGCCAGCGAAATTGCGCGGCTTTCCGGGGTCAGCCAGCCTACTGTCTCGCGTCTTCGCACGTCGAACGGGCGGCGGGTACGCCGGAGCGCGTCATTCAATAAGCTATGCAGTTTCTATGGTGTGCAGGCGCGACCGTCGAGCCGGCACGCCGCCGCCTACAACGAATTGCTGCGCAATGCGATCGTCGAGGCGTGGGACGGCTCGGAAGAGCACGGCCGCGCGCTGCTCGTCGTCATCAAGGGATTGAAGGAGTTGAGGGAACGGGGCGCGTAGATTCGCCTGGGTGGGCTTGGGCGGTGCGTTTTGCGCGAGGGCGCCAAAGGTAGCCATCCATGGGAAATTTGCCCTGCATTTCGGGGCGACGGGGGCGCCACGAACCGTGCGGAGGCCATGACTGGCCGGCCAATCCCCATATGTGGTGACCTTTGCGTTTTCCTGCGCTGCGGGCGACTCAAACGTATGATGTGAGTGCGCACATCGCAGCCGCCCGATCGCAATGTTCGACACTTGCCACCAGAGCACCGCGCCCATCATGTCCGCCGACACTGCCCCCACCCACACGAATGCTCCCGCCACGCTGCGCGGCCAGTGCCTTTGCGGCGCCGTGCGCTATGCGGTAGCCAATGCGTTCCGCTACGCATTCAATTGCCACTGCTCGCAGTGCCGCCGCGCCACGGGTTCCGCGTTCAAGCCGTTTGCGGGCATCGAAAGCGGGGCGCTGCGACTCACCGCGGGCGAAGGGCAGACGCTGGTCTACGGCGACCCGCAGGCCGCCCACGACATCCATTGCGGCCGCTGCGGCTCGCTGCTCTATTCAGTCGTGCGCGAAGGGGCCTATGTGCACGTGACGCTCGGCACGCTGACCGATCCGCCCGACATCCGCCCCGCCGGCCATATCTTCGTGCGCTCGAAAGCGCCGTGGTTCGAGATCGCCGATTCGCTGCCCCAGTACGACAAATTCCCGCCCTGACGCTGCGTGCGTCGGCTCTGTCGCATGGCGCCATTGGCGAGCGTGGCAGCGGCCATCCCGGTATCGCCGCGCAACTGCCTGTCTTTGCGTTGATCGGCTAGTCTCGAAGCGTCCTGTCCTCTTGTCACAAGAACGGCGAGCCCCATATGGACTCCATGACGATCGAGACGTACACGAGTGGCGCTGCAGACTACGCAGCCGAATGGGCGAACCAGCCTGCGCCCGACGACCTCTATGCGCGTCTCATGCAGTATTTCCGGCGGGAGGGAAGGACGGTGGACATCGGCTGCGGGTCGGGTCGCGACGTGGCATGGCTGAACGCCCATGGTTACCCGACGACGGGCTACGACGCGTCGGAGGGTCTGATCGCACAGGCCGCCGCCGACTACCCGCAGTACGCCTTCGGTCTTGCCGCGTTGCCCGAACTGAAGGATGTGCCCGCCGCGAGCTTTGACAACGTCCTCTGCGAGACCGTGATCATGCATTTGCCCGTCGCACAGATCGGCGCGGCCTGCCGCCGTCTCGTCGAACTGCTCGGGCCCGGCGGCGTGCTCTATCTGAGCTGGCGCGTAACCGACGGCGACAGCGCACGCGACCCGGCGGGACGTCTATATAGTGCGTTCGATCCGGCGCTCATCACCGGCGCGCTCGAGGGCACGACCATCGCGCTCGACGAGGAGACGGTCAACCGGTCCTCCGGCAAACGCGTTCAACGTATTGTCGCGATTCGCGCGTGAGCGCTGCCGCGCATGACGATCGGACAACGGGGAATTCGCGGGGAATAACAGCGTGCCATAGGCGAGGCGAGTGACAAAAACGTGAACTTCTCGCTTGAAAATTGGTCTAAGGGACTCATGTAGGAAATATGTAAGGTGGAACGCTATCAAGCGGTACGACCCTAAAGGCGGACAATGTGCCGCAAACACGACGATTCGGGTTGCCTCGCATGCCGTAACGCACTACCATACGCGGTCTTTCTGCATTGCACGAAAATCCAGGCTGCCACGTCGTCAGACGTTTGGCGCTCGCTTGGCGGGACCGGCATGCGCCCCGCCCACTCCCCTGCAATTTCGTCATCGCCAGGACGCCACGCCGCTGGCGCGTGACCCTTTTTGCCCTTGTCGGGCTATCCCTTCGAGGAGAATGTATTGACAAGCCATGACCGGGACGACGCGCTGACCTCGTCTGCCCGCCCCGCACGCCGCTCGTCCAAAGACAAGACCGGCGATACGACGCCCATGGACGCAGGTTCGCAACTCGAAAAACGCCAGCATCAAATGCGGGCGCTCATCAAGCTCGGCCGTGAACGCGGTTATCTGACCCACGCGGACATCAACGACCATCTGCCCGACAACTTCGCGCAGACGGCCGCGCTGGAAACGATCGTCGCCACGTTCAACGACATGGGCGTGCAGGTGTACGAACAGGCGCCCGACGCCGACACGCTGCTCCTGAACGAAGATTCCCGCGCCGACCAGCAGGCCGACGACGAAGCCGACGAAGAAGTCGAAGTCGCGCTCTCGACCGTCGACTCCGAATTCGGCCGCACGACCGACCCCGTGCGCATGTACATGCGCGAAATGGGTTCGAGCGAGCTGCTCACGCGCGCCGGCGAAATCGAAGTGGCGAAGCGCATCGAAGACGGCCTCCAGGAAATGATCCAGGCGATCGCGGCATGCCCGTCGATCGTCGCGACCATCCTCGCTGACGCCGACCGCGTCGCGGCTGAAGAGATGCGCATCGACGAACTCGTCGACGGCATCGGCAGCGACGAAGCCGCGCAGGAACCGGCCGCGGCGGCCGACGCAGACGCGAGCGAAGAAGTCGAAGCCCAGGCATCGGAAGAAGAAGAGTCGGACGACTCGGACGACGACGAAGACAGCGACGCCGACAACAGCAAGGCCAACGAAGCCCTGCTCGCGCAACTGAAGGCAGACAGCCTCGCGATCTTCGCGCGCGTTCGCACGCTGTTCGAACAGATGGCCTGCACGTCGGACGCGAATGCGCGCGCCTCGGCCGCGGAAATGCAGATCTGCGCCGACATCCAGACGGAACTCGCGCCGATCCGCTTCACGGCCCGCACCATCGACCGCCTGTGCTCGCTGCTGCACGAGCAGGTCGCGCAGATTCGCGCGATCGAGCGCAATGTGCTCTCCATCGTCGTCGATCGCTGCGGCATGCCGCGCGAAGCCTTCGTCGAGCAGTTCCCGGGCCACGAGACCGATCTGGACTGGGGCGTGCGCGCCGCAGCCGCGTCGAGCAAGTACGGTCCGTCGATCGAGCGCAGCCTGCCGGCTATCCAGGCAGAGCAGCGCAAGCTCGCCGAGATCGAAGCGGCCGCATCGCTGTCGCTGCAGCAGATCAAGGCGATCAATCGCCGCATGACCGTCGCCGAATCGAAGATGCGTCAGGCGAAGGGTGAGATGGTCAAGGCCAACCTGCGTCTCGTGATCTCGATCGCGAAGAAGTACGTGAACCGCGGCATGCAGTTCCTCGACCTGATCCAGGAAGGCAACATCGGCCTGATGAAGGCGGTGGACAAGTTCGAATATCGCCGCGGCTGGAAGTTCTCGACGTACGCGACGTGGTGGGTGCGTCAGGCCGTGACGCGTGCGCTCGCCGACCAGGCGCGCACGATCCGCGTGCCGGTGCACATGATCGAAACGATCAACAAGCTCAACCGCATTTCGCGCGAGATCCTGCAACAAACGGGTATGGAAGCGCATCCGGCGGACCTCGCCGCGCGCATGGGCATGACCGAAGAGAAGGTGCGCGGCATCCTCAAGATCGCCAAGCAGCCGGTCTCGCTCGAAAGCCCGGTGGGCGACGACGGCGACGCGACGCTCGGCGACATGATCGAGGACGCAGGTTCGGCCTCGCCGGCCGATGCCGCGATCCACGCGAACATGCGTGCTGCCATCGACGAGGCGCTCAAGGCTCTCTCGCCGCGCGAAGCGAAGGTGCTGCGTATGCGCTACGGCATCGACACGACGTCGGACCACACGCTCGAAGAAGTGGGCAAGCAGTTCGACGTGACGCGCGAGCGTATCCGCCAGATCGAAAGCAAGGCGATGCGCAAGCTGATGCACCCGAGCCGCGCAGACAAGCTGCGTCCGTTCCTCGAGCGCTAAGCGGATTTATCGCTGCGCTCTCTGGAGCCGGATTGAAAAAAGCCCGTCACCTTCCGGTGACGGGCTTTTTCTTTATGCGACGCGAACGCCAGTCAGTCCGTGCCGTATTTCGGCGAGTGCGGACCGTAGAGCAGGCCCGTCGGCGGGCCCGCGTGCAGCAGACGATAGCTCGTGACACCGGCGATATCGTGGCTCTTGTCGGTCAGCGAATTCGCGACCTGCTTGATTGCCGCCACCACCAGCATGCCAATCAGGCCGCCGCCACTGCTGTTGTTGCCTTCGTTGCTGCTGGCGCTTGCCGCGCCTTGCCACAGCACCTTGCCGGTTTTCAGATCGACGAGTTTCGCCGTCGCCGTCACCACCGTCGCGCTGTCGAGCACACGGTATTGCGTCCCGAATTGCGTGATCTTCGAGTACACCACCGCATCGGCGCCGAAGATCTCGCGCAGCTTCTCCGGCGGGGTCTGCTGGATGTCGCCTGCCGTCGTCAGCCCATTCTGCTTGAACGTCTCCTCCATGACCGCGACCGGAATCACGTAGTAGCCCGCCTCGGCGAGCGGCATCGTCATCTGGGAGAGCATGCTGTTCGATGCATTCACATCCGTCGTCGCGTTGTCGGGCGGCAGCACGAGGATCGAGCGCGGGCGCGCGTTCTTGAACGCCGTGTAATCCGCGTGCTTGACCGGCTGTGCACAGGCGGCCAGTAATGCGAGCGCGGACAGAGCCAGCCAGAGCTTGAGTGTGGAAAATCTGGACATATCGGTACGCTCGCTTATTGTTGTTTCGGTTTCTTCATGAGGAAGTCCATATAGGTCGACGACTCCGGGAACAGGTGCTTCTCGGCGTCGAATTCCTGCATGGCTTGCGTGTCGTTGCCAACGTTCGCGTAGAGCAGGCCCAGTTGCGCATGGAATCCGGGCGGCGGCATGTTGCCCTTCGCGCGGATCTCCTGCAGCGACTTCTCGAGCGCATCGATCTGTTGCTGCGGCGCCTTCTCGCCCTTCAGGTAGTCGTAGACCCCGGGCTGATAGCCGCTCCACTGGTAGAGCGGCGGCGTGGTGTTCGCGCAGCCTGCGAGCAGCAGCGTTGCCGCCGTGATGGGCAGGCAGAGTCCCCGAAGCGTGCCGATGTATTTCATGAAAACCCCGTATGAGTAGTTGTTCTGATTCAGCGTGAAGCGCGGACAACGTGGACGGTCAGTGCGCGATGCGCAGCGCGCCCGCGTCGACCTGGTCGGCCAGATGGTTGACCGCTTCCTGGATCGCGAGCTCGAGCACCTTGCCATTGAGCGTCGAGTCGTAGCTCGCGGTGCCGCCAAAGCCGATGATCTCGCGGTTCGAAAGGCTGTACTCGCCCGCGCCCTGCGCCGATGCGACGACTTCCGAAGTCGTGGTATCGACAACGTTGATGCTCACCTTCGCGTAGGCGATCTGGTTCTTGCCGCTGCCGAGAATGCCGAACAGCTGGTGATCGCCGACTTCCTTGCGACCGAACTCAGTGACGTCGCCGGTGATGACATAGTTGGCGCCCTTGATCGCCTGGGCTTTCTTGGTGAAGCCCGCTTCCTGGCGGATCTCGTCGAGGTTGTCGCGATCGAGCACGCTGAAGCGACCGCTTTGCTGCATCGACGTGATCAGGATGGTCTTGGCCTGCCCGCCGAGCCGGTCGATGCCGTCGGAGAAGATGCCGCGCATGTAGCTCGAGCGATTATCGAACTTGCCGACTGCGATCTGCACCGGCTTGCCGACGGCAGGGCGCTGCGCGCTGGTGACAGGCGGCACTGGCAGCGAACGCGACGACTCCGTCGCGCAACCGCCGAGGGCTGCGATGGTGGCGGCGGCGAGAAGCGCACCCCACGTTTTGGACGACTTCATGAATTCTCCTTGTTGTCAGGGCAAAAACGGCTGGACAAGGGAGATTGGCGAGATGCGGTGCCAGACGGCGGCGGCGTGCACGCTGAGCACGCAGGGCGTCCCCGCAAGCGTCGTTGCGGCGGAGATAGAGGGCGCAGAGCTTCGCTGCGCGCGCAAGTCATTCCATCGGTCGTGCATGTTTCTCGCTTCCCGCAGGCGAGTGCATGCGCGGAAGCTCCCCGGTTTTTATTGGTGTAGCGTGTGATCTTTAGTTTGTAGTTAATGACTACACACGCGTCTATCGGCCGGATTAGGGAGAAACTTTAGGAAAATTGCAATTTAATGCGAATCAGATTTTTATTTGCGCGATTTCTGAGGCGTATTGACGCATGCATGAAATGCGATTTAAAGCGGTTTGGAGATTTTTGGTATTGGCCGCGAATAAATCAGGTCGCTGGAAATGATTGTTTTTTCTTGCGCCCAAACGCCAGAACCCCGGTGCTCTTTCGGAGCCACCGGGGTTCTGGACGTACTGCATAAGGAGCCTGACGATTACCTACTTTCACACGGGCAATCCGCACTATCATCGGCGTGGAGCTGTTT